>JBGOZF010000067.1:0-26215 GCA_041480065.1 Rhodocyclaceae bacterium
CAAGGAAGCCCTCGACGAAATCCCGCGACAGTCGATCATCGCCGTGAGCACGGACGCCAAGATCGAACTCAAGAAACTGCTTGGCCAGCCGGTCCTGACCGAACTGCTGACCGCGCAGAGCCGAACCAAGTACCGCCCCTTTCACGGCCACGTCACGGGCGTGGAACTCTTGGGCTCCGATGGCGGGGCCGCGCGTTATCGCCTCACCGTCGAGCCCTGGCTTGCCTTCCTCGCCCATCGGCGTGATACCTACCTCTTCCAGGGGCTTACGGTCGTTCAGATCGTCGAACAGATTTTCGCCGACTACGCGGGCGAGGGCTTGCTTGTGCCCGCGTGGCGATGGGAACTCAAAGACTCGTCGATCTACAAACCGCGCAGCCTCACGACCCAATACGAGGAAGACGATCTTGCTTTCGTCCTACGCCTGCTGGCCGAAGAAGGCATGTACTTCTGGTTCGAGCATGAGGGCGATTCGTCGGCCGCTCCTTTCGGCAAGCACACCCTGGTCATTGCCGACCACAACGGCGCCTTCAAGACCAACCCGCAGGCGCGCTCGCAGTACAAGCGCGCTGACGCCACCGAAAGCGAAGACACGATCCAGCGCATCTCCGGCACGGTGCGGCTCGCCACCAACGCCGTCGAGATGGCCAGCTTCGACTATCGGGGCGTCCATACCCGCCCCGTCTCCGGTCAATCCGCCGTCGAAGTCAGCCAGGAGAGCATCGAACTCACCGCCGTCGACCATCCCGGCCAGTACGCCTACGCCGACAGTGCGGAGGGCGAACGCTACGCCACCAACCACATCCAGGCGCTGGACGTGCGCACGCGGATATACCGCATGGCCGGCACGCTGCGCGATGCCAGCGCCGGCAGTACCACCACCGTTTGCGGCCACCCCGAATTTACCGGCGACGACGAGAAATCCAAGTTCGCTTTTGTGGCCGTCGAATACAAGGCCACCAACAACGTCAAGGCCGACCACAAGGCAGGACTGACGGGCTTGTTCCAGTCCGCCACCACCAAGGACGCGCCGCTCTATAGCTGCCGCATCGAGGCCATCCCCATCGCCGTGCCCTGGCGGCCTTTGAACGAGGACGGCCACGGCCAGCGCATCCACCCCAAGCCCACGGCCAGCGGCACGCAGACCGCCATCGTCGTTGGCCAGGAGGGCGCAGCGCTCACCACCGACCGCGACCACCGCATCAAGATCCAGTTCCACTCGCCGCGCGGCGACAGGAGTCACAGCAACCAGCCGCACCCGAAGGGCAGCAACGCCCCGGCCAACGAAACGGCTGGCGTGTGGGTCAGGATCATGACGCAACAGGCCGGGTCGAACTGGGGCGGCAACTTCGTCCCTCGCATCGGCCAGGAGGTCATCGTCGCCTTCCTTGAAGGCGATATTGATCGCCCCGTCGTCGTCGGCACCACCTACAACGGCAGGGGGCAGGACAACAGCCAGGCCAACGCCACCGGCGCCAGCGTCGGCGCGACCACGGCCAACGCGCCCGCGTGGTTCCCCGGCGCGGCCGGCAACGGGCAATCCACTTCGGATGTCGAGAACCACGCCCATCAGGCCGTCTTCTCCGGCTTCAAAACGCAGGAACTCAAGGCCAGCCAGACGGGGCAGGGCGGCCACAACGCGCTGATCTTCGACGACACGCCCAATCAGGCCGGCACGCGCTTGCTGACGACGCAATACAGCACCGCCCTGAACCTTGGCCGGCTCAAGCAGCAGTCGGACAACCGCCGCCAAGCGGATCGCGGTCACGGCGCGGAACTCTCGACGGAGGCCTTCGGCTCAGTGCGTGCCGGTAGTGGCGGCCTCATCAGCGCCGACCCGCGACCGAACGCCGGCAGCACCCAGATGGACAGTCGAGAGGCCATCGCCCAACTGACGCAGGCGAAGGAACTGACCAAGACGCTGGCCGACACCGCGCAGAAACACAACGCCAAGTTGGACGGCGAAGCCGCCCCGGACAAGCTGTCGGCTGTCGATCAGATGGGCAAGACGGAAGAATCGCTCAAGGGGACCGACCAGCGCGGTAGCCCGCCCAGCCAGCAAGGCGACGGCCAGTTCGTCGCCACGGGCGGCGGCACGGGCACCGTGCCGGCGTGGACAAGCCCGCTGCTGGTCTTCTCGGCGCCAGGTGGCATCAGCGCCTTTACGCCCGCCGATGTGGTCATGAGCGCAAAGATGACATTGACGCTCTCCAGCGGCCAGGACGTGAATCTGGTCGCTCAGGAAAACCTATCCATCGCCGTCCAGAACGGCATCGGCATGTTCGCCTACGGCAAGGTGTCGGACCCCTCGAAGCCGAATCAGGAAACCGGCATCAAGCTCCACGCCGCCACCGGCAGCGTCAGCATGCAAAGCCAGACCAACGAAACCAGGATCACCGCCGACAAGAAGATCACCGTTGCCAGCACCACCAAGAGCGTTACCGTCGCCGCCAAGGATCACATCCTGATGACGGCGGGCGGGGCCTTTCTCAAACTCTCGGACGGCAACATCGCCTTGGTCGCGCCGGGCACCATCGAACTGCACGGCAGCCAGAAGAATCTTTCCGGGCCGGCCTCGGCGAACGCGAGCTTGAGCCTGCCCCAGCCCAAAGACTTACCGCCTTGCTCGCAGCAAGACACGTCTGCGGCCTTGGCCGGCGCGGCGCTGCTCTGATGCGATTGTATGCCGAATGGAACGCGGTCCAATGATCCCGGCCGGGAATCCGCCACCCCGGCCTGCGCTGCGCGGCTTGCCCCTCTACGTCCTGATCGATCCCTATACCGCCGACTATCCCGACCACGACATCGACCTCGCGCAATGCACCAGCTTCGACTGCCTGCGCGCGCTGCGCTCCGACGCCTGGAATGGGCGCGACGTCTTCCTCGCCGACGGCGACGACCCCGTGGCCCACGTGCATCGCCTGCCCTACCTCGTCAGCCTCAAAGACGCCGACGATGCCCTGATCGACGCACTGACCGAAGCTGCGCTGGCGGAGCATCGCGCCGCTCTCGACGGCGAGCAGCAACCCTATCGCATCGGCGCCTTGATCGAAACCTGGATGGCCCCGCCGGACCTGATGCGGCGTCTCCAGAAGATGTGGGCCTACCGACCGAACGCGGACAACCTTCGTTACCTGCGCATCGCCGAACGGCGCATCTTCGAGGGGCTGACGCATCTCTTCGACCCGGCCATGCTTGCACGCTGGCTCGGTCCCATCGCCCGCTGGCACTTCACGGGCCGCGCCATGGCTTGGCTCACGGTGTTGGGCGATGCCGATGCCGACGGAAAGTGGTATTCCGACACCGGCTTCGGCATGCGGCGCACGGTCGACCCGCAGCGCGCGCTCGAAGCCGCCGCCCTGCATGTCAGCCCGCAACAGCATTGGCGGCTCAGGGACCACGAGGCCGTCAGCCGCGCGCTTGACGACTGGCAGCGCCAGGGCCGGGCCATCGACGCGCACGCCTATGAACTGGCCTGGGCCGGAATCGACGAAGCGGTTCGCCACGGCCTCGCCGGACCGAAGGACAAGGGCGCCTTCGCCTGCCGCTGGATGCGCAACCCCGCGTGCGCCGGACAAAGCCCGGTCCGGGAAGCGCTCGCGCGCAGCCGGACGCTGGAACAGCCGTTCGCCGAAGTACTTGCCGAAATCGAAGCGCTGAACGATCATCCTGCCGGCATCGACCCGGCGTAACCCACTCGAGTGCAAATGCCATGAGCAAGAAGAGCAACCGATCCAAGAACTGCGACGTCTGCCGGCATACCGGCCTCGCACTGTTCTTCCTGCGCTGGAGCGCGGTTGCCCTGAACAGCGAGATCGCGCCGTTCGGATCGAGCGCGATCCTGACCGACGCCGATCTTGCCGCCGCGATGAAGCTACCGCCCATCAAGCATTCACGTTACGTGCTGCGCCAGTTGCGCCCCGGCTACCTCCACGTCTATCACGAGACGGCGCCGCTTTGGCTAGCCGCCGCCAAGAAGCTCAAGAAGGACCCCGAGGCCAAACACTGGGAGGTTTACCGGGTCACGCCGAGCGGCGCGTTGATCTCGGACACGGACGGGTCGTTCATCACGAAGGACGACTTCGACTGCAAGACCGACCCGACCCACATCTTCACCGCCCTGGTCTACCGCCTGCGCGAGGCCCACAAGAGCGGCAAGATATGGGTCGCCTTCAGCGCCAATCTCTGGAATACCAAGCTGCGGGCGCAGAACAAGATGGACCCGGAAACGATGGACTGCATCGACGTGCCCGCACTCCTGAAGGGCAAGAAACCGATCAACTCCGTCGCCCCGGATGCCGCCTGGATCGACAGCCACGTCGCCGAATTCGCCACCGGCTACTTCGGTCATGCCAGCCTCGACCCGAGCTTCCCCTTCAAGCCGCACTACCACGAAGGCGCCACCCTCCAGAAGCGATTCGCCGAACTGGATTCGGTCGATTCCGAGACCAAGGGCAAGTCGCTCATCTACCTACTGCGCGACCCAGCCGGTATCACCACGGACCTGGGCGACGTTTCCCGGGCGCGCCACAAGAAGGGGCTTCAGGAAGCCGAGTCTGAGCACTGGAAGCTGGGCACCGCAGCGCGCCTGAAGCTCCTGCGGGACCAGGCACAGCTCAATCAGACGCTCAAGGCGCCGAAGCCGGGGGAACTGATGTCTGCGCTGCCAACGGATGCCCAAGGCCGGCCCCTGGATACCGCCCGGCGGCCGCTGTTCGACGCACGGCAGCGCTTTCCGTTGCCGCCGGTGGATCAGCGCAGCGCGTGGGTCAGTTGCGGCGCAATGGACATCATGAGCTACACGGACAACGTGCGGATGAAGGTGCTACCCGAGACGGCGCGACTGTTTCTGTTTGCGGACGGGTCGAACAACGGCCTGGCGTTTGCCCCGGCCGAGGATCTGGCGGAGAAGCGCGTCGACGAGTCGATGGCCAAGATGAATCGGCTGCACCAGCGGCCGAAGCTCAAGAAGTTCATCGACGACTTCAGCACCGCCATGGAAAAGCAGGCGACGCTGCTGGACGATCACGACGCCGACCGCAACGTCTGGCTGTGCCACGTCTCGCTGAAGAAGTGCTTTGCCCGGCATTACGACCCGGAAGAGAATCAATACGACGCAAGCATCGCCTACATGCGCGACGCCAGCGGCGTGCTGATCAGTTGGGGTGGCGTCAGCGTCTCGATGGAGGAGACGATGCGCGGGCTCCTGAACGCCAGTCCGATGGACGACAGCGGCTGGGCGCTGAAGGCGCTGGTCGGCAACCAGAAAGGACTGTACTCGCAGCAGGCCGAGTTCTTTCAGCATGCCAACGACTGGCTGTACGGCATGGACAACAAGCTCGACAAGAGCTACGACAGCCTCGCTTTCGCGCTCTTCGATTCCGACGACAACTTCAGGTTCTCGCCGCGCTTCGCCTGGCTGAAGTCGGCGGGAATCGGGCTATCAACGGGGCTGGGCGGATTCCTCGGCGGCGCCGCCACCCACCTGCTGGCGCGCGCCATCGGCAAGGCCGCACCGGAGGACGCCAGGAACGCCGTGCAAGCGCTGGAGATGCACGAGAAGTTCATCGACAAAACGACGGGCAAGGTCAAGGACGCCACGGTGGCGGCGGAACTGAAGCTGGAAGCCAGGGTGCACGCCTGGTGCCACCAGCAATCGCTGTTGCTGGACGGCTATGTGAGCAGGAAGCCGCCGGCCAGGCCCGTCTATGCGCGCATGACGCTGACGGTGGAGCAGGCGGCGCAGGTGCTGCTGGACAGCCGGGGCCGCGGGCAGAAGTTCACCGAGATGACGCGCGAGATGCTGATGGAATGGCGGAAGATGCCCGCCGCCGCGCAAGGGCAGACCGTGCAACTGGATTTCCTGACCACGGACCAGGCGCTCCAGGAAGCGCGCACGCTCAACAAGGCGCAAGAGGCGGCGACGGAAGTGAAGATCGCCCTCAGCACCACGCTGACGAACACGCCAGTGGTGCAGATAACGGCGGAGCGGCTGGGCGAACTGTACCGGCAGATGCACCGCTACGATGGGCTGAAGAAGGCGCTGGTGAGTTTCCTCGACAAGACCGCGCCGCAGATGGCGGGCAAGCTGACCTCGGCGCTGAGCCAGACGGCGAAAGTGCCGACGGCTGCCCTGCGGGGCACCACCGAGTGGAAGGGCATGTTCTCCCTGGGCGGCGCCGTGCTGCAGGCGCGCATGTGGTCGGCCAACGCAGCGAAGCTGGAAAACCTGGAAGACAAACTCCTGAAACTGCGCAACCTGACTCCCGAGCAGCAGACCGCGATCACCGATGAAATGTTCCTGATCAAGCTGGGCATGACGGACAACGCGGCCGGCGTCATCGGCGGCGTCGCGGAACTGGCGGGAGTGGGCGGGAAGGCGCTGGAGTTGGGCGGCACGGAAGCGCTGATGGGCACGGTCTCGGCGTTTGCTGGTGCGGCGGGGGCCGCGGCGAATGCGTGGACGAACTGGCGCAAGGCGGAGGGGAAGTCGCGGGAAGGGGATGACCTATTTGCCCAGCGTTACTACGAAGTCATGTTTGCCTACGGTATCGCCGGAGGTGCCCTCGCCCTAAACGGCTTCGCCGTCATCACGGAATGGCTAGCCAAGCGCGCAGCAGCCAGGGCTGGGGTGAAGTTCGCGGCCGGACGCCTGTTGACGTTCGGCTTGCGCGGGCTACCGTATGTGGGCTGGGGCGTTACCATCGTGGCCTTCGTTGGCGAAGGCATTGTGGTGTGGTACGACCGGACGAAGATGGAGGCCTGGGTGGAGAACTGCGCTTTTGGGAACAAGCCGACGTACAAGAACGCCGACGATGAGGAAGCGGCCTTCGTCAAGGCGACGGAAGACGTGCAGGAACAGGCGCTGCGCGAAACCACAGCGGTACCGGAGACCAAATGAGCCGGACCACGTATGAACGGCTGACGGCGGTCGCCCTCTACGACGAGCAGCCGTCGGCCAGCGAGCGGGCAAAGAAGAAGCAACACCTGCCGAAGGACCGGCCGGTATCCGACAGGCCATCGAGTCGGAATCTGGTATCGCGGGCCTACGAGAATGTGCTGTTCGTGGAGATCATGCCGTCGCGGTATCGCGGGCTGGCGAGTGTGTTTGGTTTGTTTTTGTTCGTCGGGGCAATACTTGGCTACTGGGGCACCAAGCTTGGGGTTGAGATCGGATTGCTCATTTGGGCAAAGCGGGGGTTTGGTTGGAGCCTAATTGCTCAAGGCGGTCTTACGGTAGGTGTTCTTGCGTTGGTACTCATCGCCCTCATCGCCGCCATCCGCGCCTTCCGCATTGACCTCCTGGCCCCTAAAGAAATCCCGCTGATCTTCAACCGCAAGACGCGCAAGGTGTATCGCTTCGTCCAGGACGTACCGGGCTTCGAGCAACTCGCCGGCCCGGACGGCCGCTTCAGATTGCTGGGCCTGCTCAAGTACATCGCCATGACTTTCCTGCCCTGGCCGAACATGCTCCTGATCGAATACGACTGGGATTGTCTCGAAGCCGAGTACTACTCGGTCACGGCGCTGGCCGGCAACGTGGTGAGGACGGACGACCACCTGGACCTGTACGTGAAGGAAAGTCCCGCCAGCGACAAGGTGATCGGCAGTTTCGCGCTGACACCCTCGATCCTGGCGGGCGGCGAGCAACAGGCGAAGAACCTGTGGGAGCACGTGCGCCGCTTCATGGAAGAGAACGGCCCGCCGCTCGCGCCCGGCGACCAGCCCGCACCGCCGCCGCCCCGGGGTTTCTGGCAGGCGGCCAACGCCCCCTTCAACGGACCCGGCTGGCTCTTCTTCCTGGTGGGTGCGATCTGGACGGCGAAGGACGTCTATTGGCACGTGTTGGGCCTGCTGCTGAGGGACGTCATTCCCAACGACCTGTGGGTGCAGGCCATTCGCTACCCGTTCCCGGGCATCGTGCGTTCCTTCGTGATCTTCTTCAGTTACTTCTGCATGACCTGGGTCTTCTTCGCGGTGCTGGCGGGCTACCTGAGCAAACACGCGGACCTGCCGGACGAACTGACGGCCGATGCCGGCGCGCGGGTCGACCTCAAGAAGTTCGCGGAAGCCTCGCCGACACCGGCCGGGGGGTGACCGTCACTACTCACGCTTGCCTCAGCCGCAACAACGATGACAACTTGGAAATTGACCCGTCTCTGCTTGTTGGCGCTGTGGTTCGCGGGCGCCCTGATGGGCATTTCCGTCTCCGGCTGGGGCCTTATCCTGCTCGGGCTCGCGCTCGCCTTCGAGGTGGGCGCCGTGATCCTCTCCCCGGACGAATTGCAGAAGTGGGTAGCGCGCAGCTACTTCGGCACCGGTGTCGGTACAGACGGTCTACCCAAGTTCGACAAGGGCGACTGGGCGGCGGAGAAGGCGGCGCTCGACAAGCTCATGGCCCCGCCGGACAAGAAAGACGCGGAAGGCAAGGCGGCATGAGGCCAGTACCTTTCTATCGCCATGGCGAGCACGTCCGCCCGGACTACGCCGACGGCGCTTGGGGCAAGAATACGGAGGCGGAACGGCCGGGCGGCAAGCTCTCGGGCATCGTGCAGCGCTTCAAGAAGAACGAAGAGGCGAACTGGAATCCGAAGGCGCTCGGCTGGATCAAGGCCACCTACGACGAGGCCATCGAATACACCGGCATGACGACGAGCCTGATGGGGTTGCCGTTTTTCGGGGGGGGCGCTGGTAGGGGGAATTGGTCTTGCGGCAGGACTGGGCGGATTGCACTGGGTCTATCGTATTCTTGGCGTGGAAGGTTGGATAGTTGGCTTTGGTTTGTTAGTTCTACTTCCAATTTCGGCTATCTTCCTCGCCGTCGGCGTTTACGCGTTCCTCAAAGGCTGGCACGAAACCATCCGCCAACCCGAAGACCGCCCTATCATCTTCGATCGCAAGCACCGCAAGGTGTATCGCGTCATGCGCGAGGAATACCGCAGTTTCAAAGACATGTTCCGGCCCTGGCCCGTCATGGTTTGCGAATACGACTGGGACCTCGTGGATGGCGAGCACAACGCCGAGATCTACACCACCGGTGGCACGGTGGCGCGCAACCACTACCTGATGTTCGCCGTCCGCAAGAGCGAGGACGACCCCACCATCATCGACAGCTTCGAGGTCGGCAACTCGATGGAGTCTGGTGAAGAACTGGTGTCCTGCATGTGGGAACACATCCGCCGCTTCATGGAAGCGCGCGGCCCCCATCTGCCGACACCGGACGAACCGCTGGCGGAGCGCCCGCCCATCGAAAGCTGGTGGCAGGCCATGGGCGATGTCGGCCCATATGGTCCGAAGCTCGGTCATTGGTGGCGCGACATGCCGGCGCTGACCATCTTCATGCTCATCATCATGCCCGTGATGCTGCCGGTCTACCTCCTCTGGGGTACCGGCAACTGGCTGAGCCGCAAAACGGCGGTGAAGATTGAATGGCCACGACAAGTTCTGGAAGCGGTGGGGCCGAGACGGCTGCCGCGAGCAAGCAAGTGAGCGCAGAAGGTATTTGCTCCGAGCTTCCCCCAAACCATTCGCGATAACCGGCATTCATTCGAGGATATCCCCGTGACCAAACGATGGCATCTCTTCTTCGCGCTCGCCATGTTCGTGTCTGCCGCTAACGCCGCTACGTCAGATGCGGCCTTGGACGCCGCCCGCGAGGTCGTAAGTGACGCTGACAACCGCAGTTACGCGGCGGATATCGGCATCCCCTCGTACCTTGTGGACGCCAAATATATCCTGGAGAAATTTGGCATTCCCGCCGGCACTGATGCGGTCGTGTCGCAGAGCCTGCATGTGCTCGTGCCGGAGGGTATGCGCATGCTTCTGCAACCGCATGCAGACGCGTTCTTGCGTCATGCAGGTGTTAAACGACCGCTGCGGAGCCAAGCAGTCGCCATCCCATTCGACGAAACCCAACGCTACGACAGGTCAGCACTGATAAACGCGCTCGGAATCGTGTTCATAAAAGTTGAAGAAGCGGGCCATGTCGACACAAGACCTGAGACCATCGTGGACCCTGCGGAACTACTGGATCGATACAAGTCCGCAGTTTCCCGAGCGGTCGAATCGGGTACGGCCGTCGTAAATGTGAGTTGGGTAACGCCACCGACATTCGATTCGCGAAGACACGCACTGACTCGGAGCGCGCGGGTCGTCACGCGTCAGAGTGACCAAAAGACCGCCATGGAGCTTGCCGCCGTTGACCTGCTTGGAAGAACCTCTGTGGCAACACTATCCCTCATCGCGCCTTCGGAGCAGGAAGCTGGCGATGACAAACCAATGCAACTTCTGCGGAAGCTGGCGGACGGTACCGAGTTTGCTACCGGCCATGAGTACGGAGCTTTCCATGCTGAGCAAGATACTCTGAGCAAGAAGAGTATCAACGACCTTGTGGCGCCTGAACCCGTCGGGTTCTTCGCTAGCGCCTGGGGCGTGGTGAAAGACTTGCGACTGGCTACATACCTCTACATGTTAGCCGCAGCGTGTGGCTTGGCAGCCTTGCTATGGACTAAACGACTCGCTAGCCAGGAGCATCGGATTCAAGCCCACGGAATCGATGCCGTCGGTCACTTTGTTCATGTCGAATGGTCTCCCGGCGACCAGAGACAGTACCTGCATTTCGCAGTCGAGGTGCAATTGCCCGACGGAACCACCGCGACCCAGAAGCACGGAATGCACTTTTCTAACGAGGATGCGAAAATTCTCAAGGCCAGTATTGCCGTTGGACAACCCTGTTACGTGAAACTCGACCCGAAGAAGCACACCAGGATTGTGTTGGCGGAACGTTGGCACGAAGGTGAAGAGTGACCCTCTATCCTGTCCGCCTTCTGCGTTACACCGCGCCCGCCACCTGCACGGTTCGCCGTGTTTCGGCTCCCGAGATTGATCAGGCTGGGCCAATGGCGGTGCGGCATGCTGGCACTGGTGGTCTTCATGCTGATCATCTCACTGGTGATGCTGCTGGTCTATCTGCTCTGCGGCACCGGCAACTGCCTGAGCCGCAAGACGGCCATGAAGATCAAGTGACTGCGCGAAGTGCTGAAGGCGGTCGGGCAGAGGCGGTTGCCGCTAGCGCAGGACGGAAAGTGATCGCTTCGACCTTCGGCCGATGTTTAACGGCATCGGCAGTCCTCGTCGCTTTCGCCCAAGTGACGTCGGCGGACACGCTGAGTGGTCGTGTCGTCGCAATCGCCGATGGCGACACCCTGACCCTGCTCGATTCGCCGAACCAGCAACATCGCATCCGCTTGGCGGGCATCGATGCCCGAACATAAGCAACCCTTCGGCCAGCGAACAAAAGCCGCCTTGAGCACCCTCGCATTCGACAAAGACGTCGTGGCCGAATGCGATAAGCACGACCGCTACCGGCGACTTGTGTGCAAGATTCTGGTGGATGACCATGAAGCCTCTACGATCCCCGTTCCTGTTTTTCCTAGCTACTACGCTAACCTCCGGATGCCTTGCCGCCGATGGCACAGGCATCACCTACCAGGTCGGGACCGATGTCACCCGCACAGACAGTCGCGGCGACACTGAAAAGCTGTCGGCACTGGACGGCTGGGTATCGACCAAACTGCCGGAAGCGAAGATTCCACGGCTGACCGTCTGGCACATCGCCAGACAGGAGTCGGGCATCAAAGCCTGGCGGTACGGATATTCGAGCGAAGACAATCGTCGATACGTCGATCCCCTGTCGCCGATCGTCGCCGCGTCCAACTTCAGCGCCACCGGGTGGGTGACTTATCTCGTTCAAGGGGAGAAGGAGAAGGACTTCGTCGTCAAGCGCGCCGACTTCATCAAGGGCGGAAAACCCGAGATTCTCGGCTCGCTGGAGGGGGCACGCGGAGAGTGGCGCTTTGCCGCAAGGAACGGGGAAA
The DNA here is from genome assembly GCA_041480065.1 of Rhodocyclaceae bacterium. Classification (GTDB taxonomy): domain Bacteria; phylum Pseudomonadota; class Gammaproteobacteria; order Burkholderiales; family Rhodocyclaceae; genus Fen-999. The sequence continues at coordinate 11,877 of JBGOZF010000067.1, forward strand.
CCTATGCCGCGTACGACTATCACCTGACGTCCAAGGGCATCCTGCTGCTTCGTTCTGGAAGTGTATTTACGTACCTGCCTGCGCAGAATCCAAAGGCTCAGATGCTGCCAGAGGGATGGTCGTTCGCCTGGACACAGAAAGGCGACATCGAAGAGTCTCGAATCATCGTGGTGCACAAGCCCGACGAACAGACGCTGCTGGAACCGACAAAGCATTTGATCGGCTTCTACGACATCGATAAAGGCAGGATCGTCGATACCATCAAGATGAACCTGCTCTACAAGAACGAAGCCGCGAATTTTTCCAACAAGTTCTACCTCTTCAACACCACGAAGGGACCGCTGACGGTTGCCATCGAAGACGCGCTCAAGCATGTCACGGTAAGAAACATCAGGACGGGCGAAAAACGTCTGGCGTTCGAGCGCGACGCCGGAATTGCCTACTTGCAGGCCGCGCAGGCAAACACGGGACGGATCGCGATCAAGGCGGCCGTCGGGTTCTCCGACGACGTCATCTACGATGCCGAGGACTTTCTGAACAGCGGAAATCGAGTGGCGCCGACGCAGTAGCTCAGCGCCTGACGCGTCTTGTTGAGGTGTCCTGATGGATATTCAAGGTCCCTGGGTTGTTGCAGTTGCGCGATGTGTTGTACTCCGCACTCGCGCTCTCCGCCAGGGTTCGGGTACTTGTTGTCTTGCTCTGCATCGTGGGGAGGGCCGGTCTTGTCAATCTGGCCGCCTCGCGCGTCTGAGCGATCATTCACGGTTTCCTTAAGGAGGATGTCCATGCACCCTGTAATCGCTAAGACCTTTGGCGGCTTGTCGCCACAATACTATTTTCGTCACTTCGTCTTCGGCCTGATCTTCCCCGTGTTCATCTATTTCATGGCGAGCAGGGGCACGCATCCGATTCAGCTCAACATGATTCTGTTCATGGTGGTCAACACGGTTCTCTACCCATACTCCCGCTTCGTTTACGAAAGCATCGCGAACTTCGTCCTGGGGCAGAACGTATTCTTCGTCAATGCGCTGTTCATGCTCTTCGTGAAGCTGATAACGATGTTGCTTTGCTGGGTGTGCGCGATCTTCGTCGCGCCAATCGGCTTGGGCTATCTCTACTACCACCATAGCAAAGCGGGTTGATCCCTTCGCTCAGGGGGCCACTGACCTGTTTCTCACCGCGGTTTCGGCAACCCTACAGGGCACCGGCCGGTTGGCACGATGCCTTGCAGGGAACTGAGGTTGTCCAGTTGAAACTACGATCAGCCCGCGGCCAGCACTTCGGGCGGTTGATCGGCATGGTGTCGAACGACGCGGTTGCCCGCGTCGACTTGCTGATCCAGGCACACCGCCTCGATCAGGCTTTGAGGCACTACGATGCCGAGCGCGGCGAGCTTGTCGGTCAATGTTCCGATGACGGTCCAGCCGAGGGCCGGCTCGTGCAGGCTGTCGTAGAGAATGTCGTCCTCGTCTGTGGGCCGGCACTTGTCATGACGGAGCACCTCGAGGAATAGCTGACGCAGCGGGCGGTCATATCCGGCGACGACCAGGATTGCGCGGCCCTGATGCATGAGGCGGACGTGGTGCCGGCTCATGATTCGGGTTCCGGCTCGCCGAAAACCGGGAGGCCGTCGATGACCGAGGCTTCGCTGTCGAATTTCAGCCAGACGATACCGACTTGCTCGGCGGCCTCGAAGATCGCAGCCAGGTCGGCTTCGGTCGGAAGCCGGTAGCGCGGCGCGCCGACGTAGAGGAATCCGCCGAACTCGGTTGGATAGGCATTGACCGACAGATCGTCATCCGCCAGTTTCAGGCGGGTGGCCGAACTCAGATGCGAGAGCGATAACGCGGCCAGCGGTTCGATCCTCGCGCTCAGGCTTGCCATTGAAGTCGTTTCCATGCGGATCTCCCTTCTCCTGATGTGACGTCGGCAGGCTCTTTGGGCGTGCACCTGCCCGACGGCTGTAAGTCATGCCGCAATCGCGGCAATGGAACCAGCGCAGGCATCCCAGCGTACCCAGCGGCACGCCGTCACCTGCACAGGCGGGGCAACGTGAAGCGTGGCGGGTCGAAGACATGACGACCCCTTCACGCGACAGAAGAAGTTGTCCGGCACGATGAGACGGGCATGCCGCGCAAGACCGGACAGGGTGGGGAAGGCGGGCGGCGCATGGCGCTAAATTATCCCGCGTTCGGCGAACGAGACCACGTGATTGCCGGCCACGACAAAATGGTCGATGACCCGCACGTCCACAAGGATCAACGCCGATTTCAACGTTTGCGTCAGCAGTTCGTCGGACTGCGAGGGTTGGGCCTCGCCCGACGGATGATTGTGGGCGAACGCCAGCGCTCCGGAATTCCTGGCCAGCGCACCTTTGACCACTTCCCGGGGATAGACGGAGGTTTGTGTCAGGGTACCGCGGAACAATTCTTCGGCCTCGATCAGGCGGTTGTGGGCATCCAGGTAGAGGACCACGAATACCTCGTGCTCCAGACCGGCGCAATACAAGCGCAGCCAGTCGCGCACCGCTTGCGGCGATGACATGAGCGGGCCAGTGCGCATCTGCTCATGCAGATCGCGCAACAGCAATTCGCGCGCCACATCCAGCCGATGGGCCAGCACGGAATTGCGACGATCGGTCAATCCCGATGGCGCTGCCGTATCGCTGACAAGCAAGGGACCGGAACCCGGTGGGCAAGCCACGGGCGAGAGCAATTCGCTGACCAGGTCAGCGCGGGAACAGGCAGACATATTCACGGCGTTCTCCTCTTCAAAATAGAAAAAGCGGGAACGCCGATCCCGACGGGGACGAGGTCCCCGCTGGGATGATTGTGCGGACGAATGGGCAAACATCGGTCGGCACGACGGTTGAGGCAGGTATCGACTGCGACGCCGGCCAAGGGCCGGACTACATTCCGCGATGGAATGCATGTAATCCCCAGCAGTTTCCGGCATCGGGCATTGGCGATCAATCGTCGGGCTCGAGACGCCATGCGGAAGCGCCGGGAATCCAACCGGCTTGCGCGTGGCGCCGCCGGCAAGGGTACTGTGGTCGTTTCCGTGGGGCAGGGCTGGCGCCGACTCGAACAACCCGGGCTGACTGACACTCCGGTATCACTCCACTGTCAGCCCATTTGCACTGCATATATTTCTTGCTTGATCGTCGTAAAACCCGCGACAGGCCGGGGCAATTTGGTCAATATGGCGCCTCGACCCTTCGCGGAGAACGATCATGATCCGGTTCGGCTCGCAGATTCGACTCACTCGCCCGGAGGTCGAGCGCTTTCGGAAGATCACCGGCATCGAGCCGGTGGACATCCGCGGCCTCGACGACCTGGACACCTATGTTGCCCGATGCAAAGCGCATTACTGGGGCAAGTCCAGGGACACCCAATTCCTGCACTGGCTCATCGACCGGGAGTACGACCAGTGCCGCTCGGCCGCGTAGCTCGGATGGTATTCAGTGGGCCGCCGTCTCCCCGGCGGATTAGCTGGGGAGACGCTGCCTGATTGGTCCGTGTCGCCTACGTCAGCGGAAGATGCGCGGCTCGATCGTCGCGCCGCGCATGAAGGCGACATAGGCGCCGGCCTTGCCGATGTCTGCGAAAGAGGCGACAACTTCTTCGCGCCGCAGAACGTTCCAGGGCCGCTCGGCATCGCCGGACGGCTTGATGCTCAGGTCTGCTTCCCGGTAGGCCCGATGGCGGTATAGAAAGTCACCCGATGCCCAGTCCACGATTGCGAGGATGCAGGCGCACAGAATGGCGCAGCCGCCGTGCTCGCCGGGTTCGATCAGCAGCGGCACCTTGAGGCTTCCCATTGAGCGGCCGATCCGGCCGACGACATCGTGCTCTTCGAGCCAGGCTTCGCCAGTACGGGTGTCGCCCAGGATCAGGCGGATCTTCCGATCGCGGGTGCGGCAGGACTCCAGCACCTTGGCGGCCTTGGCATCCGTGCCGGGATCGAAATAGGTGCCGCGCGTCAGGGGCGACTGGCTCCAGGCCTGGATGGCATTGCAATACTTTTCGTAGCCGGCGAGGGTGGCATAGTCCTTGTCGGTGGACGCCAGGTCCGGTCGGCTCAATCGGTGGGCGATCTGATTGGCGTGGTCGCGGGCGTTGCCGAAGCCGAGGCAGGTGTAGCCCTCGCCGCAATCGATCACATAGAGTTGCTGCTCCGCATTGATGCTTACGTTCATGTCGGGTTCCTGTCGAAATGGCGTGGAACCCGACGCCCGCAGGGCGTGAGCCCCACGGGGTGTCGATACCTGGCTGGCAGTCGAACGGCCAGCGAGGTGGGTAGTGGCTCAGGCCGCTTGCGCGACTCGTTCGAGTGGTGGCGCCGAGGCGGCGTCATCGGCGGCAACGACTTGCTCGGATGCCAGGCGGTCGAGTTTCAGCAGCAGGGCTTCCGCATGGTCCCGGTCATCCGGGCTCAATGACGTACGCAGGTGCAGAACCTCGTTGCTCAGGAGGCGCAGCTCTTGCACGCCGGCACGCTCGCTGAGCGATTCGATGGCGTTCAGAATCTCGGTCACTGTCTTCATCTAAGGCTTCCTTTCAATGCTGTGAGAGGCCGGCATGCCGTGGGGCACGTCGGCGGATGAGTGGAGTCCGGCAGGCGGGGATGCCGCCGGGCAAATTTCGGTGTTGTGCGAAGTCGCGCCTATGGGCGCTCATGGACATTCATGAAGATGCGGGGATCGAGGCGAGCGCCGCACGCGCCACTGTGTGAGCAGCGGGCGTGGGCGTTCGGCGATCTCGGCTCAGGCAGCCGAGCGCGATGGTTTTGCGCTGTGCGAGGCCTGGGCTTCGGCTGGCTCCGGCATCGGGTCGGCCGCAGGCTGGGGAGCCTGCTGGTCGAAGGCCGTGCGCGCCGTTCCGAACTCGGTTTCCCGAGCCAGGCGGCGAACCTGGGCCACGGCCGGTTCCTTGGCCGTTTCGGGCAAGCACTCGACGGCGATGTCGCGGCCGTGGCGCAGCACCCTTTGCAGGCCGCGCAACGACTTGACGAACAGGCCGTGGCACAGCCAGCGGACGAACTGACCGATCCGTTTGTTGCGCGCCTGGCGGGCTTTGTGCTGGCGCAAGGATTCCCGGCAGCACAGGTAGAGCGCCAGATGGCTGCGCTTCATTTCAGGATCGGACTCGAGTTGGGCCATGACTTCGGTGGCGATGGCCGGATCGCGGCCGACGCGCCGGTAGAAGCCGACCCAGACGCGCTCTTCCTCGGACGTGGTGCCGGAGCGTCGCGGGCGAGGACGGGGTTTCTCAAGAGACATGGTGTTTTCTCCAAAGACGAATGGAGAGAACACCTTTCCCTGGTCGGGGAGACGGTGGACTCCCCAGGGTTGCACGGACGTGCGGCGCTGATAAGCTGAGCGCTTCCACGTACTGAGGTGCCGGCCCGATGCTCCGCACAGGCGACACGCTACGGTTCACGCCCGACGAAATCGAGGCCTACCGACAACTCGGTCTCGACTTCGACGGGGCGCGAACGCAGGACGACGTCGAACAGGCGTTGACCCGATGGGCCGACACGCTGAACGGCGAACGCCCCGATCTGCTGGACAAGATCGCTGCGGCAATGGCGAAGGCCAGGGGTATCACGCTGCCCGAGCGCTTGACGCGGGTGCGCTGATGCCGTACCTGCCGTTGTCTTCGGCAATCCTGATCCAGCGGTCGGCGATCCGGTCCAGGTAGACCAGATCGTCGGCTTCGATCTCGCCCGACTCTCGCAAGCGGGCGATTACCTCCTTGACCAGGAACGGATCGTCCTTGGCCAGTTGGATCACAGTGGCGGCGATGCGCCGGCGGTAGAGGCTGATCGACATGATCAGGCTCCCGCCGCATGAAACTCGGAAGCGCTGCCGGGCCGTCCGGAGACGGTGGGCAGCGGCTTCAACAAGGCCGGCACGGCCGGAGTGCGCGTGGCGGGCCGGACGTGGCCGGAACCACCCAGCAGCACGGCGACCGTGCGTAATGCTCCGTTCACAGGGATTGCGAACATGGCGTTCTCCTTCAGGAATGAAAGGGAACACCTATCCCCGGCGGGGAACATGGAGTTCCCCGTTCGGGATGCCCGGCCGGGATCGGCAGAGCGGCTCAGCGCATGCCGGTCGGCAGGCGCAGGTTGAAGGTCCGGCGTTCTCGCGAACGGGACCTTCGCTCGATGCCGATCGACCCGAAGGTCGCGCGGCAGGACACAACATTCAGCCAGGCGGCTGAACAAGACACTCGGCCACCGAGATGGCCGGACCCGACCGGAGTCGGGTTCTCGAAAGGCAGGTAACGACTGCGACGCCAGCAGGGCTGGACTTCAGCGTGGCCGAGGCCGCCGATGAAGGCTGTGCAGACACGATGTCCGCAGAAAGCCCTTGCAGTATGGCGCTGGGCTTACCCAGGCATCAAGGCCGAGGGGCGACTTGCCATCCGCAAGCGCCCGGTATTGCCGGGTTTGTCAGCGGCCTTGCGCCTGCACCGCCTCGAAAGCCGCCTGCACCGCGCGCACCAATGAGGGATGCAATGTGCCCAGTTTGGGCATCTGCCCATGGGGTGCGGCGGGCGGCACCGAGAACCATTCGGTGGTGTAGGGCAGGTCGATGGCCTGCTTGAGATCGAACTTGGTGTCGTAGCTCAGGCCGGCGGTCTCGTACGCGGTGCGATTGCGGTCGCGCAGGATCGCGAATTCGCCTCGATGCAGCGTGGTTGTGCGCTGGCTGGTGCCATAGGCAACGCGCACCTCGAAGTGCGGCGCGTCGTCGTCGAAGACCACCAGGATCAAGGCAGGCCGCGGCTTGGGCCGGGGGTTGATGTTGTCCGGGAAATGGCACCAGACGATGTCACCGGCGGCGGGTTCCCCCCACCACTGGTGAGTCACGCGGTCTCCGACTCGAACAGGCTCGAACGCACCGAGCGCTTGGTGCCCTGGGGTACGCGCTTCTTGATCTGGCGCATCTGGGCGGCAGTCGGCGGGCCGTCGTCGGCTTCGTATTGCGGCAGCACTTTAATGGCCAGTTCGCGCAGCGCCTGGTGGATGGCCTGGGTCTCATCCACGCCCAGGAATTCCGCCAGTCGTTTGGCGGTTTCACGCGTGATGCCGGTGGCGCTGTCGACCGGGCGGTAGCGAAAGGCGATCTGATTGGCGGTAGTACGGGCAGGCATGGCTATCTCCCTTTATCTGATATCTTAAAGATATCCATAATTGCATCGGTCGTCAAGGTGAAAAATGGGCTATTTGCATTCTGGGGTTGGATAGGGGAGATTTCGAATTACGGGCATGGGGGCAAGACCAGAGCGATTCGCAGGTCAGCAGCCTTGCCGATAAGCAGGTATTCCACGGACACTTCAACGTAGCCAATCATGGTCTGCCGAGGGGACGACCAGCGCGTAGCGCTCGTCGTCGCGTAGGTAGCGGATGAAAGTCTTGTAGCCCGCGGGATTGCGTTCGAACACCTTGCTGGGCGAGAAACGCTGTGCCTGCGATGCACAGGCGGTCTTCAGCGCTTCCTTGTCCAGTTCATGGTCGAGATCGTCGATCAATGCGACCAGGATGCTTTGTTGACGCGGCTCCAACGGGTACTCGGTTCCGTCGATGAAGACGACGGCCTTGTCTCTGACGTAGCGCAAGGTCGTGCCCGGAACCGCCTCCTCTAGAACCTGCGGTCCCAGTGCCGCCATCCGTTGCGAGAAGAACTCGAAGCGGCTCTGGCCGACGCGCCCGATCAGCGTCAGCGAGCGGACGTCGAACTCACTCAGTGCTGAGGCCGCCGGCAGTGGCAGCTCGCTGCTTGTCAGAACGACGCAGGACTGTATGGTCCTGTCGAGGGCGATCTGCGTACGCAAACGACTTGCCACTTCCGGTCGGTGTAGACAGCGCGCGAAATACCAGGTCACCGGACGCCCGCGCTTCTCTTCGATCGTACCCAGCCGCCAGATCCGATCGAGGTCGATCAGTCTCAAGCCGTTGGTCGGCAGGCCGAGTCCATTCAGGAGCGTCGGGATGAATCTTTGCAAGGCCACCTTGTGGGTTTCGCGCAGGTGTCTCGGTGCCGTTACGTCGCCGCATTCCGGGCAGTGCAGGGCGATTTGATCGGCGGTCGCTTCCCGAGATACGCGTGCGATCTCCATTCCGCATTCGGGGCAGGTGACCCATCGCAGCGGCTTGCCGAAGACCACTAGTCGTTCGCGCTGCAACAGAGCCACCGCGTTGCCGCCATCACGCACGGGCTGGCCGTTGACGCTCGTGCTGGCGCGTTCGATCAGCCGACACAGCAAAGCGGTGGCGTCGACCTGGGACTGGCTCATTGGATCTGCTTGGGCGCGGCGCAAATCGTCTTACCAGAGCCGTAAGTCCTGCTCGATGGCCTTACGCTGGGCCGGGGCGACATCGGGCTCGCCGCGCACCATGGCTTCGAGCGGGTCGACCGTGTCGGCGACCGCCACCGGCAGGGTCTCGTGCACCTGCGCCCAATCGACCGCCAGCCGAGCGGCAGGGGCATGGCCTTCCGTGAACTCCCGCAGCGTCGGCATCGCGTATGCCGCAAGAAAAGTCGGGCGTTGAAGATCGTCAAAGCTTCCTCCTTTGCGTCACAAACAACAGCACACTCTTGGGCTGCACGCTTCTTCGGTCGAGACGTGGCACGGCCACGCCTGCATAATCATCATGCGGTATGAGTGTGATATTGGAATATATTGATTATATGACATGACATTCGATCTATGCACACTGGGACTGGCGCTGCCGTCGGCAGGGTATGTCCCGGTGATTGTTACGAAGTTCGCGGTCGGTTTTCTGTGATTGATTCGATGCTGTGCGGCGCAATAATGAAGTCTCTGCGAGAACCCGTAAGTAGATTCGCCCGATTTCGCACGTTCCTGTCGGCCAGTCTTTCAGAAAGCTGTCGCCCAAATAGTGGGTGCCAACCACGGCCGCTTGCAGGCGCAGGTAACAGGGGGCAGGATTAAGTCCTACTGTCGCAATGGAGACCCAATATGCGAACGACCCAACAATTCAGCATCACCCTGCCCAACGAAATGGCGGAAGTTGTCAAATCCAAGGTCGCAGCCGGAGAGTACGCCACAGAAAGCGAAGTGATCCGCGACGGCTTGCGCGTTCTTATGGCCCGGGATCGCGCCATGGAAAGCTGGCTACATGAACAAGTGGGCCCCGCCTACGATGCGCTAAAGGCTGATCCGGCGCGGGCAGTCACCGCCACCCAAGTGCGGGCGACACTCGCCGCCGAGCACAAGAAGGCGACCCGCAAAGCGTGATGCGGCACAAGGTAGTTTTCACACCCGAAGCGCAGGACCAACTGACGGCGCTCTACCGTTATATCGCAGCCGCCGCGTCACCGGAGACTGCGGAACGCTATATCATGCCATCGTCACCTATTGCGAAAGCCTGCAGACCTTTCCGCACTCACCCGTATGCTTCTAACGATCATTGGCAGCATAGTGCCGCTGTTCGAGCCCCAGGCCGCCACGTGCGGTTCGTACGGTCATTAGCCTCTCGTCACCGTTGAGCTCACTCCGATTTCAGACAGGGCTTGCCATATGCCGATGATGCCCTCAAGCGCACCGGTTTCAATCCCGACATCGCGCTGATGCGGGACTTGGCAATCGGCCGGGTTGATCCGGATGATCGGCGCCCCGAGGCTACAACTGAACTCCCGTACCGTCGGGATGGCGAGACCGGCGCCGATCTCGATGACCACGGGACGCCGGACTTGCCGCCGCCACTCGGAAAATCTGGCTGACTGTAGGCGCGTGCGCTCTTCGGACCAGTCCCAGTCGCCAAACATCAGGATGGCGGGTCGCGCCAACGCGCTGCAACGCTGGCAGCGAGGCATTTCCGAAAGCATGCGACACGTTTCCGAGTCGATTTCGGGCGTAAGTTCGGCCGCGCTCCAGATTTCGTCCGTGCAGCGTTCCAGACACTGTAGGTGATGGATGGAACCGTGACATTCCAGGACGCGTGTCTCGGGAAGCCCGGCAAGTTGGAACTGGCCATCGACGTTGCTGGTGAAAACGAAGCCGCCATGCGGCATGCTGTCGGCCAGTTCACGCAGCATCCGGAAACCGGCATGGGGTGCGGTCTCTCGATAGAGCCGCAGTCGGTGGCCATAGAAGCCCCAGGCCAATGTCGGGTCGCGCCGGAACGTGGCCGGCGAAGCGATCTCCTCAAACCGAATTCCGGCCCGCCCAAGCGCGGGATACACCTGCCAGAATCCTCCCGGACCCCGAAAATCCGGCAGTCCGGAATCGACACCCATGCCGGCGCCAGCGCAGATTACGATGCTGTCGGCCGCGTCTATCAGGCGCGCGGCGTCCGTGTAACGCTGTTCAATGTCCATCTACCGACCAACGCCCGGCATGGGATGTTTGGCGGCCGCGCGGGCAATAACGGTGGTTGTGTTTGCGGCGCTGGCGAGCAGCAACCCTTCGCCCGGCAACATGCCTGCATTGACTCATCACTTCCCTCCGCCTTCCCACGCGCCGGTTCGCTTGGTAGCATCAAGCCCTGCCGGCTCGGGATCACAGGCCTTGCGCGCTGAACCGCCGATCAAGCGGCTGCCACGGGAGCAGAAGATCCAGGTAGAACGATCGCAGGAACTCATGTGCATCCACCACCATGAAAGGGATCACACCATGAACAAGTCCGAACTCGTCGAAATCGCCGCCAAGGAAGCCGACCTCAGCAAAGCTGCCACCGAGAAGACGCTCGCCGCCATTATTGGCGCAATCGTGAAAGCCGTGGCCAAGGGTGACACCGTCACGCTGGTTGGCTTCGGCACCTTCAAGTCGTCCAAGCGCGCTGCCCGAATCGGCCGCAATCCCCAGACCGGCAAGGAACTCAAGATCGCCGCCAGCACCGTACCGCGCTTTACCGCGGCCGCCACCTTCAAGGCGGCTGTTGCCGGCAAGAAGGCCGCCAAGAAGAAGTAACCGAGTTGGATCGAAGACGGACCGGCGGCCATCCATTGCGCGTCTCGCGTCAGGCGGACAAGTGATGGGACTGTCCAGTCGAATGTTCCTCGTGGATCAGGACGACGGCCTGTATCGGCTGCCGAACACGAAGTTCGATCAGATGCTCCGGGATCCGACCAGCTACCGGATTCTCCGCTTCGCCGGGGCTCGCGTGCGCATGGCCGACGTCGTCGTGGAGCTTGTGCACCGCCAACCGATTCGCGTCGTCTGGAGCACGTTTGGCATTCTCACCTTCGACGATAAAGGGTGCTTTGAGCCGAGCACATTCGACCGGCATCAACGGGCGCGCGCAGAACTGGCGTTGGCTCCGCCGATCGCCGAGTCCGATGGCACCGCGACCGTCGTCGATGCGGCGATGCGATTCGTTGCCCAGGGAGGCAGTGGGGCGCCGTCTCGAGCGCTGGCGCGCCGCATTGATGAAGCTGCCCTGGACCGAGTGAAATGCGCGCTTCTCCACGGCAATGCGCCGTCAACAGGGTGACCCCCGTGCAGGAATCGCCTGAACAGGCAATCGAGCGCTACCTTCGCAGCGGCGACCACGATGCCAACTCTTGGGCATGGCCGGGAGACGACTTTCTCGCCCGTGTTCGGCACGGAGATGCAGCTCTGCGTGGAGCGCTGATGTCTGCGGTTCGCCAGCGCACGTCGCACGCTAAGCACCCCGAAGCGCTGGCTGATCTGGACGTCGTTGCCTTGACGCGCGGGAAGGTGGCGCCCATGGTGCGGGGACTGTTCCCAGGTGGCGAACAGGAGTCCGTCCTCGACGTACTCGGACGCTCGCTCGTCTTTCTCACGCCGGCCACGATCGATGCAGTGCTCGAGCAGATGCCGTGGCTTGGTACGGCCTGGGACCTGGCGAACCTCTATCTCGCAGGCGTCGACGCCGAACTCCTTTCGGACGACGCTCCCAACCTTCTGGGCCTCAGCGAGGAGACGACCTGCTACCTGTCGGCTGCATACTTCAGCGAACCGGGTCGCTTCGATGACTTCCTCGTCCACGAGGCGGCCCACATATTTCACAACTGCAAGCGCCGCACGATCGGGTTGCGCGAGACCCGGCGGCGAGAATGGCTGCTGGAGATCGACTTCGCCAAGCGCGAGACCTTCGCTTATGCCTGCGAGACCTACAGCCGCATTCACGAGCTCGGCAAGGGGGTGAGGGCCCGACAAACGCTGCTCGCGGAATACGCGCAGGGGCCGATGCCGGCCGACGACCGGGTGGATGCCGCCGAGTACCTCGATATCCTCGCCGAGGCCGTCGCTGCCCGGAACGGCTGGAAACGCATCCTGGCGAGGTGCGCGCCGCCACAACAAAGACGCCGCGAATTCGGGACCGCGTGATGCGAGGCGCGGCTACCCGGACTGCCATCGCGAGCATCGCCACCTTCAGTGACAATACCGGAATGACTGATCTGGAGAAACTGCGGACCCAACTGCGGGCGCTGTATCGCGGCGACCTGCTCATCATTGCCGAGCGCGCCGCAGAACTCGCGCCCGAGGCGGATCTGAAGACGCTCCTGGGTGACTTCATGGACGTCGATGTGCTGGTTGATTCCGAGTCACGTCAGGCCCCGCTGATCGCGGAAGTGCAGAAGTTCTGCGTGGAGAGTCGTGGCGGCCGGTACTTCGAGAGCATCGACACCAAGGCCAGGAATTTCATGGAGCACTCCATGGGCACGGACGCATTCATTGCCGAGTTCAACCGGCTCCTGCGCCGGTGCGTCCGCGCGGTCGACGCCGAGCCGCGAGAGGCAGTACGCGAAGCGTTCGAGCTCCTCTTCGGGTTGCTACGGCGGATCGATGAAGCACAGGACGATGTCGTCTTCTTCGCCGACGAGGCCGGTTCATGGCAGATCGGCGTCAACTGGCGCGTGGTGTTTCCTGGCTACTTTCGGTGCCTGGCCGAGACGGCTTCTGCCGAAGAATTCGCCGGAACCGTCGATCAGCTGATCCGGGCCTTCGCCGAGCATGAGCGGCCGTGGCACCTGAGAACGGCACAAGCCATAGCGACCGCCGCCCAGCAGGCGGCCCTGCGTGCTCTGTGTGGGGCGGACGAATGACCGCAGCTGCGGTCAAGCCGCCCGCCTTAGTAATCGGCAGGCGGAATGGCTTGGGGCAGGGGGCTGCTGTCGCCACGGCCCCAGCCTGCAATCCGGCCCGCTCGCCGGACGCTTGCCGATGAACGAGAAACAGGATCGGAAAGTATTCAGCGCGACACGCGAATCGACTTGCGATGAGTGTGGGCAGAAGCTTGGCAGCGGCGCATGGATCATGCTCGCCGGCGAGCGGGGCGCGCTGTGCCTCCCCTGCGCCGATCTCGATCACCTCGTCTTCCTGCCCGCGGGGGACGCGGCCTTGACGCGGCGTGCGCGCCAGCACTCCACGCTCTCCGCCATCGTGCTGAAGTGGAGTCGAACGCGAAAGCGATATGAGCGCCAGGGGGTTCTCGTCGAGGAGGCAGGGCTGGTCACAGCCGAGGCGCAGTGCCTGGCCGACAGTGAAGCCCGTGCCCGCCGGCGCGAGCGCGAGGAGGCGCGGCGTTCGGGACTCGACCGGGAGTACGTCGAGCGTTTCGCATGCCGCGTCCGCGAAGTGTTTCCGGGCTGCCCCACCGATACCGAGCGCTCCGTCGCCGAGCACGCCTGTCTCAAGCACAGTGGTCGCGTGGGCCGCACGGCGGCGGCAAAGGAATTGGACGAAGAGGTGGTACGCCTGGCTGTCGGTGCCCATGTACGTCACGTTAAGACATCCTACGATGCACTGCTTGCCGCCGGTCATGACCGACAGGAAGCCCGTCGCCAAGTTGCGGATCAGGTTCGATCCATACTCGATGGCTGGCAGCGGCTCTGATCGCCGAGGTCGCCAGGAGCAAGCCAATCGATAGGTGCGTCGCGCCACGCCACCAGTCGTGGTCAGCGGGGCAGGCGTCGGCATTCCGGAAGGGCATAGCATCTTGCCCATAGCGGTCGGCCATCAGGAGACGCGGACGAGGCGAGGGAGTTGCCGTAAGGGGTGTCCGGTCTGCAGGGGACAGCCGGCGTTCGTGTGCGAATAGGCTATGACTCTTGGTCGGCCTGAGCGGTCACTGGAGGCGAGTCGCTTAAGCGACAGCTGTACTTTCTATTGCCGCCGTTCAATCGTGTCCGGCGAAGAAATACCTCGGCCGAAGAAATTGAGTGGCTGCTCCCCGAAAAGCGCTACTCACCCTATGTGCCCTGAACGGCCAGTCGAATCGCTCGGAAGCAGCCGTTCACTGGGTGAGTTCAAAGGCGCGAAGCGCCGATTATTCCGGCTGTGCGGAATACGTTTGAGTTAATCAGGGCAGCTGTGCATCTTGCCAGGCCGCGTCTC
>JBGOZF010000068.1:0-26040 GCA_041480065.1 Rhodocyclaceae bacterium
CACTTTGTACCGCCGGCCTTCGCGGGTGCTGGCGGCCGATACGCGGCGTCTTCGCGCCCCCGCTTCGCGCCAATAGGCTCGGCTATTGGCTTGGCGCGGGATGCGCAAATCCACTCGCGTCTCGCCTCGCCATCATCCCGCGATCCGGCGAAACATTCGGGCTGGCGGAAGCTCTTCGCTTCATGCGGCAATCAACGTGCCGTCGTAGTCGCGCTCCAGGCGACGTATTTCAGCGTACAGGGCCACTTGCTGGCCAGCGGTGATCATGCGCTCACCTGCGCGCCATTCATACTGAACGTCGCTGGCCTCCACGCCAGCGCCATAAAGCGCATAAGCCATCTTACGGAAATCGGCCTGATCGATCTGCCGACCATCACTCAATGCTGCAAGAAATCTGTTCTGGAACAAGGTTACTTTCGCGTAGATCGCCATTGTGATAGTTCCCCAGCGCATAGGCTAACGGGTGCAAGCTGTCTTCGGCAAGCCATTAACGCATTGTCCGCTGCCAGTTTCGGCTTCGATAGACAAAATCATCGAGTTCTCGTTCGGCACGCGCGCTCGCCAACTCACGCAGATCCTGGATTCTGACCGCGAGTTGATTCCGGTTCATGCCGTTCCTGTCGTGTGTTGACGGATACGCTATTCCGTGCTGACTCATTCTGCTGAGACCGACGTGCGCCACAAATACCTGCAACTACGTATTCCGGCTACCGAGACCTTGGTACTGCCGGCGACTTCCTGCCCCCAAGCAGATTGCCTGCTCGGCTGCCGATGACCTTCGCGCCCTTCTCGATGCGGCCAGCCGTTTCTTGCCGAACACCGGCCGAATCGCCTGAGCCCACCAACCGGCGGACTTCTATCCCTGCCGCCGCAGCAGTTCCGAGAACTCGGCGACGTTCATGGGCGGCCCGAACAGGTAGCCCTGGCCTTCCGTGCACCCCGCCTCGCGCAGGAAACCCCGCTGCGCCTCGGTCTCGATGCCCTCGGCAATCACCTGTTTGCCGAGGTTGCGACCCAGGTCCATGATCGATTGCACGATCATGGCGTCGTCCACCGCGTGCGGCAGCTTGCAGACGAAGGAGCGGTCGATCTTGAGCCGGTGCACCGGCAGGCGGTTGAGGTAGGAAAGCGATGAGTAGCCGGTGCCGAAATCGTCGATCGCCAGCCGCACGCCGAGCGCGTTGAGGTCTGCGAGCGAGCGCATCGCATGCTCGGTGTCCTGCATGATGACGCTTTCGGTCAGTTCGATTTCCAGGTATTCGGGGCCGACGCCGAACTCGGTCAGGGTACGTTCCACCAGCGCCGCAAACCCGCCGTGCCAGCCGAACTGGCTGCCGGAGACGTTTATGGCCAGCCGGGTGATCGGCGTGCCTTCGCGGCACCAGAGTTCGAGTTGACGGCAAGCGTTGCGCAGCACCCACTCGCCGATGGCGACGATGTTGCCGGTCTCTTCCGCGATGGGAACGAAACTTCCCGGCATCAGCAGGCCGCGATCGGGATGGTTCCAGCGGATCAGCGCTTCGGCCCCGATGATCCTGCCGCTCGCCAACGCAACTTGCGGCTGGAAGTGCAACTCGAATTCATTGCGCTCGACGGCACGGTGGAAATCACGTTCAAGCGCCAGGCGCTCGGCGGCGGCCTCGGCAAGGTCGGCGGAGAAGAACTGGTAGGTGTTGCGCCCCTGCTGCTTGGCCCGGTACATGGCGGCGTCGGCATTGCGCAGCAACTGGTCGGCGTCCGCGGCGTCGTCCGGATAGAGCGAGATACCCAGGCTGGCGGTCGGATAGAGGTCGTGTCCGTCGACGTGGAACGGCTCCTGGAACGCCGACAGCAGCTTGCCGGCGACCACGGAGAGATCATGCGAGGCAAGCACGCCTTCCATCAGCAGGACGAATTCGTCGCCGCCGAGACGCCCGAGCGTGTCGCCGTCGCGCACCAGCCCGCCCAGGCGCATGGCCACGGCCTGCACCAGGTGGTCGCCGACCTGGTGGCTAAGGCTGTCGTTGATGGTCTTGAACTGGTCGAGGTCGAGAAACAGCACCGCCACGTGTTCGCCGGAGCGCTGGGCCCGGGTGATGCCGTGCTGGACGCGATCGTAGAAGAGGCGCCGGTTGGGCAGGTTGGTCAGGGCATCGTGGTGGGCGAGGAAGTCGAGCTTCGATTCCGTGCGCTTGCGTTCTTCGATCTCGGCCCTGAGCGACTGGTTCAGCGTCCGCACCCGGGCGTAGTAGCGCGAGATCTCGAGCGAGGAAATCGCCTGCGCTGTCAGCAATTGCAGAATCCGCGTGTGCGTGTGCGTGAAGGCATGCGTGGCGAGGTTGTTCTCCAGGTAAAGAATCCCGCCCAGGCTGCCGCGGTTGATGATCGGCAGGCAGAGCAGCGACTTGCAGCCGCGGCGGACAATGCTACTGTCGGTGCCGAACACCGTCGACTTCGGGGCGTCGTCGAGGCTCACCGTCTCCATCGTGCGCGCCACATACTGGACCACGGTCGCCGCGATGTCGGGATAATCGCCCAGCAGGCGCCATTGCAGCACTTCCACCGCCTCGCGGTCGGGAAGCTGCTCGGCCACCACGCGCCATTCGCCGTCCTGCTCGAGCAGCAGGCAGCCGCATTGCGCAGCGGCCGTTTCGATGACAATCTTGATCAGGCGCGCCAGCATGCGATCCATCACCAGTTCGCCGGCCACGGTCTGCGCTGCCTTCAGGACGGACTGGATGTCGACGGCATGCAGCCCGCCGCTGCTGCTGCTACTGCTGGTCGACAGGTTGTCGGCGTGCTGCAGCGTCTGCGCCGAGCCCAGCACGGACGCCTGATCGCGCAGCAATTGCGCCACCTTCGCCTCGGCACCCCAGAACTCGTAGCACTGCAGCGCTCTCTGGAGATACAGACCGGCGAGGTGCGGCTTGCCGCGCCGCGACCAGCAGCCGGCCGCACGTTCGTTGGCCAGCGCCTGGTCCAGGTTGCAGCCCGCATGCGCGGCGGCATCGATCGCCGCATCGTAGCTGTCCAGCAGCAGGCCGTGATCGGCGGCGGTCAGATCGGCGATCTCGGCTTCGACCAGCAGTTGCTTGGCCCGGTAGTTGGCCGGACTGTGCGCCGCCCACTCGGCCAGTTGGTCGCGATACTCCCCGATGCGCTGTTGCGCGGCGCCATGCTCCACGCGCCCTTCGCGAATCGCGCTCGCCAATGCGAGTGCATGCAGAAAATGGTGTTGCGGCACCCACGTCATGCCGCCCACGCCGCCGAGGTTCGGCACCGCGCTCTCTGCGGCGGCGAGCGCCTCGGCGGGTCGATCGAGCAACAGCGTGAGCAACGCGTTCAGGATGTAGTAGAAGCTGAGCACCGCGGCGTTTCCGGACTCGCGCCAGACATCGATCATGGCGCGGCCGCCGCAACCGCCGGTGAGATCGGGCAGCTCCGCCTGCGGCTGGCGCAACCCGGTCACGCAGCCCGCGATGAGCAGGAGTACCTGGTGCGCGTGTTCCTGGCGGAGAAGACCGCTGATGTCGCGGAAGCGATTGAGACTCTGTTCGAGCTCCGCCAGCGATTGCCCCGCGAACAGCCCGTTGCCATGAATGTGGTTGATGCTGTAGGAGGCGAACTGGAGATCCCCGGTCTCGACACCGATGCGCCAGGCGCTATCCAGCAGTCCCAGCGTGTTCTCGAGCGGTTCACACCAGTGCAGAAGAAATGCGGCGTGGAAGAAATTGACCTGCGCACGCTGCGCCGTGTCAGCGCGCTCCGCTGCCTTGACCGCGAGACGCCCGATAACGCATGCTTCCTCGTAGCGTCGCAGCATCAGCGCGAGCAACATGCCATAGACGGAGAAGCCGAACGCCGCAAAGCACGAGCGCCCGCCGCGCAGCACCCGGTGCACCAGTTCAATCGCCAGGAACGGAAACATATCGGCGCCGGCATTGTAGGCGGCCGGAATTATATGAGTCAGCAGTTCCACCGCCGCCAGTTCCTTCTCATTCGTCATTTCCGGAGATTCCTGAAAGTGGTCGAGCGTGCGGCTGGCAAGCATCCGTTCAATCTCCGCCACACCCGCCAGCACGGCGTCGGTGGAGCGCTGCGACGGGATCACGACGCCCAGTTCACCGAGCGCCTCGGCACCCGTGGCGAGGGCTTCAGCCAGCTTGAATGAGACGGTGCAAATGGCGATCAGTTGTTCAAACACCCGGGTGCGCGCCATCGCGTCGGGCGCTTCGGACAGCAGTTCGCGAAGCCGGCGAAGCGCCTGTTCGCCGTCGCCGCAGCGGAACTCGATCTCGCCCTGCTGCAGATGCAGATCGAACAACAGCGGCGCCACGCGCGCATCGGCGGCGTCGGACGCCGCCGCCAGCATTTCCCCCAGGTTGAAGAAATCGCGCGCCCCGGCGTAGGCCATCGCCGCCTTGGCAACGTGGCCGGCCTCCAGATTCAACTCGGCGAGGCGCAGGCGTTCGGTGCCGGACTCGATCAGCGGCGAGCCGAGATTGAGCTGCTGTACTGCCGCCAGCAGCAACTCGCGCCCGCGACGCTGCGCCAACAGATACCGGCCGAGCGCGAGATGAATGCCCTGAGCCTGCTCCGGCGTCAACGTCTGGTACACCGCCTGCTGGATGCGATCGTGGGTGAACCGGCCGTGGCCGTCGAGCATGGCGACCAGCCCGTCATCTACCGCCGGTGCCAGCAGCGCCCGGGGATCGCCGAGCCCGTCCACGATGCCGACGCCGACGAGCTCGAGCGCGAAGGTGCTGCCGACGCAAGACGCCGCCCGCAAGGCAGTGCGGGCGCTGTCCGGCAGTTGCGCGATCTTGTGCAGCATCAGTTCGATGACGTTGTCGCTGATGTCGAGCGCCTTGACGCGCATGTTCTCCCACTGCCAGATCTCGGCTTCGGCATTGAAGCGCAGGGCGCCCTCCTTGGCCAGGGCCTCCAGCACCTGGCGCATGAAGAAGGGATTGCCGTCGGTCTTGGCATGGATCATCGCCGCTAGGGGAGCGGCCGTTTCGGGCGCCACCTGGAGCACATCGGCGAGCATGGTCTCCGACTGGGAGACGGTGAGTCCCGCCAGCGACAGTTGCTCGACGTGATCACATTCGCGCTGCAGGGCTTCGATCAATCCGGGCAGCGCGTGGCCGGCACCGAGCTCGTTCTGGCGGTAGGCGCAGACGATCAGGAAGTGCCGGCGTACCGAGCGCGTCATGATTGTGCGCAATAGCTCCAGCGATGCGGCGTCCGACCACTGCAGGTCGTCGAAAAACAGCACCAGCGGATGCTCCGCATCGACCAGGCAATGGAAGAAGCCCAGCAGCGTGACAGCGAAGCGGTTGGCCGATTCCAGCGTCGCCAAGGGCGGCGGCGCCGGCTGCGGGCCGACGACGGCTTCCAGCTCCGGAACGAACTCGAGCAGCAGTCCGGCATTGGTCCCCAGCGTCTCCAGCACGCGGTGGCGGAACGATGCCAGTTCGGCCGGCGTACCGCCGAGCAGTTGATGACACAACTGGGCGAACGCTTCGGCAAACGCCGCGTAGGGAACCGCGCGCAGCGTCTGATCGAACTTGCCGCTGATGAGGCGCCCGCCGGCGGCTGCGGCCGGGAATCGCAACTCGTTGACCAAGGCCGTCTTGCCGGCGCCGGCGAACCCCGTCACGAACAGGAGTCCCGGCTCGCCGCCGACGGCGCGGGCGAGCGCCGCGCGCAGCGTCTCCCGCTCCTGCTCGCGGCCATAGAGGTAGGGCGGGAAACGCAGCCGGCCCGAGTGATCGGCCCGTCCGAGCGGGAAAACCGGAACGTCTCCACCCTCGTGCAGTTCGCTCAGGCATTGCGCCAGGTCGTGACACAGACCACGCGCCGTTTGATAGCGATCATCCGGTACCTTGGCCAACAGGCGCATAACGATATCCGATACCACCTGCGGCAGCTCCGGCACCCGCCAGCGCGGCGAATCCGGCACGCGCGCCAGATGCGCATGAATCCAGCCGGCGGCGTCTTCGGCCTGGAACGGCAGCACGCCGGTGAGCATCTCGTAGAGCACGACGCCGAACGAGTAGAGGTCGCTGCGCGCATCGACCGGGAGGTCGATACGGCCCGTCTGTTCGGGCGCAAGGTAAGGCAGTTGGCCTTCGACGGCAGACATGTGATCCGAGTCGTGCTGGCCGCGACGCGTAGCCAGCCCGAGATCGATGAAGACGGCGCGATCGCCGTTGTCCGCGACCAGGAGATTGCTGGCGGCGATGTCGCGATGGAGGACATCGGCGGCGTGCATGGCCTCCAGCGTCATCGCGGCGCTCAGGGCCAGGCGCAGGACGTTTTCAAGGTGGCGGTGCGCGGGCGCCTGAAAATAGGACTTGAAGGTCTCGCCGGCAACGTGTCCCAACTCGATGGCCGGGCGGTGGTTCCAGGTCGTGCGGCCGATCACCTGGCGCACGTTGTCAAGATGCAGGAACGAACCGATGGTGTATTCGTGCTCAAGACGGGCCATCACCGCGGGCGAGGGAATGGCCGCCGTCGGGTACTTGATCACCACCGCCCCGATATCCGGCAGTTCGACCAGTTCCAGGGTGAACTTGCTGCCAGCGTGGATCAACGGCCCGGAATCCAACATTCCCTCTTGGCTGATGCAGTATTGCCCTATTTGCATTATGGCATTGTTGGCCCAAAAGGCTATCTTTGGTGATAGATCGGATTCAGCGAACTGCCGCGGTTCCCGCGCACTCCGTTCCGGCCGTCCTCGGGCCGACGGCAACCGCAAGTCGCCCAGGCTAGAAATTGCCCCTTGTGTTCGCCGTATCTGCCATCATCTCGGACGAGATATTGGCCGAGAATGCGTTTCATGCCCGGTCGCCCCATTTCCCCACTCGCCGGATGGGACGGCAACTTTCGCGGAGCACCGATGAACGGAAGACTACTTTGGCTGGCCTTGGCATTTGCGGCTGCGGTCCACGCCGCCTCGCCGGATGCGGGGGCGCCGCCGATTCCAACCCTGCGGCCATCGCCGCAGCAGCCCATGGCGGCGCACCTGACCGCCAGCTTGCTGGGGCATGTGCACTACAAGACGGTTGCGCTCGACGATGCCTTGTCCGCGAAGATATTCGACCGCTACCTGAAGTCCATCGACCCGGAGAGGATGTTCTTCGTCCAGGCCGACGTCGATCAATGGGGCGAGGCCCGCACCGAACTCGACAATGCCATACTCGCCGATGACCTGGGGCTTCCCTTCGCCATCTTCAATCTCTATGCCAAACGGGCGGCCGAGCGCTTCACATATGCGCGCAGCCTGCTCAGGCAGAGCTTCGACTTCGGGCGCAACGAAAGCTTCCAATTCCGGCGCGAGCAGGCGCCCTGGCCGAAATCCGAGGATGAGGCGCGCGAGTTGTGGCGCAAGCGGGTCAAGAACGACTGGCTGCAGCTTAAGCTCGCAGGCAAGAACGACAAGAGCATCGTCGAGACCCTCGACAAGCGCTATGAGAATTTCCTCAAGCGACTGGCCAAGCTGAAGAGCGACGATGCTTTCCAGGTCTTCATGAACGCCTACACGATGTCGGTGGATCCGCACACCAACTACATGGGGCCGCGGGCATCGGAGGAATTCGACATCGCCATGCGGCTCTCGCTGGTCGGCATCGGCGCCGTCCTCCAGGACAAGGACGGCTACGTCACCATCAAGGATCTGGTGCCGGGCGGCCCCGCGGCTCTTTCGGGAACACTGAAACCAGGCGATCGCATTCTAGGTGTGGCGCAGGGTCCGGAGGGAGCGATGACCGACGTCGTCGGCTGGCGCATGGACGATACCGTCGCCCTGATTCGGGGCGCCGCCGACTCGGTGGTGCTGCTCGACGTGCTGCCTGCGGGAGTCGGCCCGGACGGCAAGCACAAGCTGGTGTCGCTGGTGCGCAAGAAGATCAGCCTGGAAGAGCAGGCTGCCAAGAAGTCGGTGCTCACATTTGACGACGGCGGCGTGCCTCATCGCGTCGGCGTGATCACGCTGCCGACCTTCTACGAGGATTTCCAGGCGCGCAAGAACGGCGACCGCGATTTCAAGAGCGCGACGCGCGACGTCGCGCGTCTGCTGGGCGAATTAAGGACGGAAAAGGTCGACAGCGTGCTGGTCGATCTGCGCAATAACGGCGGTGGCTCGCTGACCGAGGCGATCGAGCTGACGGGGCTGTTCATCGACACCGGGCCCGTGGTGCAGCAGCGCGACGCAAAGGGCAAGGTGACCGTGGGCCGGGACACGAACCCGGGCGTCGCCTGGGATGGCCCGGTCGCCGTCCTGATCAACCGGGCTTCGGCGTCGGCCTCCGAGATTTTCGCTGCCGCCATCCAGGACTACCGCCGCGGGCTGGTGATCGGCGAACCGAGCTTCGGCAAAGGTACGGTGCAGACGGTGCTCAATCTGAATCAGGTCGTTCGTAGCGACAAGCCGGCGCTCGGCGACGTGACAGTGACCGTGGCGCAATTCTTCCGCATCGACGGCGGCACCACGCAACTGCGCGGCGTGCAGCCGGACATCAGCCTGCCCTCGTTTTCCGATGCGGAGCACTTCGGCGAATCCAGCTACGACAATGCGTTACCGTGGCAAAAGATTGCCGCCGCCGACTATGAGCCGGTGGCGGATCTGCGCGATGTGCTGCCCGTCTTGCAGCAGCGTCACGACGCTCGCGCTGCCAAGGACAAGGACTTCCGGTACCTGCAGGAGGATGTCGCCGAGGTCAACTCCCGGCGCAAGAAGAACGAGATCTCCCTCAACGAGGCCGAACGGCGCAAGGAGCGCGATGCCCAGGAGCTGCGCACGAAATCGCGCCAGAAGGGCGGGGCCGCAGCGACGAAGACAGTCCCGGTGCCGGCCGACAAGGCCGCGGCGGACGAGTCTGCGCTCGAGGACGGCGAGGATGAGATCGGTCACGCCGGCAAGAACGCCAAGGACGTGCTGCTGAACGAGGCGGCACATGTGCTTGGCGACGAAGCCGACCTGCTGAAAGCCCGTCCGGACCTCGCGGCCCGGGTGCCGCCGAGTTCCCGCCCAGTGACCAGGCAGTAGCGTTTCAGCCGGGACGCACCGGCGCCGGTATGACGGTTTGATCCAATGCTCGCGGGGCAGGTCAACCTTGACCGGGTATTATTCGAGGCCATGAAACCCATGTTCCGTTTTCCGCGCGCCCCGTTCGCCTTCACCCTGGCCGCCAGTCTTGCGCTGGCCGGGGGCGGCGTGCTCATGACGCAATTGATGCGCCTGGCCGCCTGCCCGCTGTGCATCATCCAGCGCATGCTCTACCTGGCGCTGGCCCTGTCCGCCGCCGCGGGTCTGGCGATGGCCGCAAGCTCCGTCGGACGGCGACTCGGGGCGCTCTTGATGGCAGCCGCGGCCGGCACCGGTGCCTTCGTCGCCGGCTACCAGACCTGGATCCAGCGCTTTGGCCAGGACACGGGCTGTTCCGGCCGCATGACCTGGTGGGAGGAACTGGTCGATTGGGCCGGCAGCAAGGCGCCGCTGCTGTTCCAGTCGGACGGTATCTGTTCCGACCCGGGCTGGTTCGTACTCGGCCTCTCGATCGCCGAGTGGTCACTCATTCTCTTCACCGGCTTCTTCCTGCTTTCTCTCTACACCCTCCTGCGTCGGCGGTAGTTCGGCTGTTTGACCGATGCCCTGGCCGCTGCCCGGCGGCGTCTGGAATCGCAGCAAGCATTTGTCCGGATCGAGTCACGCCTGCGCCCCCGGCTGGCAAGGCATTTGCTGGTAAGCAACGTGATCGGGAGTTTCCCCCCGATCCGGGTTCAGGATGCGGTACGCGCGGTCTCGCACCCGTCCTGAAACGGCAGAAACCGACAAATTCCGGCACTTGATCGCTACAGTCCAGAGGCCGGCGGAGCGAAGAGGTATGCGCCATGCGATATCAGACCATCAACCCGGACAATCGGGTCGTCAATAGCACTCCGTTCGGCCGGCGCTTGCGCCGCTTCCTGCGCAAACCGGAGCAGAAAGCTCTGCTGCCGAAAGGCGCCAGTTGGCGCTCGGACGGCTCGTGGATCCTGGCTGATGCGCTGGCGCATTGGAGCGGTCGTCGGCTGAAGCTGTCCTGCCTGCGCGCCCCCGACGGCAGCGTGAACCACGTGGTGGCGACCGAGCCCGAGGCACGCGCCTTCATCGACGCCGATGGAGTGGCCGGACAGGTCGAACTGATGACCAAGATGGCCGTGATCATGCATTCGCCGAACGTAACCCTGGGAAGATTCGCGCCCGAAGAAGCCGTCGATGCCGGTCTGCCCTACGAGGAGAACATCGCCATCGAGCTTGCGGTCAGGCTCCTGCGCCGTTTCGGCATCTATCGGCCGGACCTGCTGATTCTGACGGGAGAGCCGGGGCCGCAATCCAGGTCATCTCGCGCCGTATCGACCGGCTACGGTCGCCCCGCCAGCAATCAGCCTTCGTACCTGGGCGTTCCGGCTTTTGGCTGATCGGCAATCGCCGCACCGGGCACACAAAGCAAAAAGGCCGGGGGTCCCCGGCCTCTTCTTATCGCAACTGGACGCGCCGCGACTTAGTCGGCGGTCGGAACCTGGGTCACGGCATCGACTTCCGGACGATCCAGCAATTCGACGAAGGCCATCGGCGCATTGTCGCCATCCCGAAAGCCCATCTTCAGGATACGCAGGTAGCCACCGGGACGAGCCTGGTAGCGTGGGCCGATTTCGTCGAACAGCTTGCCGACGATCTCGCGATCGCGCAGGCGGTCGAAAGCGAGACGGCGGTTGGCCAGGTTGGCGACCTTGCCGAGGGTGATCAGCGGCTCGACGACGCGGCGCAGTTCCTTGGCCTTCGGCAGCGTGGTCTTGATGGCTTCGTGACGCAGCAGCGACACGGCCATGTTGCGGAACATCGCCTCGCGGTGCGAGGACGTGCGGTTGAGTTTGCGGTAACCGTTACCGTGGCGCATGGTGATTTCCTTTGTGTTTTGCGGCCGCCGCGCAAGGCTAGCGGCCGGTTAATAGTTAGGAAAGGTTGATTAGCCCAGCTTCTCGAGGCCGGCGGGCGGCCAGTTCTCCAGCTTCATGCCGAGGGTCAGACCGCGCGAGGCCAGGACTTCCTTGATCTCGTTGAGCGACTTGCGGCCCAGGTTCGGGGTCTTCAGGAGTTCGGTCTCGGTGCGCTGGATCAGGTCGCCGATGTAATAGATGTTTTCCGCCTTCAGGCAGTTGGCGGAACGCACCGTCAGTTCGAGGTCATCAACCGGGCGCAGCAGGATGGGATCGACCGCGGCGGCCTTGGGCGCTTCGACGGAAATCGGCGTGCCTTCCAGATCCGCAAACACGGAAAGCTGTTCCATGAGGATGCGGGCAGCGTAGCGGATGGATTCTTCCGGATCGACGGCGCCGTTGGTCTCGATGTCGATGATCAGCTTGTCGAGGTCGGTGCGCTGCTCGACGCGGGCGGATTCGACCTGATAGCTGACGCGGCGCACCGGGCTGAACGAGGCATCCATCAGGATGCGGCCGATGCCCTTGTTTTCCTTGGCGGCGGGACGCGCGTTGGCGGGCTCGTAGCCACGGCCGGTCTCGACCTTGATCTGCATGTCGAGCTTGCCGCCGGGAGCGACGTGGGCGATCACGTGGCCGGGATTGATGATCTCGACGTCGTGGCCGGTTTCGATGTCGCCGGCGGTGACGACGCCTTCGCCCTTCTTGGACAACTGCAGCGTCGCTTCGGCGCGACTATGCATCTTCAGCACGACGCCCTTCATGTTCAGCAGGATGTCGACAACGTCTTCGCGCACGCCTTCGAGCGTCGAGTACTCGTGGAGAACGCCGTCGATCGTGACTTCGGTAGGCGCCGCGCCGGGCATGGACGACAACAGGATGCGGCGCAGGGCGTTGCCGAGGGTGTGGCCGTAGCCACGCTCGAACGGCTCCATCACCACCCGGGCGTGAACGGGGGAAAGCGTCTGTACATCGATGATCCGCGGTTTCAGAAGCGCGTTGCTTTGCATCTGCATTCCTTCAAGACAATGGCGCCTGGGGGCTGCGAGCCCCGGAGGCGCCGACTATGGGTTAGCGCGAATACAGTTCGACCACCAGGCCTTCGTTGAGCGACGCAGGCAACTCGTCGCGCGACGGGAATGCCTTGAACACGCCCCGGGCTTCCTTGGCGTTCACTTCCAGCCACTCAGGGAAACCGCGCGACTCGGCGGCTTCGATGGCGGCCTTGGTACGGAGATGGCCACGGGCGGCTTCCGTCAATTGCACGACATCGCCGGGGCGCACGTTGTAGGAAGGGATATTGACCCGCTTGCCATTGACCAGAACGCCGTTGTGGCGGACCAGTTGGCGCGCTTCGGCACGCGAACCGCCAAAACCCATGCGGTAGGCGATCGAATCCAGGCGCGACTCCAGCAACTGGAGCAGGTTCTCGCCGGTCTGGCCCTTGCGGCGTTCGGCCTCGGCGAAGCTCTTGCGGAACTGGCGCTCGAGGATGCCGTAGATGCGGCGAATCTTCTGCTTCTCACGCAGTTGCTGGCCGTAGCCGGACAGACGCTGGCCGGACTTCTGGCCGTGCTGACCGGGCGCATAGGAACGACGCTCTATCGAGCACTTGTCGGTGAAACACTTTTCGGCCTTGAGGAAGAGTTTTTCTCCCTCGCGGCGGCATTGGCGGCATTTGGGGTCGAGATTGCGGGCCACTGGTTAGCTCCTCTATTCCTTAGATGCGGCGGCGCTTGGGCGGCCGGCAGCCATTGTGGGGCACCGGCGTGATGTCGGTGATGCTGGTGATCTTCATGCCCAGGGCATTGAGGGCGCGCACCGCCGATTCGCGGCCGGGCCCGGGGCCCTTGATGCGCACTTCCAGGTTCTTGACGCCGCATTCCTGCGCGGCCTTGCCGGCAGCCTCGGCCGCTACCTGGGCGGCGAAGGGGGTCGACTTGCGCGAGCCCTTGAAGCCGGCACCACCGGAGGTCGCCCACGACAAGGCGTTGCCCTGGCGGTCGGTGATGGTGATGATGGTGTTGTTGAAAGAGGCATGCACGTGGGCGATGCCCTCGGCAACGTTCTTCTTGACCTTCTTGCGGACTTTAGTCTGGGGCTTGGCCATGTGTCGGTTTCCTGATTACTTCTTCGCCGCGGCAATCGCCTTGCGCGGGCCTTTACGGGTACGGGCATTGGTGCGGGTACGCTGGCCGCGCACCGGCAGGCCACGGCGATGGCGCACGCCGCGGTAGCAGCCAAGGTCCATGAGCCGCTTGATGCTCATGGTGACTTCACGGCGCAGGTCGCCCTCGACGGAGAAGCGGCCCACCTCTTCGCGCAGGCGATCCATCTCGGCGTCGGTGAGATCCTTGATCTTGGCCGAGCGCTTGATACCGGCGGCATCGCAGATCTTCTGCGCGCGCGGCCGGCCGATGCCATAGATCGCGGTCAGCGCAATCTCGGTGTGCTGGTGATTCGGAATATTTACGCCTGCGATACGAGCCATATGCTTACCTATCTATCGCTGAAACTAGACTCTGTCGAAACGTCGGCTAGAAACGGGGAACCGACAATTATATCCATGCCTGACAACTTGATCAACCCTGGCGCTGCTTGTGGCGCGGATCGGCGCAGATGATGCGCACCACGCCCTTGCGGCGGATCACTTTGCACTTGCGGCACATCTTCTTTACCGATGCATTGACTTTCATGATCTTTCTCCGAAAACCTGTTCTCTGTCACTTGGCGCGGAAAACAATCCGCCCCCTGGTCAGATCGTACGGGGTCAACTGTACGGTCACCTTGTCGCCCGGCAGGATGCGAATGTAATGCATGCGCATCTTGCCGGAAATATGGCCCAGAACCACATGGCCGTTTTCCAGCTTCACCCTGAACGTCGCGTTGGGAAGGTTTTCCTCGACCTCCCCCTGCATTTCAATAACGTCTTCCTTCGACATTCGCTCAGCGGACCGTCGGGAACCCGCCTCCCTTGAAGTTTGCCTTCTTCAGCAGGCTCTCATACTGATGCGACATGATGTAGGCCTGCACCTGGGACATGAAGTCCATGGTGACCACAACGATGATCAGCAGCGATGTACCGCCGAAGTAGAACGGCACGTTCCACTTCAGGATAAGGAATTCGGGCAGCAGGCAAACGAGGGTGACGTAGGCCGCCCCGACCAGCGTCAGACGCATGAGGATCTTGTCGATATAGCGGGCAGTCTGATCGCCCGGGCGAATGCCGGGTACGAAGGCGCCGCTCTTCTTCAAATTGTCGGCCGTCTCCTTCGAGTTGAAGACCAGCGCGGTGTAGAAGAAGCAGAAGAAGATGATCGCCGCAGCGTAGAGCATGACGTAGATCGGCTGCCCGGGCGACAGCGTCGCCGCGATGTCCTTCAGCCAGGTCATGCCTTCCGAGGAGCCGAACCAGCCGGCCACGGTGGCGGGGAACAGGATGATCGAAGAAGCGAAGATCGGCGGTATGACGCCCGACATGTTGAGCTTCAACGGCAGGTGCGAACTCTGGCCGCCATAGATCTTGTTGCCGACCTGACGCTTGGCGTAGTTCACCAGAATCTTGCGCTGGCCCCGCTCGACGAAGACCACGAACGCGGTGACCAAAGCAACCAGCGCGCAGATGAACAAACCGATCAAGGCGGAGAGCGGGCCCCAAGCCTGGTTACGAATCAACTCGAACAGGCCGCCCAGGGCACTTGGCAAGCCGGCGGCGATACCGGCAAAGATGATGATGGAAATGCCGTTGCCGAGGCCGCGCTCGGTAATCTGCTCGCCGAGCCACATCAGGAACATGGTACCGGTGACCAGGGTCATCACCGTCACCAGGCGGAACATCATGCCCGGGTCAAGCACCAGTCCGGCTTGGGATTCCAGGGCGACGGCGATGCCGAGGCCCTGGAACAGGGCAAGGCCAACGGTGCCATAACGGGTGTATTGAGTGATCTTGCGCCGGCCCGCCTCGCCTTCCTTCTTCAGTTGTTCGAGCGAAGGCACCGCGATCGTCATGAGCTGCATGATGATCGAGGAAGAGATGTAGGGCATGATGCCCAGCGCAAAGATGGTGAAGCGCTTCAGCGCGCCGCCGGAGAACAGGTTGAAGATGCCGAGGATGCCGCCTTGCTGGCCCTGGAACAACTCGGCCAGCCGGTGCGGGTCGATGCCCGGCACGGGAATATGGGTACCAACCCGATAGACGATCAGCGCGCCCAGCAGGAACCACAGCCGGCGCCAAAGGTCGCCGAACTTGCCGGTCTTGCCGAGTGTATTTGCCGCTGGGGTCGCCACGGTTCCCGTTTCCTAATCCGCTCGATCAGGCCGCCGCGATCTCGGCGACCGAACCGCCGGCCGCTTCGATGGCTGCCTTGGCACCCTTGCTGGCACCAATGCCCTTGAGATTGACCTTGCGAGTCAGCTTGCCGTTCAGGATCACCTTGGCCGACAAGGCGTTGGCCGGTACCACGCCGGCCTGCTTCAGTGTCAGCAGGTCGATCTCGTCGACAGGCAGCTTCTCCAGCGAGGACAGGCGCACTTCGACGTTGCGGTCGCCAGTCAGAGAAACGAAGCCGCGCTTGGGCAAACGACGTTGCAGCGGCATCTGACCGCCTTCGAAGCCGACCTTGTGGAAGCCGCCGGCACGTGACTTCTGGCCTTTGTGGCCGCGCCCCGCAGTCTTGCCTAGACCGCTGCCGATTCCGCGACCGACACGCTTTCTGGCGTGCTTGGCGCCGGCGCCGGGTTTCAGGTTGTTGAGTTCCATGTTCAGCCCTCGCACTTCACCAAGTAGGCGACCTTGTGGATCATTCCGCGCACGGCCGGCGTATCCGGCAGTTCGGCGCTGCTGTTCAGCTTGCGCAGACCCAGACCGCGCACGGTGGCGCGGTGGTCCTGCTTGGTGCCGATGACGCTCTTGACCAGCGTCACCTTGATCTTCTTCTCAGCCATGGCTTACTCCATGATGTCCTGAATGCTCTTGCCACGCTTGGCGGCAATTTCCGACGGCGTGCTCATGGCGGTGAGGCCATTGAGCGTGGCGCGAACCAGGTTGTAAGGGTTGGTCGAGCCGATGCACTTGGCGACGACGTCGGTAATGCCGATCACCTCGAACACGGCCCGCATCGGGCCGCCGGCGATGACGCCGGTACCCGCCGCCGCCGGCGACATCAGCACCGTGGTGGCACCATGCTTTCCGGTCACCGAGTGGTGCAGCGTGCCCTTGTTCAATTTGATCTTGGTCATCTTGCGCCGGGCTTCTTCCATTGCCTTCTGGACAGCCACCGGCACTTCGCGGGACTTGCCCTTGCCCATGCCTATGGTGCCATCACCATCGCCAACCACGGTAAGCGCGGCGAAGCCGAGAATACGCCCGCCCTTCACCACCTTGGTGACGCGGTTGATGGAGACCATCTTCTCGCGCATGCCATCGTCGCGCTCTTCGTTGGTCTGCTGCTGTTTCCTGCCTTGCGGTTTAGCCATATTCGTCTCGCTCGATTTAGCGCTTAGAACTTGAGGCCGCTTTCGCGGGCAGCCTCGGCCAGCGCTTTGACGCGGCCGTGATAACGGAAGCCGGAACGGTCAAAGGCCACTTCTTCGATGCCCTTGGCCTTGGCGCGCTCTGCGATCAGCTTGCCGACCGCCTTAGCTGCATCGACGCTACCACCCTTGGGCAGCTGCTTCTTGACGTCGACTTCAGCAGTGGAGGCTGCGGCCAGTACCTGGGTGCCGCAACCGGAGAAAATCTGCGCATAGATGTGGCAATTGGAGCGATGCACCGCGAGGCGCACCATCTTGAGCTCCGCAATCTTGGCGCGGGTTTTGCGCGCCCTGCGCAAACGAGCTTCTTTCTTTTCCATGATTTACGCGCCCTTACTTCTTCTTGGTTTCCTTGATGACGACCACCTCGGCCGCATAACGCACGCCCTTGCCCTTGTAGGGTTCGGGGGAACGGTAAGCGCGCACTTCGGCAGCCACCTGACCGACCAGTTGCCGGTCGATACCCTTGATGATGATTTCCGTCGGCGTTGGCGTCTCAACCTTGATGCCGTTCGGCATGTCATGCACGATCGGATGCGAGAAGCCCAGGCTGAGATTCAGCTTGGCACCCTGCGCCTGCGCCTTGTAGCCGACGCCGACCAGGTTCAGCTTCTTTTCGAAGCCCTTGGTGACGCCGTTGACCATGTTGGCCACCAGCGCGCGCATGGTGCCCGACATGGCACCGGCTTCGGGCTTGCCCTCGACCGCGCGGACCTGCAGCTTGTCGCCGTCCTGTTCGATCGTCACTGCCGGCAGCATGTTTTGCTTGAGCGTGCCGAGCGGGCCCTTGACGCTGATTTCGGCGCCGCCGAGCGTCACTTCGACGCCTTTGGGCAGCGCGACGGGATATTTGGCGATACGGGACATGGTGCTCTCCTTACGCCACGATGCAGAGCACTTCGCCACCAGTGTTGGTAGCGCGCGCCCGGCGATCGGTCATGACACCCTGCGGCGTGGACACAATGGCGATACCAAGGCCATTCATCACGCGCGGCAGATCATCCTTGCCCTTATATACACGTAGCCCCGGCTTCGACACGCGTTCGATGCGTTCGATGACGGGCCGTCCGGCGTAGTACTTGAGGGCGATGTCGAGTTGGGCTTTGCCATCGCCGTCGCGAACGACAAATTCATCGATATAGCCTTCGGCCTTGAGGACCTTGGCGATGGCAACTTTAATCTTTGAGGACGGCATGCTGACGGCCACTTTCTCGGCCATCTGCGCATTGCGAATGCGCGTCAGCATATCGGCGATCGGATCGGTCATGCTCATTCGTCGATCTCCTTACCAGCTGGCCTTGGTCATGCCGGGCACTTCGCCGCGCATGGCAATCTCGCGCAGCTTGTTGCGACACAAACCAAACTTGCGGAACACGCCGCGCGGACGCCCGGTCAGCGCGCAGCGGTTACGCTGGCGGGACGGGGAGGCATTGCGCGGCAGCTGCTGAAGCTTGAGGCGGGCCGCCATGCGGTCATCCTCAGACAGCTTGGCGTCATTGATGATGGCGATGAGCTCGGCGCGCTTGACGGCATACTTCGCCACCGTTTTGGCACGCTTTGCTTCGCGGTTCTTCAGTGCAAGTTTCGCCATGTTTCCCTCAGTTCTTGAAGGGGAATTTGAAAGCGGCCAGAAGCGCCTTCGCTTCCGCATCCGTCTTTGCCGTCGTGGTGATGCTGATATTCATGCCACGCAGCGTATCGATCTTGTCGTACTCGATTTCCGGGAAGATGATCTGTTCCCGGACACCGATGTTGTAGTTGCCGCGACCATCGAAACCCTTGCCGCCGACGCCGCGGAAGTCGCGGATGCGCGGCATGGCAATGGTGACGAAACGATCGAGAAACTCGAACATTCGGGTTCCGCGCAAGGTCACCATGCAGCCGATCGGATAGCCTTCGCGGATCTTGAACCCGGCGATGGCCTTCTTGGCCTTGGTAACGACCGGCTTCTGGCCGGCGATCTTGGTCATGTCGCCAACGGCGTTTTCCAATATCTTCTTGTCACCAACGGCCTCGCCGACGCCCATGTTGAGCGTGATCTTGGTAATCCGCGGTACTTCCATGATCGACTGGTAGCCGAACTTCTCCCGCAACTGCGGAACCACGGTCTGTTTGTAGAATTCCTGTAAGCGCGCCATATTTGATCCTTACGCGTCCACCACTTCGCCGTTCGACTTGAAGACCCGCACCTTGCGGCCGTCGTCGAGCGTCTTGAAGCCAACGCGATCACCCTTCTTGCTGACGGGGTTGAACAGCGCGACATTGGAAATATGGATCGGCATCTCCTTTTCGACGATGCCGCCCGGCTGCCCCTTCATCGGATTGGGCTTGGTGTGCTTCTTGACGCGATTGATGCCTTCGACCAGCAACTGCTCGTCGTCAACGCGGTTGAGCACGGTGCCACGCTTACCCTTGTCTTTGCCGGCGACGACGATGACGGCATCGCCTTTGCGAATCTTGTTCATAGCCGAATCCTTACAGAACTTCGGGCGCCAGGGAGACGATCTTCATGAAGCGCTCGGTGCGCAGTTCGCGCGTCACCGGGCCGAAGATGCGGGTGCCGATTGGCTCCAACTTGTTGTTGAGCAGCACCGCCGCGTTGCCGTCGAACTTGACCAGCGAACCGTCGGGACGACGCACACCCTTGGCCGTGCGAACGACCACGGCGCTGTAGATTTCGCCCTTCTTGACGCGGCCACGCGGCGCAGCATCCTTGATGCTGACCTTGATGACGTCGCCAATACCGGCGTAGCGACGCTTGGAGCCGCCCAACACCTTGATACACATGACCGCGCGTGCGCCGGTGTTGTCGGCGACGTCGAGGATCGACTGCATTTGGATCATTACATATCTCCAACTTAATCCACACCACCAAGGATGGCACGGTCAGTCTTGGAACCCGTCCGGGTCGGAAAACCTGGCTGGCGTTCTTGAAGCCCAGCCTCGGCAAAGAGGCAGAATTTTATTGGCCTGCCTCTGGCGTGTCAACGACTATCTGCACTGCCGCGCTCAAATTGCGCGCGATTTCTCCATCACCTGCGTCACGCGCCAGGATTTGGTGCGCGAAATCGGGGCGCATTCCTCGATCTGCACCAAATCGCCGGCGGCAGCCTCGATGCCTTCGACATGGGCATGGTACTTCTTCGAGCGGATCATCACCTTGCCGATCACCGGGTGCTTGACGCGGCGTTCGACCAGCACGGTAACCGTCTTGGCCATTTTGTCGCTGACGACGCGCCCCTGCAGGGTGCGGCGCACTTTCTGGGTTTCACTGGCTTGGGTCATTTGGCACCCGCCTTTTCACGCTGGATGGTCTTGATGCGCGCGATGTCCTTGCGCACCTTGCCGAGTTGGCTGGAATTATTGAGTTGCTGGGTGGCCAGTTGCATGCGCAAGGAAAACTGCGCCTTGCGCAGATCCAGCAGCTCCTTGGTCAGCTCGGCATCGTTCTTCTGTCTCAGTTCGTTCGCTTTCATGTCTTACCCCAGATGACGGGTAACGAAGGCGGTTTCCAGAGGCAGCTTGGCAGCCGCCAGCTTGAATGCCTCGCGCGCCAGCGTCTCGTCGACGCCATCCATTTCGTAGAGAACCTTGCCCGGCTGGATCTCCGCGACCCAGTACTCGGGCGAGCCCTTGCCGTTACCCATGCGGACTTCGGCCGGCTTCTTGGAAATCGGCTTGTCCGGAAAAATGCGAATCCAGATGCGGCCACCGCGCTTGATGTGGCGCGTCATGGCGCGACGGGCGGCCTCGATCTGACGCGCCGTCAGGCGGCCCCGGCCGATGGCCTTGAGGCCGTATTCGCCGAAACTGACCTTGGCGCCACGCGTGGCGACACCCGTGTTGCGGCCCTTCTGTTCCTTACGGTATTTTCTGCGTGCTGGTTGCAGCATGGTTTATTACTCCTTACCTTCCGTGCCAGCGGCCGGCTTGCGCACGCGCTTGACCGCGGGCTTGGCGGGCTCTGCTGTCGGTGCTGGCGCCGGTTCCGGTTTTGCTTCCTCAGCCGTCTTGGCTGCGGCCGGCTTGCGCGTAGCGCTGGAACGCTTGGCAGCGGGCTTGCCGGCACCTTCGCCGTCACCCCGAGGCCCTGTAGCCGGCTTGCGCGGCCGACGCAGCGTCTCTTCCGACGGAGCTTCCGGAACCAGGGCGGCCTGCTCGCTCTTGGTCAACATCTCGCCCTTGAATACCCAGACCTTGATGCCAATGATGCCGTACGTAGTCTTGGCTTCCGAGGTACCGTA
This sequence comes from Rhodocyclaceae bacterium, assembly GCA_041480065.1. Lineage (GTDB taxonomy): Bacteria > Pseudomonadota > Gammaproteobacteria > Burkholderiales > Rhodocyclaceae > Fen-999. Next base: position 20,742 of record JBGOZF010000068.1, read on the forward strand.
GTCGATATCGGCGCGCAGCGTATGCAGCGGCACGCGGCCTTCGCGGTACCACTCGGTGCGCGCGATCTCCGCCCCGTTCAGACGGCCCGAACTCATGATCTTGATGCCCTGGGCGCCGAGGCGCATGGCATTTTGCATCGCGCGCTTCATGGCACGACGGAACATGATGCGCTTCTCAAGCTGCTGGGCGATGGAATCGGCGATCAACTGGGCATCGGTTTCCGGCTTGCGGATTTCTTCGATGTTCACGTGCACTGGCACACCCATGCGGCGCTGCAAGTCGCTCTTCAGGGCCTCGATGTCTTCGCCCTTCTTACCGATGACGACGCCGGGGCGGGCCGAGAAGACGGTGACGCGCGCATTCTTGGCCGGGCGCTCGATGATAACGCGGCCGACCGACGCATGCGCCAGCTTCTTCTTCAGGTATTCGCGAACTTCGATGTCGCCCAGCAGCATCTGCGGGAATGCCTTGCTGTTTGCATACCAGCGGGAACCCCAGTCGCGCGTGACCGAAAGCCTGAAACCGGTCGGATGAATCTTTTGTCCCATGAATGCTCCTTAGTCGCCGACGGTCAGGAAAATGTGGCAGGTGGGCTTGATGATGCGGTTGCCGCGGCCCTTGGCGCGAGCTGTAAAGCGTTTCAGAACCGTGCCCTTTTCGACGAATATGGTCTTGACCTTCAGGGTATCGATGTCGGCACCGTCATTGTGCTCGGCATTGGCGATGGCCGATTCGAGCACCTTCTTGATGATGCCGGCGCCCTTTTTCGGGCTGAAAGCCAGAATGCTGAGAGCCTGGTCAACCGGCTTGCCGCGAATCTGGTCGGCAACAAGCCGGCCCTTCTGTTCCGACAGGCGCACGCCGCGGAGAGTTGCGTTGGTTTCCATCGTCGCTTACCTCTTGGCCACCGCGGCCTTCTTGCCGGCCGTGTGGCCTTTGAAGGTGCGGGTGTGAGCAAACTCACCGAGCTTGTGGCCGACCATGTTCTCGGACACATAGACCGGAATATGTTGTTTGCCGTTATGAACGGCAATGGTCAGGCCGACGAAGTCGGGCAGGACGGTGGAGCGACGCGACCAGGTCTTGATCGGACGCTTGTCGTTTGAGGCGCGCGCAGCGTCGACCTTCTTGATGAGATGGTCGTCGACGAAGGGGCCCTTCTTAACTGAACGTGCCATGGCTTACCTCTTACCTTTCGGCCTGCGCTGGACGATCATGACGTCCGTACGCTTGTTGCTGCGGGTGCGATAACCCTTGGTTGGCTGACCCCAGGGGCTGACGGGAACACGGCCCTCGCCGGTGCGGCCTTCGCCGCCGCCATGCGGGTGATCGACCGGGTTCATGGCCGTGCCGCGCACCGTCGGGCGAATGCCGCGCCAGCGCTGCGCACCGGCCTTGCCGATCTTGCGCAGGTTGTTTTCCTCGTTGCCGACCTCGCCGATGGTGGCGCGGCATTCGACGTGGATGCGGCGAATTTCGCCGGAACGCAAACGCACCTGGGCATAGCTGCCTTCGCGGGCCAGCAGTTGCACCGAGGTGCCGGCCGAACGTGCCAGCTGTGCGCCCTTGCCGGGTTGCAGCTCAATGCAATGAATCGTGGTACCGACCGGAATGTTGCGGATTGGCAGGGTGTTGCCGGATTTGATCGGCGCCTCGGAGCCGCTGATCACTTCCTGGCCGACGACCATGCCCTTGGTGGCGATGATGTAGCGACGCTCGCCGTCGGCATAGAGCAGCAGGGCGATGTTGGCCGAGCGGTTGGGGTCGTACTCCAAGCGCTCAACCTTGGCCACGACGCCATCCTTGTTGCGCTTGAAGTCGACGACCCGGTAATGCTGCTTGTGACCGCCACCCTGATGACGCGTGGTGATGTGGCCGTGGTTGTTGCGGCCGGCCTTGCTGGTCTTCTTCTCGATCAGCGCGTCGATCGGCCGCCCCTTGTGCAGATTGGGGTTGACGACCTTGACGACGCCGCGGCGACCGGCGGAAGTCGGCTTGACTTTGACGAGTGCCATTTACGCGGCCCCCCCTTCGGCGAAGTTGATTTCCTGGCCGGGCTTGAGGCAGACAAAGGCCTTTCTGACGTCGCTGCGACGACCCATGCTGCGGCCGAAGCGCTTGGTCTTGCCCTTGAGGTTGGCGACCTGGACCGACTCGACCTGGACCTTGAACAGCAGTTCCACCGCCGCCTTGATTTCGGGCTTGGTGGCGTCCGGCGCGACGATGAAGATCACCTGCTCGTTCTTGTCGGCGACGTAGGTGGCCTTTTCGGAGATCTGCGGCGCCAGCAGCACCTGCAACAGACGCTCTTCGTTGAATTTCGTGCTCATGCCAGCATCTCCTCCATCTTGGCGATGGCGCCCTTGGTCATCAGCACCTTCGGGAAGCGCACCAGCGACACCGGGTCCGCCTGATGGGCTTCCAGCACCAGCACGTTGGGCAGGTTGCGCGAAGCGAGCATCAGGTTGTCGTCCATGGTGTCGGTGATGACCAGGACCGAATCGAGACCCATGCCCTTCAGCTTCTGGGCGACCAGCTTGGTCTTGGGCGCTTCGACGGCGAAGTTTTCGACCACCACCAGACGGTCCTCGCGCGCCAACTGCGACAGGATCGCAGCAAGGCCGGCGCGATACATCTTGCGGTTGATCTTCTGCGTGAAGTTCTCGTCCGGCTTGTTCGGGAAGATGCGGCCACCGCCGCGCCACAGCGGCGAGGAGGTCATGCCGGCGCGGGCGCGGCCCGTACCCTTCTGGCGGAAAGGCTTCTTGGTGCTGTGATGCACCTCGGCACGCGTCAACTGGGCGCGGTTGCCGGCACGGCCATTGGCCTGATAGGCCACCACGACCTGATGCACCAGCGCTTCGTTGTAGTCGCGACCGAACAGCGCATCGGACGCGGCGACGGTCGATGCCTGCTGGCCCTTGTCATTGATCAGTTTCAGTTCCATGGCGTCCTCACTTGCCAGCCGGCTTGCCGGCCTTGACCGCAGGACGGACGACTACATCGCCACCCTTGGCACCGGGAACAGCACCCTTGACCAGCAGCAATTGACGGGCCTCGTCGACACGCACCACTTCAAGATTCAACATGGTGCTGGCAACATCGCCGAGATGGCCGGCCATCCGCTTGCCCGGGAACACGCGACCAGGATCCTGCGCCATGCCGATCGAGCCCGCCGAGTTGTGCGATACCGAGTTGCCGTGCGATGCGCGGTTCGACGAGAAGTGGTGACGCTTGATAGCGCCGGCGTAACCCTTACCAATCGTGGTACCGGAAACGTCGACCATCTGGCCCGCCTGGAAAATCGTGACGGCAATCACGTCGCCCGGCTTGAAATTCGCCAGTTCCGTGTTATCGACCGGAAATTCCCTGAGGATATGACCGGCTTCGACGCCAGCCTTGGCAAGATGCCCTGCCAGGGGTTTGCCAACCCGGCTGGCGCGGCGCTTGCCGAAAGTCACCTGGATGGCGGCATAGCCGTCGCTCTCAGGCGTCTTGATTTGAGTGACGCGGTTGTTCGACACGTCGAGCACGGTGACCGGGACGGTGGAACCATCCTCGGCAAACACGCGCGTCATGCCAACCTTGCGTCCAACAAGGCCCAGACTCATTTTTTCTCCTAACCCCGGCTGCGATTGGCCGGGACCCGATTAGTACTGCACATTCCACCGGCGCCAAAAAACCGCCGACGGCGAAAACTGCTTATTGCAACTTGATTTCCACGTCCACGCCAGCCGGCAGATCCAGCTTCATCAGCGCGTCGACCGTCTTGTCGGTCGGATCGATGATGTCCATCAAACGCAGATGAGTGCGGATTTCGAACTGGTCACGGGATGTCTTGTTCACGTGCGGGGAACGCAATATATCGAAACGCTCGATGCGCGTCGGCAGGGGCACGGGGCCACGCACAACGGCGCCGGTGCGCTTGGCCGTATCCACGATCTCAAGAGCCGACTGGTCGATCAGCTTGTAATCGAAGGCCTTGAGGCGGATGCGAATCTTCTGGTTCTGCATGACTATCCCTTAAAGAGCAGTGCGCCGAAGCGCAAAACGCGAAAGGGCGGCATTCTACCGCCCGTTCGCCATTGTGGCAAGAGCAGAATTACTCGATGACCTTGGCGACGACGCCGGCGCCGACGGTACGGCCGCCTTCGCGGATGGCGAAGCGCAGGCCTTCTTCCATCGCGATCGGCGCAATCAGCTTCACCGTCATCTGGATGTTGTCGCCCGGCATCACCATCTCGGTCCCCGCCGGCAGTTCAATGCTGCCGGTGACGTCCGTCGTCCGGAAGTAGAACTGCGGCCGGTAGCCGTTGAAGAACGGGGTGTGACGTCCGCCTTCGTCCTTGCTCAGGACATAGACTTCGGCCAGGAAGTGGGTGTGCGGGGTGATTGAGCCCGGCTTGGCCAGCACTTGGCCACGCTCGACTTCTTCCCGCTTGGTGCCGCGCAGCAGCACGCCAACGTTGTCTCCGGCCTGGCCTTGGTCCAGGAGCTTCCTGAACATTTCGACGCCGGTGCAGATGGTCTTGACGGTGGGACGAATGCCGACGATCTCGATTTCTTCGCCAACCTTGACGACACCACGTTCGACCCGGCCCGTCACCACGGTGCCGCGGCCGGAGATGGAGAAGACGTCTTCGATCGGCAGCAGGAAGGGCAGATCAATCGCGCGCTCGGGCGTCGGGATGTAGCTGTCGAGAGCTTCGGCCAGCTTCATGATCGAGCCTTCGCCGAGTTCGCCCTTGTCGCCTTCCATGGCCTTGAGCGCGGAGCCCTTGATGATGGGAATGTCGTCACCCGGGAATTCGTACTTGGACAGGAGCTCGCGCACTTCCATTTCGACGAGTTCGAGCAGTTCGGCATCATCGACCATGTCGCACTTGTTCATGTAGACGATGATGTAGGGCACGCCGACCTGGCGAGCCAGCAGGATGTGCTCGCGCGTCTGGGGCATGGGGCCGTCGGCAGCACTCACGACCAGGATGGCGCCGTCCATCTGGGCGGCACCGGTGATCATGTTCTTGACGTAGTCGGCGTGGCCCGGGCAGTCCACGTGGGCGTAGTGACGGTTCGCCGTCTCGTACTCGACGTGGGCAGTGTTGATGGTGATACCGCGCGCCTTCTCTTCCGGTGCGGCATCAATCTGGTCATAGGCTTTCGCCTCGCCACCATACTTCGCCGACAACACGGTCGTGATCGCCGCCGTCAACGTCGTCTTGCCATGGTCTACGTGACCAATCGTCCCCACATTCACGTGCGGCTTCGTACGCTCAAACTTGCCTTTTGCCATGATCG
>JBGOZF010000069.1:0-25531 GCA_041480065.1 Rhodocyclaceae bacterium
CAGCTACTGGGCTTACTACGAACTCGGCTGGGGCGGCTGGTGGTTCTGGGATCCGGTCGAAAACGCCTCCTTCATGCCCTGGCTGGTGGGCACGGCGCTCATCCATTCCCTGGCGGTAACCGAGAAGCGCGGCGGCTTCAAGAACCTGACCGTGCTGTTGGCCATCGGGGCGTTTTCGCTATCGCTGCTGGGCACCTTCCTGGTCCGCTCCGGCGTGCTGACCTCGGTGCATGCCTTCGCCACCGATCCGCGCCGCGGCATATTCATCCTCGGCTTCCTCGCCGCGGTCGTCGGCGGATCGCTGACGCTGTTCGCCTGGCGGGCGCCGAAGACCACGCTGGGCGGCGCCTTCGCGCTGGTCTCGCGCGAGACGATGCTGCTGGTCAATAGCCTGCTGCTGGTGGTCGCCGCCGGCACCGTCCTGCTCGGTACCGTCTTCCCGCTGGTGGTCGACGCCCTGAACCTCGGCAAGCTTTCGGTCGGCCCGCCCTATTTCAACTTGGTGTTCGTGGTGGTCATGGTGCCGGTGCTGGTTCTGATCGCCGCCGGCCCCATCGCGCGCTGGAAGCACGCCAAGCTCGGCGACATCGCACGGCGACTGCGGATCCCTCTTGCCGTCGCGCTGATCGCCGGCGCTGGCCTGCCCCTGGCCATGGGCCAATGGACGCCGCTGATTGGCCTTGGGCTCGCCTTGGCTACCTGGATTGCCGCATCGTGCGTGCTGCAGGTGCTGGACCGGATCAAGACCGGCATGCCGCCGCCTTCCTTCTGGGGCATGCAGATCGCACACATCGGCGTAGCGGTATTCGTCGTCGGCGTCACCATGGTCGGCGGCTACCAGACCGAGCGCGACGTCCGTATGGCCGTCGGCGACACCACCGAGGTCGGCGGCCACACTTTCCGCCTGCTCGGCATCAGGCAAATGCCCGGCCCCAACTATCAAGCTTCCGTCGGCGATGTCGAGGTCACCAAGAACGGCAAGTTGGTAACGAACCTGCACCCCGAGAAGCGCAACTACTTCTCCTCGGCCATGCCTATGACCGAAGCCGCCATCGAGACCCGCCTCACCGGCGACCTCTACGTTTCCCTCGGCGAACCGCTGCCCGACGGCGCCTGGGCGGTGCGGGTCTATCACAAGCCCTTCGTCATCTGGATCTGGATCGGCTGCCTGCTGATGGCCTTGGGCGGTCTGACGGCGGCATTGGATCGCCGCTACCGGCTCAAGGTGCGGTCGTCAGCAGCCGCTTCGAATGTCGTCATGGAAGGCGCCACACCGTGAATCGTTTTCTCCTGCCGCTGATAGTGTTCGTCGTTCTCGTCGGTTTCCTCGCCGTCGGCCTCAGGCTCGACCCGCATGAAGTGCCCTCGCCCCTGGTCGGCAAGCCGGCCCCCATGTTCGAAGTGCCGCAGGTCGCGGCCGAGAAGACTTTCTCGCCCAAGGAGATGCTCGGCAAGGTCTGGCTGCTCAACGTCTGGTCGTCGTGGTGCGTTTCCTGCCGCGCCGAGCATCCGCTGCTGGTGGCTGCCGCCCGGCAGGGCGGCCTGCCGCCCGTCATCGGTCTCAGCTACAAGGAAGTGCGCGGCGACGGTGAAACCGATGCCAGCAAGCTGACCCCGCCCGAGGAACTGAAACTGGTGCGCGAACGGGCTGCGGCCTGGCTCGGCCAGCATGGCAACCCCTACGTTCTGTCGGCGCTGGACGTCGACGGTCGTGTCGGCATCGACTACGGTGTCTATGGCGTGCCGGAAACCTACCTGATCGACAAGGCCGGCACCATCCGCTACAAGCAGATCGGTCCCATCACACCCGAGGCACTGGAGAAGAAGATCCTGCCGCTTGTGAAAGAGCTCGACAAGTGAAGTTCGTCGCCGCACTCTTCGCCGCCTTGCTGCTGGCGACCGCTGCCTGGGGCAAGGAGGCCGCCCCGCTGGCCGCAGACGAGGCCGTCGAGCAGCGCCTGGTCAACATCGCCGGCGAGTTGCGCTGCTTGGTCTGCCAGAACGAATCGCTGGCCGGATCGCACGCCGAGCTGGCCGAGGATCTTCGCCGCGAGGTGCGTACGCTGATCAAGCAGGGCAAGAGCGACGAGGAGATCAAGGACTTCCTCGTCAGCCGCTACGGCGATTTCGTGCTCTACCGGCCGCCGGTGAAGCCGACCACCTGGCTGCTCTGGCTCGGCCCCTTCGTGTTCCTGATCGCCGGCATGGCCGTCCTGGTGACTTACCTGCGCCGTCGCGGCAAACAGGTCGTCGAGACGGCCCTGACCGATGAAGAGAAGAAGCGCGCCGAAGCGCTGCTGAAAGCCGACTGATGATTCCTTTCCTGATTGCTGCCGCGTTGCTGGTGACGGTAACGCTCGCCCTGCTTTCCCGGCCCTGGTGGCGCCGCAGCCGCGCCGGTGCCAGCACGCGCCGGACGCTCAACGCCGCCATCTACCGCGACGAACTGGCCGAGCTGGAAGGCGACCGCAAGTCCGGCCAGTTGAACGATGCCGACTACGAGCAGGCACGCGCCGAACTCCAGCGCCGGCTGCTGGAAGACGCGGCGGAATCCGATGCGCCGGTCGCCGCGGCGCCCCACGCGATGCGCACCTTGATCGGATTGATCGTTGCGCTGCCGCTGGCTGCTGCCGGCTTCTACATGTGGCTGGGCAGTCCGGACGCGTTGAATCAGACGGCTCAGCAAGCCGTGACTTCCGCGGACATCGATCGCATGGTCGCAACACTGGCGGCCAAGCTCGAAAAGGAACCCGACAACCTTCAGGGCTGGGCCATGCTGGCGCGCTCCTACAAGGTCATGCGCCGTCCCGACGAGGCAATTCGCGCATTCGAGAAGGCAGGCTCGCTGGTCGAGCAGGACCCGCAACTGCTGGCCGATTACGCCGATCTGCTGGCGAGCAATGCCGGCGGCAATCTCGACGGTCGCCCCGAGGAGTTGGTCAACATGGCCCTGAAGCTAGACCCCAACCACATGCAGTCGCTGTGGCTCGCCGGGACCGCGGCCTTCAATCGCAATGACTACGGCAAGGCGGCGGAAATTTGGGAACGAGCCCTGGCACAATTGCCGCCCGCATCCGATGACGCCAAGGTACTCGCCGGCGTGATCGCCGAGGCGCGCCAAAAGGGCGGCATCAAGAAGGCGCCGGCTGCCGCCGGCGCTGCAGTCAGCGGCCACGTCGAACTGGCGGCGAACCTCAAGACCCAGGCGGCACCCGGCGATACCGTGTTCATCCTCGCCCGCGGCGACGATGGCCCGATGCCGCTGGCCGTGCTGCGTGTTCGCGTGGCCGACCTGCCGATGGATTTCCGTCTCGACGACAGCAATGCCGTCATGCCGACGCGGACGATCTCATCGGCGAAATCGGTGCGCGTCGAAGCGCGCGTGGCCAAAGGCGGCGATGCTCAGTCGAAGCCGGGCGACCTCTCCGGCACTGTCGGGCCGGTCAAGCCCGGCGCCAAAGGCCTGCGCATCAAGATCGATACCGTCGTGAAGTAACCCGGGGGCCACGGCCAGACCACTTTGAAGTGGCGGCGTGCTTGATGGCAGCCGAGTTGCAGGGTGATCAGGAACTCCGACGCAGCGCCTTTTCAGCCGCGCTGTCGAACAGCGACTGACCACCGCCTGCCGACGCCTTGCCGTTGGCTAACTGCCGTTCCAGGATCGGCCGCGCGACGCTGATTGCGCAGTCCCAGTCCGGATTGGCGAACAGGGGATTCGCCAGGGTCGGGCTCATCCAGCACAGGCGGCCACGGCGGCGGCTGCCATCCGGCAGTTCGAACTCGACCCAGTCGCCGACGGCGAAGTCATCGGCCGCATCGCCGGCGGCCATCGCGACGGGATCGGCAAAGCGCAAGGATTTGAGCGTGAGTCCGTTCATTTCCAGCACACGGAGTTCCGTCACGCCGCCGACCGCAAGCTGGTCCGCGGCGAGCGCTTCGTCGCCGGCCGGTGCAGGCTCGGCGGCCGGCGCTTTGCCGCGCAGCACGGCCGTCTGCAAGGCGAAGCAGGCGTCGAGAAACGGCGCCCGCGCCTCGGGCGTGACGCCGATCTGATCGAGGCCGGTCCTGATTTTCTGCAGCAGCCCCGGTATCAGCATCGCCACCCGCTTGCGTTCCTCGGGGTCGGGCTTGGGCTGAACGCTCGACAGGAGGTCGCGCACGACGGCCGTGCCGTCGTGCCAGGCGCTGCCTTCCTCGCCTCCGGCCAACCAGGCGGACACCAGCACTTTCTGCCAGTCCCGGCGCAGGAAATCGGCAATCACCGGCGGCGCCGCAGAAACCGCCTGCGTGCTGACCAGCCGATGGGCCATTTGCGCGGCGAGGTCGCGCTCCTCCTGCATCAGGGCCAACGCAATGAACGCCTGCGCGCCGCTCTGCAGGTCGTGATTGCGGCGGGCCAGGAAAGTCTCCAGTTCCGCCGCATGGTCGGAGAACACGTCGGTGTCGCGTTCGAACTCCGCCTGCACGGCGATCGCCACCCGGCGCAGTTCAGCGCAGACCGGATGCTCACCGTCGACCTCGGGACCGAGCCCGACGGCCGCCTGGCCCATTGTGTCGAGGAGTGCGCGGGCGGGGTGATTGCGATCGCTGAAAAACGAAGGATCCAGCATGGCGGCCTTCAGAAGCGGAATCTGCAGCCGCGCGATGGCCGCCTTGACGGCATCGGCCAGCCGCGGATCGTCGAACAGGGCGTCAAACAATGACGCCAGCACATCGAGTGCCGCCGTCTCCTGCGCCCGCATCAGCGGACCGACTTCGCCCGACTTCAGGGCGTGCAACGCGTTTTCCGGACCGCCGGCTGGCTCGCCGCCGAACAGATCCGCCTGCCCCTGGCGCTGCCACTGGTTCAACTGGCCCATCAGTTGCTCGAACATCGCCGCGCCGTAGGCGGCCGCCGCCGGATGCATTCCGCCGACATCCCCGGGGGCGCCGATGGCCGCGCCCCCGCCGGGTACACCCATCGCAGCGCCGGCCACCGCCTGTCCCGCCGGCATCAGCCGCGAAAAGATCGCCTGCTGAAGTGAGGCCATCGGGTCCGAGCCGCCGCCCCCGCCTTGCCTGTCGCCGGAGCGGTCTCTGCTCGGCTGTGCCTGCGTCTTCGCCGCGCGGACACGATGCCGCGCCATCAACTCGTTCAGTTCCGCGTACAGCACCGGCATATCCTGCGCCAGCAGCGTCGCGATCTCGGCGAGGCGGGCGAGCGACTGCTCGTGGGTGTCGTTGATTTCGGCAAACATCTCGGCGAGCCCCCGACAGACGCCTTCGGGCGCGAGGGGGTTGTCGGCACCGCTCAGGTCCGGACGATCGAGCAGGGTGACGAACCGCTGGTAGAGCTTGAACAGTGCGTTGGAACAATCCTCGTCGATCCGCCGCGACAGGTCGCCCAGCCGGATCGACAACTCCAGCTGGTTGTCGTCCACCAGCATGATGTTCGATGCCGTGAGTCCTTGGGCGCTATCGAAGCCTGCGCGGCCACCGCCGGAGGCCATGTCGTCGAAGAACTGGCCGCTGCCGCGGCGCAACGCCTCGATGCCGGCGGCCGAGAACACCCCCGCAGCTTGCGCGGTCTTGGCGAGGCGATCCAGGAACAGCGCGCGGAGTTCTGCGAGTACCGCGGACCGGTTCGGGCCGGAATCCAGCTCAGGGGGTTCAGCCATGCCGTTCTTTCACGTGGGTAGCCAGGACTCCGGGTCGGCAATCGTTCACACGGATGCAATAAAACATTGTATGCCGAGAATCAGTCGACTGTTATGGCGTGCATTGACAGGAGGACGGTCGTTACATCCTGTTACCAATGCTTACCGGCTGTTCACATCTGCTCAGTAAGCTGGTGCCGTCGGTTGCAGCATTCGGCCTTCCCGGTCGCCGCAGCCTTGCCACGGAGGCGGAGCATGCGGAATCAATACAGGCTGGACATCCAGGCGACAGGCGCGGCCGGTCCGCTGCGCCAGCAGACTTACCACGGGGACGAACGCCTCGAGGTGCGTGATCTTTCCACCCGGGTGACCGTGCGAGTCAGCGCCCGGGACATTTCGCCCTACCGACATACCTTGCTCCTCGATGGCAAGGAATTCCGCATACTCAACGTGGTCAGGCAGCTCTGACGAGACCTGCCATCGTCCTCTTCGAGGCCCCTTGATTGCTCGGGTGGCGCCCCCATCTCGCTCGTCGATTTCCCTCAGCACGGAGAATGCCGTATGAAACGATCCCATGTTTTCGCAATTGCGCTGCTCGCCGCGGCCAGCTTTTCGACCGGCGCCGCGCTCGCAGCCGACCCGACGCTTCACGAGGTGTACCAGGCCGTCGAGGCAGGTCATCTGAAACAGGCAGAGACAATGATGGACCAGGTGCTGCGCGACCATCCCAATAGCGCCAAGGCGCACTTCGTGGAAGCCGAGCTGCTGGCCAAGGAAGGTCTGACGGCGAAGGCCCAATCCGAATTTGCCACGGCGCAGCGACTAGCGCCGGGCCTGCCCTTCGCCAAAGCGGACGCAGTAAGTCAGTTGAAGCGGCAACTCGAACCAGCAACGCCAGTGCGCGTGGCTCCTGCCACGGCACACAGCTTCGCGACCAGTCCCGCGCAAGGATTCCCGTGGGGCCTGCTGCTCATTGGCCTCGGGCTGGTCGCCGCAGTCGTCTGGTTCGTGCGCGCGATGAATCGGCCACGCGTACTACCTGCCCAGGCGGGCAGCTATGGGTCAGGCGGAAACTACAACGGCTATCCGCAGCCGGTCGGCGCGGGCGGAGTGGGTCCGGTCGGACCGGCCGGCGGTGGCATCGGCTCCGGCATCCTGGGCGGTCTGGCCACGGGAGCCGCCGTGGGCGCCGGTATGGTCGCCGGAGAGGCGCTGATGCACCGGGTCTTCGACGGCAGCACGAATCACTCCGGCGAAGCCAGGCACGTGGATTCCATTGCCGACTATCCCATCTCGGCTGACCCCGGCTACGACCTGGGCGGCAAGGATTTCGGCGTCACTGACGGCGGCTCGTGGGACGACGGCTCCGCGGGTGGCGGCGGATCGGACGACTGGAGCTGACTCTATCGAGACACGCGCGGTGGCACAGCCAGCGCATGACCAAGGAATGCCATGTACGTCCCCGCCGTCTTTCGCCGCGTCTTGCTTGGTCTGTTCGCCGGATTGATCTGGCAATCCGTCTGGGCAGCATCCGCCTACGATCCGTTGGCGCTGCCGCCGGCCTTCCAGGCGCAGGCGCTCGATCTCTCCTTCAGCGATGCCGCCCGCCGGCGCGAACTGCCCCTGCGCGTCTATCTTCCGGCATCGACCGCGCCGGCGCCGGTGGTGATCTTCAGCCACGGGCTGGGCGGCTCGCGCGAAGGCAGCGCCTTTCTCGGCCGGCACTGGGCCGGGCGCGGCTACGTCGCCGTCTTCATGCAGCATCCGGGCAGCGACACCGCTGTCTGGCAGGATCAGCCGCCGGCCACGCGCATGCGGGCCATGCGCGTGGCCGGCGATGCGAAGAACTTCATGCAGCGGGTCAAGGACGTACCGGCCCTGCTCGACCAGCTCGAACGCTGGAATCGAACCGACGGCCATCCATTATCCGGACGGCTCGACCTGGCCCGCGTCGGCATGTCCGGACATTCCTTCGGCGCGGTGACCACGCAGGCCGTGAGCGGCGAGGTCTTTCTCAGCGGACGATATGCCGCCACCGACCCGCGCATCAAGGCGGCCATCGCCTTCAGCCCCAGCAGCCCGCGCGGCGGTGACGCCAAGAAGGCCTTCGGCAAGGTCGCCATTCCCTGGCTGCTGATGACCGGAACGCGCGACGTGGCGCCCATCGGCAATACCGATGTGGCATCGCGCCTGGCGGTATTCCCGGCCCTGCCAGCGGGTGGCAAATACGAACTGGTGCTGGATGGCGCCGAGCACTCGGTGTTCACGGACCGCGCCTTGCCCGGCGAGAGCGGCCAACGCAACCCGAATCATCACCGTGCGATTCTCGCCATCAGCACCGCTTTCTGGGATGCCTGGCTGAAGCAGGACGGAGCGGCACGCGCCTGGCTCGATGGCGACCGGCCCCGCTCGATACTGGAAGCGGCGGATCGCTGGCAGCGCAAATAGCCGCACCTGACACATTCTTCGCGATGGCACTGCGTTAGACTCCGCGGCTGAAGCGGCACGGCGGATGCGCAGGCGCGCTATCTTCGCCAAAGCGCGGGCACCGGTCCCGCGGATGCCCCGTGCTTAGTCCCCCGCAGTCGGCATGATTGTCCCAAGTCGAGTTCAAACAACGCGTACATGAGCGAACGCAAGCAATTCTTCCCCCGGCTCGTGGTCGACGCCGGCGGCAATCGATGGGATTGGGCCTTGCTGCCCATGATCCTGGCGCTGTTCGTCCTGCTCGCTTACGGCGGCCAGCAGATGGCCCGCCCCTACCAGTTGGGCGAAACGCTTCCGTTATCTCTCGACCCGACCAACCTGCCCTATTACCTGCTCCGTACCACGATGCGCATGTTCATCGCGCTCGGTGCTTCCCTGCTGTTCAGTTGCGCATTCGCCTTGCTGACCACCAAGTACCGCGCAGCGGAAAAGGTCTTGGTGCCGATCCTGGACATACTCCAGTCGATCCCCATCCTCGGTTTCCTGTCGATCACGGTCACGGCCTTCATTGCCCTGTTTCCCGGCAACCTGCTCGGCGTCGAATGCGCGGCGATATTCGCCATCTTCACCTCGCAGGCCTGGAACATGGCCTTCAGCGCCTATCAGGGATTCCGCACGGTACCCGCCGAACTGAAGGAAGCGGCGAGTGTGTTCAGGCTTTCCTCCTGGCAGCGGTTCTGGCGGCTGGAGCTGCCCTTCGCCATGCCGGGACTGCTGTGGAACATGATGATGTCGATGTCGGGCGGCTGGTTCTTCGTCGTCGCCTCGGAAGCCATCTCGGTTTCCAACCAGAACATCAAGCTGCCTGGCATCGGCTCCTACATCGCCCTGGCGATCGAACAGCGCGACCTGCTCGCGATCGCCTGGGCGATCGGCGCCATGCTGATCGGCGTAATTCTCTACGACCAGCTCTTCTTCAGGCCTCTACTGGCCTGGGCCGACAAGTTCCGCTTCGAGGAGTCCGGCAGCGAAACGGCACAGGACTCCTGGCTGCTGGCCTGGCTGCGGCGGACCGAGCGCATGCAGGGGATCGCCGTCGCGCTGGGCGGGCTGCTGGAGCGTTCATTCGGCACGTTTCGCCAGCGTTACGACGGCACTTCGATTCGGGCGCGTCCCCAGACAATCTCCGGGATGCCGGAACGCATCTGGGACGCGGTCATCGCAGCAGTCGTTTTCTACGCCTTGTGGACGCTGGTTCACTTCATCCATGCTGAAGTGGGCTGGAGCGAGGTCGGCCGCGTCTTCGTGCTGGGTTGCTACACGATGTTGCGCGTGATCGTCCTGATCTTTCTGGCGGCCCTGATCTGGATTCCGATCGGCGTCCGCATCGGCATGAATCCGCGGCTTGCCTCGCGTGCGCAGGCGACCATTCAGTTCCTGGCGGCATTCCCGGCCAACCTGATGTTTCCGGTTGCCGTCCTGGTGATCGTGCGCTTCGGGCTCAACCCGGATATCTGGCTGTCGCCCCTGATGATCCTCGGCACGCAGTGGTATCTCTTATTCAACGTCATCGCCGGCGCCTCCACCGTGCCGACGGAACTGCGCTACGCCGCGCAGAATCTGCGCCTCACCGGCTTGCTCAAGTGGCGGCGCTATCTGCTGCCCGCGATCTTCCCAAGTTTCGTCACCGGCGCCATCACCGCATCGGGCGGCTCATGGAACGCCAGCATCGTCGCCGAGTACGTCACCTGGGGCGATACGACCGTGAAGGCACACGGCATCGGCAGCTACATCGCCGAGATGACCGCAATCGGCGACTTTCCCCGCATTGCCCTCGGCATCTGCGTCATGTGCGTGTTCGTCATGGGCTTCAACCATTTCGTCTGGCGACGGCTTTATCGCATGGCCGAGGACCGGCTGCATTTCTGAAAGCGCACGCAATGACCACTCCCATCCTCGAACTCAAATCCGTCGGCAAGTCTTTTCGCTCGGCAGACGGCTCGGCCCGATCCGTCCTCGAGAATGTCGACTTCACCCTCAACGAGGGAGAGATCGTGGCACTGCTCGGCCAGTCGGGCTCGGGCAAGTCCACCATGCTGCGCATCATGGCGGGCCTGCTCTCTGCCGACAGCGGCGAGGTTCTCTATCACGGGCTTCCGGTCTACGGACCGGCCGACGGCATCAGCATGGTGTTCCAGTCGTTCGCGTTGTTCCCTTGGCTCACCGTTCAGAAGAACGTGGAGCTGGGACTGGAAGCGAAAGGCATGGCGTCCGTCGAGAGAGCTCGGCGCGCCGAAGCGGCCATCGACATGATCGGCCTGTCCGGTTTCGACGGTGCATTGCCGCGCGAACTGTCGGGTGGCATGCGTCAGCGAGTGGGCATCGCCCGCGCCCTGGTGATGGAACCCGAAGTGCTGCTGATGGACGAGGCCTTCTCGGCGCTCGATGTGCTGACCGGCGAACGCTTGCGCGAGGATATCCTGGAGCTTTGGCAAACGCGAAAGATCCCGACCAAGGCGATCCTCGTCGTCTCGCACAATATCGAGGAGGCGGTCATGATGGCGGACCGGGTCCTGATCTTCGCCAGCGACCCCGGACGGGTCCGAAACGAATTGCCGGTGACCCTTTCCCGACCGCGGGAAGTGGAGAGTTCGGCTGTCCGCGGCCTGATCGACAACGTCTACGGGATGATGACCACCGGCACCGTAAGGCCGGCGCGCGTCACGGCAAAGGAAGTCAAATTGCAGTTGGGCGACAGGTTGCCGGAAGCGGACATCGCCCGGCTGGAGGGTATCCTGGAACTGCTCGCCGACGAGCCCTTCCGCGGCCGCGCGGACTTGCCGAAGCTCGCCGAGGAGACGGAACTCACCGACCAGGAACTGCTAAGTGTCTCCAGCGCCCTGACGCTGCTGGGCTTCGCCGTGCTCGATCACGGCGACATCATCATTACGCCGCTGGGCGAGCAGTACGTGCACACCGGTAACGCTGAACGCCAGGCCATGTTCGGCCGGCAGTTGCTGGAAAACGTGCCCCTGGTGGCTTACATCCGCCACGGCCTGCTGCAGGATCCTTCCGGTGACCTGCACGAGGATCTGTTTCTCAGGCTGTTGCGCTTCACCCTGAACGAGGCCGACGCCAAGTCGGCTCTGCGGGTGGCCATCGAGTGGGGTCGCTACGGCGAACTGTTCGAGTACAACTTCAATACCGGCGTCATCAACATGCCCGAGAGCGACACGACCGGGGTAGCATGATCCTGATACACCTGTCGATCGGATCGCGCTCATGACCACGCAAGCCTCCCACCCGTCGCCCGACATCGTCGAGGCGGTCTTCAGCTACAACGCGGGCCGCGAGCCGGAGCGGCTGGCCATGAAATACGCCAGGATGGCGCAGAGTCCCTTTGTCTTTCTGCGCGGCGCCTGCCACCTGTTCTACGACGCCCTGCCCGATACTCCCTTGTTCCGCGAGACGCCCCCGGCCTGGTGTTGCGGCGATCTGCATTTCGAGAACTTCGGCAGCTACAAGGGCGACAACCGGCTGGTCTATTTCGACATCAATGACTACGACGAGGCCGCTCTGGCCCCGGCCACCTGGGATATGGTGCGCCTGCTCACCAGCATCCAGTGCGGGACCGACGCCCTCAATGCGACGCACGACGAAGCCCTGGCCGTCAGCCAATCCTGTCTCGATGCCTATCGCAGCGCGCTCATCGCCGGCAAACCGCTCTGGGTCGAGCGGGAAACCTCTGTCGGTCTGGTCAATGATCTGCTGACGGCCTTGCAGAAGTCCGATCGGGCCGCATTCCTCGACAAGCGCACGACGCGGAAGGGCAAGAAACGCAGCATCAAGCTGGATGGCGTCAAAGCCCTGGCGGCCAGCGACGCCCAGAAGGCGACGGTCACCGACTTCATGAATCGCTATGCCGCCACGCAACCGAATCCGGGCTTCTTTCAAGTGCTCGACGTCGCCCGCCGCATCGCCGGAACCGGCAGCCTCGGCGTGGAACGCTTCGTGGTGCTGGTCGAAGGCAAGGGCTCGCCGGACGGCAACTACCTGCTCGACATCAAGGAAGCCAAGCCATCCGCGATGGCACCTCATCTCGCCCGCATGGGCATCGCACAGCCGGCCTGGCCGGACGAGGCAAGCCGCGTGGTCGCGATCCAGAAACGGATGCAGGCCGTCGATCATGCCTTTCTGCAGCCGGTGAAGCTCGGCGACCGGCCTTGCATCCTCAAGGGTCTGCAAGCATCCGAGGATCGGGTCGCCATCGGCGAATGGGGCAAGAAGCTCGGCCGCCTCAAGGAGGTTGTCGCCACCATGGGCCACATCCTGGCCTGGGATCAAATCCGCGGCGCCGGCCGATCGGGCGCCGCCAGCGCCGACGAACTCGCGTCCTTCGCGCAGGGTACAGGTTGGAAGACGGAGATTCTTGATGCCGCATCGGCGATGACGGTGACGACTCGACAGCAATGGCAGGACTTCACCGCCGGCATGAGTGCTCGGGCGACGGTGGCCTGAACGCCAGCGCGATCGAGGCGCTGTGGCTCGCCGGCGGCGTGCCGGATCGGAAGAAGGTCGAAAGCTGGCGGTAGCCGCAGCAGACCGCTTCAATAGTTTGGCTGCAGTTCGACCTGTTCGATTTCCTTCTTGATCATCTTGGCGAACTGGCCGGGAGCTACCCAACTGTAGATGACAAAGGCGATCCAGGCGTAGCCGAGCAGGCTGGCGGCCTGCGGCTGGTCAAGATCGCCGAGCACCAGGCGCGCCACCCGGTAGACGAGGAAGACGCCCAGCAGCAGCAGGGTTGCGCGCAGGGGGCCGCCGCCTATCCACGACTGCCAGTGCCACCACAGGCCCAGGGTCCAGCTCTGGCGCGCCTTGATGCTGCAAAGCAGCCCCAGGGCGCCGCTATCGTTGGGATCGTGGCGCAAGGCCCAGATGGCATGGCCGCGTGCATCTTCGACATCGCCGCGCCGCAGCAGTATCTCGCCCATCAGCACCAGCGCCTCCTGGTGCTCGGGCTCGGCGGCAAGCGCTTCGCTGGCGTACGGCCAGGCGCGGTCGACTTCTCCGAGCGACAAGGCGAGCCGGCCGCAGGCGCTGAGCACCCACGGATCGTTGGGAGCCAGTTCGCGCGCCTTTTCCAGGGCCTGTCGCTGCTCCGCCGGTTTGTGTTCGAGTGCCGCCAGCGCAGCCTGCGTCCGCAAGGCAGCAACGCTGTGCGGATCGAGCAGGAGCAGTTGCTCGACATGCTGCCTGGCCTCGCGGGTGCGCCGATGGGCGATGAGCGTCCATGCCATCGCCTGGTGCGGCAGCACATCTTCCGGCGCCAGCAACAAGGCCTGCCGCGCCTCGAACAGCGCGGCATGGATGCGCTTGGCGCCGACCAGCGCGAAGGCGAGGATGGCGTGGGCATCGGCATCCTCGGGCTCTTCGGAGAGCACACGCCGCAGGAGTTCGATGGCGGCCAGATGCTGCCCCTGGTCGTTGAGGTGAATCGCGCGATCGAGTTCGCGCGCGCCGAAGTGCGAGGAATTCATGAGAACAGGAGCCAGGACAGCGGCCCGTGGGTGACGGTCTTCGGCAGGAAGTTCGGCAGGAATATGGCGCCGACAAGGATCAACAATCCGTTCGCCTTGCCACCGCCGTAGTACTCATGCAATTCCATCGCGCGCTGCTGCATGAAGCACGCCATGTAGCCGAAGCCCAGCTTGATGACGATGGCGAGCAGCATGAGGTAGCGCACCTGGGCGGCCGAAAGCAGCTGGCCTTCGATCGCCATGGCGCCGAAACCATAGATGAGAAGCGCGCCCACAAGGCCCGCCAGACAGAGCAGTAGCTCGCGCATGCGGCTCGGCGAACCGAGCGCGAAGCCATTGAAGGCCAGCCACGCCAGGCCGGGCAGGGTGCCGACCATCATGCAGGCAAGCAGGGGCCAGAACGGATCGACGATCAGGCGCGCCAATCCGCCCGGTGCCGGTTCATCCATGATCTTGTAACGGGCCGTGCTCATGATTTGCCGAACGTCCGCAGGAATTCGAGCACTTCGTCGTACTGGCCTCCCTCGTTGGCGTAGCGGGCGTAATTGCGCGCCGTGCTGAGCCATTCGAGCGTGGTCGCGCGGGCCACCTTCAGCGCCGATTTCAGGATGGCGTCGTTCAGGGGGACTTCGACGCCTTGCTCCATCGACGCCTCGATCGCCTCATCCACCGCGGTCTCGACGACGTCGGCCAGGTCGGCGCCGGAGAAGCCGCTGGTGTTGCGCGCCAGGAAATCGATGTCTATCTTCCCTTGACTCGGGCGCTTGGCGAGCAGGCTGGCGAGGATGTCGCGGCGCGCCGCCAGATCGGGCGGCGGCACGAACAGCACGCGGTCGAAGCGGCCCGGCCGACGAAAGGCGGGATCGACCGCCCAGGGCACGTTCGTTGCGGCGAGGATCAGCACACCCTCGTTGTCCTGCGCGAAGCCATCCAGCTCGGAAAGGAACTGGCTCACCAGCTTGGCGGAGGTCGCTTCGCGGCTGTACTGGCGCTTGCCGCCGAGCGCTTCCACCTCGTCGAAGAACAGCACGGCGGGCTTGGTGCGCCGCGCCTGATCGAACAGCGCACGCAGTTTGCGTTCGGATTCGCCGATGTACATGTCGAGCACATCGGACACCGCGACGTTGTAGAAGGCGGCACCGCATTCGCCCGCCGTCGCCCGTGCCAGCAAGGTCTTGCCGCATCCGGGCGGGCCGTACATGAGCACGCCGCCGCCGGCCTTCTTGGCGAAGCGCTGGAACAGCGAAGGCTTCTGGAACGGAGTCAGGATGCGCCGGCGAATCTGCTTCTTGATGTCCTCCAGCCCGCCGACATCGGCGAACACCACGCGCGCCTGCTCGGGCTGCACCATCCGGAAGACATCGCTGCGACCGGTGTCGTCATTGGCGATGCTGGCAACCTTCGCGGCACCCCGGGCGGCATCGAGCCGGACAATGCGGCCATCCAGCTCGGATCGCAGCGTGTTGTCCTCGAACGTGGGATTCAGTTCAACGGCCGCCTCGTAGGCGGCGGTCGCCTCGCTGCGCCGCCCGAGCGCCAGCAGGACCCGTGTGCGCAGGATGAGCGACTCGGCATCGTCTTCCGGCAGCCAGCCGAGCGCCGGCTCCGGCAGGCCGTCGTCAAAGAGCGCCCTGCCCAGGCGCGTGCGCAGATCGGTGTCGATGGCGCCGCCATCGAGATCGACCAGGAAGCTCGCCGCCCGTGCCGGGTGGCCTGTCGCCAGCGCGGTTTCGACATAGGCGCGCACCAGTGGCGAGTTGCCGGAATTGGATTTGAGGGAGGCCTCGATCGGGCCAAGAATGTCGGCAGTCATTGCATGCGGGAGCGACGATCAAACGCTTGCGGTGGACGGGAAGCGAAGTATAGCGATGTAGGACATAACAGAAGCCATCTCCACCCCTGTGGCAGCTACGGAAGTCGAACAAACCCCGGGCTCGGAAGATTCGCAGCGATCCGCTGGGCAAGCCCCGCAAATGATACATATGCATCATTGAACGCCGAAGCTGCGCCTCGTACGATACGTCGAAGAAGTATCTACGACCAAAGGGAGGCAGCAATGCAAGGCAAGACATCGATGATGCGACGCGTTCGCGCGCTCGCCACAGGAATTACGATGGCCGTGGCCATCGCGATTCCGTTTCACGCCCAAGCCGTGGGGTCGACCCCCGTGACAGTCGTCAACGCCGCGGAGCTCGCGAAGGCCATGGGCGTTCAGCACCCGTTTCAAGTGCAAATGACCTGCGCGGCCACCAATTCAGACGCGTCGTGCACGAACCGCTACCCTGTTCCGCCCGACCAGCGACTGGTGATCGAATACGTGTCATTGCAATGTTCGAATGATTGGAACGCTAGACTGATATTTGCCAGGCTGTGGACCTCCACCGACGGAACGCATTTCATCGGCCATTATCTCAACCTGGGTTCGTCGGCAGACCCCGCCGGTTCCATGGCGCAAGTCGGCCACGTGGTGAAGCTATACGCCGCGCCCGGATCGCAAATCATGTTCGATGCCATCGCGGACGCCTCCTCTCCCCACTGCGTTGTCGTGTTGAGCGGACAGGCAATCGACGTTCCCTGATCGGCGCCGGAGACTACCTCCATGAGACTAATTCCAGCCATCCCGCCCGCAGGCCTGCGCCAAGGCATACTCGGGCTGTGCCTGCTGCTCGCCGCCGGCCTGGCGCAGGCCGCCATCATCAGCACGGACGACCGCGCGAGTTTCCTGGCCGCAGCGGCCGGGCGCGGCCCAGGCCTATCCGCCGACGACTTTTCGTCCTACGCGCTCGGCAGCATCGCCAACGGCGACGCGCGCGGCGCCTTCACCTACAGCTTCGATCCGGCCATGACGCAACCGGCCATCGTCGACAACGGTGCGGGTGCGCAGGTACTCGGCGGCGCTCCGTACGACGTGTTCGTGCAGGCCGATGTCGTCACGCTCATCTACAACGGCACGGGTCCGCTCGCGGCTTTCGGCATCGACTTCGCCTATGCGCCGTCGTTCGATGCGATACCGATCGGCACCTATGGCGTCACCGTCGATGCCGGTGGCACGGCAGGCACGTTCTTCGGCAACCTCTCGGCCCTCGACGCGACGGGGGGCGGTTTCTTTCTCGGCCTGCTGAGCGACGATCCGGCGACGGACTTCAGCCACATCTCGTTCAGCGTCCAGGCTCCGCTCGATGCAGACGGAAATCCGATTCTGGTACCCGCCTACCAGGTCAATGGCCTGCTGTTCGCGCCCGCGTCAGCCGCGCCAGAACCGTCGACCCTCGCGCTCACCGGATTGTCTCTGGCGACGATCATCACTTGGCGTCGTCGCGCGCCGCCTACGGCATGATCTCGACGTACTCGTAAACCTCGGCGTCGACCAGCCGGTTGCGCACCGGCAGAGCGAGTTGCGCAAACCAGCGATGGGGATCGTGGCGGTCGATTTCGCGGCCAATGTAGCGGATCAACTCGCAGATGGGCTCGACGACGTTGCGGCGGTAGCCCTCGTCGTTCTCGACGTAGCCCCGATACAGGTTCTTCATGCAGTTGCGGCGGCACCATGAGAAGGCTTCGCAGTCCTCGCAGGGCATCGCCGGGGTCGGCTGCAGAGGGCTCTTCTTCAACCAGTTGCCCTGGATTTCGCCCATCTTCATCTGCCCGGCGTACATCATGTCCGGGCAGGGGTATATCTCGCCGCTGGGCATGACGTTGATGAGATGCGTGGAGACGCGGCATTGCGTCATGCCGGCATAGAGTTCCTGCGCGCGGCTCGGCAGCACCTTGTTGCGGACGATGCCCATCAGCGGCACCAGCGGATAGAGCGTGTCGGTGGAGGCGAAGAACTTGTCGATCAGCCGGGTCAGCACCGCCTTGCGTTTCTCGATCGAATCGCCGCCGTACATCTCGTCGGCGACGAACTGCCAGTAGAGGTAGTCGAAGGCCTCGACGGCGGTGGCCAGTTCGTCGAGTTCCTCGAACGTCGTATCCGGGTTGCCCCAGGTGATGCGCGCGGTGATGGTGCCGCCGACGCGTTCATGCACGTGATTCAGATTGCGGCTCACCTGCCGCCAGATGCCGCGGCCGCGGTAGCCGTCGGTGATCTGTTCGCCGCCGTCGATCGATACCAGCACATTGGAAAACCTGGCCAGCATCCAGTCCGGCAGGTTGTCGAGCAGCGTGCCATTGGTCTGGAGCTGGTAGCGGAACTCCGGGAAGCGCTGCATCACCTCGCGCATCATGCCCTGATTGAGCGTCGGCTCGCCGCCGTAGAAGGTGACGTAGATCTCCTTGCCGGCGAGGTGCGTGTCGACGAAGCGCGCCAACTGGTCGATGTCGTAGGCGAGCTCCGTCTGCGATCCGAGCACCTCGCCGACGCCGAGCGAGCAATAGGTGCATTTCAGGTTGCACTTGAGCGTGGTCAGCAGTTGAAGTTCGACCCTGCCGCCGACGATGGGCGACGGTTCGAAAATGGGGTCGGCCAATGCCAAAACTGATGCGATTCCGGAAGACATGATCCTGCTCTAAGCTGACTGAAACGCGTCAGAACAATGAATGTCCCGATGGATCTGCGATTAGCTGGAAGGCAGAGGTGGCGCTGTCTTGGGCAGTGCGGTGATACCGAAACGCAGCCATCCCGAGGCGGACTCGGGCACGATGGGCTGCGAAACGAAGCAAACGGTCAGCAGGGCGGCATATGTCATGGGCGGGGATTCTATCTGCGCCGCGGGGGATGTCAAGCTGATGCCGCAAGCTTATCCGCGCGTATCCAGGTCGGCGCGATGAACATCAGCTTGCGCAACGAATTTCGGGGGCCGTGGGGCTGCATGGTGAAGTGTCCTCGTCGCAGATGCGGTGAGACCTCGCCATGGCCGTGCACGTGGATTTCCTGCGGCCCGAGGACGATGCGGTCGTAGAGGTCAGGCAACTGGCGTTGCAGCTTGGCGGCCTTCTTCGGGCCGATCCGCTTCAACCGCTCGTGCATCGTCGTGTAGTCGTGCTCCTCGATCCGCACCGTCTGGGGCAGACTCATGTACAGGAAGACCTTGGCGACGATCTGCGCAATCGACTCGAAGTGGGCGGCCTGGCAGAGATCATTGCGTTCGCAGGTATCGCGGATGTTTTGCGAGAGCGACTGTCCCTCGTCGTCGATGAAAATGTCGATCGTGCTGACGAAGAACGCCGGTGCGCCAGCCATCGTGAAGATGGGCGCCAGTGTCAGTAAGCGTCGTGTTTCGCGCACCGTCTCGAACACATAGACGCCCTGGACGAAGGTCGTCTCGGGGCTCGGGCTGGTCGGTTCGGGTAGGACGGCTTCCCGGAACGTCTTGCCGAAGCGGACGTAGGACGCCGGGAACAGCGGCCGCAGCATGTCCGCCCGCAGATCGTCACCCAGGTCCGAATGGACCAGAATCTGTTCGAGCGCGTCTGTGGTCTCGATGATCGCGTGTCGCCCGGACCAGAACATCAGCGGGGCGGTCGGCAGGATATACCGTGCCTTCTCGGTATTCCGGTCCCGGCAGGGTTCGGCCCACACGGGCTCACGGATGACGATGTTGCGCAGCAGGTCCACGTTCTCAAGGAAGGTTCGACGCGCGACGTTCATCAGGGGCTTGGTCTGCTCACCAAATTCCGATTCAATAACGCGCCATGCGGCAACGACGCCGCTCTTGCGCGCGCCAACGGGATGCGGCAGCGTGCAGACGGTCGAGCAGCGTTCCATGGCAGTGAACAAGGCGATCAACTCTGGATAGGGGCCGGCCGCCGGGACGACGCGGCCAGTCGGGCGGTGGTTCACGGGTGAATGCCTTGTGGTTTGGGCGGGCGCATGGGAGCGTTGGGAAGCGGGCGCGGTCGAATCTTGGCGTGATAGGTGAAGGGCTACTGCACCGGGCGTGGTTCGTCCAGCGCCCCGAAGATATAGTCGCCCTGCGGAGAAATGCTGACGGTAACCGCCCGCCCGGTTAGCTCGACGACTTCGCCGCGCTGGTTGAAGACGTAGTACAACTCGCCGCCGTTGCAGAAGCGGACGTAGTGCGAAACGGAATCGACGATCGCGGCAATGCGGTACTCGACCACCTCGGCCAGACTGGCGACGCCGACGAATCGAACTTTGGAGTCCTTGATCGCTATGTTGTTCTGGGCATCGATGCAGGCTTCTCCACCGGGATTGGCCGGCAGGTCAATGTAGTCCGTACCGGACTTGGGGGCTACGAGTCTTCGTTTCATTGCTGGATAGGTCGGTGGTTTTGCGATCTGGTCGCGGACCAAATCCGTCAAAGGATTACGCGACAAGCCATGCTAATTGCTGATCCTCGCAGCGACCTTTTCGCGTATTTCGCGGCAATTGTCGTCGTACGATGGACCGCTGCGTGGCATCAAAGCAAGTGTGTCGTAGGTGGACTTGATACCTCCGATCACGTACTCGCGATAGGTGGCTGAATCGAGAACGACTGAGTTGGCATTGGCTAATGCAAGTGTGCCCATCTCCTGCCTATTCGCAAGGTTGCGGACTTCAGCGTCGGACAGCTTGCACACCTGTGCCATGGCAATCAAGGCGCCGTTCGCGCCTGCGTTACGAACGATGTCGTCTTTGGTGACGTCTGACGGTGCTCCAAGAACGAAACTCGTATAGAGAACCATCGGCAACAGAAGAATTCGCATTGGGTAACCTGCTTTGTCTCGGTTCATGGGTGGAAGAAGAAGTGACGGTTATCCAAACGCGCCAACCGGGATTGGCGGTTTGCCAGAAGCTCTTGGCGCAAGGATGCCGTTCGGTGTTGCGCCAGCCTCATTGCGCCAATTCCGGCATTGGCGGCTCCGTGGGCCGGAGGCGGATGCTCTTCAGCAGAGCATCGAGTCTTTGCAGACTTTCCTCGAAGGGCGGCGGATCGGTCTTGAAGGTGCGTTCCTGTTCGCGCGTGAAGCTGCGCATCTCCACGGTGATGAAGGGCAGCACTTGCGAACCTTTCCAGCCGCCGTAGCCGGTGTAGACGCTGTAGTTGGGCGTTACCGGCTTGCCTGGATCGGCGGTGTTCACGGCGATGCCGCCCTGCTGGGCCGGCAAGGCGCCAATCGTCACGTCATGGGCCTCGATGCGCTTGAGAAGTCGACGCGCGGCTTCCTCGTTTTCCGGGCCGGGGTCGCGGCCGATGTTGGCGCGCGTGGCCGCCATGAGCGCTGTCGGTTCGGAGACGGGCTGGTAATCGGTGCCGACGATGCCCGTGCCGATGGTGTAGAGGACGTTGGGCCGGTCCGCATAGCGCAGCGAAAGCTTGACGTCGAAAGGCATCGTGCCGTCGTCGGGCAGGAAGCCGAAGGGGAAGCAGACACCCCGTTCGCGCGGAATCTCGTAGAGCTTCCGGTAGCGGAAGCTTTTCACCGTCTCCAGAAATAGGTTCTTGCCGCCTTCCGGAGGATCAGCGTAACCGCTGCCCTCGAACCTGAATAGTTTGTGGTCGCGGTACACATAGATCCCTCCGTGCTTGTAGACCACTGAGTCGGGAATGCCGATGTCGATGAGGCGGTAGGCCTCGTCGACATTGGCGATTTCATCTTCGAGGTTCTTGATGTCCTTCTTGAGCTCTTCGATGGCGGCTTGCCTGCTCTTTTCGTCGTTGCCTTCTTCGGGGTTGTCCTTGCTGGCAGCGATCTTCTGAATAATGCGCTGTGACGATTCGATCTCTTTACGCGCCTCGTGCACGGCGTTCTTCTTCAGCAGGGCGGGCAACTCCCTCTGGTACTCCAGGTCCTTCCGCGTGGCAGGGCTGGTCATGAAGACATGAAGTCTGCCGAAGGACACTCGCTCGCCACCGTCCCGTACATCGTACGTGAAGACATATTCGCGAGGTTCGCCACGTTTCGACAAGCCCCATTCCATGTTGCGCGGCACGTCGAAGACCAGCCGCCCCAGACATTCCTGATGCTGGCCCTTGGGCGTCACATAGGTGGTGTTGAGTGCCTGACGCAACTGCTCGGCGGTCGGGCGCCGGGGCGGTTCCTGGCCGGCGAGCGAGGCGCCGCAGGCAAGCAGCGCCAGGCCCGCCAGGGCGGATCGAAGGCTGGGGCAACGCCTGGCCGTGACTGCGCGCGGACTCGGGAGTCTGGTCATGTCGGCGCTTCCTTGTCGTCGGTGCCGGTCATCGCCACCCGCTGGCCGGCTTCGGCGGCCGGTAGTCCGTTGTCGGCGATCACGGTGAGGTTGATGCCCGAGAGGTTGTTCTCGCGCCGCGTCCAGTGAATCGGCAGGGCGACGATGAAGCCTTCCACGCCTTTTGGCACCGCTTCCGGCGCATTGCCGGTGGCCGCATTGTTGGCGACGTTCCAGGTGTTGGTCGCGCCGTCGCGTGGCCCCGGCTTGTGCCAGAACCATTCGTCGAAGGGCATGCGGTGGAGCAGTCGGCCGCCCTCATCGTGTTCGGTGTAATTCTTGTACTGCCAAGTCGGCCACAACGAGGCGAAAGGAGAGGCCTCTTCCTTGTCGTCCGGCCGTTTGGCCTGGATTTCCGGGCGGGGAGCGCTGCGCGGGACGAACCAGAAGGCCTTCTCGTAAATTCCTGCGTTGTCACGGGCGCACTTCTGTATAGCCCGCCATGTCGTCGGCGCGGCGGGGCTGTCGAGAATAGCGGCCGAGGCTAGCGCCGGGGCTTTTCGGTTGCCGCTCTTGAGGCCGAAGATCTTTTCCCAAAGGTCGCGGCGCAGCTTGTGCACGCTGGCGGCCACCTTGTCCTCATGCACGCCGTCGAGCTTGACCGTCACCTGAGCCTCGTCGGTGACGATCACGGCCAACTCCGAATCGCGGTCGCCGAGCATGCTGCGGTCGTTGATGTTGGCGCTGCCGAGAATGGCGACGCGGTCGTCGGCGATCAGGAGCTTGCTGTGCACGTAGATCTGTTCGGTCACCGGCCGCTGGCCGAACATGTCCCAGTTGCGCAGGTTGAGTAGGGTCAGGTATTGCTGCCATTCGTCGCCGATTTGCTCCGCGAGTTGGCCCGCATTGACTTCCTTCGCCGCTGCCCTCGCCTGCGCCGCCGACATCTTGCGATCCTTGCGGTAGCGGGCCGCCAGGATCGCACGCCGCACGCCGTTGACCAGGCTGTGTTCGCCAAGCACCAGCGAGTGCATGGTGAGATGCACCTGGGTCATGATGTTGAGGGTGTTGAGGGTGCCTTCGGGGTGCACCGGTAGGACGAGGTAAACGTGAAAGGGCAAACCGTCGTCGATGGCGCGCTGGATGCGATTGACGAGCGCCTGGCTGATCGGGTTTTTCACGCGGTCCTGCTTCTTGCCGAGCACTCGCGTGACTTCGACGGTGGTCAGGCTGAACAGCACGGTGCGCAGGTCGTTCAGGAATGCCGGACCGCGCGCCTTCGTCATCACGTCGTCGACCTTGGCCCAGCGCATGCGGGTCGGAATCTCCGCGACCGGGCAGTCGCGAATGCCCAGCATGTCGGCGAACTCCAGGTAGCCGGGAGAACGCCTGATGTCGAGCATCGCGGCCATCGGGCCGGAAAGCCTGCCGGCTGCCAGGCCGTCCTTGCCGTAAGCCGACTGGAAGAACTGGCCCTCGATGTAGATGAATTTCTGTGCGCCCGCAATGGCCTTGACCATGCCCTTGAGGCAATTGTTCTGGGCACGGATGGGAATCGTCTTGTCTTTCGCGCCGGCCGCTTCGTCCTTTTGCAGTTGCATAGGAGCGCTGCGCAGCACCTGCACCCAGTTGCTGCCTTTCGTGGCTTTGTCTTGGGTCGGAAGATGCGCCGCCGCAATGCGCGGCAGCGATGGCGAGGGTGGAATGTTGATGCCGACGCCGTTCAGGAGTTCCCGCGCCAGGGGATCGCGGATGCTGGCCAATGATGTCTCGTAGCTGCGCGCGATGCCGTCCCAGCGCAGGACGAAGTTTCTGGCGAGGTCGAATACGGCAGGGCCTTCGACACGGCAGTGAACGTCGTGCCAGGGCATGCGTGGCTGCACGTCGGTGTCGAGCACCGTGCCGCTCTTCGGCACCACCTTGATCTTCTCGTAGAAGCGGTCGTATCGCTTCGGAATCTTGTGTGCCCGCCAGGAAAGACCTGCAACCACACCCATCACGAGCGCCTGAATGGTGTTGGCGACCGGCTGAATCATGCCAGGCGGCAGTTGCGACAGGTCGGCGTTGTTGAGCCACGCCAGGACGACGGAGGCGACATTGGATGCGTTGGCCGTGCCGGTGTCGCGCAACTTCTCGATCTTGGCGCGCACGAGCGGGTCCAGTCGCTGCCAAGCCAAGCGGCTTATGCCCTGAACGCTGTCGACGGCAACGTCCTGCATGGTGCCCTTGAACTGATCGATAAATTCGATCTTCAGGTTTTCGTTTAGCCAGGTGCTAGCACTGGCTGTGGTGTCCTTGGCGAAATCGGTGACGGTGTCCTTGGCATCCCACACCGGCGCCAGCGTTTCGGCGGGCGAGGTCAGGAAGGTGGCTACCCAGCCTTTCTTGCCGTCCAGCAGACAGGCCGAGAGCATCTCGGCGCGGGTGACGCAATTCTCCTGATCGCCGTTGCTGAGTTTGTGCGTTGGCGGCACGCAGGAGTTGTACAGTTCGTTGAGCTTCCGTGTTTCGGCTTTGAGACTGTAGTTCCCGTTGTCGCGGCGCCCGTAGGCAAGGTCAATCCCGCCGACATAGGCCTCCTTGTTGTCGATCACCACCAGCTTCTGGTGGTGGGCGAAGAACATGCCGAGCGTTCCCTGGTCGCCCTGCTGCATGGCCGGCAGGCAGTAGACGCTCGGGCTGCTCCGGCCTGCGTTCATGAGACACATCGCCAGCAGGGTGTCGAAGTCTCCGGTATCGACACCGGCCTTGGGTGAGAGCCAGGGCATGACATACACCATGGCGCCACCGTCGACGGCATCTTGCAGGCACTCGAACAGAGTCTTCTTGCCAACCAGTTCGACGTCGTAGCTCACCTGCCAGCCGGCGATGAATACCGAAGACTTGGCCCCGCTGATGGCCTTGGCGACCATGCTGAAGTATTCCTCGCCGGTCGGAAAGAACTGCACGGCGTTCCCCGCAATCGGATTCGAGAACAACGGCGCCCATGCGGTATCCGGTTCCGAGAAAAGCTCGCTGTACCCTTTGACCTTGAGATCATCGCCGTCGAGCACGAACCAGCCGGGGGCGGATTTTGTTTCGGCCGTTGCCTTGCCATTGGCATCGAGTAGTTGATGCGCTGTTTTTTCAGCCACGTTGCATGTTCCTTTGCGAGCGATCAAATGCTCTCGGAAGTAAAACTCGGAAAGGTAGATCAGCCCTTGAGTTTGCCGATGAGGTCGGAGGCGCTGACGCTCTTCAGCGCTTCCTTTGCGTACCTGGATTCGTCGGTGGCGCCTTCTTCAAAGTGCCCCAAGCGCACGTCGGGACTGAAGTCACCTGCGCTCAGGGCATTCATCAGTTGCTGTTCTGGAGTCCAGTCAGGGTCTTCCTGCTGCATGTTGATCTGAGCGGAATGCCCTGGATAGACAAGCCAAGTCGCCGACGGATTGGCGCAATACGCCTTTGCGACAAGCTTCTGTTGATCTGCCGAGAGGGGAACCCGACCTTGGGCATCGCTCGTACCTTGAAGTATGACGTCCTTATCGTCGATGAGAGCCATGCCTTCTGGAACGTCCCGACTGCGAACGATCTTCCACGGTGTGTTGGAGAGCGGATGGCCATTGGATCCGGGGGAGTCAAGCAGTTGGAGCTTGAGTTCCATGTCGCGTAGCGGCATCTCGCTCTTCGGCATCGCCGGCATCGGATAGCTCATTTGATCCGGCCCACTAAAGCTCTTCTGACTCGCATAAACATCGATGATCGTTCCCATGACCTTGATGTTGCCGCCGGAGATGTCGATGCACGCCCCGCCGGTCGTCCTGATCACGATGCGCTTCGCCGCCGCCCAATCGATATGGGCGTTGGCGCTCATG
>JBGOZF010000070.1:0-24632 GCA_041480065.1 Rhodocyclaceae bacterium
CGTCTCGACCGACTATGACACATCTGATCGCCTTTACTTTGAGCCGCTGACCCTGGAGGACGTACTCGAGGTGGTTGCGGTGGAGAAGCCATTCGGCGTGATCGTCCAGTACGGCGGCCAGACTCCGCTGAAACTGGCGCGAGACCTTGAAGCCAACGGCGTGCCGATCATCGGCACCAGCCCGGACATGATCGACGCCGCCGAAGACCGCGAGCGCTTCCAGAAGCTGCTGCAGGACCTCGGCCTCAAGCAGCCGCCCAACCGCACCGCCCGCACCGAGGAGGATGCCATCCGTCTCGCCGGCGAGATCGGTTATCCGCTGGTGGTGCGGCCGTCCTACGTACTGGGCGGCCGGGCCATGGAAATCGTGCACGAGCAGAAGGACCTCGAGCGCTATATGCGCGACGCCATCAAGGTGTCTAACGACTCGCCGGTGCTGCTCGACCGCTTCCTCAACGACGCCACCGAAGTCGACGTCGACGCATTGTCCGATGGCAAGCAGGTCATCATCGGCGGCATCATGGAGCACATCGAGCAGGCGGGCGTTCATTCGGGCGACTCGGCGTGCTCGTTGCCGCCCTATACGTTATCGCGGGCCTTGCAGGACGAACTGCGGCGCCAGACCGAGCAGATGGCCAGGGGCCTCGACGTCTGCGGCCTGATGAATGTCCAGTTCGCCATCCAGAACGACGTCGTCTATGTCCTCGAAGTGAATCCGCGCGCCTCGCGCACCGTTCCCTTCGTGTCGAAGGCGACCGGCCTGCCGCTGGCCAAGATCGCTGCCCGCTGCATGGCCGGCAGGAGCCTGGCCGATCAGGGCGTGACGCGCGAAGTGATACCACCGTATTTCTCGGTGAAGGAGGCGGTGTTCCCGTTCATCAAGTTCCCCGGCGTGGATACCATCCTCGGGCCGGAGATGAAATCCACCGGCGAGGTGATGGGCGTGGGCCGCACTTTCGGCGAGGCCTTCGTCAAGTCGCAGATAGCCGCCGGCACCCGCCTGCCCAAGGCGGGGAAGGCATTCATCAGCGTCAGGCCGGCCGACAAGCCGAAGGCCGTCAATGTGGCCTACCAATTGTGCGAACTCGGCTTCACGCTGCTGGCCACCCGTGGCACCGCAGCCGCCATCGCCGAGGCCGGCATACCGGTGACGGCGGTCAACAAGGTCACCGAGGGCCGGCCGCATGTGGTCGACATGATCAAGAACAACGAGATCGTGTTCATCGTGAACACGGTCGAGGAAAAGCGCGCGGCCATTGCTGACTCGCGCTCGATACGCACCTCTGCACTGGCCCAGAAGGTCACGCTCTTCACTACCATCGAGGGCGCCTGGGCGGCCTGCGCCGGCATGCGCCACACCGGCCTGGAAACCTACTCCCTGCAAGCCCTTCACGCAGAAATCACTCCCGCAGCATGAGCAAGTTTCCAATTACCCTGCGCGGCGCCGAGCTGCTACGCAAAGAGCTGCACCGCCTGAAGACGGTAGAGCGGCCGCATATCGTCGCCGCCATCGCCGAAGCGCGTTCGCACGGCGACCTGTCGGAGAATGCCGAATACGATGCCG
This sequence comes from Rhodocyclaceae bacterium, assembly GCA_041480065.1. Taxonomy (GTDB): domain Bacteria; phylum Pseudomonadota; class Gammaproteobacteria; order Burkholderiales; family Rhodocyclaceae; genus Fen-999. The sequence continues at coordinate 1,565 of JBGOZF010000070.1, forward strand.
CCAAGGAACGCCAGGGCTTCATCGAGGGCCGCATCGCCGAGGTCGAGGGCAAGCTGGGCAACGCCCAGATCATCGATCCCGCTTCCCTCGATGCCGACGGCCGCGTGGTTTTCGGTGCCACGGTGGACCTGGAGGATGCGGACAGCGGCCAGAAAGTGTGCTACCAGATCGTCGGCGACGACGAGGCCGATCTGAAACAGGGCAAGATCTCGCTCAACTCGCCGGTCGCACGCGCTCTGATCGGCAAGTTCGGCGGCGACGTGGTCGAGGTGCAGACCCCAGGCGGGCGTCGCGAGTACGAGATCCTCGACGTCAAATACGAGTGAGGCGTTTCTCCGAAGCGCTCTACGGCATCGCCATCGCCCTGTGGGTGGGTGGCCTCTGGGCCATCGGCTATCTTGCGGCGCCGACCCTGTTTGCGGAGCTTGCCGACCGCATGCTGGCGGGCCGCCTTGCCGGAGCGATGTTCGAATGGATCGCCTGGACCGGTTTCGTGTGTGGGGCCTACCTGCTGATTTTCCTGGCCACGCGCCAAGGCTGGCGCATGTTCCGGTCGCTGCCGTTCTGGCTGGTCGTGGCCATGCTTGCCCTGACAGCCGCCGGCCACTTCGGCATTCAGCCCTTGATGGCGCAACTGAAAATCGATGCCGGGCCGCGCGATTTGATCGAGAGTGCGCTCAAGGACCGCTTCGCCGTCTGGCACGGCATCGCGAGCGTCGTCTATCTGGTGGAAAGCCTGCTCGGGCTACTGCTCGTCGCCTGGCAGGAGCGCGGCCTGCGTTAGCTCCGGCTGCGGCGCCGGCTCGTCTTTTCCTGGGCCACTGCCGCCTGCTTCTTGGTCAGGGGTTTCGGCCGCCGTCTCGACGGCCGTTTGGAGGCCTCCTCTTCCGGTTTCTGGCGCCACAGGACGAGAATGTTGCCGATATGCTGTACCGGCGAGCATTGCAGGCTGGTGCAGATTTCCGTCATCAATGGATCCCGGGCATCCCGCTCGATGCCGTAGAGTTTCACTTTGATGAGCTCGTGGGCGGCCAGGGAGCGGTCGATTTCCTTCAATACGGTTTCGGAAAGGCCCTTGGCGGCGATGCTGACGACGGGGTGAAGCAGGTGGGCAGCGGCGCGCAGGACGCGGCGCTGGGTGGGTGTGAGTTCTATCATGGCGACGCATTGTACCGGGGTTGACTGGTGACGCAGAAAACAAGGCAGCACAAGAAATCGAAAGCCTGGATGCACGAGCATGTCAACGATTCCTACGTGCAAAGGGCGAAGGCCGAGGGCTGGCGTTCGCGCGCCGTGTTCAAGCTGATCGAGATCGACGAAAAGGACCGCTTGCTGAAGCCGGGCATGACGGTGGTGGATCTCGGCGCCGCGCCCGGAAGCTGGTGCCAGTACGCGACCCGGCGTATCCAGCCCGGCGGCAAGCTGATCGCCCTCGACCTGCTCGAGATGACACCGCTGGCCGGTGTGGAGTTCATCCAGGGCGACTTCCGAGAGGACGAGACGCTGAGGCGCATCGAAGAGGCCCTGGCCGGCAGGCAGGTCGACCTTGTTTTGTCCGACATGGCCCCCAATATGTCAGGCATAGCGGTTTCGGATGATGCCCGGGCGATGTATCTGGCCGAACTGACGCTCGAATTTGCCCGCCAGCATTTGAAACCGGGTGGCGACATGCTGGTCAAAACCTTCCAGGGGGCAGGCTTCATGGAGTTGCGGCGGGCGGTGCAAGGCCTTTTCAAGACCCTGCTGATGCGGAAACCGGCCGCATCGCGCGATCGAAGTGCCGAAACCTACCTGCTGGCGCGTGATAAGCGACAATGAATGGTACTTGCGGCAGTTTGCAGGCGGCTGGAATCGGCTCTAGAATGATCGAACCCTTGACAGAGTGAGACTTTTCCTTGAATAACTTATTCAAAAACCTCGCCATTTGGATGGTTATCGGCATCGTGCTGATGACTGTCTTCAATCAGTTCAATAACCATCAGGCGGCGCAGAACGCCATGGATTACTCGCAATTCATCGAAGAGGTGAATGCGGGCCACGTTTCCGACGTGGTGATCCAGGGCCGTACGCTGGCCGTGACCATGGTCGACAACCGCAAGGTCACCGTTCAGGCGCCGATGGATTTCGGCCTGGTGGGCGACCTGCTCAAGAACCGCGTCAAGTTCAAGGCCAAGCCCGAGGAAGAGCAATCCTTCCTGATGAACATCTTCGTCTCCTGGTTCCCGATGCTGCTCTTGATCGGCGTCTGGATATTCTTCATGCGCCAGATGCAGGGCGGCGGCCGCGGCGGTGCCTTCTCGTTCGGCAAGAGCCGGGCGCGCATGCTGGATGAATCGACCAACACCGTGACCTTTGCCGATGTGGCCGGTTGCGAGGAAGCCAAGGAGGAAGTGTCCGAACTGGTCGACTTCCTGCGCGATCCCACCAAATTCCAGAAGCTGGGCGGGCGCATTCCGCGTGGCGTGCTGATGGTCGGTTCGCCGGGCACCGGCAAGACCCTGCTGGCCCGGGCCATCGCCGGCGAGGCCAAGGTCCCGTTTTTCTCGATTTCCGGTTCCGACTTCGTCGAGATGTTCGTCGGTGTCGGTGCGGCGCGCGTGCGCGACATGTTTGAGCAGGCCAAGAAGTCGGCGCCCTGCATCATCTTCATCGATGAAATCGACGCCGTCGGCCGCCAGCGCGGCGCCGGTCTCGGCGGCGGTAACGATGAACGCGAGCAGACCTTGAACCAGTTGCTGGTCGAGATGGACGGCTTTGAAGGCTCGGTCGGCGTGATCGTCATCGCCGCCACCAACCGGCCCGATGTGCTTGACCCGGCGCTGCTGCGGCCCGGCCGCTTCGACCGCCAGGTCGTGGTGCCGCTGCCCGATATCCGCGGCCGCGAACAGATTCTGAAAGTTCATATGCGCAAGGTGCCGCTGGCGCCTGACGTCGATGCCATGGTGCTGGCGCGCGGTACGCCCGGATTCTCCGGCGCCGACCTCGCGAACCTGGTGAACGAGGCGGCGTTGTTCGCCGCCCGTGGCAACAAGCGTGTGGTGGATATGTCGGACTTCGAGAGCGCCAAGGACAAGATTTTCATGGGCGCGGAACGCCGTTCCATGGTCATGACCGAGGACGAACGCAGGGCCACCGCCTACCACGAGTCCGGCCACGCCGTCGTCGCGAAGTCCCTGCCGGGCACCGATCCCGTGCACAAGGTGACCATCGTGCCGCGCGGCCGTGCGCTGGGCGTCACTTGGCAGTTGCCGGAACGGGATCGCCTGAGCCATTACAAGGACCAGATGCTCAACGAGATCTCGATCATGTTCGGCGGCCGCATCGCCGAAGACCTGTTCGTGCATCGCATTTCGACCGGCGCGTCGAACGACTTCCAGCGCGCGACCGACCTGGCGCGGCGCATGGTCACCCAGTGGGGTATGTCCGATGTCCTGGGCCCCATGGTCTACGGTGAAGAGGAGGGCGAAATCTTTCTGGGCCGTTCGGTGACCACGCACAAGAACATGTCGGAAGCGACCATGCAGCAGGTCGACCGCGAACTTCGCCGCATCGTCGACGATCAATACGCCTTGGCCAAGCGCATCCTCGAGGAGAGCCGCGACAAGGTCGAAGCCATGACCAACGCGCTGCTCGAATGGGAGACCATCGATGCCGACCAGATCAACGACATCATGGAAGGCAAGGCTCCGAGGCCTCCCAAGCCTTCGAGCGCGCCGGCGAAGCCGGCGTCCGATGGCACCACCCCCGGTGCGGCGCCGTCGGCTGCCGCACCTGCCTGACAGATACCGACCGACGCAGGCCGCGCATTGCGCGGCCTTTTTCATATGACGCTCCTCCAATGCGGCCGCTTCACCCTCGACCTGGCTCAGCCGAGGATCATGGGCATCGTCAACCTGACCGATGACTCGTTTTCCGGCGACGGCCTGCACGGCCGGGCCGAGGCGGCGATCGCGCAAGGATTGCGCATGGTCGAGGAGGGCGCCGACATCCTCGATATCGGCGGCGAATCGTCGCGCCCCGGTGCGGCGCCGGTGCCGCTGCAACAGGAACTGGACCGCGTGCTGCCGGTCCTCGAGGGCTTGCGCGGCTGCGGGCTGCCCTTGTCGGTCGATACCGTCAAACCCGAAGTGATGTCGGCGGCGCTGGCCGCTGGGGCCGACATGGTCAACGACATCGCCGCATTGCGAATGCCTGGAGCGCTGGCCGCCGTCGCAGCCGGCAACGCCGCGGTTTGTCTCATGCACATGCAGGGCGAGCCCGGCACCATGCAGGCCGATCCGCGTTACGTCGACGTGGTGGTTGATGTGGCGGCCTTCCTTGCGGAAAGGGTGGCGGCCTGCGAAGCCGCTGGGATCTCGCGTAACCGGATTGTCATCGATCCGGGCTTCGGTTTCGGCAAGACCCTGGAGCATAATCTTGCCCTGCTGCGCCGCCTCGATTGCGTCGTCGATCTCGGCTTGCCGGTTCTGGTGGGTGTGTCGCGCAAGTCGATGCTCGGCCAGATCACCGGACGGCCCGTGACCGAGCGCGTTCATGCGGGGGCGGCGGTGGCCATGCTGGCTGTTCAGCGGGGGGCGGCCATCGTCAGGGTTCATGATGTGGCGGCGACACGCGACGTTCTTCGCGTCTTGGCCGCCGTAGGGGAGAGTTAGATTGGCACGCAAGTATTTCGGCACCGATGGAGTGCGGGGGCGGGTGGGGGAAGGGCCGATCACGCCCGAATTCGTGTTGCGGCTCGGCCACGCCGCCGGCACCACGCTGGTAGACCAGGACAGGCTGCGCGGGCACGCCGGCGAAGGTGAACGGCCGGCGGTATTGATCGGCAAGGACACGCGCGTCTCGGGTTACATGCTCGAAGCGGCGCTCGAATCCGGGTTCTCCTCGGCCGGCGTCGATGTCATGCTCTGCGGCCCATTGCCGACCCCCGCCATCGCCTACCTGACGCGGGCTCTGCGCCTGCAGGCCGGCGTGGTGATTTCCGCCTCGCACAACCCGTTCGACGACAATGGCATCAAGTTCTTCTCGGCCCAGGGCACCAAGCTGCCGGACGCGGTGGAAGAGGCGATCGAGGACAGGCTGGAGGCGCCACTGGCCTGCCACGACTCGGCCCATCTGGGCCGGGCGCGACGCGTCGACGACGCGGCCGGCCGCTACATCGAATTCTGCAAGAGCACTTTCCCGAACGAACTCGATTTGCGTGGCCTGAAGATCGCTGTGGATTGCGCCCACGGCGCCGCCTACCACGTGGCGCCCAAGGTGTTCCACGAACTGGGAGCGGACGTGGTTGCCATCGGTGCGACGCCCAACGGGCTAAACATCAACGATGCGGTCGGTGCCACGTCGCCGGAAGCGCTGCGTCGTGCCGTGCTCGAACACCGTGCCGACTTCGGTGTCGCGCTCGATGGCGATGGCGATCGCGTCGTCATGGCCGACAGTTCCGGCACGCTCTACGACGGCGACCAACTGCTCTACGTGATCGCCAGGCAGCGTCATCTGCGCGGTGGTGGCGTCACCGGCGTGGTTGGCACGCTGATGAGCAACCTCGGTTTCGAGCATGCGCTCGGCCGGCTCAAGATTCCCTTCGCGCGGGCCAAGGTGGGCGACCGCTACGTGCTGGAGATGATGATCGAGCGCGGCTGGCAGCTGGGCGGCGAGAACTCCGGCCACATCATCTGTCTCGACAAGCACACCACCGGCGACGGCATCATCGCCGCGCTGCAGGTCCTGGCCGCCTTGAGCGCGAGCGGCGAGACCCTGCCGCAAGCCTGCGCCGACCTGCCGATGTATCCGCAGAAACTGATCAACGTCCGTCTGCCGGCAAGTTTCGACTGGAAGAACGACCCGGGTATCCGTGCCGCCGTTGAAGCGGCAGAAGCGGCGCTCGATGGCAACGGCCGCGTCCTGCTGCGGCCTTCGGGAACCGAACCCGTGCTGCGGGTGATGGTTGAGGCGGCCGACGCCGCCATCGTTGCCAGTCAAGCCGAAGCCATCGCCGCCGCGGCACGGGCGGCGACCGCCACCGACTAGCGCCTCACCCCAGAAGCAGAACGGTCTGCGCGACCAGAATGCCGAGCAGAGCGCCGGCGAGGACGTCGCTCGGATAGTGCAGGCCGAGTATCGGGCGCGAGGCTGAAACCAGCAGCGCGACCGGAAACAGGAACGGCCCAAGTTCCGGGAAGCCCGCGGCCGCCACCAGCGAAAACGATACGGCGTGCAGAGTGTGACCCGACGGGAAGCTGAAGCGGTCGAGAGTCGGTGCCGCTGCCGAGATGGCCGCGTAAACCTGGAAAGGACGGGGCCGCGAGGTCCGCACTTTCAGCCACTTGTAGACCGACAGGCCGAGGATTCCGGCGATCGCCATGCGCGCGACCGTCGGCCAGGCGGTGGGGCCGTAGACGATCGGCAGCGCCGCCATCAGGGAATACCAGAACGCTCCATTACCCATGCGGCTGATGCCACGGAACAGCCCGCGCCAGAATCGGACGTGGCTGACCCGGTTCATGCGCAGGCATAGCGCGAGGTCGAGCTGGCTAATCCGGTACAAGGACAAAGTGTTTTTCACCATGGCGCCTCCGGCGGTGGGCGAGTACCAGCTCGGCCAAGGTGGCCGCGAATCGGTCCTGGATGCGCTCCCAGTCGAGATGCGCGACCGAGGGTGCGGCCAGCGCGCGAATGGCGTCGAGCTGGCGCGATTCGGCGGCGAGTTCGACTGCGGCGCCGACAAATGCGCTGTTGTCCCCCGGGGTGACCGTGCGGCCGTTGCTGCGGTCTTCGATGAGGTCGGAGGCGGCGGCACAGGCGAATGCCACGACCCCGAGACCGCTCGCCAGCGCCTCCGGCACGACATTGCCGAAGGTCTCGGTCAGGCTCGGAAACAGGAACAGGTCAGCCGAGGCGTAGTGTGTCGCGAGATCCTCGCCGCGACGCATGCCTGCGAAGATATGCTGCGGGTATCTGGCGGCCATGCGGGGCAGCGACGGGCCGTCGCCGACGAAAAGCAGCTTCACGTTGGCATTGGCGCGGACGATCGCAGCATATGCCTGCGTAACCAGGCCGAGGTTCTTCTCCGGCGCCAGGCGGCCGATGTACGCCGCCACCAGGGTGTCGGCGCCGGCACCCCACTGCGCGCGCAACGCATCCGAGCGGCGGTGGGGATTGAACAGGCGCGTATCGACGCCCCGGGCCAGGACACCGACGTCGCGGTAGCCGTCGGCAACCAGCGTCTGGGCCAGTTCCTGGGTCGGTACCAGCGTCAGGTCGGTACGGTTGTGGAAGCGGCGCAGATGGCTGGCGACGGCCCCGCGCAGCCAGCCCAAATTGTAATGACGGCTGTAGGCCTCGAAGTTGGTATGGAAGCCCGAAGAAACCGGCAGCGACAACTCACGGGCAGCAGCCACCGCGGCGGCACCGAGCGGCCCTTCGGTGGCGACATGGACGATGGACGGGGGGCTTTGGCGCCACAGCCGTCTCAGAGTGCCGCGTGCCGGTAGTCCGAAATGCAGTCCCCGGTAGCCGGGAATCGGCATGCCGGGAGTCAGTATCTCCTCGTAATCCGACTCGGCGACGGCGGTATCGGCGCGCGATTGCCGGGGGCGAACCAACTGAACGCGATGTCCGCGTCGGCGCAGGCCGGCCACCAGGCGGGCGAGCGTCAGCGAAACGCCGTTGATTTCCGGAGGATAGGTCTCGGTGACCAGGGCGACCGTGAGCGGGGCCGTCGGGCCGTTTGGGCTACAGCAGGGAGTGCCGTCCATGCCGCCATGCTGGCAGCCTACCGCGACATGGTGATGTCGGCGATGTTGCGACGGTGTTTCAGGCGAGCAGGACCAGAAGCCAGGTGGCGATGACGTTGACGAGCGCGATCAGCACGGCGGCGCTGCCGATGTCCTTGGCCCGCTTCGACAGCTTGTGATTCTCCAGCGAGATGCGGTCGATGGCCGCTTCGATGGCCGAATTGATCAATTCGACGATCAGCACCAGCAGCACGCTGGCGATCATGAGCGCGTGCCCGGCGCCGTTGACGGGCAGGAAGAAGCTTCCCGGGATCAGGACAATCGCCAGCCATACCTCCTGACGAAAGGCGTCTTCGTGCCGATATGCTGCCTTGAGGCCGGCCATCGAGTAGAACATTGCGTTCCAGACGCGCTGGACGCCGGTTTTGCCCTTGAAGGGGCTTTCCCCGGCGAGCGGGGACTGGGGCCTGTCATTCATGGCGCGAATTAGACCACGAGAGCACGGTATAGCGCCGCCAACTGTCGGGCGCGTTCAGGTGCCGACCATTCCTGCGCAAAACGGCGTCCCTCGCGTGCCATGCGTGCCAGGCGCGGCCGATCATTGACGAGTTCGGCCAGATCCCGGCCAAACGCCTCGGGATTGCCCGGCGCGGCAACGGCGCCTTGTCCCGGCTCGACGATACTGCGCGTGCCGAGATGCGCCAGCGCATAGACGGGCAGGCCGGCGGCCATCGCCTCGAGCAGCACCAGGCCCTGGGTCTCGGTACGCGAGGCGAAGGTGAATACGTCGGCAGCCGCGTAGCAGTCGGGGAGTTCATGCCGGCGGTCGAGGTAGCCGACGAAGCGGACGTGTTCGCCCAGCCCGAGATCCGCTACCGTACGTTGCAGCGAAGCCAAGGCCGGTCCCTCGCCGGCTATGACCAGCAGCAGTTCCGGCAGGCGCCAGAGGGCATAGGTCATGGCTTCGAGCAGGAAACCGATGTTCTTTTCATGGGCGACCCGGCCGACGTACAAGGCCATCGGGCGTTCCGCCTCGATCGCGTAGGTAGCCCGGAAGCGCTGGCCGTCGCCGGCCGCGAAATGGCGAATCGGGATTCCGGTTGGCAGCACGTGCATGGGGGCCGCCACCCCATATTCCGTCAATGTGGCCTGCATCGCCACCGAAGGCACGATGACGGCATCCAGCGTGTCGCACTGGTGGCAGGCAAGACGTCGCGCCATGGCTTTGAGCAACGACCGTGGCAACACGGGCAGGTAGTGCTGGATGTACTCCTCGAAATGCGTGTGGTAAGTTGCGACCACCGGGATCCGATGCCGGCGCGCGAGTCCGATGCCGGCGTAATGGGCGGCGAACGGCGTGTGGATGTGGATCAGGTCGATACCTTCGGCGACGATGGCTTCCGTCGTTCGCCGCAGCCGACGCCAGTGCATCAGCCTGTCCTCGGGGTCGAATGGCAGCCTGCGCGCCGGAACGCGCGAGGTATCGACATCGTCGTGGGGTTGCGGATAGGCGGGCGCGACCAAGCGGACCGAAACCCCTTCGGCCGCCAGGTCGGTGCGAAATGTCTCGATCGATGTCGACACGCCGTTGATGCGCGGGAAGTAGACATCCGTCAGCATCAGGATGCGCAGATTCGATGAACTCATGGGGCCAGATGTTCTCCGGCCAGTGTTGCCGGCTTGTGACGGAGCGTGTAACGTGGGTGTCACAATCCGCTGCTACCTTGGCGGGCATCGTTCTGTGGCGTTATTGCGACCCGACTACCCCAAGGAGAAACCCTATGCTAAATGTGATGAAATGGCTGACTGCACCGTTCATGGCCGCGACCCTGGCTGCAGTGGCGCCGAGCGTTTCGGCCGCCGATATTACCGGCGCCGGCGCCACATTCCCGGCCCCCATCTACGCCAAGTGGGCTGACGCTTACCAGAAGGCAACCGGTAACAAGATCAACTACCAGTCCATCGGTTCCGGCGGCGGCATCAAGCAGATCACTGCCAAGACCGTTGAATTCGGTGCCTCGGACATGCCCATGAAGCCCGAAGATCTGGAGAAGAACGGGCTGATGCAATTCCCGACCGTGATCGGCGGCGTCGTACCAGTGGTGAACCTGCCGGACGTCAAGCCGGGCCAGATGAAGCTGACCGGCGCGGTCCTCGCCGACATCTATCTCGGCAAGGTCGCCAAGTGGAACGACAAGGCGATCGCCGACCTCAACCCCGGCGTCAAGCTGCCCGATCAGGCGATCGCCGTGGTACGCCGCGCCGACGGCTCCGGCACTTCCTTCATTTTCACCAACTACCTGTCCAAGGTGAGCGAGGAATGGAAGCAGAAAGTCGGCGAGGGCACGGCGGTGCAATGGCCGGTGGGCCTCGGCGGCAAGGGTAACGAAGGGGTTTCGGCGTTCGTCCAGCGCATGCCGGGTTCGATCGGCTACGTCGAATATGCCTATGCCAAGCAGAACAAGATGGCGCACACGATGATGCAGAATGCGGCCGGCACCTTCGTGGGTCCTGACGACACCACCTTCAAGGCTGCCGCTGCCGGCGCCGATTGGGCCAAGTCTGCCTTCTACCAGATCCTCACCCTGCAGGCGGGCAAGGATTCCTGGCCGATCACTGGTGCCACCTTCATCCTGATTCACAAGACGCAGGAAAAGCCGGAACTGGCCGCCGAAGTCTTGAAGTTCTTCGAATGGAGCTACAAGAACGGCGCCAAGATGGCCGACGAACTGGACTACGTCCCCATGCCCGAGAGCGTGGTCAAGCTGATCCATGCCGCCTGGGGACAGATCAAGGACACTTCCGGCAAGGCAGTCTGGACGACAAAATAGCAAGCAATCTTCTCTACCATTGGTGCCGCCGGTTCGCCGGCGGCATTTCCTCGTTCGAAGGCAGGGAGTCATGACCACGGCAACGCGTTCCGCGAGCCATTACCAGTTTGGCGATTGGCTGTTTGCCAACCTGACGCGCTTGTTTGCCGCATTGACGTTGGCGATGCTGATCGGCATCATCGTTTCGCTCGTCTATGGCGCCTGGCCGGCCATCGACCGATTTGGCTTCAGTTTCCTGACCTCGGGCGAATGGAATCCGCCGATGGACCGCTTCGGCGCCCTCATCCCGGTCTATGGCACCCTGGTGACCTCCCTGGTTGCCCTTATCATTGCCGTACCGGTGAGTTTCGGGATTGCCCTTTTCCTTACGGAACTGGCGCCACCATGGCTGCGACGGCCATTGGGCACGGCCATCGAACTGCTGGCGGCGATTCCCTCCATTGTCTATGGCATGTGGGGCCTGCTGGTGTTTGTGCCGATCTTCTCCAAACACGTTCAACCGCTCCTGGCCGTCACGCTGGGCAACATACCGTTGCTCGGGGGGCTGTTTCAGGGGCCGCCGATCGGTATCGGCATCCTGACCGCAAGCATCATCCTGGCGATCATGATCATTCCTTTCATCGCTTCCGTCATGCGCGACGTCTTCGAGGTGACCCCGGCGATGCTCAAGGAATCGGCCTACGGCGTCGGTGCCACCACCTGGGAAGTCGTCTGGAACGTCGTCTGGCCCTATACCAGAGTGGGAGTGGTCGGCGGCATCATGCTCGGCCTTGGGCGTGCCCTGGGCGAGACCATGGCGGTCACTTTCCTGATCGGCAACATGAACTTCTTCACCGGATTCTCGCTCTTCCTGCCGGGCAACAGCATTGCTTCGGCGCTGGCCAACGAATTTGCCGAGGCGGAATCGCCGATCTACACCGCATCCCTGATCGAACTCGGCTTGCTGCTCTTCTTCATCACATTCGTGGTGCTCAGCTTGTCCAAGCTTATGCTGATGCGGATGACCAGGCTTGAAGGAACCCGGACCTGACATGAATCTGCGCAGTCAACGCTATCTTGTGAACCGTATCGCTCTCGCGCTATCCATGGCGGCGATGCTGTTCGGCTTGTTCTGGCTGGCGTGGATACTGTTCACGGTTCTCGATCTGGGATTTGCGGGGCTGTCGCTGCAACTGTTTACCAAAATGACGCCACCGCCCGGTTCCTCCGAGGGGGGCTTGCTGAACGCCATAGCCGGCAGCCTGATCATGGTCAGCATGGCAACCATGATCGGCACACCAGTGGGCATCATGGCTGGTATCTACCTGGCTGAATTCGGCCGTAATACCTGGCTGGGCGCCTCTACCCGCTTCATCAACGACATCCTGCTCTCGGCGCCCTCGATCATCATCGGCTTGTTCGTCTACGCCGTCTATGTGGCTCAGATGGGGAAGTTTTCCGGCTTTGCCGGCGTGCTGGCCCTGGCGCTGATCGTCGTGCCGGTGGTGGTGCGGACGACCGAGAACATGTTGCAACTGGTTCCCAACAGCTTGCGCGAGGCGGCCTTCGCGCTCGGCGCACCGAAATGGGCCGTGATATCCCGCGTCACGCTGCGCGCGTCGGCCGCAGGCGTGGTGACCGGAATTCTTCTCGCCGTGGCCAGGATCTCAGGGGAGACCGCACCGCTGCTGTTTACCGCGCTGTCGAGCCAGTTCTGGAGCGTCAGTCTCAATGATCCAATGGCCAATTTGCCTGTGACCATCTTCAAATTTGCCATGAGTCCGTTCAAGGACTGGCAGGAGCTGGCCTGGGCCGGCGTTTTCCTTATCACCCTCGGTGTGCTCGGTCTGAACATCGTCACCCGAGTGGTCTTCCGTGAGAAGCACAAACTGTGATGAATGACACCGCCGAAGCGCTCGGGAGCGAAGCCACCGACCTGCTGGAAGTGCAGATCGCTTTCCGCAACTTCGACTTCTACTACGGCAAGTATCACGCGCTGAAGAACGTCAATCTGGAAATCTTCAAGCGTCGCGTGACAGCCTTCATCGGTCCGTCCGGCTGCGGCAAATCGACCCTGCTGCGGACGATGAATCGTATGTACGACCTTTATCCGGAGCAGCGGGCGACCGGTGAGTTGCTGCTGGATGGCCAGAACATTCTCGACCGCGGCGTCGATCTCAATTCGCTGCGCGCCAAGGTAGGCATGGTGTTTCAGAAGCCGACCCCGTTCCCGATGTCTATCTACGACAACATCGCCTTCGGCGTCAGCCTGCACGAACGCTTGTCGAAAGGCCAGATGGAAGAGCGCGTCGAGTGGGCGCTGCGCAAGGCGGCGCTTTGGGATGAAGCTAAGGACAAGCTGAAGCAAAGCGGCATGAGCCTCTCCGGCGGCCAGCAGCAGCGCCTGTGCATCGCCCGCGGCATCGCCGTCAAGCCGGAAGTCCTGCTTCTGGACGAGCCGACCTCCGCGCTCGATCCGATCTCGACCATGCGCATCGAGGAACTGATCGACGAGCTCAAGGAAGACTTCACCATCGCCATCGTCACCCACAACATGCAGCAGGCCGCGCGTATCTCCGACTACACGGCCTACATGTATCTGGGCGAACTGGTCGAGTTCGGCGTCACCGACCAGATATTCATCAAGCCCGAGAAGAAGCAGACGGAAGACTACATCACCGGCCGGTTCGGTTGAACGGCACTTCCGTGTCTGATCGCTGGAGCCGGCTCGGCGGCCGGCCCGAGGCATTTCCCGCGCAACCATCGGTTTGACCGAAATCCCGGCGGCTCGGTATAATCACCAGCTTTCCGACGCGAACAGAGAGACCGAGAAGACAATGGCCCGCAGCAAATTCGTTGCCGGTAACTGGAAGATGCACGGCAACCTTGCCGCCAATCTGTCCTTGCTGAACGCCGTGCGCTCAGGTGCCGCCGGCCTGAAGGCGCAGGTGGCGGTCTGCGTTCCCTATCCGTACCTCGCGCAGGCCCAATCCGCCTTGGCCGGCAGCAACGTCGCCTGGGGCGCGCAGGACGTCTCCGAGCATGTCCAGGGCGCCTACACAGGCGAGGTCAGCGCGGCCATGCTCAAGGAATTCGGTTGCCGCTACGCCATCATCGGCCACTCCGAACGGCGCTCGTTCTACGGCGATACCGATGCGGTGGTCGCGGCCAAGTTCGAGGCCGCGCTGAAGACCGGCCTGACGCCCATCCTCTGCGTCGGCGAGACGCTGGCGGAGCGGGAAGCCAACATCACGGCGCAAGTGGTGACGCGGCAACTGGATGCGGTGATTGCCAAGTGCGGTGTGGCCAGCCTCGGGCGGGCGGTGATCGCTTATGAACCGGTCTGGGCCATCGGAACCGGCAAGACGGCGACGCCGGCACAGGCTCAGGAAGTGCATGCGCTGATTCGCGCTCTCGTGGCCCGGGGCGATGCAGCGGTCGCGGCCGGCGTACAGATACTCTACGGTGGTTCCGTCAAGCCTGGCAATGCTCAGGAACTGTTCGGACAACCGGACATCGATGGCGGTTTGATCGGCGGTGCTGCGTTGGTGGCCAGCGACTTCCTCGCCATTTGCGCGGCCGGCTAAAGGATTCGATATGGAAGGAATGCTGTTTTCATTGCTGCTGACGTTTCACATTCTTGTCGGCTTGAGCGTCATCGGTCTCGTGCTGATTCAGCACGGCAAGGGAGCCGATATGGGCGCTGCCTTTGGCAGTGGCGCTTCGGGCAGCTTGTTCGGCGCTTCCGGTTCGGCGAATTTCCTGTCGCGGACGACGGCCGTGCTGGCGGCGATATTCTTCCTGACCAGTCTGGGTCTGACCTATGTGGCCAGTTCCAAGCCGAAGGCGTCCGGCAGCGTTATGGATGCCGTCAAGACCGAACAGACCGCGCCGGCCCCGGCCGAGACACCCGTGGCGCCGGTCGATTCGAAGACCAAGGACATTCCCAAGTAGAAAATTTGTTGCGGGACAGGTTAAAAAGCGCGCCGACGCGCCAATGGCGTGGCAAACTGCGCGACGCAAAGTTGAAGCCGACGTGGTGAAATTGGTAGACACGCTATCTTGAGGGGGTAGTGGCGAAAGCCGTGCGAGTTCGAGTCTCGCCGTCGGCACCAAGATAAACAATGGCATCCGTGAAGTTGCGGCTGCCGAATGACGAGACAGCGCCTCATGTTGGAAAACTACTTTCCTGTGCTGGTCTTCGCACTCGTGGGCTTGGCCTTCGGGTGCGTACCTATTGCGCTTGGCTGGTTGATCGCGCCGCACCGGCCGGACAGCGAGAAGCTTTCCGCCTTCGAATGCGGTTTCGCGCCCTTCGAAGACGCGCGCATGAAGTTCGATGTGCGCTATTACCTCATCGCCATCCTGTTCATCCTGTTCGACCTGGAAATCGCCTTTCTTTTCCCCTGGGCAACGATTTTCCGGGAAATCGTCGGGACGCCCGAGGTCAGGCTTTTCGGTTTCCTGGAGATGCTGGTCTTCATCGGCATCCTTGTCGTCGGTTACATCTACGCCTGGGTCAAGGGGGCCCTTGACTGGGAATGAGCATCGAAGGCATTTTGCAGGAAGGCTTCGTCACCACCACGCTCGACAAGCTGATCAACTGGACCCGTACGGGCTCGATGTGGCCGATGACTTTCGGCCTCGCCTGCTGTGCGGTCGAGATGATCCATGCCGGCGTCTCCCGTTACGACCTCGACCGCTTCGGCGTGGTCTTCCGTGCGAGTCCGCGCCAGTCCGACGTCATGATCGTCGCTGGTACCTTGACCAACAAGATGGCGCCCGCGCTGCGCAAGGTCTATGACCAGATGGCCGAGCCGCGCTGGGTGATCTCCATGGGCTCCTGCGCCAACGGCGGCGGCTACTACCACTATTCCTATTCCGTGGTGCGCGGCTGTGACCGTATCGTGCCGGTGGATGTCTATGTGCCGGGCTGCCCACCGACTGCGGAGGCGCTGCTCTACGGCATCATCCAGCTGCAGAACAAGATCAAACGTACCTATACCATTGCCCGCTAACGACGAAGCGACGACGCCATGAGCGCCAAACTGGAACGGTTGTGCCAAAAACTTGCCGAGGTTCTCGGTGACCGCGCCGGCGAGCCCGTGCTGCGGCTGGGCGAAGTGACCATCGACGTGCCGGCGGACAAGTATCTGGAAGTGGTCGGTGTATTGCGTGACCACCCCGAACTGAAGTTCGAGCAGTTGATCGATCTCTCGGGGATCGACTATTCGACCCTCACCGGCTGGCAGGGCAAGCGCTATGCGGCGGTGAGCCAACTCACCTCGGTCAGCCTCAACTGGCGCCTGAGGTTGCGCGTCTTCGCGCCCGATGACGAATTCCCCGTGCTGCCGTCGGTGGTCGGCGTCTGGGCCGGAGCCAACTGGTACGAGCGCGAGGCGTTCGACCTCTACGGCATCCTGTTCGAAGGCCATCCTGACCTGCGTCGCATCCTGACCGACTACGGCTTTGTCGGCCACCCGTTCCGCAAGGATTTCCCGATCTCGGGCTACGTCGAGATGCGCTACGACCCGGAACAGCGGCGCGTGGTCTATCAGCCGGTCACCATCGAGCCGCGCGAAGTCACCCCGCGCATCGTGCGCGAGGAAGGCTACGGCCGTGGCTGAGATCAAGAACTACACGCTCAATTTTGGCCCGCAGCACCCGGCTGCGCACGGCGTTCTGCGCCTGATCCTGGAACTCGACGGCGAAGTCGTGGTGCGTGCCGATCCGCATATCGGCCTCCTGCACCGTGGCACCGAGAAGCTGGCCGAAACGCGCACCTGGCTCCAGTCGGTGCCTTACATGGACCGGCTCGACTACGTGTCGATGATGTGCAACGAGCACGCCTACTGCCTGGCGATCGAGAAGCTGCTCGGTATCGAGGTGCCGATCCGCGCCCAGTACATCCGGGTAATGATGGACGAGGTCACCCGCATCCTGAATCACCTGCTCAACATCGGCACCCACGCGCTCGACATCGGCGCCATGACGATGGTGCTCTACACCTTCCGCGAGCGGGAAGACCTGATGGACGTCTACGAGGCGGTCTCCGGTGCGAGATTGCATGCCGCCTATTATCGGCCGGGCGGCGTCTATCGCGATCTGCCGGAGAAGATGCCGCAGTACCAGGTGAACCGCTTCAAGAACGAGGCTACGGTCAAGCGCCTCAATACGGCACGCGAAGGTTCGGTGCTGGACTTCATCGAGGACTTCACCAACCGCTTCCCGGCCCTGGTCGCCGAGTACCACACGCTGTTGACCGAGAACCGCATCTGGAAGCAGCGCACGGTCGGCGTCGGCGTCGTGCCGCCGGAACAGGCGCTGCAACTGAGTTTTACCGGCCCCATGCTGCGCGGCTCGGGCATCGCCTGGGACTTGCGCAAGAAGCAGCCCTACGAAGTCTATGACCGCATGGACTTCGACATCCCGATCGGCACCAACGGCGACTGCTACGATCGTTACCTGGTACGCATGGAGGAGTTCGTCCAGTCGAACCGGATCATCAAGCAGTGTGTCGAGTGGCTGCGCAAGAACCCCGGTCCGGTGATCAGCGACAACCATAAGGTGGCGCCGCCGCCGCGCGAATCCATGAAGGGCAACATGGAAGAGCTGATCCACCACTTCAAGCTGTTCACCGAGGGCATGCACGTTCCCGCCGGCGAGGCCTATGCCGGCATCGAGCATCCCAAGGGCGAGTTCGGCGTCTGGGCGGTCTCCGACGGTGCCAATAAACCTTACCGGATCAAACTGCGCTCTCCCGGTTTCCCGCACCTGGCGGCGCTGACGGAGATGTGTAAGGGCCACATGATCGCCGACGTGACGGCCATCATCGGCACCATCGACCTCGTCCTCGGCGACACGGACAGATAATTATGGCCCCCCACGCTCGCAAAATCGGCTCGCTGCCCCCCACGGGGGGGCGATTGCCTCCTTGTCCCGCGGGGATTTCCTTCGGTCAGGGCGGCCCGGCGGAGGCAATTGCATGTTGAGTCAGGAATCCCTAGCCAAGATCGACAAAGAGATCGCCAAGTATCCGGCCGGACAGAAGCAGTCTGCTGCGATGGCTGCGCTGATCATCGCCCAGGACGAAAAAGGCTGGCTGGCCAACGAGACCATCGCCTTCGTCGCCTCCTATCTCGAGATGCCGCCGATCGCGGTCTACGAGGTTGCCAGCTTCTACAACATGTACGACCTGCAGCCGGTCGGCAAGTACAAGCTGACGGTATGTACCAACCTGCCTTGCGCTCTCTCCGGCGGCGTTCATGCCGCGGACTATCTCAAACAGCGGCTGGGTATCGATTTCAATGAAACGACGCCGGACGGCAAGTTCACCCTCAAGGAAGGCGAGTGCATGGGCGCCTGCGGGGATGCGCCGGTGATGCTGGTGAACAACAAGCGCATGCGCTGCTTCATGACGCCGGAAGAGATCGAAAAGCTGCTTGCGGAGTGTGTCTGATCATGGCTCTCATCGAATCGATCAATCCGCTACTTTCCGCCGGCTGGGGCAAGGGCGATGCCGGCTGGGGCATCAAGGAATACGAGGCGCGCGGTGGCTACCAGTCGCTCAAGCGCATCCTCGCCGAGAAGATGACGCCGGATCAGGTCATCGCCGAAGTGAAGACCGCCGTACTGCGCGGTCGTGGCGGCGCCGGTTTCCCGACCGGGCTCAAGTGGAGTTTCATGCCCAAGGCGGCGCCGGAGAAGTACATCGTCTGCAACAGCGACGAAGGCGAGCCGGGCACTTTCAAGGACCGCGACATCCTTCGCTACGACCCGCATTCGGTGATCGAGGGCATGGTCATCGCCGGTTACGCGGTCGGCGCCGGCCGCGGCTACAACTACATCCACGGTGAGATCTTCGAACTCTACGAGCGCTTCGAGGAAGCACTGGCCGAGGCGCGTGCCGCGGGCTACTTGGGCAGGAATATCCTCGGCTCGGGTCTCGACTTCGAACTCTTCGCCCACCACGGCTGGGGCGCCTACATCTGCGGCGAGGAGTCGGCGCTGCTCGAATCCATCGAAGGCAAGAAGGGCCAGCCGCGCATGAAGCCGCCATTTCCGGCCAGCTTCGGCCTCTACGGCAAGCCGACGACGATCAACAACACCGAGACCTTCGCCACGGTGCCTTTCATTTTCCGCATGGGCGGCGAGGCGTATTTGAACCTCGGCAAGCCGAACAACGGCGGCACCAAGCTGTTCTCGGTTTCGGGTCACGTCAACAAGCCCGGCAACTACGAAGTCCCGATGGGCACGCCGTTCGCGAAACTGCTGGAAATGGCCGGCGGCATGCGCGGCGGCCGCAGGCTGAAAGGCGTCATCCCGGGCGGCTCGTCGTCTCCAGTGTTGCCGGCGAACATCATCATGGACTGCACGCTCGACTACGACTCCATCGCCAAGGCGGGCTCCATGCTGGGTTCGGGTGCGGTCATCGTCATGGACGAGACGGTGTGCATGGTCAAGGCGCTCGAGCGCCTGTCCTGGTTCTATTACGAAGAATCCTGCGGCCAATGCACGCCCTGCCGCGAAGGCACCGGCTGGATGTACAAGATCCTTCATCGCATCGAGCATGGCCAGGGCCGGCCGGAGGACCTTGACCTGCTCGGCAATCTCACCGGCAACATCATGGGCCGCACGATCTGCCCGCTCGGCGATGCCGCCTCGATGCCCGTGAACGGTTTCCTCAAGCACTTCCGCTCGGAGTTCGAATACCACATCGAGCACAAGAAATGCCTGGTGCCGCCCGACGTGCAGCGTGAGGGCAGCACTTTCTACGTGAGGCCTGCATGCTAGAAATCGAAATCGACGGCAAGGCACTGCAAGTCGCCGAAGGCAGCACGGTACTCAATGCCGCGCACGACGCCGGCATCTACATCCCGCATTTCTGCTATCACAAGAAGCTCTCGATTGCCGCCAACTGCCGGATGTGCCTGGTGCAGGTCGAGAAGGCGCCCAAGCCCTTGCCGGCCTGCGCGACCACGGTCACCGCCGGCATGAAGGTGTTCACGCATTCCGAGATGGCGGTGAAGGCGCAGAAGGGCGTGATGGAGTTCCTGCTCATCAATCACCCGCTCGACTGCCCGATCTGCGACCAGGGCGGCGAATGCCAGCTCCAGGACCTCGCCGTCGGCTACGGCGCTTCCGCCGCGCGCTTCCAGGAAGAGAAGCGCGTGGTGATGAACAAGAACCTCGGCCCGCTGGTCAGCACCGACATGACCCGGTGCATCAACTGCACCCGCTGCGTTCGCTTCACGCAGGAGATCGCCGGCCAGATGGAACTCGGCCAGGCCTTCCGCGGCGATCGTGCCGAGATCATGCCCTTCATCGAAAAGACGGTCGACTCCGAACTGTCGGGCAACATCATCGACGTCTGCCCGGTCGGTGCGCTGACGTCCAAGCCCTTCCGCTTTTCGGCCCGCACCTGGGAACTGGCCCGGCGCAAGTCGATCGGCCCCCATGACGGCCTCGGCAGCAATCTCGTTGTCCAGGTCAAGCACGACCGCGTCCACCGCGTGCTGCCGCTCGAAAACGAAGACGTCAACGAGTGCTGGCTGTCCGACAAGGACCGTTTCTCCTACGAAGGGCTCAACTCCGGTGAGCGCCTGACCAAGCCGATGGTGAAGCAGGGCGGCACGTGGAAGGAAGTCGAGTGGAACCAGGCGCTCGATTACGTCGCTCATGCCTTGCGCGATGTCGCCAAGGAGCATGGACCGTCGGCACTCGGCGCACTGGTCAGCCCGCATGCGACGCTGGAGGAGATGGTTCTCGCCGGCAAGGTCATGCGCGGACTGGGCAGCGACAACGTCGATTTCCGGCTGCGCCAGAGCGACTACTCGGGTCAGCGCGCCGGCGCGCCCTGGCTGGGCATGAAGGTCGCCGAACTCAACAGTCTCGACCGCGTGCTGGTCGTCGGCGCGTTCCTGCGCAAGGATCAGCCGCTGATCGCGCAACGCCTGCGCCAGGCCGTCAAGCGCGGCGCGCAGGTTTCCGTGGTGCATGCCGCCGATGATGACCTGCTGATGCCGTTGGCCGGCAAGCTGATCGCCGCGCCGTCGCAGTTGCCCGAACGCCTCGCACAGGTGGTGAAGGCCGTCGCCGAGTTGAAGGCAACTGCTTGCGACCTCGCAGTCACAGTTTCCGCCGACGCCAGGAAGATTGCCGAGAGCCTGGTCTCCGGTCAGAACACGGCCGTGCTGCTTGGCAACTTCGCCCAGCAGCATCCGAAGGCATCGACGCTGAATGCACTGGCTCAGCAGCTTGCCGGCTTGCTTGGCGGCAAGTTCGGCTTCCTCGGCGAAGCGGCGAACTCCGTCGGTGCTTATCTCGCCAAGGCGCTTCCCGCAGGCGAGGGCATGAACGCCGCCCGCATGCTGGTGGAGCCGCGTCGTACCTATCTCGTCGTCGGCGCCGAACCGGAACTCGATTGTGCGGACGGTCGCCAGGCGCTTGCCGCGCTGAAGCAGGCCGCCAGCGTCGTCGTGCTGTCGCCCTTCAAGTCCGCTGCCGCCCTCGAATACGCCGATGCGATTCTGCCGATCGCGCCCTTTACCGAGACCTCCGGCACTTTTGTCAGCACCGAGGGGCGCGTGCAGAGCTTCCAGGCAGTTGCCAAGCCGGTGGGTGACACCCGCCCGGGTTGGAAGGTGTTGCGCGTGCTTGGCAACGTCCTGAGCCTCGACGGTTTCGGTTACGAGAGCAGCGAGGATGTGCGCGACGAATGCCTGCCCGGCAAGCCCGAATTCGCTGCCGGTCTCGATAACGCGATCTCTGCCGTGACGGTGGACCTTGCCGCCGGCGCCGGGCTGGAACGCGTTGCCGACGTGCCCATCCACTTCGCCGACGCCCTCGTTCGTCGCGCCGGCAGCCTGCAACGGACACTGGATGCCGCCGCACCGGCGGCGCGCATGAATGCGGCTACCCTGGCGAAGACAGGGATCGCGGCCGGCGCATCGGTGCGCATCCGGGCCGGGGAGGGCGAGACGACTCTCGTCGCCGCGATCGATGCGGGTATCCCGGACAACTGCGTGCGCATCGCCGCGAGTCACGCGACGACGGCCAATCTCGGCGCCATGTTCGGCGCCATCGCCCTGGAGAAGGTGTGATGGAAAACCAGGTGCTCCATTTCTTCGAGTGGTTCTGGAACCTGTTCGGTCTCTGGGACACGCTGTGGGCGCTGGTCAAGCCGGTCTGGCCGCTGATCTGGGTCATCATCAAGATCGTCGTCATCCTGGTGCCGCTCCTGTTGGCGGTGGCCTACACGACGTTCTGGGAGCGAAAGATCATCGGTTGGATGCAGGTACGCATCGGCCCCAATCGCGTCGGCCCGTGGGGTCTGTTGCAGCCGATCGCCGACGGCGTCAAGCTGTTCCTCAAGGAAATCCTGATCCCGGCCAAGGCGGATCCCGCGCTATTCCTATTGGCGCCGGTGTTGTCGATCGCGCCGGCCCTGGCGGCTTGGGCGGCGATACCGTTCTTCGAAGGTGGCGTCCTCGCCAACATCAACGCCGGCGTGCTCTACCTGCTGGCCATCAGTTCCCTCGGGGTCTACGGCATCATCATCGCCGGCTGGTCGTCGAATTCGAAGTATCCCTTCCTCGGCGCCATGCGTTCCGCGGCGCAGATGGTTTCCTACGAGGTGTCCATGGGCATGGCGCTGGTGTGCGTGCTGATGGTCTCGAACAGCCTCAACCTGTCGGACATCGTGCGGGCACAGGATCAGGGTATGTTCAGGGAAATGGGCCTTGGTTTCGCGTCCTGGAACTGGTTGCCGCTCTTTCCGATGTTCCTGGTCTACATGATCTCCGGCGTTGCCGAGACGAACCGCGCTCCCTTCGACGTCGTCGAGGGCGAATCGGAAATCGTCGCCGGCCACATGGTCGAGTACTCGGGCATGGCCTTCGCGATGTTCTTCCTGGCCGAATACGCCAACATGATTCTGGTATCGGCCATGATCTCGATCTTCTTCCTCGGCGGCTGGTTGTCGCCGTTCGGCTTCCTGCCCGACGGCATTCTCTGGCTGTTCGGCAAGATGGCGGTGATCCTGTTCAGCTTCCTGTGGCTGCGCGCCACCTTCCCACGCTATCGGTACGACCAGATCATGCGCCTGGGCTGGAAGGTGTTCGTGCCGCTGTGTCTGCTCTGGATCCCGGTGGTCGGCATTTGGATGATGTCACCGTTGAGCATCTGGAAATAGAGCTATGAGCGCCCGCGACCTGATCAACAGTTTCTCCCTCGGCGAATTGCGCCAGGGCCTGGCGGTGACGCTGCGCTACATGTTTGCGCCCAAAGTCACCATTCAGTATCCGGAAGAGAAGACGCCGATGTCGCCGCGCTTCCGCGGCCTGCATGCGTTGCGCCGCTATCCGAATGGCGAAGAGCGCTGCATTGCCTGCAAGCTCTGCGAGGCGGTCTGCCCGGCCATGGCCATCACCATCGAGTCGGCCGAGCGCGAAGATGGCAGCCGCCGCACCACGCGCTACGACATCGATTTGACCAAGTGCATTTTTTGCGGCTTCTGCGAAGAAG
>JBGOZF010000071.1:0-22707 GCA_041480065.1 Rhodocyclaceae bacterium
CAGCGTGGTGGTCAATCCATTCGGATCGACGATGGTCAGCGGCCGGCCGTTCTTGTCGTAGCTGGTGTAGGTGGTCACATGGCCGAGTGCATCGGTGACGGTGTAGAGATCGCCCAGCGTGTGATCGGCGGCGGTGTCGGTGCAGTAGGTGTAGGTGGTGGTGTCGGTGACGTCGGTGCGCGGGCCGTTGGCGGTGAGGACCTGCCCAAACGAGTTGTAGGTCCAGCTCCAGGTGCGCGGGGAACCGGTGATGGTGGCGCTGAACCCGGAGGCGCCGGTGACATCGGTGGTGGCTTGTTCGACACGCTTGCAGAGGACGGCGATAGGCTTGCCGTCGGGGAGCAGCGCCGAACCTGGCGCGCAGGTCAGTGTACCGCCGCCGACAGGATCGGTCTGGCCGTTGTAGACCCAGGTGGTGAACTTCTTCGGTTCCGCGCGCCGGGACTCCAATCGCCAGTCGGGGTGCCATTGGGTGCTGATCACGCGCGCGGGGAACGCGGTAGTCGGGGCAGGCGGCGCTGAGAGCGCGCTGGCGCAGTCGGCGCTGGGGCTCAGGCCTTCGACGCGTTTGGATTCGAGATTGCGCGAGTCGTTGGCGTAGCAGGTCTTGTGGCCGTCGAAGTCGGTGCGGCTGGCGACGTTGCCGGAGGCGTCGTAGGTGATGGAGCTGCCGGATTCGCCGCAGCCGGAACCACTGTTTTGGGATTGGCTGGTGATGCGACGAACCCCTAGAATCGTCGTATAGCCGTAAGTTCGGGTCGCGCCCGAAGGGTCGGTGACATTCGTGCTGCCGGTGGCATCGCCATAGCCGAAGGCCAACGCGTAGGCATTCACGCCGCCGGCATGTTCGGTTCTGTTTGCTTGTGCCTGTGAGTCGTAATGAAACGACGCGTAGCGGCTGCCGTTTTCGTCGCCTATACCAGTCAATGCGTAGGGTAACGCAACGTCGACGAGACCGGGTTCGGCGTAGTAGTAAGTGCGAGACTTCGCATCGGCATAGGTAGCCTGAGTCAGATTTCCATCTTGATGTGTGTACGCGATAGCACTATGGTCATTCAGGGTGATTCCATCCACGTAACCGTCCGCGGCATAGGAGAGCCCCAAAGCACGACCAAATTGGTCTGTGATGGTGGCCAGGCGGGATTGGCTATCGTAGCCGTACTTTTCCCAACGGCCGTTCGCCCGGTTGGCACTGAGGATGCGCCCGTCGGCGCTATAGCGTTCAATTAGAGCCAGGTCGTGATTGCGAAGCTGTAGTGCTGCCCCATCGCCGGATCCGGCGACGCTTTCGAGCGAGTAGTTTACGTCTGCATCGGTCGTCCAGCCGGCCCCAGACAACGAGAACAGCATCACTCCGCCATCGCGCCGTCGAACGAATGCAACCACCTGGCTCGATCCGGGCCACTCGATTAGCGGTACAAGTTCAAGCGACCAACCAATGCCCAAAGCCGACCCAGCCCTTTGTGCTGGAGGCAACGCCAGTTGGCTGTCGCCTCGTGCTGCGAGCGATCGGTAGACGCGTCTAACACTGAGATTTCCGGCGGGATCGACGCTGTCCAATTCCGTCTGCACTTTCATCCCTCGAGTTGCGGTGATGGGATTGCCGAGCGCGCCGTGGCAGTTGTCTTCCTTCTCCGGTTGATCTTCGAAGATGCAGACTTCTTTAGCGATGTCGAAATATGATCCGTAAGGGCAGGTCCAGATGGTCTCCCGGCCCACATTGAACCCGTCTGGACCCATCATCAAACTGCAATCATGATCTTGCGAACGTAGCGAGACTTGATCCTGACTATGGTAGATACGATAGTTGCGGGATTCATAAATATTGGAGCCGCAGATGCCGCAGTGGCCGCCCCGTGCAACCGAACGCGTCATGGGCACGTTTACCTGAAACCACGGAAATCGAATCGAACTACCGCACGGCCCAGGTGTCGGCGTTGCGATGGTTCCCCACTGCGAGGCGGGCCAAGCCCCCGCGCCTGGGCATTGAGTGGCAGCGCGCCTATTCTCCAAAAAGGAATCTACGGCGGCAGCTTCAGTCGGAGCATAGACGCGATATGCACACCGAACCCAGAAGTACTGAGTCGGCTGGGAGGACGGCGGGACCGAGACTGACTGCGCAGTGGCGGCGAGAGCCATCAGAAAGGTACCAAGACCAGCAAGGCAGGAACGAATCCGATCAGCGTTCGCGACTAGCGGGGGCAGACAACGATTCTCGATCACGCTAAATCTCCCTATTTCGGATGAATGATGTACTGAGGACGCGCGCGGGCGTCGTCGAAGGCGTGGATACGACATGAGGAATCGCCGCGGCCCGCGCCGCCAGGCAATAACCGGATTTGCTTCGTCATAAGACCTCCCTGGTCTTTCGATCCATCGGCGCTGCGTGCTGCTCGGGTATGCCCAAGTCTTCGCACCGCCAATATTAGGAACGCATACTAGTGCCATTCCCGCATTATGACAATGGACCGAAAGTAATACGCAACGAACGCCGATAGACAACCGAACACAGGTGATCGGCGCTGGCAGCGTAAGCTCGACTGCAAAAGGAAAGCGTGGAAGTAGGACACTCGGCGTACTGTCTGAAACGATACCAAGCGCCTTGCGATGGGATCGGGATTGGTCGCAATCCCGTCCAGGACTCTGCTGCTGGAGCTTCTATTGACCTACCGCTCTGGGCTCGTCCGTGACGGCAATGCCATAGGAAGCGGCCGCTCGAGAATTGGACTTCTGGACAGCGTGAATGTCTCTTCGTGGCCGGTAGGGTGAGTTCGCCAGAATTCCGGTTTGCTGTCGTTGGTACAAATGCCAGATTCCTGCAATGGCCGCTATGTGGCGCTTGACCCAGCGAGTACTCTCGGATGCGGCGAGTCCGTGGCGCACCAGCAGGAACATCGCGGCGTTCCAGGTCTGCCCGGGCGTGTCCTCGGGTTTGCCGGTGGCAATTGCTCTGACAGAGGCAGCAAAGCAGCGTCGCCGCCTCTTGCGGTGACCAAACTCCGCCAGTTCCCCTACTGTTTGCTTTCCTGGCTGCCCTTTGCAAGCGGCGTCCTTGGTGGTGCAACTGCTCTTTCCAGGATGATAGGAGACTATATCGGAAACGCCGCAGTCCGCGCAGAAGTAGATGCAGCCCGGGCAGACGCAGCCGTCCTTGAGCCGTTCCATTGGAAAGAGCCAACTCGCCCGCCTGTCCCCGGCGACTCCACTGCGCCGGCCGCAATCCCGGTCAGAAGCCGTCTAACTCCTTCCCCGAAGAACGGTTTGCGAAGCCGAAGCCTGCGGATCGGCAACGCCGCTACAACTGGCGCAAGAGGTCATTCCACGGAGTTGCTTCCAATGGCATGGCTGATGTGGTGTAGTTAGCGTTGAGCGGCGCGGCACTGGAAAAGTGTCGGGTGAAGCCCGATTGTTGCAGACCACGGAAAGCCGTTCCTGAAACCGGATCGGCGCAGCTCTCGGGATAATCGCAGGTGTAACGCCCTGTCGTCGCTCCACTGATTCTGCGGGCCTTGACGATGTCGTTGAGGCGCATTGCACGGGATTCAGACCCCCCAGGCAGCGCACTTGCGGTCCAGCGTCTTGCGCGAGACGCCGAGCCGGCGGGCGGCTTCGGCCTTGTTGCCGCCGACGGCGGCGAGCACTTCGAGGATGTGGCGCTTCTCCAGGGTCTCCAGCGTCTCGACGCCACCGGCATCCGGTTCGGCGGGCGTGTCCATGCAGGCGTACGGGAAGTTGCCGAGGATCAGCGAGCGCTCGATGACGTTGCGCAACTCGCGCGCGTTGCCGGGCCAGTCGTAGTCATGCATGCGTTCGATGACATGGGAGGACAAGGCCAGCGATGCGACCCCGAGTTGTGCCGACACCAGGCGCATGAAGTGGTTGGCCAGCGGCGCAATGTCCTCGCGCCGGTCGCGCAGCGGCGGGATGTGGATCTGCATGACGTTGAGCCGGTAGTAGAGATCCTGGCGGAAGCGGCCGGCGGCGACCTCCTGGGCCAGATCACGGTTGGTGGCGGCGATGATGCGGACATCCACGGGGATTTCCCGTTCGGCGCCGACCGGGCGGATCTTCTTGTCCTCGATCACGCGCAGCAGCTTGGTCTGCATCGCCGGCGGCAGTTCGCCGACCTCGTCGAGAAACAGCGTGCCGCCCTGGGCGTAGAAGAACAGGCCTTCGCGCGACGAAGCGGCGCCGGTGAAGGCGCCCTTGATGTGGCCGAAGAATTCGCTTTCGATGATCTCGGGCGCGATGGCGCCGCAGTTGACCGGCACGAAGGGACTCACCGCGCGCGGCGACAGGTTGTGCAAGGCGCGCGCCGTCACTTCCTTGCCGGTGCCGGATTCGCCGGTGATCAGCACCGTGGTCGGCAAGGGCGCCAGCCTCTGGACGATGCCGCGGATGCTGCGGATGGCCGACGAGTCGCCGACGAGTCCGTCGCCGCCGCCGGCGGCGGCGTTGCGCGCGCCCAGTTGACGGCGCAGCACGAAATTCTCGCGCCGCAGGTGGGCGCGATCGAAGCAGCGGGCGATGGCGTTGAGGATCTGGTTGATGCGGAAGGGCTTGAGGATGAAATCGCCGGCGCCGGCGCGCAGCGCTCGGATGGCCATGTCGAGGTCGGCGAAGGCGGTGATCAGCACCGCCTCCTGCAGGAAGCCGGCGTCGCGCAATTCCTGCAGCCAGTCGAGGCCCGACTTGCCGGGCATGGTGTGATCGAGGATGACGAGATCGAAATGCCGGCTGTCGAGCAGGCGCATCGCCTCGTCGGCCGTGGCCGCCGCCTCGACATGGCCGCAGCGCCGCTCCAGCGCGCGGACCAGGAAGCTGCGCATGCCGGGTTCGTCGTCGACGACAAGAATCGAATGCTGCGGCCAGGGTCCGAAACTGCCGGTTTCGGCTTCGGTCTCGTGCACTCGCAGTGCGGTGGGCGGATTCATCGCTCGGTCTCCTCTGTTGAGCAGCGCGAACGTCGCGTGGGCGGCGTCGATGGCGGTCTTGGCGCCGCCTGTGATCTGGTCCGGCCCCCCGCCGGCTCCAGTCGCGCAATGTTCTGTTTGTCGGCCGATTGTGTTCCCGTTCGGGACATTTTGTCCATTGAAACGGGACATTCTGTCCATGTTGTGGAAATGGGGAAACGGCAAGATACTGATTACAAAGCAAGTGCATATTTGGCGCGGAACTTGCGGAGTAACCTGACGGCGGTCCAGGGGGACCGTCGCCCCTCGGAGGAGATACCTATATGCAAGTCTCAAGGCGCCAGTTCTTCAAGATCTGTTCCGCCGGCATGGGAGGATCGAGCATTGCCCTGATGGGCTTCTCGCCGACCCCGGCCCTGGCGGAAACGCGGACCTTCAAGCTCGCCCGCGCCACCGAAACGCGGAACATGTGTCCGTACTGCTCGGTAAGCTGCGGCGTATTGATCTACACGACCGGCGATAAGTCGAAGAACGCCAAGGCGGACATCATCCATATCGAGGGCGATCCGGACAATCCCGTCAATCGCGGCTCGCTGTGCCCGAAGGGCGCCGGCCTGCTCGACATGGTCAAGAGCCCGAACCGGCTCAAGCATCCCGAAGTGCGCGAAGCCGGCTCCAACGAGTGGAAGCGCATCTCCTGGGACGAGGCCGTCACGCGCATCGCCAAGCACATGAAGGCGGACCGCGATGCCAACTTCATGACGCAGAACAAGGACGGCGTCACCGTCAATCGCTGGCCGACCACGGGTTTCCTCGCCTCTTCGGCGGCGTCGAACGAAGCCGGCTACCTGACGGTCAAGACGCTGCGCGCCCTGGGAATCACCGCACTCGACACGCAAGCCCGTATTTGACACGCCCCCACGGTGGCCAGTCTGGCCCCGAGTTTTGGGCGTGGTGCAATGACCAATCACTGGGTCGACATCAAGAATGCCGACCTGATCCTCGTCATGGGCGGCAACCCTGCCGAAGCGCATCCCTGCGGCTTCAAGTGGGTGATCGAAGCGAAGAAGACGCGCAAGGCCAAGCTGGTCGTCGTCGATCCGCGCTTCAATCGCACGGCGTCGGTGGCCGACTTCTATGCGCCGCTGCGTTCGGGTACCGACATCGCTTTCCTCGGCGGCGTCATCAACTACCTGCTGACCAACGACAAGCTCCATCACGACTACGTCAAGGCCTACACCAACGCCAGCTTCCTGATCGACGAGGGCTATGCCTTCGACGACGGCATCTTCTCGGGCTACAACGCCGAGAAGCGCAGCTACGACAAGGCGACGTGGAAGTACCAGCTCGATAAGGACGGCTACGCGAAAGTCGATGAGACGCTGCAAAGCCCGAACTGCGTGTTCCAGTTGCTGAAGCAGCACTACAGCCGCTACACGCCCGAGGTGGTGAGCAAGGTCACCGGCACGCCGAAGGAAGCCTTCCTCAAGGTCTGCGAGTACATCGCCGAGACCGCGGCGCCGAACAAGACCATGACCAACCTGTACGCGCTGGGCTGGACGGAGCATTCGGTCGGATCGCAGAACATCCGTTGCATGGCCATCATCCAGCAACTGCTCGGCAACATGGGCATGGCCGGCGGCGGCATCAATGCGCTGCGCGGGCACGCCAACGTCCAGGGCATCACCGACTTCGCCCTCTATGCCCAGAACCTGCCGGGCTACATGTCGGCGCCGACGGATGCCGACACCGACTACAAGACCTATCTCGAGAAGCGGACGCCCAAACCCCTGCGGCCGGGGCAGATGAACTTCCCGCAGAACTTCCCGAAGTGGCAGATCAGCCTGATGAAGGCCTGGTACGGCGATGCGGCGACCAAGGACAACGACTTCGCCTACGACTACCTGCCCAAGCTCGGCGGCGCCTCGGACGTGCTGTCGATCTTCAATGCCATGTATGAAGGCAAGATGAACGGCTTCTTCTGCCAGGGCTTCAACCCGCTGGCATCGGTGGCCAACAAGAAGAAGGTCGGCGACGCGCTGGCCAAGCTCAAGTACATGGTGGTCATCGATCCGCTGGCCACCGACACCTCGGAATTCTGGAAGTCCTATGGCGAGTTCAACGAGGTCGATCCGGCCAAGGTGCCGACCGAGGTGTTCCGCCTGCCGGCCAGCCTCTTCGCCGAGCAGACCGGCTGCTTCACCAACTCCGGCCGCGTCGTGCAGTGGCACTGGAAGGCGGCCGACGGCCCCGGCGATAGCAAGGACGACACCGAAATCATCGCCGCCCTGTTCCTGAAGTTGAAGGAGATGTACGCCAAGGACGGCGGCGCCTTCCCCGATCCGATCCAGAAGCTGACCTGGGCCTATCGCCAGCCGGCGAAACCGGCGCCCGAGGAAGTGCTGATGGAGATCAACGGCCGTGCGCTGGCCGACGTGCTCGACCCGAAGGATCCGACCAAGGTGCTGGCCAAGGCCGGCGAGCAGTTGGGTACCTTTGGCCACTTGCGCGACGACGGCTCCACGAGTTGCGGCAACTGGATCTATTGCGGCACCTGGTCACAGGCCGGCAACAACACGGCCAAGCGCGACAACAGCGACCCGTCCGGCCTCGGCCAGACGATGAACTGGGGCTACGCGTGGCCGGTGAATCGCCGCATCATCTACAACCGCGCCTCGGCGGACCTGGCCGGCAAGCCCTGGGATCCGAAGCGCACCGTGCTCAAGTGGCTGGGCGACAAGTGGGGCGGCAACGACGTGCCCGACATGCGCCCCGACGCCAAGCCCGAGGAAGGCGTGATGCCCTTCATCATGAACCCCGAGGGCGTGGCACGCCTGTTCTCGCGGGAACTGATGGCCGATGGTCCGCTGCCCGAGCATTACGAGCCCTTCGAGACGCCGCTCGACAACAACCCCATGCACCCGAAGAACCCGAAGGCGCTGTCGAATCCGGCGGCACGGGTCTACAAGGGCGACATGGAAGCCTTCGGCAAGGCGAAGGACTTCCCCTACGTCGGGACCACCTACCGCCTGACCGAGCACTTCCACTACTGGACCAAGCACTCGCATATCAATGCCGTGCTGCAACCCGAGCAGTTCGTCGAGATCGGCGAGGAACTGGCCAAGGAGAAGGGCTTCGCCAACGGCGACAAGGTCAAGGTGCGCTCGAACCGCGGCTTCATCCGGGCCGTGGCAGTGGTCACCAAGCGCATCAAGGCGCTCGATGTCGACGGTAGGAAGGTGCATACCATCGGCATTCCCACCCACTTCGGTTTCAAGGGGGCGACGAAGCCAGGCTTTATCACCAACACCCTGACGCCGTTCGTGGGCGACGCCAACACGCAGACGCCGGAATACAAGGCGTTCCTCGTGAATATCGAGAAGGCATAAACGGAGACCGATATGGCACTGCAAAGTTTAGATATCGCGCGCCGTTCGGCTACCACGACCGACAGCCCCTCGGTGCGCCAGGCCACGGAAGTGGCCAAACTGATCGACGTCTCGACCTGCATCGGCTGCAAGGCCTGCCAGGCGGCGTGCATGGAGTGGAACGACATCCGCGAGGAAGTCGGCAGCAACGTCGGCGTCTATGACAACCCGGCCAACCTGACCGAGAACTCATGGACCGTGATGCGTTTCGCGGAGGTCGAGGAAGCCGGCAAGCTGGAGTGGCTGATCCGCAAGGACGGCTGCATGCACTGCGCCGATCCGGGCTGCCTCAAGGCCTGTCCGGCGCCCGGCGCCATCATCGAGTACGCCAACGGCATCGTCGATTTCCACGAGGAGAACTGCATCGGCTGCGGCTACTGCATCACCGGCTGTCCTTTCAACGCCCCGCGCATTTCCAAGAAGGACGGCAAGGCCTACAAGTGCACGCTCTGTTCGGATCGCGTCGCCGTCGGCCAGGCGCCCGCTTGCGTCAAGTCCTGTCCCACCGGCGCCATCCAGTTCGGCTCCAAGGAGCAGATGAAGGATTACGCCGAGCATCGCGTCGCCGACCTCAAGGAGCGCGGCTTCAAAAACGCAGGGCTGTACGACCCGCAAGGCGTCGGCGGCACCCATGTCATGTACGTGCTGCACCACGCCGACCGGCCGTCGCTCTACAGCGGTCTGCCCGACGACCCGGGCATCAGCCCGCTGGTGTATGTGTGGAAGGGCGTCGCCAAGCCGCTCGCCACCGCCGCCATGGCGCTGGTCGGCATCGCCGGGCTGTTCCACTACGTCATGAAGGGTCCCAACGAAGTCTCCAAGGAAACCGAGAAGCAAGTCGAGAAGGAGGAGGCCGTATGAACGCCCCCTTCCCCCCAACCCCCTTCCCGCGGAAGGGGGTGACCACGGTTCAGCCGCTCCGCGGCTTCCGGTCCTTTGACTTGCTGCCTCCTTGGGGCGGCCCTACGGAGGCATCATGATCCGCGACCCGAAAGACCTGCAACGCTACACGGCGCCCGAGCGGGCCAACCACTGGGCGGTGGGGATGAGTTTCATCCTGCTCGCCCTGTCCGGCCTCGCGCTCTTCCATCCGCTGTTCTGGCCGCTCGCCAACCTGTTCGGCGGTGGCACCTGGACGCGCATCCTGCATCCCTTCATCGGCGTGCTGATGGCCCTGTCGTTTGCCGCCATGTTCGTGCGTTTCAAGACGCTCAACACCATGACGCCGACCGACTGGCAGTGGGTGAACCGGGTCAAGGAGATGGCGGATGGCGACGACCACAACATGCCGGAACAGGGCAAGTACAACGGCGGTCAGAAACTCTTGTTCTGGGCGCTGGCCATCGGCGTGTTGCTGTTGTTCGTTTCCGGCGTGACGCTGTGGCGCGCCTACTTCGACCTTCCGGTCGGCGTGGTGCGCCTCGGTGCGGTGATTCACTCGGCCATCGCGGCGTTGATGATCGGGCTGATCACCGTTCACGTCTATGCCGCGATCTGGGTGAAGGGCACCATCCGGGCGATGTGGTACGGTACCGTCACGCGCGCCTGGGCCAGGCAGCATCACCGCGCCTGGTATCGTCAGGCAACAGGTAAATAAGAAGCAGGTAATTCACGGTAGTACCCTTGCCCGCGGACTCCGGTTCGCGGGCCTGTTCTTCGGAGTCACATGAGTACCACCATCGAGTACGGCGCCGTCGCGCCATCGACCACCGAACCACCGCGCGTCATCGTGCCGGCGCCCGCCACGATCTTTGCCGACCGTGCCCGGCGCTTTGCCGGGCTCGCGGAAGGCCACGCCCTTGGCGACTGGCTGCGCTTTCTCGGCCGCCTGACCCAGGCGCAGCACGAAGCCTTGCAGGCCCTCCCCACCGTGCCGCTGCCCGACGCGGTTGCCCTCGAACGTGCTCGCAGCCATTCCATGCCGCCGGTCCCGGCGCAGCACTGGTTGCGCGACGGCGCCTGGCGCGATGCGTTGCGCGCTATCGTCGCCATCCTGAATACCGCCGACGCGCCTGACGCAGTCCAGCAGAGCCGCGCCCGTCTCGACGGTTTGAGTAGCGAACAACTCGAAGTCCTCGCCGACCGCGTGCTGCGCACCGAACTCTATGGCGACGACGCAGCGCTGCTGCCTTTCGTCGCCGCCGCGCTCCAGGTCTATTGGACGGCGCTGGCCGCCGCCCTCGGCAGCAGCCTCCAGGGCATCGCGCCGCTCGACGTCCCCGGCGTCTGCCCCTGTTGCGGCAGCCTGCCTGTGGCCAGCATCGTCCGCAGCACCGGCGAGGTCAGCAACCTGCGCTACCTGCATTGCTCGCTGTGCAACACCGAATGGAATCTCGTGCGCGTCAAATGCGCCGCCTGCGACGCGACCGCGAAGATCGCCTACCATCAGATCGAGGGTTCCGACCTAAAGAACGCCGCGGCAATGCGCGCCGAGACCTGCGACGACTGCAAGACCTATCTCAAGATCCTCTACCAGGAGAAGGCGCCGGAAGGCGACCCGGTGGCGGACGACCTCGCCACGCTGGCGCTCGATATGCTGGTCCACGACGCCGGCTATTCGCGCGCCGGGCCAAACCTCCTGTTCGTGCCGGGCGGCTGACCGCGTAAGTCTCAGTCAGTACGGAATCTTGCGGCCAGTCGGTCGATCTGCTTAGCCACGTCCTTCAGGTCTCCCGCCGAGGAAGACACCTGCTTCACCGCTTCGCTGTTTGTTTCTCCGCCCTGGGCAATACGTTCGACTGCGGCGGCCACTTCTCGCGCGGCGAGTGATTGCTCTTTCAAGGCCGAATGAATTTCGCTCACCGATTGCAATATGCGCTCGGAATTGGCGCGAATGTCCTTCACGCTATCCCCAGCCCTATGGGCCAGTTGCACGCCTTCGCCCACGCGCGCCACGCCCGTCTCCATCTCATGCGCGGAGGATTTCGCGCCCTGCTGGATCTTCTGGATGACGTTGGTGATTTCGACTGTCGATTGCCCGGTGCGTTCCGAGAGCTTGCGCACTTCGTCCGCCACCACCGCGAAACCGCGGCCCTGTTCTCCGGCGCGCGCCGCTTCGATCGCGGCATTGAGGGCAAGCAGATTGGTCTGGTCGGCAATGTCCTTGATGATATTGACGATGCCGGAGACTTGCCCGGTATAGCTTTCCAGTTCGCGGATGCTGCCAGCCGTCGACATGACAGCCTCTGCAATCAGCGACATCTCGGCCGCGGCCTCGTGGATGACCTGTCCGCTCTTTTCCGACTCTTCACCCGAGGCCTGCACCACTCTGCCCGCCTCCTGCGCATAGCCCTCCACCTGATCTATGGAAACGGAAAGCTCTTCCATCGACGCCGCCATGCCCGAGATCGAGTCGGACTGCGTCTGGGAGGCAGACGCCGCTGCGTCGCTGACCCCCGACAATTTGGTGGACATGCCGGTCAACGATGCGGCATACGCTTTCAATTGCGCCACGACCGAGCGGATTTGCTCCTGCATGCCGAGCAAGTCGCGCACCAAGGTGGCCAGTTCGTCGTCGCCTTCGACGGTCACGCTTTTCGAGAAATCCAGTTGGGCAATGGCACCCACCACGGTGGTGGCCATCGCAATGCGGGTCTGCAATCTCCGCACCATGAACACCCCGACCGCGAGCATCATTATCACCATCGCCAGCGCTATCCCCGCGACCCAGGTCACCCGCGCGTTGGCGCTAACCCGCGCCAGATCCTGCATTCGATCCGCCCGGGACTGATACGCCGGAATCAGTTCATCGAGCGACTTGCTGACTCCCTTGTAGGCCAGCGGCCATTCGCTTTCCAGAATCTCCTTCATGACGCCACGATCGTCCTTCGCATACGCCTCGGCGATGCGTTCCAGCAAGGGATCGAGCGTTTGTATGCCGGTTTGAAGCTTTTCGAACAACCCCTGCTCTTCCGGCGACAGGTCTTGTGCTTTCAACATTTCCTGCAGGCGCCGCCATTCGTCGGGCAGGGCCGCGCGCATTTCCTTGAGGCGGCTGCCGGAACTCGCGACGGGAACCACGCCGAAAGTCGTGGCCACCAGCCGAAAACGAATTTCCTTGTAACGCTGATCGATGCTGTTCAACAACATGACAGGGGCCAGCACCTTCGACTGCAATTCCTCGAGTTGGGTAACGCCTTGGCGTCCATTCCAGACCGCGGCGCCCCCGAGAACGACCGCCAGCAGCAGACCGGTGCCCATTCCCAGAATCATCAGCATGCGCAGAGACATCTTCATTTCCCGACCCCGTATTGTCAATTGCCCGGCGGGCGATGGGAGATACCCACCGCCGCGGCCACTCAATCCATCTAACCGTCAATCAAGCTTGTTGCCAGCGGCCTTCCAGCCATCAACGCCCGCACGCAGCCAATACACCGTCTTGTGCCCTGCCTTGGCCGCCAGCACGCTGGCCTTGTAATGCCGCCATCCGGAGGGGCCGTTGCCAAAGATCAGGATCGGCGTGGCCTTGTCGGCAGGCAGCTTGTCAACCGCCCACTTGTCCTTGCTGGCATCGAAGTCCGGCGCGTTGTTGCTGACATTGGTGTAGGGCAGGCTGACTGCCCCCTTGATGGATCCCTCGGCATAATCAGAGGGCACCCGCACGTCATAGTACTTGATGCCCTTGGCGATCAAATCCTTGGCCTTGGCGACGTCGACGATCTCGACACCGGGCACCGTGCTGGGCGTCTCGGCGGCCATGGCACCGGTAATAGCAAGAAAAGACATCAGGAACAAGGCAATAACCCTTTTCAGCATGGCTTCACTCCTTATTGGAAGAGACGACGGGGACAACATGGTTACGACCAATCTCTTTGCGGCAGGCAATGATAAACCCTTCCATGAGCAGGTGTTCTCGCAGCGCATGGCCGGGAGGTGGCGCGCGTTACCGGCGGCGCAAAGTCGAAGGAGGATGCGCTGCTGCTCGCCCCTTCGTTTCCGAGCGGCATTGCCTATGGATAGATTTCGAGACATTTCGCGCCGCGGGAGGTTAGTATTCAGTCACCCTCGTTTCTGCCCGGTGCGGGTGAAACCCGATGTCTGAACACTCTGCCCTTGCCAAACTGCCTTCCGTCGACCGCCTGCTGGCTCAAGCCGCGGTCGCATCCCTGATCGAAACCCATGGCCGCGCCATCGTCACCGGCGTCGCGCGCGACACGCTGGCGGCCGTGCGCGCCGCCGCGCGCGAAGGCGCGCCGGTACCGGACCAAGCGGCGCTGATCGCGAAGGTAAGCCACGGCGTAACGCTGAAGACGCGTCCGAATCTGCGCCGCGTCTTCAACCTGACCGGGACCGTGCTGCACACCAACCTCGGCCGCGCGCAGTTGCCCGAAGAGGCCGTTGAAGCGCTGGTGATGGCTGCGCGTTCTCCCTGCGCGCTCGAATACGACCTCGACACCGGCGGCCGCGGTGACCGCGACAACGTGGTCAACGATCTCGTCTGCGAGTTGACCGGCGCGGAGGCCGCGACGGTGGTGAACAACAACGCGGCCGCGGTCTTCCTGCTGTTGAACACGCTGGCGCAGAGAAAGGAAGTCATCGTCTCCCGCGGCGAGCTGATCGAGATCGGCGGCGCTTTCCGCATCCCCGACATCATGAAGCGCGCCGGCGCCAAGCTGGTCGAAGTCGGCACCACCAACCGCACCCATGCCAAGGACTTCGCCGAGGCGCTCGGCGCGCGCAGCGCGCTGGTGATGAAGGTGCATACCAGCAACTACGCCGTTCAGGGCTTCACCAAGGTCGTGCCCGAAGACGCGCTGGCCGCCCTCGCCCACGGCCACGGCATCCCCTTCGTGGTCGATCTCGGCAGCGGCACCCTGACCGACCTCGAACGCTGGGGCCTGCCGCACGAACCGACGCCGCGCGACGCCATCGCCGCCGGCGCCGACCTGGTCAGCTTTTCCGGCGACAAGCTGCTCGGCGGGCCGCAGGCCGGCATCCTCGCCGGGCGCAAGGACCTGATCGCCAAGCTGAAGAAGAACCCGCTCAAGCGCGCCCTGCGCGTGGGCAAGATCACGCTCGCCGCCCTCGAAGCCGTGCTGCGTCTTTACCGCGATCCGGATCGCCTGGCCGAGCGCCTGACGACGCTGCGCCTGCTGACGCGCCCGGAGGCAGCCATCCGCGCCCAGGCCGAGCGCCTGCTGCCGGCGCTGCAAGCGGCCCTGGCCGGCTGGCCGGTGACGGTGGCGTTGGCGCCCATGGCCAGCCAGATCGGCTCGGGCTCGCTGCCGGTCGATCGGCTGCCCTCCGCCGGCCTGGTCGTGCGCCCGCAGGGCCGGCGCGCCGGCGTGTTGCACAAACTCGAGGCCGCTTTGCGCGCCCTGCCGGTGCCAGTGATCGGCCGCATTGCCGATGACGCCTTCGGGCTCGACCTGCGCTGCCTGGGCGAGCACGAAGAAGAGGAATTCCGCGATGCACTGGCAACTCTCGCCGCAAGCTGAGGAGACACACATGCCCGACAAAGACCATTGGGAGAAGATTTACGGCAGCCGCGCTGTCGACGCGGTGAGCTGGTACCAGCAACACGCGTCGCGCTCGGTAGCCCTGATCCACAAGCTCGGCATCGCAAAGCATGAGCCGATCATCGACGTTGGCGGCGGCGCTTCCGTGCTGGTCGACGACCTGCTCGCCGACGGCTACGCCGACCTCACCGTGCTTGATCTTTCGGCGGCGGCGCTCGCCGCCGCCCGCACACGCATTGGCGAGCGCGCGGCGGCCGTGAATTGGATGGAAGGCGACGTCACCCGCGCTGATCTGCCGCCCGGCCGCTATGCGCTCTGGCACGATCGTGCCGTCTTCCATTTCCTGACCATGCCCGAGGAGCGCGAAGCCTACGTGCGGCAAGTGCTGCATGCCGTGCGGCCCGGCGGCCATGTCATCGTCGCCACCTTCGCCGAGGACGGCCCGACCGAATGCAGCGGCCTGCCCGTGATGCGCTACGACGCCGAACACCTGCACGACGAGTTCGGCAAGCCCTTCGATCTGCTCGGCCATGAGCGCGAGGAACATGTGACGCCGGCGGGACGCGTGCAGTCTTTCCTCTACTGCTTCTGCCGGCGCGCGCCGAACTGAAAGGCGGCGAGGACAGGCAAGGGCAATACGAATTCGCCGTCCAGCTCTCCGCCCCGAGCGGACTGGGCGCGTAAGGCCGCGATCCCACTCTTGGGTTCGCATCGTAAGCCGCGGGGGCTTCCGCCCCGCGGTGGTTGATTGCAATCGGAAGACTGGAGCCAAGGACATGCGAAATTCACGCAGGGATTTTCTCGCCGCCAGCGGCGGACTGATTGCCACCACGCTGGCCGCGCCGGCGCTCGCCCAGGCGCCGGCTTCGCCGTTTCTGATCACCGGCGCCACCGACACGCTGCTGCCCAAGGGCAAGAGCCGCCGGGTGGTGATCTGCGGCGGCGGCTGGGGCGGCGTCAACGCGGCCAAGCAGTTGCGCCTCGCCGCGCCGGACCTCGAGGTGGTGCTGCTCGAGCGCAATCCGGTGTTCTTCTCCTGCCCGATGAGCAACAAGTCGCTGGTCGATGTGGTCGACACCAACTACCTGACCCACGAGTACCTCGCCGTGTCCGAGAAGTACGCCTACCGCTTCATCCAGACCGAGATCCTCGCCATCGAGCGCGACAGCAAACGCGTCGTCACGGCCGCCGGCAGCCTCGACTACGACTGGCTGATCCTCTCGCCGGGCATCCGCTACGGCTACGAAGCCTGGTTCGGCAACGATCGCCGCGCCGCCGAGGCGACACGCGCCCGCTTCCCGGCCGCCTACATTCCCAGCGCCGAGCACTTCCGCCTGAAGCAGGCGATCCAGGACTTCAAAGGCGGCGAACTGGTGATGACCCTGCCGCCGCCGCCCCAGCGCTGCCCGCCCTCGCCCTACGAGCGCGCCTGCCTGATCGCCTGGCTGTTCAAGACGAAGAAGATCAAGGGCCACATCACCATCCTCGATCACAAGGACGGTATCCGCCCCATCGGCAACGGTTTCAAGCGCGCCTTCGAAGAGCTCTACAAGGACCAGATCACCTACGTGCCGAACGCGCATGTGAAGGAGGTCGATCCCTTCAACAAGGGCATCAAGACGGCGGCCGGCGACTTCAAGTTCGACCACGCCATACTCATGGCGCCGCACCAGGCCGGCGACCTGGCCTGGAAGGCCGGTGCCGTCGGCCGCAACCCTGAGGGCAAGCCGACCGGCTGGGCGGCGGTCGATCCGCTGTTCCTGCACCTGAAGGACGACAAGGATGTTTACGTGATCGGCGACGCCGTCGGCATGGTCTCGCCGCAGTTCCTGTTCTACCCCAAGGCCGGGCACGTGGCCAACCGCCACGCCAAGATCGTGGCGAAGTACATCGCCGAGCGCGCGGCCGGCCGCGAGCCGAAATACATATTGCCCGACAATCTGTGCTACATGATGGTCACTGCCGATCCGCAGCTCGACGTCGCGGTGCAGTTCGACTACAAGGTGGACGAGAAAGGCGTGATCATCCAGACTCAGGTCGACGACAATGAACGCCGCCCGGAACTCGTGGTCGAGGATTTCGGCTGGGCGAGAAACATGTACGAGGACATGTTCGGGTGATCATCGGAACCGCGGGCCACATCGACCACGGCAAGACGACGCTGGTGAAGGCGCTCACCGGCGTCGATGCCGATCGCCTTCCGGAAGAGAAAGCGCGCGGCATCACGCTCGATCTCGGCTACGCCTATACGCCGCTGGCGTCGGGCGAGGTGCTCGGCTTCATCGACGTGCCCGGCCATGAGAAGCTGATTCACAACATGCTGGCCGGCGCCACCGGCATCGACTTCGTGCTGGTGGTGGTGGCGGCGGACGACGGGCCGATGCCGCAGACGCGCGAGCACCTGGAGATCGTCGACCTGCTCGGCCTCACGGGCGGTGCTGTCGCCCTGACCAAGTGCGATGCGGTTGGCGCCGAGCGCCGCCAGGCCGCCGAGGCCGAGGTGCGGGCGATGTTGGCGGACACGAGTCTGGCCGGGGCGCCCGTGTTTCCGATCTCGGCAGTGACCGGCGAGGGTGTGAGCGCGCTACGCGCCTGCCTCGAAGCGGCGGCAGCCGAGGTCATCCCGCGCGGCGAGAGCGGCGGTCTTCGTTTGGCAGTGGATCGCTCGTTCAGCTTGAGCGGCATTGGTACCGTCCTCACCGGCACCGTGTTCTCGGGCCGCGTGTGCGTGGGTGACGAAGTCGCCATCGGCCCCAATGACCTTCGCGCCCGCGTGCGCAGCCTGCATGTGCAGGACCGGCCGGCGCAGGAGGGAAGCGTCGGCCAGCGCTGCGCGCTCAATCTCGTCGGCGACTTCGAGCGCAGCGACATCGCGCGCGGCATGTGGGTGCTGGCGCCGGCGCTTAACCGGCCAACGGCACGCTTCTCAGCCTGGCTGCGGGTGCCGCGCGATGGCGTAGCGCTGGCCCACGGCACCGGCGTCCATGTCTACCAGGGCGCTGCGGACATCCTCGGTCGCGTGATGCTCTTGGAGGGCGACAGCCTGCCCGCCGGCGGCGAGGCGCTCGCCGAGATCCTGCTCGACAAGCCGACCTGCGCCGCGCTGGGCGACCGCCTGATCCTGCGCGACGCATCGGCCCGCCACACGGTGGCCGGCGGCCGCGTGCTTGACGTGTCTCCGCCTGTCCGCCACAAGCGTGCGCCGGCGCGGCTTGCCTTTCTGCGCGCGCTGGCTGCGGGCGATGTGGCCGGTGCGCTGATGCTGGCCGCCGAGAGCCAGCCGGCGGGCGTCGACCTCAGCCGGTTCGCGCTCAACGCCAACCTGGCCTCCGATGCCGCCGGCGAACTGTGGCGCAATGCCGGGTTGCGGGTTATCGAGGGCGAGCCAACGTTGGGCTTCACCGGGGAACGCTGGGCGACGCTGGCGGCCCGATTGTTGGAGGCGCTGGCCGAGGAGCACCAGCGTGCCCCCGACATGGTCGGCGTCGAACGCGACCGCCTGCGCCGCCTCACCCTGCCCAGCCTGCCGCGCTCGGCCTTCGACCAACTGCTGGCGCCGCTGGTGGCCGATGGCCGCATTGCCGCCACGGGCGCCTGGCTGCACCTGCCCGGCCATCGCGTACAGATCTCGCCTGTCGATGCCGATCTGTGGCGCGTGCTCAAGCGCGCTTTGATGGCGGCGCCCTACGGTCCGCCGCGCGTGCGCGATGTGGCGACGGCTGCCGGCATCGCCGAGGAAACGGTGCGCTCGCTGTTCAAGCGCGTCGCCCGCGCCGGCGAGCTCCATCCGGTCGCGCACGATCACTATTTCACGGCCGCCGCGGTCGGCGATCTGGCCGCCATGGTCCGCGACTTGTGCGCCGCGCACGGCGCCGCGCGCGCCGCGGAACTGCGTGACCGCATTGGTGGCGGGCGCAAGGTGGCGATACACATTCTCGAGTTCTTCGATCGCGTCGGCTACACTCGCCGCGTGCGGGACGAGCACGTCCTGCGCGGCGAGGCGACGAGGACCTGGGAACTATGAAGCAGCATCACGGAAGAGAGCGTTCCCCGGTGGGGCGGCCGGTCTTCAAAACCGGCAGGGGCTGCCATGCGGTCCCGGGTGGGTTCGACTCCCATTCTCTTCCGCCAATCCTTCCCGAGCCATGAGCCGCGAAGTCTTCCGGGGCGCGATCCCTGACGGCCTGCTCTACGACACGGCCCACGACATGTGGGTGCGCCGCGATGGCGACATGGTGACCATGGGCGCCACCAGCTTCGGCCTGCATCTCGCCGGCGAGATCGTCGCCTTCACGCCCAAGCCGCGCGGTGCCGACGTCGCGCGCGGACGCGGCCTGGGCACGGTGGAATGCGCCAAGACCGTGCTGGCCGTCCATGCGCCGGTGTCCATCGCCGGACTGGAGGGCAACGAAGCGGCAGAGGAGCGTCCCGCCCTGCTGAATCGCGATGCCTATGCCAACTGGATGGTGCGCGGCCGGGCCGCCGCCTGGGCCGAGGAAGCCGCCGGTCTGGTCGACGCGGCTGCGTACAAGCGCCATGTGCTGGCCGTGGAACCGGAGGCAATCATCGAATGAGTGCAAACAAGTCGAAGCTGGCAATCCTGCTCTGGTCCGCCGATCCGGAGCGGGCCGAACTCTGCGCGGCGCCCTTCGTCTATGCGACCACGGCGGCGGCGATCGACTGCGAGGTCGAGATCCATTTCGCCGGACGCGCCGTGCGCCTGCTGGTCGAGGGCGTGGCGGCGGGCCTGGTGCCCTGCGAGGACCGCGACGCCACCGTTTATCACTTCATGCGCCAGGCTTCCGATCTCGGCGTCCGCTTCCTGGCCTGCGCCATGGCGCTCAAGGCGCATGTCGGCGAGTCTGAACGCATGATCCCAGAATTCGGCGGCACGGCCGGTGCCGCCGCCTTCACCGCCCGTACCTTGGACCCTGACTGGGCGACGATGATCTTCTGAGCGGGACGCGTGCGATCGATCAAGCGGCTCCGGGATGATTCAACCTAGAAACAGCAGTTGCACCGCCAAGGACGCCAAGGACGCCAAGGAAAACAAGGCTTCTGATATCTGGGGGTCTTCACCTTCCCGGTGACACATGCATCGTCTCAAGATCGCCTTCCTCTGCGTCCTTGGCGTCCTTTGCGGTGAATGAACTGAGGTTTTTGGGTTCAATCTTGATATTCCAACGTGCTCGTCGGAGAATGCACTGCCGGGGCGGATTCGGTTTCGCCTTCGGTAGTCGATGAAGCCATTGAGAATGGATACGCAAGATGACCGAAAGCGGCGTGATCAATCCCAAGGTCTTTATGAGCCATAACTGGCGAGACAAGGACTTTGTAAGACGGTTGGCGTTGGATCTCAAGAGCGCAGGGGCCAGCGTGTGGATAGACGAGGCGGAAATCAAGATCGGCGACTCATTGATCGAGAAGATCCGTAATGGAATTGACGAAGTCGACTATCTCGCAGTCATCTTGAGTTCCCGTTCAGTAGACTCGGAGTGGGTGAAAAAGGAAGTCGATATCGCGATGAACCAAGAGATCGAGAACAAAAGGGTTAAGGTATTGCCGATACTCCTGGAGCAATGTGGTCTTCCTGGATTCTTGAAGGGCAAGCTATATGCTGATTTCACTACGGAAGACAGATATGCGAGTGCCCTTGCGCTGCTTCTTGACAAACTCGGGCTGCCGAGCCGAGCATCGACTAGATTTCCTGAGACGTATTGGCCCTTCAATCCACAATTGTTTCAGGATTGTCTTAGATCTATGGAACCACCCCTGACGCAAGAGGAATGGAAAAGGGCGTGTGAGATGCATTCTGTCCGCGACGCGTACTCCACCGGAGACTGGCTGTTGGAAAGACTGACACCTTCAGATCCATACTATTGGTCTGGAATGAGTGTAAGCACCTGCTATAGGATCAAGTTGTTGGCCGAAATAGTCCACGAAATGGGCCGAATGTCCTGGCGTGCGGAAGCTGTTAGAGACAACCTAATTCGTCAAACCAGCGACCCGTTTGGCTACGACCCCGAATATAGCGATTGGGTAGGGAGGCGCGCAGTGACGATCTATACAGCACTTCAGACAATCGGAGATACTGTCTCGATGGCAGCATTGCAGAAGCGCTGGCCAAACGGCATTTAGCCCCATTCTTGTCAGGTCGAATTCCGCCGAACCTGCCGGCAGATGAACGTCCTTGGTCGTTGGTTCAAGTGTCCGGTATGCAAAGATAACCGCCGTA
This sequence comes from Rhodocyclaceae bacterium, assembly GCA_041480065.1. Lineage (GTDB taxonomy): Bacteria > Pseudomonadota > Gammaproteobacteria > Burkholderiales > Rhodocyclaceae > Fen-999. The sequence goes on from JBGOZF010000071.1 coordinate 21,035, forward strand.
CCTTAGGGACACTCACACACGCGTCCGGTTGTTTCACCACCTTGCCGTTGCTCATCTTGATCTTGAACTCGGTGATCTCGGCGATGCGCAGGTTGCGCAGCGTCTTGGTGGCAGCGCCGACGGTGGTGCCGCCGCCTTCACCGCCCGTACCTTAGACCCTGACTGGGCGACGATGATTTTCTGAATCCGACGGTCCGCTCATTCCTGCAGGCCGGCGACGTAGGTCGCCACTGCGGCGATATCCTCGTCGGACATCTGCGCTGCCAGGTGGCGCATGACCGCGCCGACATCGTTGGTCCGGTTGCCGGCCCTGAAGGCCTCCAACTGGCTGACGATATAGGGGGCGGACTGACCGCCGATCGACGAGGGCAGGATCGCGGGCGGCACGCTCATGACCTGTTGCCAGTTCGACTTGCCGCCACCGGCCGGCCCGTGGCAGCCGGTGCAGGCGGGCATGAACACCGGCGACCTGCGCCCTTTGAAGTAGAGGCTTTCCCCCAAAGGCGTCGAGTAGCTCGCGCGCCGCATCGTTGCCACCGGCTGGCTGGCGAAGAAGGCGGCGATGTCGGCGATGTCGGCGTCGGATGGCGCGGGCACGCCGGCGCGGAAGCTGCCGCAGTTGCCGCGGTAGCCATTGCGGAAGTCTTGCATCTGTTTCTTCAGGTACTCGGGCACCTGTCCTGCCAGCCTGGGGATCGTGGCGCTGACATTGTTGCCGTTGGGGCCGTGGCAGGGCACGCAGGCCTTCGCCTTGGCGCGGCCGGCAGAGGCGTCGCCGCCGGCGAGGGCCGTCGTTGCCGGCGCGAGTGAGAGTAGCCCCACGATGAGTGCGATTGATGCTCGATGCATGTTCTCCCTCTTTCGTTCGATGCCGAGACTACAGATGACGGGGGAGTGTATTTACCGTGCCTTAAGTGAGCCTTAAGCGGCGAAGGCGCCAGTGAAGGGAATCCGGCCGGCCAGGGCGCCGCGGAATAGACGATGATCCGCGGAATGCCGGGTTCGATTTCGCCGTGTGCTGTGGCTTGGGTGGCGTTGGCGAGCCGGGCCAATGTGGGGCACAATCATCGTGCGAGGCCAAACGACATGAAACAAACCATACGCATCTGTCTTCTTGCGCTGCTGTTCGCGCTTGCGACTCCGGGCCGCGCCGCGTCCGAGGCGACCTGTCCGCCCGTCGCCGAGAAGCCCACGCCCGAGGCGATAAAGGCGGCCACGCGCAATGCGCGCGACCACGGCTTCCTTTGGCGCATCAGCAAGGATGGCCGCACCTCGTTTCTCTACGGGACCATCCACGTCGCCAAGCTGGACTGGGCCGTGCCAGGCCCGACGGTGATGCAGGCGCTGGCCGCAACGGATACCGTGGCCCTCGAACTCGATCTCCTGGACGCGGAGGTTCAAGCCGGGATGGCCAGGGGCCTGGCGGCGCTGCCGAATCCCCCGCTGCCCGAGCCGCTGGCAAGGCGGGTTCGGCAGCAGGCGGAAGCGGCATGCGTTCCCTACGATTCCGTCGTCAAGCTGTCGCCCGAGATGCAGGTCATGACCCTGACATTGACGGCCGGACGTTGGGATGGCCTCGACGTTTCCTTCGGTACCGACATCATTCTGGCGGCGGCGGGACATGCCGCCAAGAAGAACGTAGTCTCGCTCGAGACGCCCGACGCGCAACTGAG
>JBGOZF010000072.1:0-22675 GCA_041480065.1 Rhodocyclaceae bacterium
GCGATGTGGTCTGAGGTTTCTTCAGACGGATGTGTAGGCCGCGCGCTCCGGGCTGACGAGATTTGGTTCATGAGCGTCTCCTGGAGTTAAACCTCCACCTCAGGAGACCGCCGAAATTATGTAGACCTCGGCATCACACCAGATGCCGGCAAAGACCATCTAGACCTATTCCCGAAGGAAGGGGCACCGAGGGCTCCACATAATTGAGACATCCACATAATCGGCCAAAGCGGACGGACCAACTGCAGTTGCGATGCGTCCGCTACGTGCCCCTAACCCGCTCTTCGCGGCGGCGCTGCTCAGGGTTTTCGCGTTAAGCGCTCCAATATTGGAAGCCGAACTTAGAGAGGAATAAAGCCCAGGACGGTCGAACCGCGCATTCGTCTTACCTCGAGCACGTATTCGGCAACGTCAGGAATACTGTAATCGACGACTACCTCGACCACTTCCTTCATGGGAGCACCAGAGCTGGGTTTTGTCGGGTAGTCCGTAATTCGCTTGAAATCGTCCATGCTTCTTGGGTGCGGCACGGGCAACGTATTGCCTGAGTTCAATCGACAAAGCCAAACTCGGCCGTGGTACCTGGCCATCAAGGCTTGAGTGTCGATTGTTAGAACGTCGTGCTCCAAGTTCCTGTAGTGCTGCGCGTGCAGCAACCCTAAGAGCCGTTCTTCCTTCGCCCACATGAACACCCGCCCATTTAGGAACTTGTACCACTCACGCGGCGTCGTTCCATCAACCAGCGCCTCCTCTAGTCGGGACGGGCGCATCGGCTTCTGGTCTCGAAGGATGATCTGCGAACCCGCCGGGCCAACCCCGACCTTCTCGAGCCGATGGTTCTCTTCAAGGGCAAGGCGTTGAGGCCCCGAAACATTGAAGCGATCCAAGACCGCCGTCGTGCTAAGCAACCCGATGGCTTTGATTGATGGCCAACTATCCTTCTCCGCCATATGGTAAAGAGTTGGGTACCGCGAAATCAGCGCGTCTACGTCCATAACATTTCGTCCTGATCCGCGCTCACCACATGCGACGGTCGATAATGTTTCGCTCTTCGAAGGCCGTAGAAATCATCGAGACCGGAATGCCACCCACCTTTTCCAATTCCTCAATGAAGCGCAACGTCGGGTCGTTAAGCTGCTCGTATCGGTACGCCTTTCGGTTGTCGATGCCGAGGTAGTCTGCGAAAGTTAGCGCGATGTCGGTGGGCGCGTTCAGGAGCAGAGACCGCCTCATCTGCGCCCAATCAAATTCGGCAATCCGCCGGGGCCGATGAGACACAGAACCGACCTCTGTCGATTGAAGTTCAGACAAGGGGATATTGGACCTTGCCGCAATTTCCTCGAAGGTGATTGGTTGACTCATAAACCCCGACGTCTTTCCATCAATGGAATCGCCAACTCGAATGGGATATGTCCGACAAACCATAAGGACTCGTCGAACGAAACGCGCCGCCAATCCAGCCTCTGCCAAGCACGCCGCCGCAGTCGTAACTCGGGAAGTCACATGCGGGTAGAAGCCGTGGTGCAGGCTAAGAGTCGTACCCTGCGTGCCCTCCAGCATGATCTTCTTGCCTCCGGAGAAGCAGGTTGCAAAAAACTCGACAGTGTCTGCCAGATAGTGCTTAAGCGCTGGCGTACTGCGAGCGAGCTGGACATCTGTATCGGGCCTGCGCCACAAAATCTTCCGCGCCGTTGCGGCTCCGATGCCCTGCGCCGTCGAGCCGATCGCCCCTTTAAGGTACTTCTCTTCCCACTCGACATCCGCGGCGTCAATGATCATCGCCTGAGGATCGATCAGAAGTTTGTCATACTTCACCGAGAGTTCGACGATTTCGCGAAGCAGGGTGTTGAGCCCGATGACTGCGCCAGCGCCAATAACGAGGGTTGCGTTGCGATTTTCGAGAGTCCCCGATGGGAGCTGCCGGAAGGTATAGGGTTCACCACCGGCTCGGAACACCTTATGCCCGGCATTCGGGCCGCCCACCCTGACAAGAACGTCGTACTCCCGGGCTAAGTAACTGGCAATGTTGCCTTTGCCCTCGCTGCCATACTGCCCGCCGACAATAACGTCGACGCAGCCAACGTCTTGAGGGACCCGCCGGCCAAGCCGTGCCGCGACACGGACGAATACATCTTCCTCCGTGCATCTATCCGTCGCGATGACCACATCGGCGATCTTCTCAAGTTTCCGAACATTGTGTTCAGTTCGATTGACTTGGACATCTTGGTAACTAGCCATCTCTTTCAGCGCCGACGAACGCTTTGCGTAGCGGGTACCTAGTTGTTCGTCAGATGCATCAAGATGAATGTGGACAACCGAATAGACCTTTCGAAGAGCCCGCAACTGCGGCTCAATTCGAACTGCATCAACAACGACAAGCGGATCTTGAATCTTCTCGTCGCTCAGAAGTTCGATTATGCCTTCCATGACCCAGCGTCCAGCCGTGTCCTTGTCTAGACGGTCACCGGCCCGTTGAAAGGCTGCACGACTCTGTGCGGCCTTTGGGTCTAGCTGCCTAATTAGATCATTGGTCTTCAGCCGAATCGCCGAAAGCCTCTTTTCCATCAACTCGGCGAGCGTGCTCTTCCCGGCACAGACCGGTCCTGACAGGGCTACGATTGTAGCGGCCATAGATCGAAGGGCTCCTGTTGGCTCACGGTCCTATAATCGCCACGCGGATCAAGGTGGCGGCGAATAGATCGTGACGTTTATACCTCGTTGTACGACAACGTCCAAAATCAATTCTCGGATGACGTTCCAGTCACCTCGGGCTTGACCAGTGCCGATTCGGGGCATATGAATCGATGCGCCCGCCGCCGAAGCAAGATCTGCAAGCTCCCGAAGACAGGACGAGAGGGCGGTATATCGAATTCGCGGATAGTCAGACGGGCCGTACCCCCGCTGGGCCGCCATGCTAAAGAGGACTATGTCTTCGGCCAGTTCGTTGCGGTAGGTTCGACCCAGAGCTAGCTTGGATTCTTCAACGGCTGCCTGCCGCCTAAAGTCCTGCCAGGCAGTTGGAAACTTCTTCCTCACTTGGGCCGCAAAACCGTTCCCGCCCCACGCAGTGCTGTTATCTGGCACCACCTGTGCCACGATTCGACGTCCCTTACCACGAGGCGTCAACGCATTGCCGGCTACTTCGACCAACCGGGAGTCTTCGACGGCAGTTGCCTCGACCGGCCTAATGACGCCAACAACACGTGGCACTAGACCCCCCGCGTAAGGGCTGAGAGCGACACATTCCACGTGGAGGTGTTCGCCATTAACCCAGTTCTCATCACCCGCGGCCGTATATCCAATCGCGTTCGCATCGGCCACTACCGATGTCTCGGGCAACTTGATACCTGGCGAGACCTTTGTATTCCAGCCCCGAGAACGGATGACGTAGTCGAGACCATAGTGGTCACCATGGTGAGAAGCGCAAAACGCTGCACACGGCTCGCGTGACAACTTGGCAACTCGAATAAGCAGCGCTTCTGTCGAGACATCGAACTCCCGACGTAGGTTGAGAAGCTGGGAAATTTGCAGTTGGGAACCGCCGACCTCGGGAAAGCTACCCGCCGGCATAAGCAACTCCGCTGCGCCGACATTGCATAGCACCTCCAGCTGCCAGTCGTCTTTGCCGGCTTCGGAATTACCGCCACGATTACGAACCGCTTCAGCGCAATCGGGGAAGAACGAATGAGCAATCTCGTGAGCAACAGAGAATTTGACTCTGGCTCGGGGCCTGGACGGATTGAACTCAATAAGGAGGCCTTTCTCGGACGCAACGGTGCGAGCATCTGGAATGTCACCTCGAGGCTCAATCTTGAGACCGAGGATTCGCGCCAATCCAACAGGATCGAAGGGCGGGCCCACCCATCCGGCGTCCTTTGCAGTCATGATGGCGGAACGCACGCGCTCCTCCATAGCCAGCATAGGATCATGGTCACTCGAAAAGTTCAAGACAGAGGGATTCGTCCAACGGATTCGGCTCGTCATATGAGCCCCTCCGAGGTCGGGACGCGTGCCATAGGCTTTGTCATGTATACCACCGCGATATTCTGAGTCTAATGTCCCCATACGCTATTGGGGAACAGCGGCAGCATCTTAGAGTATTTCCGAGGTTGGCAACGGGCCGTATCCCCGTCACCGGCGGCTAGCCCAAGAACCGGTCGACAGAACAGGCACTTAGGCCAGTGAGCAGTCCACAAGTGCGATGAACGCTGCGATCCGCTCCGTTTGCGAAGCACGAGGCCGATTGAATGCAAGACGAGAACAGCGTCCCACCGAACGAGTCTGCTTCTCAACTATGGGAGCAGCTTCTTGCAAAGATGGCCACAGCAGAAAACGCGACCCTGGTGGACCCCACTCACGACAATAATGCAGATGAGCAAGGTTGTGTTTTGGACTGACGGGGTAGTTGGATGGGCTGAAGCGGAGATTACCGCACGGATCAAGATCAGAACAAGGCGGAAGCGAAAGCCCCAGTAACAAGTCCCGGTGTGGCGCCGCCAGCAGATGGTCGGAGACACAGATGGTCGGAGAACTTGATCGATGGAAAGATTAGGTTCAGGCTAGACGTTCACAACGTGAGCCAGTTCCCTGATGCTCCGGCCCTGGCCAGCCAGCCTTGCAATCGCCATGGCGATTGCTATCGTGATATGGAGACCGCGCAGCTCTTAATCGGTGTGGGTCGTAGAACCGCACCTAATACATCTGCACGGAGTCACAGAGAACTGGGGGGGGCATGCAGTCCGCTTGGTCGGCGCTGGCCCGCGCCATGGCTATGCAGTAATGGAGAGCCACTACTGCAATTTGAAGTTCGCATGTCGGGCCGGGGGAACTCGCCTCCAGCGTCGCTGCTGATGTTAGCGATGCGAGGGTATGTCCATGACGCAGAAAGACGACGTGAAAGCCACTCGCCCAGCAAAGCTCCTTCACGCTTCCGACCTTCACTTTGGCAGGGGATTCAATAGGCCGCTGTGGGACAACTTCAAGGCCCGGGCAAAGCAAATCCAACCCGACCTGGTCATCTTGACCGGGGACCTGGTCAATAGCCCTTGGAGATGGATGCTGCGTCGTGTCGCCCATGAGCTAGTGGACCTGGTCGGCGATCTTCAAGAAGCCAATCCTCGATGCACCCTACTGGTCGTTCCGGGCAACCACGACACTCGGCTCTGTGGGCTATTGCCAGTACGGTGGGTCAGATGGCTTCTGTGCGTGTGCTTGGGCATGGCTGCTGTTTGGGCTTGGTTCCTGCAAGACAACTTGTGGACCGTCGGACTTCTTGGTGTTTTCGGAGCGGGCGGAGTGGCACTCGGCATGGCCTTGTCCACTGACCTCGACCTATATTGGGGGACGTGGCTTGTCCGGAAGCCGCGGACTATGTGCGACTTAGGCATTGAAATCCTTCCCTTTGATTCCGCGTCGTCGGGGTTCTCGAGTGCGCGCGGAAGAGTCGAACTAGGCAATCGGGTCCTTGTTGCCAACAAGCTCATGTTGGAGGGCGACCATCCTAACCTTGTCCGTATCGCTATTCTGCATCATCATCCATTACCACTGCCATACGATAGTAGTTCTGAACGTATGATGATCCTTGACAATGCCGGAGCCTTCCTCAAGGAGATGGATCAGTTGAAGGTTGCACTGGTCCTGCACGGCCACAAGCATCACCATCATTTCTCGCGAATAGTCATCGATCCATCAAGCGATGAAGGGATTGAACTGGCTGTGTTGTCGACCGGGACGCCGACAGAAGGATCAAAACCTGGTCAGTTTGGCTTCAATTTCAATGCTATTGAACTGGCGTCCGATGGAGCAGCCAGAGTGGTTCCCTACCACTCATCTGGCGGAATCTTCAGAGAGGGAACCGCATTCTTTGTCGAGCGGAACGATCACCACGCGCAGCAAAGGTTTCTCAAGCTAAGGGAGAAGGAAGGGCGCAGCTGCCAATCATTAGTCTCCCTGATATCCATCAATTCTGATGGCGACGGCTCATACCAACGCGAATACCGTCAACTCGCCGTTCACGGCGATCCGATTTCTGGACTGCCCGATGTCATAGGGTTCAGGGTGCACGGCCACATAGATCAGTTTGAGGTATTTCCGTTGGCTAATGATGGGCCTGCACTCACATTGGAGTGGACAGAACACGATGTGGACAGGCAGGCGGGCCGGATCACGTTTGGCGCGAAGAGGACGAAGGAGGACGATCCTCTCGACTTTGCCATTCGTGGGTACGGGGAGAACGCGTTCGCCATGACGAAAGCCCAGCATCGCGAGATGCACGACAAAGATGAGGAAGGGATAAGGACAGGGACGGAGTTCATTCAGTTTCGTGCACCCAAGACACCGGTAGCAGAAATGACGCTAGTTGTGCGGTTCCCGGAGGACTTCAGGCGGGGCGACCAGGTGTACGTCGAAAGTTCTGACGGGCTGGACTGCTCTAAGGAGGAGACCGCCTGGAGACGAGCTGCGCGCGATCCCACTTTGTCAGTTCTACGTTTGCCGGACACCGTGGTGGCTCGAATTCAATTTCCGCTTCCTGGCGCGCGCTATCGGTTTAGATGGCAACTCGAGGATGATATCGTCGGACACCAAACGCCAATCGGGGAGGAATCGAGGCTGGAAGAAATGACCGAGTGGCTCGAAGGCCTGTGGAAGATTACGCCAGAGCGGCAACGAGACGAACTGCCCGAATTGATGCAGCTTGTTGAGTGGCTGGAAAGTGAATCACGCTCACTCCTCAGCCTGGGCAAGTCCGGCGACCTCGATGTTGGACTGTTCGTCTACAATAAGAAGAGCAGAGAGCTCCTCCCGCGGTTGGCGACGTACAAAGTCCATGATGAGCGATGGGACTGGCGGTTCAAGTACGGCAACGGCATTGTCGGGCGGACCTTTAAGGTCGGTCGCTCAACAGTGTTTCTGCGAGAAGCGATGGAGCAAAGCTCGAGCCCTTGTGTCTACTTGCGAGGTGACGGTGGGGTAGTCGTCTCACCCAAGGACGTGCCAGAGGCGGCGCTGTTGGCGGTTCCCCTTGGCCATCCGAGTGTTCGTGGGAGGAACTATGGCGTCTTGCGGGTCAGTTCTTCCAAGAACCGATCCGAGCTCGCGTGTGCCATCATGGACGAAACGGTGGTTGTCAGGTTTGCACAAGTGATGAACCTAGCGTGCTATAGAACCTTTGATCACCTGCTGTCCTCATGAGGGAGGTCGTTTGCGCATGATCAAGATTACTGAGTCAGTGTTCCATCCGGAGGCTATGCATCGGGTGGCTGCTGTTGAAGTCGAAGCTCGTGCCAACATGGCGGTCGACGCCTACGTCGGAAGGCTTCGCAAACTGAAGTCAGAAGGTGTCCAACTCTCGGACCCAGCGAATAGACTGCTCCAGACGGAAGGAAACCAAGCTGGCTCGGTCACGGCGACGCCGACAGGTGAGATGATAGACGAGATGATCACGGCCGCGGTGGACAGATTTTAGCGGCTGAGCAGGCCCGCGCAAAGATGGGGCCATTCGTTGGCGGCGGAATTTGGCGTCGGCGAATTGGTGACGGGTAGACGAAACAGGGGCCGGCAGGCCCCTGGTGAATTCGAGAGGCTGGGTTGCAGTACCACCATCGAGTCCTGGAGAGGAATCAGGATGTTGGTATCCAACAAGAATCGAAGACGCAACGGCAAGGGGACCCCCAAAGCGTTGATCTACGCAGGCCGATCGCGAGCCCACAGCCATTGACTACGTTGGCCCGACCACCGGTGCCGCTGGATCAACCCTATTTGGTAGCGCATTCTATGCCCAACAGGCCTATGCGGAGATGTATCGTCGGCGTCTGGTGCACATGCATTGCTGTCGTTGGGCGCGCGAGCCCTGACGGGCGGCTCAGGGCACGTAGGGTGAGTAGCGCTTTTGGGTAAGCTGCCGCTCAGTTCCGTCGGCTCGGGTCATTTCTTGCCGGACGCAATTGAACGGCGGCAATGCGCATCGCTGCTGCCGCTCAACCAGTAAGCCTCCAACGGCCGTTCAGGCCGATCAGTTGCCTTCGCTGCTGACGAACAGAACGACGGCGTTGCGACGAACGCCGGACGGTCGCCGACGCAGCGTGGCCTCGCGGGCTGCCAGGAGAGGTTGCAGCTGCCGCGCCTTTCGGGCTACGGCATCACGGCCGCCGACACCCCGCGCATCGTCGAGCTTCGGCTATAGCCACCGGAAGCGCATTATGGCCGCTCGACCAATTCGACCCGCCGGTTCTTGGCACGGCCATCGTCGGTTTTGTTGCTCGCCACCGGCGCGTACGAGCCGGCGCCAAAGGACGACAGGCGCTTCGCGTCGATGCCCATGCGCTGCGTCAGCACCTTGACCACGGCCGCCGCGCGGGCGTTGGAGAGCGCAAGGTTGGCGTCCGGAGTGCCGACGTAGTCCGTGTGACCGACAACCCAAAGCGTCAGCGCTGGTTTGGTCTGAAGCAGCTTGACCACCTCTTTCAGTGCAGCGTCCGATTCCGGCTTCACGTCTGCCTTGCCGAAGTCGAAGAAGATTCCAGGCACTTCGACGTGACCAAGCGCGCCCAGGCCTGAGTCCAGCGCGGCGGCATCGGCCGTCACATCCTGCTGCATGGCCTGTTTGTCGACGATGATGAGCTTGTAACCCTCTCCGCCGTCATGCGCATTGACAAACGCCCAGGTCTCCTTACCGTCCTTTACGAATCGCATGGTGGCCCAGCGTCCGTGCGAGTCGACGCTCATGATCTGGCCGCCGACTCTCAGTGCGGCGTTCAGGTAGTTCCGTACGATCTGAAGCCCGGAGGGGCGCTCGGTCTTCGTCGACTCGTCGAAGCCGTACGTGTATTCCGAGTAGCGCCCCTCGACGACCACATTCTCCATGCCTGGTTTGAAGATCGGGAATGTGTGGGCCTTGAAGGCCGCAGTCTCCACGTCTGCGCTCAGATAGTAGTTCGGCATGCGCGAGAAGAGCGCAGGATCCTTGCCCTTCATGTCGGCATGAACCGCAAAAGCGGCAGTCGTCTGAAGCATCACGATCGACAGGGCGCACAACAGGCACCAGCGGACAACGCGGACTGCATTCATGATGAGCGGGCCTCCATGGCTAGCCATCCCGTCGGCATCATCAGAAGACCGGATTGTAGATCAGAAGCGCGACTGTTGCGCTTGTCGTGAATGCCGGCCACATATGCCGGCCGGAATTCAGGTGCGGGGGCAGATCGCCGCCAGGATGCCCTGCATCAGCGCAACGGGGGTAGGTGGGCAGCCGGGAACGCGCACATCCACCGCGACGACATTGTCGACGGCACCGCAACTGGCGTAGCTTTCGCCGAAGATGCCGCCGGTGCAGCCGCAGTCGCCCACCGCCACCACCAGCTTGGGATCGGGCGTGCAGTCGTAGGCGATGCGCAGCGCGTTCTCCATGTTCTTCGTCACCGGACCGGTGACCAGCAACATGTCGGCGTGGCGCGGGCTGGCAACGAACTTGATGCCGCGGCCTTCGATGTTGTAGTAGGGATTGTTGAGCGCGTGGATCTCCAGCTCGCAGCCGTTGCACGAGCCGGCATCGACCTCGCGTATGGTCAGCGCACGGCCGAGAATGCCCAGGATTTCGTCGTGCAGGCGGTCAATCTCCCGCTTGGGGCCGTCGGTCGCTTCGGGCAGCGGCTCGGTCAGGATGCCGGTTCGGAAGATTCGCTTGAGGACGGGGATCACAGATCAGCTCCGCTATACGACAAGTTAAAGGATTTGTTGATCAGCGGAAAGTCCGGAACGATGTCCTTCAACACCGCATGTTCCAGGGCCGGCCAGGCCTGCCAGGAGGGGTCGTGCGGATGCACGCGGGCAATGCGGCCGCGATCATCGAGTTGCATGCCGACCAGCACTTCGCCGCGCCAGCCCTCGACCACGCCGAGACCGCCGGCGCCAGGCTTGGGCGCCACTTCGAGCCGCGGCGTGCCGGACGGCAGCTTGCCGGCGATGGTGCGGATCAGGCGCAGGGACTCGAAGATTTCGTCGAAGCGCACGGCGACCCGCGCCGCGACGTCGCCGCGGTCGTCGCTGGCTGGACGCACGCCGAGGCCGGCGTAGGGAACCGGCGGCTCGTAGCCCTGGCGCCAGGCGCGGCCATCAAGCAACATGCCAGTGGCGCGCGCCGCCATGCCGGTGAGCGAGAGTTCGCGCGCGAGATCGGCGTCGATGATGCCGGTGGTGAGAAAGCGATCCTGCAAGCCGGGGTGCTCGTCGTAGATGGTGCGCAGGGTCTTCACTTCGCGGTTCAGCACATTGCACTGTTCGGCGATGTCGGCCAGCGCCTGCGCGTCGACGTCGACGGCAACACCGCCGGGCACGATGCAGTCCATCATGAAGCGATGGCCGAAGACGCGGCCGTTCAAGCGCAGCCAGTCTTCCTTCAGGCGCATGAACTGGGTGAGGCCGAAAGCCAGCGCGGCATCGTTGCCGAGCGCGCCGAGATCGCCGAGATGGTTGGCGACGCGCTCACGCTCCAGCATCAGTGCGCGCAGACCGAGCGCGCGGCTTGGCGGCTCGACGCCGCAAGCGGCCTCGGCGGCGCTGGCGTAGGCCCAGGCATAGGCGCAGGTGGAGTCGCCGGAGATGCGGCCGACGAGACGCGAACCTTCGGCGAGGTCCATGCCGATGAAGCACTTCTCGACGCCCTTGTGCTGGTAGCCGAGCCGCTGCTCGAGGCGCAGCACGCGTTCGCCGACGACAGTGAAGCGGAAGTGTCCGGGCTCGATGATGCCGGCGTGGATGGGGCCGACAGGAATCTCGTGCGCGCCTTCCCCGCCCATCTGGACGAAGGCGTAGTCGCTGGGCGGATTCGGGAAGCCGATGCCTTCGGGCACCGGCGCGGCATCGTGGCGCAGCGGATACCAGTCCTCCGGCCAGGCGCCGTGGCGCAGCCAGGGCCGTTGATCGCCCCCCGCGAAGCCGATGCCCACCATGTCGCGGGTGGCGCGCTGCATGCGGTTGGCGGCCGGGAAGATGCCGGAGAGATCCGGATAGGCGGGGTTCTCTGCCGGAAGATCAAGGCTTACCCAGGCATGGCCCTCGTCGAGCGCGAAGGCGCAATACAGCCGGTAGCCGGCGCCCTGTTTTCTAAGGTCCTCGCCCCAGAGGGCGGCGAGGCGCCCGTCGTGACGGTGAACCGAGATGGCGAAGCGCATCAAATCCTCGCCATCGACGGCGCGGCCGCGCCACACCGGCGCGCCGACGCCGTCCTGGGCGGTGAATTCGATGGGTTCGGCGTGGAAGAGCATGGCTATGCCTCCGCCGGGCCGCCCCAAGGAGGCATGCGCCCCCCTGTGGGGGGCAGCGAGCCGGGTTTGTGACCGAAGGGAATCCCTGTGGGGCGAGCGTGGGGGGCCATCAATCAGCCCAGCATACGCGCGGCTTCATGGAACCAGCGCGTGAGGTAAGGAGGAATGTAGAGCCCGAGCATCAGCACGATCGAGAGATGCACGAACACCGGCGTGATGGCGGGCGCATGCGGCAACGGCTTGGCGTGGGTCTCGCCGAAGACCATCGGCTGCACCTTGCCGAAGATGGCGGCGAACGCGACACCGAGCGCGGTGAGCAGAATGGGCGTCGCCCACGGGTAGTACTTCATGGCGTGGGTGAGGATCATGAACTCGCTGGCGAAGACGCCGAAGGGCGGCATGCCGAGGATGGCCAGGGTGCCGAGCATCAGGCCCCAGCCGATCACCGGGTTGATGCGGATGAGGCCGCGGATGTTCTCCATCAACTGCGTGCCGGTCTTCTGCGCGGCGTGGCCGACGGCGAAGAAGATGGCGGACTTGGTCAGCGAATGCAGCGTCATGTGCAGCAGGCCGGCGAAGTTGGCCACCGGGCCGCCCATGCCGAAGGCGAAGGTGATGATGCCCATGTGCTCGATCGACGAGTAGGCGAACATGCGCTTGATGTCCTTCTGCCGCGACAAGAAGAAGGCCGCCATCACCAGGGTCGTCAAACCGAAGCCCATCATCAGGTTGCCTGCGTAGCCGCCGCGCACCGCGCCGTCGGCCAGCACCTTGCAACGCAAGATCGCATACAGCGCGACGTTGAGCAGCAGACCGGAGAGAACCGCCGACACCGGCGTCGGACCTTCGGCGTGGGCATCGGGCAGCCAGTTGTGCAGCGGCGCCAGGCCGACCTTGGTGCCGTAGCCGACCAGCAGGAAGATGAACGAGAGCGCCATGATGGTCGGCTCGAGTTGGCCCTTGACCTCCACCAGATGCGTCCACAGCAGCGCATTGCCGGTCTCGCCGAGCACGCGCTCGGCCGCGAAGTACAGCAGGATGGTGCCGAATAGCGCCTGGGCGATGCCGACGCCGCAGAGGATGAAGTATTTCCAGGCCGCTTCGAGGCTGGCCGGCGTCCGGTACAGCGACACCAGCAACACCGTAGTCAGCGTCGCCGCCTCCATCGCCACCCAGAGGATACCCAGGTTGTTGGTGGTCAGCGCCGTCAGCATGGTGAACATGAAGAGCTGGAACATGCTCTTGTAGAGGCGAACCCGGCGCACGGTGAGCTTGCCGTGCTCGGCTTCGTTCTTCATGTAGGGACTGGAGAAGATGCTGGTAGTGAGGCCGACGAAGGCCGTCAGCGTGACCAGGAAGACGTTGAGTGAATCGATGAAGAACATCTCGCCGAAAGCCATGCGCGGACCGTGGGCGACGATGTCGACCGTCAGCAGGACAGAGGCGAGGAAGGTGCCCCCGCTGGCGATGATGTTGAGGTTCGGCGCCCAGGCCCGCTCGCCCACCACCGTCAGCGCCAGGCCGCTGACCAGGGGGAACGCGAGCATGAGGATGAAAAGGTCCATGAGTTAGTAGCGCGCTAGGGCGAAAACCTGTTCACCACCAAGGACGCAAAGGACGCCAAGGAAAACCCATCTTGTATTCACACCTTCCTTTGCGTCCTTTGCGGTCAATGCCTTTGTCTTGATCCCCATCAATGCTCCTTCAGCCGTTCGAGATGCCGGATGTCGAGGCTGTCGAACTGCTCGCGGATCTGGAAGAAGAACACGCCGAGGATGATGGCGCCGACCAGCACGTCGAGCGCAATGCCCAGTTCCACCACCATGGGCATGCCGTAGGTGGCACTGGTGGCGGCGAGGAAGAGCCCGTTCTCCATGGCCAGGAAGCCGACCACCTGCGGAATCGCCTTGGTGCGGGTGATCATCATCAGGAAAGCGAGCATCACCGTGGCGAGCGCGATGCCCAGCGTGCCGCGGCCGATGGCGTGCGACAGTTGCGAGATCGGTAGCGCGACGTTGAAGGCGATGATCACGAGGCCGATGCCGACCAGCATGGTGGTCGGGATGTTGATCAGCGACTCGACGTCCCACTTGACGTAAAGGCGCCGCACCAGCCGATGCAGAATCCAGGGCAACAGGATCGCCTTCAGCGCCAGGGTCAGGCCGGCCGACCAGTAGAGGTGGGTCTGGTGAGTAGTGACCGCCACGACCAGCGTCGACAGGCAGAGCGTCAGCCCCTGGTAGGCAAACAGATTGATCAGCGGCATCACGCGGCGCTGCGCCAGCATCGCGAAGGCCAGCAGCAGGATCACCGAGGCGCAGAGGTTGATCAACTGGGCGGATAGCGGAATCGTGCTCATACGCGCGTCTCAAGGAGCAAGCGCACCAGGAGCCCCAGCACCGCCAACAGGAAGGCCGTGCTGAGGAATTCCGGCGCGCGGAAGATGCGCATCTTGGCATTGACCGTTTCGATCATGGCCAACACCACGCCGCCGGCACCGAGCTTCAGCAGCAGCAGCGGAATCGCCGCTACAAGCGCCGCGAAGCTGTCTCCCGCGGCGATGCCCCAGGGGAAGAACAGCGCCAGCCCGAGGCAGGAATAGCTGTAGAGCTTGAGGCTCGACGCCCACTCGATGAGCGCCAGGTGGCGGCCCGAGTATTCCAGGATCATCGCCTCGTGGATCATGGTCAACTCGAGGTGAGTCGCCGGATTGTCCACCGGCACGCGCGCGTTCTCGGCCAGGGAGACGAAAGTGAAGGCGATGCCGGCGAAGGCGAGGCTGGGGTAGATGACGAAGTCGCGATGCGCCAACGTCTCGACGATGGTGGCAATCGACGTCGACTGCGAGATCATGGCCGTGGTGAAGATGACCATCAGCAGCGCCGGTTCGGCCAGGAAGCCGACCAGCATCTCGCGCCGGCCGCCCAGGGTGCCGAAGGAAGTGCCGACATCCATCGCCGCCAGCGAAATGAAGATGCGCGCCAGGCCGAACACGCCGACCAGGGCGATGGTGTCGGCCGCCGGCGCGAACGGCAGGTCGGTCGACAGTGTCGGCACGATGGCCGCCGCCAGCAGCATGCAGCCAAAGACGATGAAGGGCGCGAAGCGGAACAGCGCCGAGGCGCCGTGGGCGATGACGACATCCTTGTGAAACAGCTTGTGCAGCATGTAATAGGGCTGCAACAGCGGCGGCGCGGTCCGGCTCTGGAACCAGGCGCGGCACTGGTTCACCCAACCGGTCAAGAGCGGTGCCAGCACCAGCGCCAGCACGATGGCGAACAACTGCGCGAGCAGTCCTGAAATGCTGATCATGGGCGCGCCACCAACAGAAGGAGGATCAGCGTCACGAAACTGTACAGCAGGTAGATCGCGATACGGCCGCCCTGAACGCGCACGATGAGGCCCGACACCGCGTCCGCAAGCCACGCCACCGGCAGGTAGAGCCAGTGCCAGAAGTGATCCTCGACCTTGACCATGTAGTACGGCTTCTCGTCGCGTATGCTCGGCAGATGGCGCTCCATGCGGAAGGCGGGGCCGAAAATGCGCCGGATTGGCTGGCTGAAACCTTCGGCGGTATCCTGGGCGCGCGGGCTCTGGAAGTAATAGCCGCAGTCCCAGGCCCGCGAACGGCGCAGGCGTCCATGATAGAAACGGCGCACCAGTTGCCGGCCAATCAGCACCGAGGCGGCGATGGTGGCGAGGAAGACCAGCGGTTGGTAACTCGCCTGATCGGCCGAGATCGGCGCCAGCATCCACCAGCCATGCTCGCGCACCTGGTCGGCAAGACCGGTGCCGAGCAGTTGACGTGTTGCGGAGTCGATCAGGGAAATCACGGTCGAGGGCAGGATGCCCAGCAGAAGGGTGATCAGGGCCAGCCAGACGAGGCCGATGCGTTCGAGGATGCCGGCGTCGTGCGCATCCTTCAGTCCGGGTTCGCGCATCTGGCCGAGGAAGATGATGCCGTAGAACTTGACCATGGCGAAGCCGGCCATGGCGGCCACCAGGGCCACGACAGCCGCCGCCACCGGCACGATCATGTTGAGCCAGGGATGCGGCAGGCTAGGCGAAAACAGGAAAGCCTGCAACAGCAGCCACTCGGAGACAAAGCCGGAGAGCGGCGGCAGACCGGCCCCGGCGATGACGCCTGCCAGCGCCAGCCAAGCCACCCAGGGCATGCGGTGGATGAGGCCGCCGAGCTTGCCGAGGCTGCGTTCCTTGGTGGCATGCAGCACCGAGCCGGTGCACAGGAATAGCAGGCTCTTGAAGCCGGCATGCGCCAGGCAGTGATACAGCACGGCCGTCATCGCCAGTGCCGCCAGGACTTCCATGCGGTAGGAACGGAAGATCAGCGTCAGGCCGATGCCGACCGCCAGCAGGCCGATGTTCTCGATCGAGGAATAGGCGAGCAGGCGCTTCATGTCGTTCTGCACCGTGCTGTAGAGCACGCCGAACAGTGCCGTTGCCAGGCCGACCGCCAGCGCCACGACGCCCCACCACCAGATCGGGTCGCCGAGCAGGTCGAAGCTCACGCGCAGCAGGCCGTAGATGGCGGTCTTCAGCATCACGCCGCTCATCATCGCCGACACCGGCGACGGTGCCGCCGGGTGCGCCTCGGGCAACCAGACATGCACCGGCAGCAGGCCCGCCTTGGCGCCGAAGCCGAACAGCGCCAGCAGGTAGGCGGCAGAAGCCCAGAACGCCGACAGGTGCTGGCCGCGCATGGCGGCGAAGGTGTAGTCGCCCGCGCCGCCGGTCATGACGCCGAACGAGAGCAGGATGGCGATGGCGCCGACGTGGGCGATCAGGAGATAGATGTAGCCGGCACGGCGGATCTCGGCATGGCGATGGTCGGTGGTGACCAGGAAGAACGACGACAACGCCATGCTCTCCCACGCGACCATGAAGGCGTAGCCGTCGTCGGCCAGCAGCACCATGAGCATGCTGGCCAGGAAGGCGTGGTATTCAAAACAGAGCAGCCCGGGCGCGGTGCCTTCGCCTTTTCGGAAGTAGCCGGCGGCGTAGATCGAGATGCCGGCGGAGGCAAAGCCGAGCAGCAGGGCGAAGACGGCGTTAAGGTTGTCGAGACGCAGGTGGAAGGGCAGATCCGGCAGACCGATGGCCAGCACCGCGGTTTCCGCTCGCTGGCCCAGGCAGCCCAAGGCGACGATGCCGACCGCGAAGGCGATCAGGGCGCCGATCGGGAACAGGAGCCTGCTGATGAACGGGAGACTACGCGGCGCCACCAGACCTGCCAACCCGATGACCAGCCACGCGCAGGCGGCAATCAGCAGCAGGTCAATCGACAGCAGGTCGGGCATGGGAATGCGGTTGTCGTCCGGGTTGCGGGTCTGGCGCCCGCGTTGTTGTCGATTTTATCAGGCCGCGAGCGGCTTCAGGGCGTCATCTTCGCCGATGTTCTCGGCCCTTGAGTAGATCATCTCCAACGCCTGCTCGGCAGTGGAGAAGAAACGCCCCTCGCCAATCTGCGCATGCAGGCCGGTGGCATGCATGACATCGAGCACCTGCTTCTTGAGGCCGGCGAAGAGCATGACGACGCCGCTCACGTTCATGCGCTCGAACAGATGATGAATCACCTCTTCGCCCGACGCATCCAACTCGTTGAGGCCGTCGCCGACCACCAACAGATACGGTGCCTCGGGATTGTTCGCCACGGCTTCGAGGATGGCATCCTCGAAATAGGAAACGTTGGCGAAATACAGGCGGCCATCGAAGCGCACGGCCGTCACCATTTCGGATGCCGGCAGGTTGTTCACCTTGGCGTCGCGCAGCGTTCCATCGTGGAAGCGGCCGAGGATGGCCACGCGCGGCGTCATGGTGCGGTAGAGGTAAAGGCCGACCGCCAGGCCGCCGCCGACCATGATGCCGTTGTCGAGGTGAGGCGCGAAAGCGAGCGTGGCGATGAAGGTGACGACGGCGGCGATGCCGTCGTGCTTGTTGGCATGCCAGGCGTGCTTGATGGCTTCGAAGTTGATGAGGCCGATCACCGCCATGATGATCACCGCCGCCAGCACTGCCTGCGGCAGGTGGTAGAGCAGCGGCGTCAGGAACAGCAAGGTCAACAGCACGAATACGCCGGTGAACACCGACGACATGCCAGTCACCGCCCCGGTGTTGATATTGACCGCCGAGCGCGAGAACGAGCCCGAGACCGGGAAGGCATGCGAGAAGCTGCCGACGATGTTGGCGAGTCCCTGGCCGATCAGTTCCTGGTTGGGATCGATCTTCTGCTTGGTCTTGGCTGCGATGGCCTTGGCGATCGAGATTGCCTCCATGAAACCGACCAGGGAGATCACGATGGCCGCCGAAATCAGGCTGCCGAGCATGTCCCACGAGATATTGGGCAAGCCGACCGGGGGCAGGCCCGCGGGAACCGTTCCCACTACCTCGCCGCCGCCGGTCATCCTGCTGGTCGCGCCGGCACGGGTGATGCGCCAGCGGTTGCCGTCGGCCTGCTTCTCCGCCGGCACCTTGCCCTCGGCGTAGAACTCGGAACCCTTGCCGTCGGCCGCGGCTACGCGCTCGAAGGCGACGCTGCGGATGGCGCGGTTACGGCGCCGGTTCTCGTCTTCGCGGTCTTTCAACTGGAGCTTTAGCAGTTCGACTTCGTAGTTGAAGGTGACCGCCTCGCGGGCATGCTCGCCATGCTGCTTTTGCAGCGCCTGCAGTTCGGAGCTCTTGACGGCGATCTGGTCGGTGATCTCCTTGATGCGCCCCTCGGTACGGACGAACTCGGTCAGCAGCGCCTTCGCTTCCGGCTCGGCAATCTCCTCGATGGTCGCCGTCGCGTTGCGCTCGAAACCCAGCAGCCAGGACGCAAGCGTCGTCACCAGCACGGCCACCAGCACACCCGGCAGCTTCGGCATCTTCTTGCGGATGATCCACATGATGGCGATGGCGGCGATGCCCATGGCCAGCGTCGGCAGGTGCGTGTCGCCGACCTGCTTGACCACGCCCCAGATGTCCTCGATGAAGTGCTCGGAGCGGCCGATGGGCACGCCCATCAGCTTGTTGATCTGCGACAGGCCGATGATCATGGCCGCGGCATTGGTGAAGCCGACGATCACCGGGTGCGAAAGGAAATTGACGATCACGCCCAGCTTGAAGAGGCCCAGGCAGAGTTGAAAGATGCCGACCATCAGCGCCAACATGACCGCCAGGGCGACAAAATGCTCGGAGCCGACCGCAGCGAACGGGGCCAGGCTCGATGCCGTCAGCAGCGATACCACCGCCACGGGACCGGTACCCAGATGGTTCGACGAGCCCCACAACGCCGCCACCACCACAGGCAGGAAGGCCGCGTAGAGGCCGTAGTAGGCGGGCAGGCCGGCAAGCTGGGCGTAGGCCATCGACTGCGGCACCAGCACCAGGGCCACCGTCAGGCCGGCGATGAAGTCGGCACGCAATGGTCCGGCACGCAGGGGCAACCAGCGGAGAAAAGGCAGGAGCGTTTTCGGTGACAGGGTCATATTGGCTTTTCGTGAGCGGCCGTCCGCGACGGCGAGGCGGTGACGAGCGGGCAGGCCAGCTTGCGCCAGGGATCGGATGACCGGTCCTGGGCAACGCTTTCCCAGCCCTCCAGGGAATCGATCACCACGGCGGAAATGCACTCGTGGGTGTTCGCGTAATCGACGACGTCGCGCCGGCGCAGGACCGGCTTGCGAGTCAGGGAGTAGGCAACGCCTTCACGGCGCAACGCCGCCACAAGTTCATCGACTTCTGCCGGCAACTGCTCGCCGCGGGTGAGCACCAGGATGTCGAGTTCCGCCTCCATGCGCTGGCAAAGGCTGCGCGCGGCAGCCAGCAGGCGCGCGTCGAGATGTCCCTCGCGGACGGCAAGCAACACCTTCCGCTCCGAAGTCCTGCGCATCATCGGCGACAGGTGTTCAGCGGGCGCGTTCGGCGATCAGTATCGCGGTCTCGAATTCGCCGGCCTCGGCGAACGTGACAGCCATGAACAGGATTTCCAGCTTTTCAAACCAGCGTGACAGCATGGCGTTACTCCCGGTTGAAGATGCCCTTCTATCTGCAGCTTCCGTGCCAGCGTCCTAAACGTCGATAACGCATTGAAACAAATGGACAAACGCCTTCCCTGGCATTTCGAACAAATGTTGCGGAATGCAATATAGGCAGCGGCCGATCGCTGCCTTGACGCAAATTTGACAGAGAAAAACAAAATGTTGCGCTTCCGCCGGCGGGAGTTGCACAATGCAACCTTTCGGGGAGCCCATGAACTCACTGCGCAAGAAGATCACGCTCGGCTATTCCGCTGTCGCCGCCCTGGTGGTGAGCCTGTCGTTGTTCTCGGTTCTGGAACTGCGGCTGATCGAAAGCAACATCGCCGCCGGCGAGCGCATTCGCGAGTTCTTCGACACCACGCTGGAGATTCGCCGCTTCGAGAAGAATTACTTCCTCTACCGTCAGGCCACCGACCTAGCCGAACACCGGGGTTTCGTCGACAGGGCGCGCAGTCTCCTGCAGGACAACACCGTCCAGTTCGAGGCGCTCGACACGCGCGCCCACATCGCCGACCTGGCGCGTAACGTCGACGCGTATACCGCCTTGATGGAGAACTACGCGCGCGCCAATCGCGACGAAGCCCTGGCGGCCGACATCCGCAAGTCCGGGAAGGAGATCGTCTCCGCCGCCGAGGCGCTGGCCAAGGCCGAGCGCAGCGCCCTGCAGGCCTCGCTCGACCGGCACCAGCAGATGCTGATCGGTTCGGTGATCGCCATCGGTGTGCTGGTGGTGCTGATCGGCCAGTTGCTGTCGCGGCGCGTCGGCGGGCCGCTGAAGGAACTCGAAGACAAGATGGAAGAGGTCGCGGCCGGCCGCCGGGCCAAGCTGGAAATGGCCGCCGAAGACCGGGAGATCGCGTCGCTGTGCCAAGCCTTCAATCACGTGCTGCAGGAACTCGATCTGCGCCAGGGGCAGTTGGTGCGCGCCGAGAAGCTGGCGGCGCTGGGCACGCTGCTCTCCGGCGTCGCCCACGAACTCAACAACCCGCTGTCGAACATCGCCACCTCGAACCAGATCCTCGGCGAGGAAATCGAGAGCGACGACGTCGCCTTCAAGAAGGACCTGGTCGGCCAGATCGACGAGGAGACCTGGCGCGCGCGCCGAATCGTCCGCTCGCTGCTCGACTATGCCCGCCATCGCGACTTCCGCCACGAAACGCTGCCGCTCGCGCAACTGGTCGACGACACCCTGCGCCTGATCCGCGGCCAGATCCCGGCCGCGGTAACGCTGACGGTGCGCGTGGCCAATGAGTTCGAAGTCTCCGGCGACCGCCAGCGCCTGCAGCAACTGCTGCTGAACCTGATCGGCAACGCCGTCCAGGCGGTCGGCAGCGCCGGAGAAATCCTGGTCGCGGCGAAGCGCACGCGCGAGTCCTGCCCCGACGGCGCGCTGGTATTCGGCCAGTGCGCAGCGCACGCCGAGACGGTCGAAATCGAGGTCCGCGACAGCGGCCACGGTATCGCGCCCGACGTGCTGCCGCGCATCTTCGATCCCTTCTTCACGACCAAGGATGTCGGCAAGGGATCGGGGCTCGGATTGTTCATCGTTTTTGAAATCGTCGAGGAGCATGGCGGCTGCATCGCCGTCGAGAGCCAGCCCGGCCGGGGAACCGCGTTCTTCGTCCGCCTGCCCGCAGGAGGCAAGCATGACCAGTAAGGGAAGACTGCTGATCGTGGACGACGAGAAGGTCGCCGTCCGCAATCTCGAACACGTGATGAAGAAGGAGGGCTACGAGGTCACCGCCACGCAGAGCGGCGCGAACGCGCTCGCCTTCCTCGACAAGCAGAGCTTCGACGTCGTGCTCACCGACCTGCGCATGGAGAAGGTGGACGGCATGCAGATCCTGAAGAAATGCCGCGAGACCTCACCGGACACCGAGGTCGTCCTCATCACCGGCTTCGCCACGCTGGAATCGGCCGTCGATGCGATGAAGCACGGCGCCTTCTACTACATCGCCAAGCCCTTCCGGCTCGACGAAGTGCGCAAGGTGGTGGCCGAGGCGATGGCCAAGATCGAACTGCGGCGCGAGAACCAGGCGCTGCGGGAACAGGTGGAAAGCTACCAGGGCAAGGTGCGCATCATGACCCAGGATGCCGAGATGCAGCGCCTGCTCGAAATGGCGCGCCAGATCGCGCCCACCGACTGCAACGTGCTGATCACCGGCGAATCCGGCACCGGCAAGGAACTGTTCGCCCAGTACCTGCACCATCACAGCAAGCGAGGCGGCACGGAGAACGCCGGCCCGTTCCTCGCGGTGAACTGCGGCGCCTTCAACGAAGAACTGCTCGGCAACGAGTTGTTCGGCCACAGCAAGGGCGCCTTCACCGGCGCCGGCGCCGACAAGAAGGGGCTGCTGGTGGCCGCCTCGAACGGCACCCTGTTCCTCGACGAGATCACCGAGATGTCGCCGGCCATGCAGGTGAAGTTGCTGCGCGTGATCCAGGAGAAGGAAGTGCTGCCGCTGGGCGCCACCATGGCGGTCAAGGTCGATGTCCGCTTCGTCGCCGCCACCAACCGCGACGTCCAGGAAATGGTCAAGCGCGGCGAGTTCCGCCAGGACCTCTACTTCCGGCTCAACGTCGTCAACCTCTTCGTGCCGCCGCTCTCAAGGCGCCGCGACGACGTGCCGCTGCTGGCCTACCACTTCCTCAAGAAATGCGCGGCGCGCATGGGCAAACCCGTCAGCCAGATATCGACCGAGACGATGGACATCCTCAGGCGCTACGACTTCCCCGGCAACGTGCGCGAACTCGAAAACATCATCGAACGCGGCGTCGCCGTCGCCACCGGCGACACCATCGAAGTCGCCTACCTGCCCGAAGACCTGCGCGACCTGTCGATGCTCACCTTCCGCAAGAAGGACGGCCGCCTGCCCTCGCTCGAAGAGCAGGAGCGCGACTACATCCGCTGGGTGCTCCAGGAAACCGGCGGCAATCAAACCCTCGCCGCCCAGATCCTCGGCATAGACCGCGTGTCGCTCTGGCGCAAGCTCAAGCGCTATCAGTTGGAGATGTCGTAGGGCAGAGTTGGCGGCACCTGACTGCGGCACGCCAACAAGAGCCACTCAGGAATTCTTGGCAACCGTCAGCCTGGCGGCGCATTGCTGACGTTGGTACCCCCGAGGTACATCCTCGGCTTGGGAAGCTGAAGTACTGTAGCGCCATGCCTAACGGATTGCCGCAGGAATTCCGGGGGACGCCACGAAGACGGCGAAAGATGCTGGACTTGATGGACGGCGCCCATCACTACGGCGCCCTCAAACTCACGGATGCTGCCCGCCCGATACTGAAAGCCGAAAGCACGCTGATGCTGCGGCGGCAGGTCGTGCGCAAGAAGACCACCAGCAGAAAGAGCGCCGCCCCCATCCCCCGCCTGCC
>JBGOZF010000073.1:0-22199 GCA_041480065.1 Rhodocyclaceae bacterium
CGGTGGAAGCGCAGCTTGTCGATGTTGAAGTCGTCGGCGCCGATGCCGCAGCCCAGGGCGGTGAGCAGGGTGACGATCTGCTCGGAGGACAGCACTTGGTCGAAGCGGGCCTTCTCGACGTTGAGCACCTTGCCGCGCAGCGGCAGGATCGCCTGGAACTTGCGGTCGCGGCCCTGCTTGGCCGAGCCGCCGGCGGAATCGCCCTCGACGATGTAGAGCTCGCACAGGGCCGGGTCTTTCTCCTGGCAGTCGGCGAGCTTGCCGGGCAGGCCGATGCCGTCCAGCACGCTCTTGCGCCGGGTCATTTCTCTTGCCTTACGGGCCGCTTCTCGTGCCCTCGCGGCTTCGACGATCTTGCCCGTGATGGTCTTGGCGTCGATCGGTTTTTCGAGCAGGAATTCGGCGAGCTTCTGGGCGACGACTTCTTCGACCGCGGGGCGGGCCTCGCTGGAGACCAGCTTCATCTTGGTCTGCGAGGCGAACTTGGGATCGGGCATCTTGACAGAGAGCACGCAGGCAAGGCCTTCGCGCATGTCGTCGCCGGCGATGTCGACCTTGGCCTTCTTGGCGATCTCGTGTTCTTCGATGTACTTGTTGATCACCCGCGTCATGGCGGCGCGCAGGCCGGTGAGGTGGGTGCCGCCATCCGACTGCGGGATGTTGTTGGTGAAGCAGAGCACCTGTTCGGCGTAGGAGTCGTTCCACTGCATGGCCACTTCGACGTCGATGGTGACGCCGGTGTCGCCGACCTTGGCCTCGCCGGTGGAGCAGAAGACGTTCGGGTGCAGCACGGTCTTGCTGCGGTTGATGTATTCGACGAAGCCCTTGACGCCGCCGGAGAAGGCGAAGTCCTCTTCCTTGGCGGTGCGCTGGTCGATGAGCTTGATCTTGACGCCGTTGTTGAGGAACGAAAGTTCGCGCAGGCGTTTGGCGAGGATGTCGTAGTGGAACTCGACGGCGCCGAAGATCTCCTCGTCAGCGAGGAAATGCACTTCGGTGCCGGTGCCCTGGGCGTCGCCGATGACTTTGAGCGGCGAGACTTCGACGCCGTGCTGCACTTCGATGAGACGGTCGGCGGCGTGGCCGCGCTGGAACTCCATGTAGTGCTTCTTGCCGTCGCGGCGGACGCTGAGGCGCAGCCACTTGGAGAGCGCGTTGACGCAGGAGACGCCGACGCCGTGCAGGCCGCCGGAGACCTTGTAGGAATTCTGGTTGAACTTGCCGCCGGCATGGAGCACGCACATGACGATCTCGGCGGCGGAACGCTTGGGCTCGTGCTTGTCGTCGAACTTGATGCCGGTGGGGATGCCGCGGCCGTTGTCGGTGACGGAGATCGAGTTGTCGGTGTGGATGGTGATGACGATGTCGTCGCAATAGCCGGCCAGGGCTTCGTCGATGGCGTTGTCGACGACTTCGAAAACCATGTGGTGCAGGCCGGTGCCATCGGAGGTGTCGCCGATGTACATGCCTGGGCGCTTGCGTACCGCTTCCAGACCTTCCAGTTGCTGAATGGAATCCTCGTCGTAGCCGCCGTTTTCGGCAGCCGGCTTGTTGTCCTGCGTCATTGAGCTTCCTAGGTTAGATGCGCATCGGCATCACGACGTACTTGAACCGATCATTGTCCGGCAGCATGAACAGCGCGCTGGAACTGGCGTCGGCAAGCAGGCACTGGATGGTGTCGGCGGAAATGTTGTTGAGGACATCGAGCAGGTAGGTGACGTTGAAGCCGACGTCGAGACTGTCGCCCTGGTAGTCGACCTCGATTTCCTCCTGCGCCTCTTCCTGTTCGGCGTTGGTCGACAGGATCTTGAGGGCGCCGTCGGCCAGCACCAGGCGGACGCCGCGGAATTTTTCGTTGGTCAGGATGGCGGCGCGCTGCAGGCAGTGCAGCAGCATGTCGCGCTGCAGGCTGAGCACCTTGGTGTGATGCTGCGGAATGACACGCTCATAGTCGGGGAACTTGCCGTCGATGAGCTTGGAGACGAGTTCGATGTCGCCGAAACGGAAGCGCGCCTGGTTGGCGGTGAGAACGATTTCGAGCGCTTCGTCGTTGTCGGCTAGCTGGCGAGAGAGTTCGAGCACGGTCTTTCGCGGCAGGATGACCTCGGTGCGCGGCATGCTGTCCGGCAGCGCTTCGCTGGCAAAGGCCAGGCGGTGTCCGTCGGTGGCGACGACACGCATCTCGGGACCGTTGACGACCAGCAGCAGGCCGTTGAGGTAGTAGCGGATGTCCTGCTGGGCCATCGAGTACTGAACGAGGGCGAGCAGGCGCTTGAACTGTTTCTGGGTCAGCTTGATGGTCGCGGCCTGGCCGTCGGCCGCTGACATGCGCGGGAAGTCTTCCGCCGGCAGCGTTTGCAGGTTGAAGCGGCTCTTGCCGGCTTTGAGCTGCAGACGTTTGTCTTCGAGGTTAAGACTCACTTCGGCCGATTCCGGCAGCGAGCGGAGGATGTCCTGGAGTTTGCGCGCCGCGACGGTGAGTGCGGCCCTTTCCGGCCCGATCGCCGTAGTGCTGGTCGTGATCTGGATCTCGATGTCCGTCGCCAGCAGCGTAAGACGCTCGCCATCCTTCTCCATCAGAACATTTGAGAGGATCGGCAGGGTGTGTCGTTTCTCGACAATGCCGCAAACGGATTGCAGTGGAGCCAGGATTTGGTCGCGCGGGCCTTTGTACAGGAGCATTTTAAATATATCTCCGTTAATGATGATGAGTGATGGCAACGGATGTGGATAAGGTGTTTTTCTTCTTAATACTCATGGGTATGGACATTCTACAACCCTGGGGGGAAGACGGCTTTCTCAGTGTGGATGAATGTGGATAAGAAATCGGGTTCGGCTGGAATCGATGGTTATCCACATTTGGTCCCATGCTTGCTCAGGTTTCATCCCCTGATGGATTGCAGCAGCACATGGAGGTCGTTATTGAGCTGTCCGTCCTTGCCGCGCATGTCGGTAATAGTCCTGCAGGCATGCAGGACGGTAGTGTGGTCGCGACCGCCGAAAGCCTCGCCGATCTCGGGCAGGCTGTGCGGGGTCAGTTCCCTGGCTAGCCACATGGCAATCTGGCGCGGGCGGGCAACGGCCCGGGTGCGCTTTGGGGAGTACATCTCGGCGACCTTGATCTTGTAGTAGTCGGAGACGTACTTCTGGATGAGTTCGAGCGTGATCTGGCGGTTGTGGGCGCCAATGACGTCCTTGAGGGCTTCCTTGGCGCACTCGATGGTGATGTCGCGGCCGTGGAAACCGGCATAGGCGATCACCCGGTTGAGGGCGCCTTCGAGTTCGCGGACATTGGAGCGCAGGTTCTTGGCAATCAGGAAGGCGACGTCGTCGCCAAGCGGTAATCCGGTTACTTCGGCTTTCTTCTTCAGGATGGCGACGCGCATTTCGAGTTCGGGCGGTTCGATCTGCACCGTCAGACCCCAGTCGAAGCGGGAGATCAGGCGGTTCTCGAGGCCCTGGATGTCTTTCGGATAGGTGTCGCAGGTGATGACGATCTGTTTCTTGGCTTCGATCAGCGCGTTGAAGGCGAAGAAGAATTCTTCCTGCGTACGGTCCTTGCCGTTGAGGAACTGGATGTCATCGACGATCAACAGATCGAGCGAGCAGTAGTAGCGCTTGAACGTGTCGAAGGCTTTCTGCTGGTAGGCACGCACGACGTCGGCGATGTAGTCGTGGGCATGGACATAGCGGATGATGCGGTCCGGGTTGTGGCGCCAGACTTCGTTGCCGAGGGCATGGACGAGGTGGGTCTTGCCAAGGCCGGTGCCGCCATAGACGAACAGGGGGTTGTAGGAGGTGCCAGGATTGAGGCCGACCTGCTGACCGGCAGCGCGGGCGAGATCGTTGGAGCGGCCGGTGACGAGAGTTTCGAAGGTAAACTCGGGGTTGAGGCGGGTCTTTTCGTAGATCGGGTCGTTGTCGCGGGAGAGACGGCGCGGTTGCAGTTCGATCGCCGCTGGCAAATCGGTTTCGACTTCGACCGGCATGGCTTCCTTGGCCGCCGGGGCGGCGTGATCCAGCACCAAGGCAATGGTGCTTATGTCCGGGCGCAACTCGCGCAGTTGGCTTTCGATACGGGCAAGATATCGTTCCCTCACCCATTGCAGGACGAATCGATTCGGGGCCAGCAAACGCAGGCCGTTTGGGCCGTCGGACTCCAGCCGGAGAGACTTGATCCAGGCGCTGAATTGCTGCGCCGGCAAGTCCTTCTGCAGGCTCGTCAGACAAAGCGACCAGAAGTCGTCTTGCATCGGTTCGTCGCTCGTCGGAACAGCACTGGCCATTGATATCTACTATATTGATTATATTGTTGTATTCTGTCGTTTTTGATCCCGGAGGATCGTCGGCGAGAGCCGATTGATCCGAATCATTCTAGCCGGTTCGATCTGAGTTATCCACAAGGGGTGGGAGAAAAATGGACTTGACAAATACCCCCGCGAACGCTGTAATCGCGCGTTTCTCTTGAGAGGGATATCCCATGAAAAGGACATATCAGCCTTCGGTGGTGCGACGCAAGCGCACCCATGGCTTTCTGGTGCGTATGCGCACTCGTGGCGGCCGCGCCGTCATCCGTGCCCGGCGCGCCAAGGGCCGGCAACGGCTGGGCGTTTGAGCCTCGTTTGAGCCACCTGAGGTGACCGAGGGCAGGGATTTCCGCCCCGAGCACCGGCTGCGGCGACCGGCAGAGTTCGCTGCTGTATTGGCAAGCCCAAAGCGTCTGCGCGGCGAGCGCTTCGAGTTGCGGTTTCGCCGCAATAGCGGTTCCACAGCGCGCCTCGGCCTGATTATTCCGAAGCGTCTCGCTCGCCGGGCGGTGCTGCGGAACCTTCTCAAACGCCTGATCCGGGAGGCCTTCCGCGCGATGCGACCGAAGTTGCCCGCCCTTGATGTGGTCTTCAGGCTCGCAAAGCCGCCGATCGGGCCGGGCCCGATCGACCGCAAGCAGTGCGGCACCTGGCGCACCGAGATCGAGGGCCTGCTGGCGGGCCTGCCGCGATGAGCAATTTCTGGGCTGCGCCGTGGGTCCTGCTGATTCGTGCCTACCAGCACGGTATCAGCCCCTTCCTCGGCCGCAGTTGTCGTTTCTTTCCGAGCTGTTCGGAGTATGCGGTCGAATCCCTGCAACGGCATGGCGTCGTGAAGGGCCTCTGGCTGGCCGCCCGCAGGGTGGGGCGCTGCCATCCCTGGCATCCTGGCGGCTATGATCCTGTACCTTGATTGTGTGACCTGTAATGGATAACCAACGTTTAATCCTGGCTCTGGTGTTCGGCTTCTCGCTGATGATGCTGTGGAATGCTTGGCAGAAGCAGTCGCAGCCTCTGCCTGTGGTCCAGACGGCGCCGACGACGACGACGGCCCCGGCTGCAGTGCCCGGCGCAGGCTCCGTGCCGGCGGCGTCGGGCATTCCCGCGCCGACAGCGGCTGCCGCAGTTCCCCCGACCGCGACCGCGACGGCAAGTGCCGCGACGGTCATGGTGACGTCGGATCTCATGGTGGCGGAGATCTCGGCCCAGGGCGGCGATGTCGTTCGGCTGGAACTGACTCAGCACAAGGCGACCGAGGACAAGACACGCAATTTCGTGTTGTTCGAGGCCAAGCATTCCTACGCGGCCCAGAGCGGGCTGATCGGGCCTGGGCTGCCCAACCACAAGACGGTGTGGCAACTGCCGGCCGACAAGCTGGCCATGAAGGACGGCGAGAACGATCTGCGAGTCCGCCTGACGGTGCCGGCGGAGAACGGCGTCCAGGTGAGCAAGACTTATGTCTTCCACCGCGGCAGCTACCTGGTCGATGTCGAGTACGACATTGCCAACCAGGGCACGGCGCCGATTTCGCCCGAGGCCTATTTCCAGTTGATGCGCGACGGCAAGCCGCCGGAGGGTAGCGGCGGCTCGGGCATGACGAGCGTCGCGAGCTTCACCGGGCCGGCGTTCCACACCACGGCCGACAAGTTTCCGAAGGTCGAATTCGCGGATATCACGAAGAAGAAGATGAAGATCCCGGGCACGGCGGACAATGGCTGGGTGGCCATGGTCCAGCATTACTTCGTGTCGGCATGGCTGCCGGCCGATGGGCCGACCCGCCAGTTCTATGCCGAGGAGTTGGGCACCGGCACCGACTTGTTCCGCGCCGGCGTGCGCTTCCCCATGGCGGCCATCGCGCCGGGCGCCAGCGCGAAGCTGACGGTGCCGCTCTATGCAGGCCCGCAGGAGCAAAAGAACCTCGCCAAGATCGCAAATGGCTTCGATCTCGTGGTCGACTACGGCTGGCTGACGGTGATCGCGGCGCCGATCTTCTGGGTGCTGGACTGGCTCAATTCGTTCACCGGCAACTGGGGCTGGGCCATCATCCTGATGACCATCATCCTGAAGGCGGTGTTCTTCCCGCTGTCGGCGGCTTCGTACAAGTCGATGGCGAAGATGCGCGTGCTGACGCCGAAGATGCAGAAGATCAAGGAGACCTTCGCCGACGACCGCGAGCGCATGAACCGCGAGATGATGGAGCTCTACAAGACGGAGAAAGTGAACCCGCTCGGCGGCTGCCTGCCGATCGTGGTGCAGATTCCCGTCTTCATCGCCCTCTATTGGGTGCTGGCGGGAACCGTCGAAATGCGCGGCGCACCCTGGCTGGGCTGGATCATCGACCTGACGCAAAAGGATCCCTACTACGTGCTGCCGCTGATCATGGGCGCAACGATGCTGATCCAGACCAAGCTCAATCCGACGCCGCCGGATCCCATGCAGGCCAAGATCATGCTGATCATGCCGATCGTGTTCACCGGCATGTTCCTGTTCTTCCCCTCCGGCCTGGTGCTCTACTGGACCGTGAACAACTTGCTGTCGATCGCCCAGCAGTGGAAGGTCAACCGGATGATCGAGGCCAGTGGCCTCAAGCCGCGCTGACGCGATAGCAGCCATCGCCACGGCGCCCGGCCGCGGCGGCATCGGCGTGGTGCGCGTCTCCGGCACCCGCCTGCAGGATTTTGCCCAGGCCCTGACCGGGCAGCGACCGCCGCCGCGCCAGGCGACGCTGACGACTTTCCGCGACGCGGTCGGCGAGGCCATCGATCAGGGCATCCTGCTCTACTACGCGGCGCCGCGTTCATTCACCGGCGAGGACGTGCTCGAACTTCAGGGCCACGGTGGCCCGGTGGTGATGCAGCAGTTGCTGGCGCGCTGCCTGGACCTGGGCGCGCGCCTGGCCGAGCCGGGTGAATTCACGCGCCGCGCTTTCCTCAACGACAAGATCGATCTCGCGCAAGCCGAGGCGGTGGCCGATCTGATCGAAGCCTCTACGGCCCAGGCGGCGCGCTCGGCGCTGCGTTCGCTTTCGGGCGAGTTTTCGCGGCAGGTCACCGACCTCGTCGATCAAGTCATCGAGGGTCGCATGCTGGTCGAGGCGACGCTCGATTTCCCCGAGGAGGAGGACGTCAACCCGGTGCGCGACGCCGATCTGGTGCGGCGTCTGGAGCGGCTGCGCGCGGAACTGGCGAAGCTTAGGGCACGTGCGCGCCAGGGCAGCCTGTTGCGTAGCGGCCTGACGGTCGTGCTGGCGGGGCTGCCGAACGTGGGCAAGTCCTCGTTACTGAACCGGCTGGCCGGCCATGAGCGCGCGATCGTGACCGAGGTTCCGGGCACCACGCGCGATGCGCTCAGGGAGACGATCCAGGTCGCGGGCATTCCGTTGCACATCATCGATACCGCGGGTTTGAGGCAGACCGAGGATGCGGTCGAGAAGATCGGCATCGAGCGCAGCTGGCTGGAAATTGGCCGCGCCGACGTGGTGCTGCTGATAGTCGATGCCCGCGCCGGCGTCACGCCGGCCGACAAGGGTGTCGCCGCCCGACTACCATCCGGCGTCGAACGCGTGGTCATCGAGAACAAATGCGATCTGGCTCACGAGCCGCCCGCGCGCTTCGAGGCGCAGGGACAGGTCCATCTGCGGTTGTCGGCCAAGACCGGCGCCGGGCTGCATCTGCTGCACGACGAACTGCTGCGGGTGGCCGGCTGGCAGGGCCACGGCGAGGACGTCGTCATGGCGCGCGAACGCCACCTCGAGGCGCTGGCCGAGGCCGCCGACAAGCTGGAGCTGGCGGCTGCCCGGCTGGATCAGTTGGAATTGTGCGCGGAGGAACTGCGTCTGGCGCAGGACGCCTTGTCGCGAATCACCGGCGAGTTTTCGGCCGACGACCTGCTCGGCGCGATCTTCAGCCGCTTCTGCATCGGCAAATGAGCGAGGTGCCGCTGCTGGCGCTGGCGGCGTTGCTGGGCGGCTTCATCGATGCCGTGGCCGGCGGCGGCGGACTGGTGCAGGTTCCGGCCCTGCTGACCGCCCTGCCGGGGGAGACGCCGGCGACAGTGTTCGGCACCAACAAGGTGTCGAGCATTCTCGGTACCAGCAATGCCGCGTGGCGCTATGTGCGGCGCGTCGTGGTGCCCTGGGGAATCGCCTTGCCGGCGGCGGCCAGCGCATTCGTCTTCTCCTTCGTCGGTGCGGCGACGGTGGCGTGGTTGCCGAAGGACGTGGTTCGGCCCCTGGTACTGGTGTTGATGGTGGTGGTCGTCGTCTACACGATCCTGCGGCCGGACTTCGGCCGCTTGTCGGGCCGGCCCGCGGCGCCGGAACGCGTGCGCCCGCTGGCGCTGGCCGCCGGCGCGGCACTGGGGTTCTACGACGGCTTCTTCGGCCCCGGCGCGGGCAGCTTCATGATCTTCGCATTCGTCGCCTTCTTCGGGCTCGGTTTCCTGCGCGCGTCGGCTGCGGCGAAGCTGGTGAATCTTTCCACCAATGCGGCGGCGCTGACGTTCTTCGTGCCCACGGGCCACGTGCTGTGGACGATCGGGCTGAGCATGGCGGTCTTCAACATCATCGGCGCGGCGGTCGGCGCGCGCCTGGCGCTCAAGCACGGCAGCGGCTTCGTGCGCTGGGTGTTTCTGGCCGTCAGCGTGGCGCTGACGGGGAAATTCGGCTACGATATCTTCTTTCACTAAAGCCATAGCGACCCGTCGCGAAGGGCTCAGAGCGGGAGGAGATTCCATGAAGCTGAAGATTGTTGCCGCGGGTATTGCGGCCTTGTTCGCAGTCGGCGTCGCGCACGCCGACATCACGGTGGGTGTTGTCGTCTCGGCGACCGGTCCGGCGGCTTCGCTGGGCATTCCCGAAAAGAATACCGTTGCCCTGCTGCCGCAGACCATCGGCGGGCAGAAGGTGAATTACATCGTTCTCGACGATGCATCCGACACGACCACGGCCGTCAAGGACATTCGCAAGCTGATCACCGAGAACAAGGTGGATGTGGTTGTCGGCTCGACGATCACGCCGAATTCGCTGGCGATGATCGACGTTGCCGCGGAGAGCGAGACGCCGATGGTCTCGATGGCGGCCTCGGCGCGCATCGTCGATCCGGGCAACCCGAAGGTGAAATGGGTGTTCAAGACGCCGCAGAATGACATCCAGATGTCGACCGCCATCGTCGAGAGCATGCTCAACAGCAAGGTGCAGACGGTGGCATTCATCGGCTTCTCGGATGCCTATGGCGAAGGCTGGTACCAGGAGTTCTCGAAGATAGCCGACGCGCGCAAGCTGAAGATCGTGGCCAACGAGCGCTACAACCGCAGCGATACGTCGGTGACCGGGCAGGTGCTTAAGATCCTGGCGGCAAAGCCGGATGCGGTGCTGATCGCCGGTGCCGGCACGCCGGCGGCGCTGCCGCAGAAGGCGCTGAAGGAGAAGGGCTACGGGGGCCGCTTCTACCAGACGCACGGCGTCGCCAACATGGACTTCCTGCGCGTGTGCGGCAAGGATTGCGAAGGCACCCTGCTGCCGGCGGGACCGGTGCTGGTTGCGGCGCAGTTGCCGGACAGCAACCCGATCAAGAAGGTGGCGATGGACTACGTCGGCAAGTACGAGGCTGCCCAGGGCAAGGGCAGCGTGTCGACCTTCGGTGCCCACGCCTGGGACGCCGGCATCCTGCTGCAGAACGCAATTCCGGTGGCGCTGAAGAAGGCGCAGCCGGGCACCCGGGAGTTCCGGGTCGCGTTGCGCGATGCGCTGGAAGGCCTCAAGAATGTGACCGTCTCGCACGGCGTCGTGAATATGTCGGCGCAGGACCATCTGGGGTTCGATCAACGGGCCCGGGTCATGGTCAGGGTTGAGAACGGGGCCTGGAAGCTCACCCAGTAAGGCGTATACTGTCGGACTGCGGCAAGGGCGCCTCTCGCGGCGCCCTTGTTGTTTGCGAAGAACAATCGATGGACCTCCAAATTGCCCTGCTGTTGGGCCAGGACGGCATAGTCAACGGCGCCATCTACGCGCTGCTGGCGCTGGCTCTGGTTCTGGTGTTCGCGGTAACCCGCGTCATCTTCATTCCCCAAGGGGAATTCGTCGCCTTTGGCGCGCTCACGCTGGCCAGTATCCAGGACGGCAAGACCCCAGGAACGCTTTGGTTGGTGCTGGGGCTGAGCGCTGTCGTGGCGGTGGTCGAGATCGTCGTCGCGGCCAGAAATGGCTTGCTGCGCCGGCTTGCCGGGGCGCTGTGGTGGAACATCGCCTATCCGATAGCGGTGGCCGGCGTCATATTCGTCGCCGAACCGCAATCGTGGCCGCTTGCTCTGCAGGTCGTGCTGGCGCTTGGTCTGGTGGTTCCGCTGGGGCCGGCCGTGTATCGGCTGGCCTATCAGCCACTGGCTTCGGCTTCGGTGCTTGTGCTGCTGATCGTGTCGGTGGCCGTGCACCTGACGCTGGTCGGGCTTGGGCTGCTGTTCTTCGGTGCCGAGGGCTCGCGCACGCCGGCGTTTTCGGACGCGAGCTTCGATTGGGGCGGCGTGGCCGTCACGGGGCAGACGATCTGGGTGGTCGGGGCAAGTGCCGCGCTGATGATCGGGCTCTACTTTTTCTTCGGGCGCAGCCTGTGGGGCAAGGCCCTGCGCGCGACGGCGATCAACCGCGTCGGCGCCCGCCTGATGGGCATTTCGACCACCCAGGCCGGCAAGCTGTCGTTTCTTCTGGCGGCCGCCATCGGCGCGCTGTCGGGCATCCTGATCGCGCCGATCACCACCATCTACTATGACACCGGCTTCATCATCGGCTTGAAGGGCTTCGTCGCCGCGATCGTTGGCGGCCTGGCGAGCTATCCGGTGGCGGCGGCCGGGGCGATCCTGGTCGGGCTGCTCGAGTCTTTCTCGTCGTTCTGGGCGTCGGCGTTCAAGGAGGTGATCGTATTCACGCTGATCATCCCCGTGTTGGTCTGGCGTTCGCTGGCTAGCCGTCACGTCGAGGATGAGGAATGAACTCCCGGCAGCTGACGGCCGGATTCATCGTTCTGGTTATGGCCGGACCTTGGCTGTTGCCGGAGTTCCATATCACGTTGCTGAACTACATCGGTCTGTCGGCGCTGGTGGCTCTGGGGCTGGTGCTGCTAACCGGTGTGGGAGGGCTTACTTCCTTTGGGCAGGCCGCATTTGTTGGGCTTGGCGCGTACTCGACGGCGTACCTGAGCGCGGTTGAGGACCTGCCGGCGGCGCTGGGGTGGCTTGGGGGCTCGCCCTGGGTGGGGCTTGTCGTCGGCTTGGTGCTGACGGCGACCGTGGCGCTGCTCTTGGGATTGCTCACCCTGCGCTTGTCCGGACATTATCTGCCGCTGGGAACCATCGCCTGGGGCATGTCGATCTATTTCCTGTTCGGGAATGTGTCGTTTCTGGGCGGGCACACGGGGATCTCCGGAATTCCGGCCTTGAATCTCCTGGGCTTCGAACTAAAGGACTCCCGCTACTTCTATTACCTCATCTGGCTGGTGGTTCTGGGGGCCGCATGGGCAACCAGCAACCTGCTCGACTCGCGGGAGGGCAGGGCGATCAGGGCGCTCAAGGGCGGCGGGCTGATGGCCGAGGCGATGGGCGTCAATACGGCCAGATCCAAGGTGATCATCTTCGTCATCGCAGCGCTGTACGCCGGGCTATCCGGATGGCTTTACGCGCACATGCAGCGCTTCGTCAATCCGACGCCCTTCGGGCTGCATATCGGCATCGAGTATCTCTTCATGGCGGTGATCGGGGGCTCCGGGCATGTGTGGGGTGCCTTGCTCGGCGCTGCAGTGATTACCAAACTGAAGCAGGAGTTGCAGGATGTCCTGAGTATGGTGGGCACCTCAGGCAACTTCGAGACCATCGTTTTTGGGCTGCTGATGATCCTCGTCCTCCATCGGGCCCGTGACGGTCTTTGGCCATTGCTTTGCCGTTGGATGCCGGTGAAGACACCGGCGCGGCCGATACCCCAAGGGGAGCCGCTGGTCAGACGGGAGCGGCCGGCTGCCGGGACTGTGCTCCTCGAGGTGAAGGATGCGGTGAAGAAATTCGGCGGTCTGACTGCGAACAACGAGATGAGTCTCTCGGTTGCCGCGGGCGAGATTCTGGCGCTGATCGGGCCGAACGGCGCCGGCAAGAGCACGCTTTTCAATCTGGTGACGGGCGTCGATCCGCCGACCTCCGGGGAGGTGCGCTTTCTTGGCGACCGGGTCGACGGGCTGGCGTCCCACGTGATTGCCCGCCTGGGGATGAGCCGGACCTTCCAGCACGTGCGTTTGTTACCGACCATGTCGGTCCTCGAGAATGTGGCAATCGGGGCGCACCTGCGGGGCGATCGTGGTGTGTTGGCGGCGGCCGTCCACGCTGAGCGGGCCGAGGAGGGACGCTTGCTGGCCGAGGCCGCGCGCCAGGTCGAACGGGTAGGGCTGGGGGAGTTCATGTTCGAGCCGGCGGGGAGTCTTGCGCTCGGCAAGCAGCGAATTGTCGAAATCGCGCGGGCGCTGGCGGCGGATCCGTGTCTGTTGTTGCTTGACGAGCCGGCGGCCGGTTTGCGCTACCTCGAGAAGCAGACGCTTGCCGACTTGCTCGGACGCTTGCGGGGTGAGGGCATGGGGATACTTCTGGTCGAGCATGACATGGACTTCGTGATGGGCTTGGCCGACCGGGTTGTTGTTATGGAGTTCGGACAGAAGATCGCGGAAGGCTTGCCTGAGGAAGTGCAGCGGGACCCGGGAGTGATCGAAGCCTATCTCGGCGGGGTCGATTGAGATGGAGCAGGCCGCGGTTCTGGAGGTCAAGGAGCTGTGCGTGTCTTACGGCCGGGTCGAGGCGCTGCATCATGTGTCGCTCAGGGTCGGCGCCGGTGAAATGGTCACGGTTATCGGTCCTAATGGTGCCGGCAAAACCACGCTGTTATCGGCGGTCATGGGTCTATTGCCGCGAACCGAGGGCGAGGTGACTTTCCTGGGGGCGCGGCAGGACGAGCTCGAAGTGGAGCGCATGGTGGCGATGGGCATGACGCTGGTGCCCGAGAAGCGCGAGTTGTTCGGGGAAATGAGTGTCGAGGACAACCTGCTGCTAGGCGCTTTCATGCGCCGGCGCCTCGGCCACCGGGACGCCGGGCAGACGGTAGCGGAGGTGTATGAGATATTTCCGCGGCTGAAGGAGCGGCGGAGTCAGCAGGCCGGAACCCTCTCGGGGGGCGAGCGGCAGATGCTTGCGGTAGGGCGGGCGTTGATGGCGAAGCCGAAGCTGCTGATGCTGGACGAGCCTAGCCTCGGGCTGGCGCCGCTAATCGTCCGGGAGATATTTCATGTCTTTAACGATCTGCGCAAGAGCGGGGTGGCGATCCTGCTGGTCGAGCAGAATGCTCGCGCGGCGCTGCAGGTTGCGGACTACGGGTATGTGTTGGAAACCGGGGAAGTTGCGATCGAGGGCTCGGCCGACGCTCTGAGAAGTGACCCCAAAGTGGTCGAGAGCTACCTGGGATTGGGTGGCAGGCAATAGGGACGTTTCACGTGAAACCATGTTTCACGTGAAACATGGTGGGTGCGCGATTCTGTTTTCCGGGCCGGTGGCGTATCATTGCGCCTCTTTTTTGGTACCACCCCCATGCTGTTTCCCACCCGTTTTAGTTCCGGCATAACCCCCGACCGGTCGGGCGTTAGCCTTCTCTGAAGCTCGCTGGCAATGCAATTCCCAGCTCGCTTTGATGTAATCGTGATCGGCGGCGGCCACGCTGGCACCGAGGCTGCGCTGGCTGCCGCGCGGACCGGTGCCCACACCCTGCTTCTGACTCACAGCATCGAGACGCTGGGCGCGATGTCCTGCAACCCGTCGATCGGCGGCATCGGCAAGGGCCATCTGGTCAAGGAGGCGGATGCCCTCGGTGGCGCGATGGCGGCTGCGACCGACGAAGCGGGCATCCAGTTCCGGATCCTGAACGCGTCCAAGGGCCCGGCGGTTCGTGCCACGCGCGCCCAAGCCGATCGACAACTCTATAAGCAGGCGATCCGGGGACGGCTGGAAAACCAGCCGAACTTGACGATCTTCCAGCAGGCGGCTGATGACCTGACCGTCGTTGGCGATCGGGTTACCGGCGTCGTGACCCAGCTCGGAATCCGTTTCGAGGCGCCTGCCGTGGTGCTGACCGCAGGCACCTTCCTGAACGGGCTTGTTCATGTCGGCCTGCAGAACTACCGGGCCGGCCGTTTCGGCGACCCACCGTCCATTTCCCTGGCCGAACGCCTGCGCGAACTGCAACTGCCGGTGGGCCGGCTGAAGACGGGCACTCCGCCGCGGCTCGATGGCCGGAGCATCGACTTCTCGGTCATGGAGCGCCAGCCGGGCGATGATCCTGTCCCGGTGTTCTCGTTTCTTGGGGTGCCCGGGCACCACCCCCGGCAGGTGCCTTGCTGGATCACCCATACCAACGCCCGCACCCACGAAATCATCCGTGGCGGGCTCGATCGTTCGCCGATGTTTACCGGCGTGATCGAGGGGGTGGGGCCCCGCTACTGCCCGTCGATCGAAGACAAGATCCACCGCTTCGCGGGCAAGGACAGCCACCAGGTCTTTCTCGAACCCGAGGGGCTGACGACGCACGAGTACTACCCCCAGGGCGTTTCGACCAGCCTGCCGTTCGATGTTCAGCTTGCCTTGGTGCGTTCGATGCGCGGCCTCGAAAACGCACACATCACCCGGCCCGGCTACGCGATCGAATACGACTACTTCGATCCGCGCAACCTCAAGTCCTCGCTCGAGACCAAGTCGATCCGCGGCCTGTTCTTCGCCGGCCAGATCAATGGCACCACCGGCTATGAGGAAGCGGCCGCTCAGGGGCTGCTCGCGGGCGTCAATGCCGCGCGCTTCGGGCGTGAACTCGAACCCTGGTGCCCGCGCCGGAATCAGGCCTACCTCGGCGTGCTGGTCGACGACCTCGTCACGCGCGGCGTGTCCGAGCCCTACCGCATGTTCACCAGTCGCGCCGAGTATCGTCTGTCCCTGCGCGAAGACAACGCCGACCTGCGCCTGACCGAGATCGGCCGTAGCCTCGGCCTGGTGGACGATGTCCGCTGGGACGCTTTCAGCCGCAAGCGCGACGCGGTGGCGAAGGAAATCGAGCGCCTGAATTCGACCTGGGTCAATCCCAGGCTGCTGCCCGAGGTCGACGCTCAGCGCGTCCTGGGCAGGTCGATGGAGCGCGAGTACCGCTTGGTTGATCTCCTGCGCCGGCCGGAGGTGAGCTACGGCAGCCTCCTGACGCTGCCCGGCGCCGGCGAGGCTCTGGCGGACCCGAAAGCCATCGAGCAGGTGGAAATCCAGGCCAAGTACCAGGGTTACATCGAACGCCAACAGGAGGACGTGGCCAAGGCCGAGGCCCAGGAATCCTTGTTGCTGCCCACCGATCTCGACTATCGGGACGTGCGGGGTCTCTCCATGGAGGTTCAGCAGAAGCTTAACCAGCACAGGCCGGAAACCCTGGGCCAGGCCTCCCGGATTCAGGGCGTGACGCCGGCGGCGATTTCGCTATTGCTGGTCCATCTCAGGCGGCGCAAGGCAGCATGAATTTGCAGACCGGGATAGTGGGCCTTCGGCTGAGTTTGCCGCCGGGCGCGCAGGAAAAGCTGGCCGACTATCTGGCATTACTGGCAAAATGGAATCGGACCTACAATCTCACGGCCATCCACGACGAGCAACGGATGGTTACTCACCATCTTCTGGATTCCCTTGCCGTATTGCCGCAGCTCATGGACGTGACGACCCTTGCCGACGTGGGCAGCGGAGCCGGCTTGCCGGGCATTCCTCTGGCGATCTGCCGGCCCGATCTGGAGCTGACATCCATTGAGACGAGCCAAAAGAAAGCTGCCTTTCAGCAACAGGCAAAGATCGAGTTGGGACTGACCAATGTGAGCGTTCACTGCGGCCGCGTCGAAGATGCAGAGGGGACTTTCGATGCCGTCATATCACGCGCTTTTGCGGAACTGGCGACGTTCGTGCGGCAGGCGGGCCATCTCTCGATGCGCCTTCTGGCCATGAAAGGCGCCTACCCGCAAACCGAAATTGACCGCCTTCCTCCCGGTTGGCGGATGGCCGAAGCGCCAAGACTCGACGTTCCCGGCCTGAATGCCGAACGGCACCTGATCGTCCTGCGGAGGAGTTGAATGCACATTTTTGCAATTGCCAACCAGAAGGGCGGGGTCGGCAAGACCACCACCTCGGTCAACCTGGCGGCGGCACTGGCCCTGCAGGGACAGCGGACGCTGCTGGTGGATCTGGATCCGCAGGG
The DNA here is from genome assembly GCA_041480065.1 of Rhodocyclaceae bacterium. Lineage (GTDB taxonomy): Bacteria > Pseudomonadota > Gammaproteobacteria > Burkholderiales > Rhodocyclaceae > Fen-999. Next base: position 16,594 of record JBGOZF010000073.1, read on the forward strand.
GAATGCCACCATGGGCAGCGGTGTGGACAAGGGCACTCTGCCCCGATCCGTTTATCACCTGCTGCTGGGCATGGCCGAACTTGGTGAAATACGCGCACGGTCGCCAAATGGCAACTACGACGTGCTGCCGGCCAACCGCGATCTGGCCGGCGCCGAAGTGGAAATGGTCGAGCTCGAGCGGCGGGAAATGCGCCTGAAGGAAGCCCTGGCCGGACATGTCGGCGACTATGACTTTGTCCTCATCGACTGCCCGCCGTCGCTGTCGCTACTGACATTGAACGGCCTTTGCGCCGCCCATGGCGTTGTCATCCCAATGCAATGCGAGTACTTCGCCCTCGAAGGCCTGTCGGACCTGGTCAATACCATCAAGAAGGTGCACGCCCACCTCAACCGGGACTTGAAGATCATCGGACTGCTGCGCGTGATGTTCGATCCGCGCTCGACCTTGTCCAACGAGGTCTCGGCCCAACTCGAACAGCATTTCGGCGAGAAGGTCTTCAAGACAATGGTGCCGCGCAATGTGCGCCTGGCCGAAGCCCCCAGCTATGGCATTCCCGGTGTTGTCTTCGACAAGTCCGCCAAGGGCGCGCAAGCCTATCTGGCCTTCGCCACCGAGATGATCGATCGCGTCAAATCCTGGAGCGAGTGAACATGATTGCCCCCATTCCCCCCGCCCCCCCTTCCTATGGAAGGGGGGTGACGGAAGTTCAGCCGCCGTGCGGCTTCCATTTGTTTGACTTGCTGCCCCCTTCGGGCGGCCGAGCGGAGGCAGCATGACCCCACCAAAGATCAAAATGAAGGGTCTCGGCCGCGGCCTTGACGCCCTGCTGGCTGCCAACAACGCACCGGAAAGCCATCGCCAGGAAACGCTGCCCGTCGGAGCGCTGCAACCGGGCAAATACCAGCCGCGCACGCGCATGGACCCGGGGTCCCTGGAAGAACTGGCCGCCTCGATCAGGGCTCAGGGCCTGATCCAGCCGATATCCGTGCGTGCCGTGGACGGCGGCCGCTACGAGATCATCGCCGGCGAGCGGCGCTGGCGGGCGTCGCAGATCGCCGGCCTCTCCGAGGTGCCGGTGCTGATACGCGATATTCCAGACGAGGCGATGCTGGCCATGTCGCTGATCGAGAACATTCAGCGCGAGGATCTCAATCCGCTTGAGGAGGCCGCCGGCTTGCAGCGCCTGATTGACGAATTCGGCATGACGCATCAGGAGGCGGCCGACGCCGTCGGCCGTTCGCGTTCGGCGGCGTCGAACCTGCTGCGACTGCTGCAACTGGCCAAACCGGCGCAGGACATGCTGATGGCCGGCGACATCGAGATGGGTCATGCGCGCGCGTTGCTGCCGCTGGCAAAAGGCGAACAGGGTCGGGTGGCGGCGATTGTGGTCGAAAAGGGCTGGTCGGTCCGCGAAACCGAGCGCCTCGTGGCACGCGAATTGAATCCGCCGGTCAGGAAAGCGACAGCCAATGCACCGGCGAACCGGGACTTGCAGCGTCTCGAAGAGGACATCGCCGACAGCATCGGCGCCACGGTCAAGATCGCGGCGAATCGCAAGGGCGCCGGCAGTCTCACCATCCGTTTTGCCAGCCTGGATCAACTCGAGGGACTGATGCAACGACTGCGCGGAAATGCATAGAATGTGTTTCCGAACCATCGGTGGAGGAAGGAGAAAACAATGATTCGCGATCGCTACAAGCCATTGCCGCAGGTATCCGTCTGCGCCGGCGGCTGTTATGTGAGCAGCCCGCTCAACCCCAAGTTCGTCAAGATCAACTCGCCGGCGCTCGACGTCATGACCGACCTCGAGCGCATTCCGCCGGCCACGGTCGAGCCGCAATCCAGCCTGCATCAGGCCAACCAGGCGATGATCCTGCGCGGCGTGCGCCTGCTGCTGGTGACTGAAAAGAACGGCCGCATCTCCGGCGTGGTGACGGCGACCGACCTGCTCGGCGAGAAACCGGTGCGTGTGGCCCAGGGCCGCGGTGCGCGACGCGAGGAACTGGAAGTGCGCGACGTCATGACGCCTCTCGAGGATATGGAAGCGATCGAAATAGGCGATGTCGCGCGTTCGGAAGTTGGTCACATTGTCGCCACCCTCGAAAATTGCGGCCGCCAGCACACGCTGGTCGTGGAGCGCGACGTCGAGGCGGGCAAGCAGACGCTGCGCGGCATCTTCTCGGCGTCGCAGATCGCCCGCCAACTCGGCATCGAGATGTCGACGCACGAATTTGCCCGCACCTTCGCCGAAATTGAGGCTGCGTTCGCCGGCGTTTGAGGATTTCGTGGTAGAGCGGAGCAGGTCGTTGCAAAGCAGCAATTGACCAATGTTTGGGCTTTTGATAAGATTTAAAGCTTTAATAGCAGCGGAGGCTAATTCTCTTCGCTGCAAAGCAGCAACCGACTGCTAACCCGCGCTTTGAATCATTTCATGAGCATTTTCAATCCAACCCCAGTGGGCCGGGTGTAGTGTGGCGTTCGAAACCTCACTACCCTCCACGCGCCTGATGCAACTATTGCATATCGGTCGAGCGTTTCGCGTCGCGATTGCCTGGCAAGCGGCGGCAATTGCATTGATAGCGGCAGTGGCCGGAACGTGGGTGGGTGCTCAAGGCTTACTTTCGGCAATTCTTGGTGGCGGCATCGGCGTAGTCGGCGTTCTCGTCTTCGCGCTGATGTCCGGTGGAACGGCGCCCTCGGCCGGCCTCGCAATGCGTGTTGCGCTGCGTGCCGAGGCGGCGAAGATCATCGCCATCGTTATCCTCCTCTGGTTGAGTTTCGCTGCCTACCGCGACATGGTGGTGCTGGCGTTCATGTCGACGTTCATGGTTTCGGTCCTGCTTGCCGGGATCGCGTCTGCAACATCTGGTGATTAACTGAATCCTCCTAAGGCCTCAAATGTCTGCCGCAGAAGAAACTACGCTGACCCCTACGTCCTACATCAGCCACCATTTGACCTTCCTTCAGCAACCGGTCAGTGCCGGCGACTTCTGGGTCCTGAATATCGATACCGTCGTGGTTTCCCTGCTGCTCGGAATCGTGTCTCTTGGTTTCCTGTGGTGGGTCGTGCGCGGCGCCACCGCGGGCGTGCCCGGCCGGCGCCAGGCGTTTGTCGAACTGGCGATGGAATTCATCGACGACCAGGTGAAGGGCATCTTCCACGGCGACCGTCATAGTTTCGTTGCGCCCGCAGCACTCACGGTTTTCGTCTGGGTTCTCCTGATGAATGCGATGGACTTCCTGCCCGTCGACTGGATGGCCATGTTCTACGAGCACGTGCTGGGGCTCGGGCATTTCCGCAGCGTCCCAACTGCCGACGTCAATACTACTTTCGCCTTGGCGCTTGCGGTGTGGTTCCTGATGATCTTCTACAGCGTCAAGGTCAAGGGTCTGGGGGGCTGGATCCACGAGTTGTTCTGCTCACCCTTCGGCAGCAACCCCCTGCTCTGGCCGGCGAACTTCCTGCTCAACGTCATCGAGTACGTGTCCAAGCCGCTGTCGCACTCGCTGCGTCTCTACGGCAACATGTACGCTGGCGAGATCATCTTTCTGCTGCTTGGAATGTGGGCCGCCACCGGGCTGGCCGGCACCGTCTTCGGCGCCATTCTCGGTGCCGGCTGGGCGATCTTCCACATCCTGATCGTCGTTCTGCAGGCCTTCATTTTCATGATGCTCACCGTCGTCTATTTGTCGATGGCGCACGAAAGCCACTAAGCCAGTTTCTCTTCATTTTGAATTAACCCCCAATCTGTAAACGAAAGGAAAGCAACAATGGAAAAGCTTCAGTTCCTGGCAATGGTTCAAGCCTACACCGGCATCGGCATCGGTCTCATCATCGGCCTCGGCGCTGCTGGCGCCTGTATCGGCATCGGTATCATGTCCAGCCGTTTCCTCGAGGCCGCTGCCCGCCAGCCGGAAATGATGCCCACGCTGCAAGCCAAGGTCTTCCTGCTGCTCGGCCTGATCGACGCCTCCTTCATTATCGGTGTCGGCCTCGCCATGCTGTTCGCCTTCGGCAATCCGCTGCTGGCCGTCATCCAGGCAGCTCACTAACAGAGCGATTGCCCCGTTCGCTGATTCCCATCCGATCCAAGCGGTGGATACATGAACATTAACCTGACCCTTATTTCTCAAGCGGTCGCCTTCGCCATCTTCATCTGGTTCACGGTCAAGTTCATCTGGCCGCCGCTCCGGACTGCCATCGACAACCGGCAGAAGACCATCGCCGAAGGTCTCGCCGCCGCCGAGCGCGGCAAGCACGACCTCGAGTTGGCTTCCCGTCGTTCTGCCGACGTGTTGCGCGAGACCAAGGAGAAGTCGGCCGACGTTCTGGCCCAGGCGGAGCGCCGAGCCCAGCAGATCATCGAGGACGCCAAGGCCGCTGCGCGCGTCGAGGCCGACAAGGTGGTTGTTTCCGCCAAGGCCGAGATCGCCCAGGAGGCCGAGCGCGCCAAGCAGGTCTTGCGTGAGCGCGTCGCCGAATTGGCCGTGGCTGGCGCCGAAAAGATCCTGCGCCGCGAAGTCAATGCCGCCGCTCATGCCGAAATGCTGACGGCCCTGAAACAGGACCTTTAAGCATATGGCCGAAATCGCCACCATTGCCCGCCCGTACGCCGAGGCCGCGTTCCGTCTCGCGCGCGAACGGCAGGCCCTGGCAGCCTGGTCGGATGCCCTCGGCCGGCTGGCGCAGGTTGCCGGTGATCCGACGGCCGCCGCCTTGATCGGTAACCCGAATGTTGCCGCGTCGCAAGTGGAAGATCTCTTCCGCTCGGTCGGCGGCCCCGACCCCGAACTGGCGAACCTCATCCATCTGCTGTCCGACAACGGCCGTCTGACCTGTCTGCCCGAGATCTCGACCCAATTCGACGCCATGAAGCGCGGCGAAGAAGGTGTCAAGCAAGGCGTCATCTACTCGGCCTTCCCGCTCGACGACACCCAGTTGCAACACCTTAAGGCGCTGCTCGAGAGCCGCTTCGGTCGCTTGCAGCTCTCCGTCGTCGTGACTCCGGCGCTTATCGGTGGCGTCAAGGTAGTGGTCGGCGACCAAGTGCTCGACACCTCGGTAAGCGGCAAGCTCGAAGCCATGCGCGCGGCCCTGAACAGTTAGGAGAAATTCAATGCAGTTGAATCCTTCAGAGATCAGCGAACTGATCAAGAACAAGATCCAGAACTTTCAGGGCGCGACCGAAGTCCGCACCCAGGGCACGGTGGTGTCGGTAACCGACGGCATCTGCCGTGTCCATGGTCTGGCCGACGCCATGCAGGGTGAAATGCTGGAGTTCCCCGGCAACACCTTCGGCATGGCGCTCAACCTCGAGCGCGATTCCGTCGGCGCGGTGGTGCTGGGCGAGTACGAGCACATCACCGAAGGCGACATCGTCAAGACCACCGGCCGCATTCTCGAAGTGCCGGTCGGCACGGAGTTGATCGGCCGCGTGCTCAACGCGCTGGGTCAGCCGATCGACGGCAAGGGTCCGCTCAACGCCAAGGAAACGGACAAGATCGAGAAGGTCGCCCCCGGCGTCATCTGGCGCAAGTCGGTGTCGCAGCCCGTGCAGACCGGTCTCAAGTCGGTCGACTCCATGGTGCCTATCGGCCGCGGCCA
>JBGOZF010000074.1:0-21819 GCA_041480065.1 Rhodocyclaceae bacterium
CCGCCGACGCAGTTCAGTCATGTCGTTCTCCTCGTCAATTCGGGAACATTCCCGAAGGACAGGATCGAACAACTGAAACACCTGAAATGCAAAACGCGGCAGTGGATCGCCCCACCACCGCGTCAGCGGTTTAGTTCAACTAATGCCTGGAGGCCATTTAACCGCTAACACTATGAAAGATATTACTTAGGCATGACAATGCCAATTGGCCGTTGGCATTAGTGTAAATTGCATCGACACATGGCGTCGAATCGACGGCTCCCCGTGACTGCCTTACTTCAGCGTGGCGATCCTCTCAAGTTTCATCCACTCGGAAGAGTTGCAGGCTGGTCACGTCAACCGCCGGAAACGCGGAACGTGGGAGCTACGGGAAGTAGGGGCAGCGTCTGAGGAGGCCGTCTTATGCATATCGCGTCGCTCGTGGAACATATCGAATCGCTCCACTCTGACCGGTAGTTTTGGCTGCATTGCGGATCGCGATGCCATGGAGGGCGACCGTCCGCAGTGGGCACATCTGCGACCTACGATAAGGATCAAAGGGGCCAGATCAAAGCAGATCAAAGGGGCCAGGCTCGGATTGATTTGGAATAACCCGTAGAGCCGCACCCCATCTGCCAGCGCCGTGACGGTAGCAGTCCGCAAGATCGCGTATGGCTGTTTTCGGTGCGAGACCGGCCGAGTCGCTTGCCAAGGTCATATGGCGACTCAGGGCACATCTGCGACCTACAATGATTGGCGAAAGCGGACCTGTACCGACAAGTCATAACAATTGGCGAGCGCCGGCACGATGGTCGACGACGACCGGCATCTACAGGTACGTAGCGGGGCAAGGCACCGAAGACCTGTTTCCGCGATTCCGAACTGCGTGTAAGAAGCCCATGATCCTGTCTTGACGACCCGAGCCACGCCTACCTGCCACGTGACCGGAGCACCCGCGGCCCCACTCGCAATGGCTGAACGGGCTGGCGCCAATACCATGCAATTCCGTCACTTGATGTTGCTTTTTCATGGTACAAGACCCAGAATGCCGGCATGCTTTCTCGTCCATCCTTGCACGGCCGTATCCGGAACGCGTTGCGGCGCAGCCGCGTCGTCGCGCTGATCGGGCCGCGCCAGATCGGCAAGACCACGCTGGCGCGCCAGGTCGCCGACGCCGCATCCGCCAACTACTTCGACCTCGAAGATCCGATCGCCGCCGGCCGCCTGGCCGAACCAATGACGGCGCTCAAGGACCTGCGTGGCCTCGTCGTCATCGACGAAGTGCAGCGCGCGCCGCACATCTTCCCTGTCCTTCGGGTGCTGGTGGATCGGCCGGAAGATCCCGCCAAATTCCTCCTGCTGGGCAGCGCCTCGCCCGGCCTGATCCGGGGCAGCAGCGAGTCCCTGGCTGGCCGCGTCGAGGTCATCGAGGTCACCGGCTTCGACTTGACCGAGACCGGGATTGCAGCTGCGGAAAGACTCTGGCTGCGCGGCGGCTTTCCGCTTTCCTATCTCGCCGATACCGACGACGACAGCCGCATCTGGCGGCGGCAGTTTCTCCAGACCTTTGCCGAACGGGATTTGCCGCAATTGGGATTCCAAATCCCCGCTGCCGCCGTGCAGCGCTTCATGGCCATGATTGCCCACTATCACGGCCAGATATGGAGCGCAGCCGACCCGGCCCGTTCCCTCGGCATTTCGGAGACGACCGTGCGTCGTTACCTCGACATGCTGAGCGGCGCCTATCTGGTGCGCCAGTTGCAGCCCTGGTACGAGAATCTCGGCAAGCGGCAGGTGCGTTCGCCGAAGGTGTATTTCCGCGATTCCGGGTTGTTGCATCAGCTGCTGAATATCGGCAGCGGCGGCGAACTGCTGGCCCATCCGAAATGCGGCGCCTCCTGGGAAGGGTTCGTGCTGGAGGAACTCATCCGCCGTACCGACCCCGACGAGTCCTTCTTCTGGGCCACCCACCAGGGCGCCGAACTGGACCTGCTGCTGTTCCGCGGCGGTCGCCGCGTCGGTTTCGAGATCAAGCGCATGGACGCGCCGCGCCTGACCCCGTCGATGCGCATCGCCCTGGCCGACCTCAAACTCGACCGCCTGTTTGTCGTCTACCCCGGCGACAGACGCTACGCCTTGGCGGACAATGTGGAGGTCATCCCGGCCCGGGAATTGGCAATGCCCTTGGAGTAAAGGCCATGGCGCTTCTCGAACTCAGGAACGTCACCCGCCGCTTCGGCAGCCTCGAAGCGGTGAAGAACGTTTCGCTCGCCATCGAGGCCGGCGAGTTCTTCACCCTGCTCGGCCCCTCGGGCTGCGGCAAGACCACGATCCTGCGCATGATCGCCGGCTTCGACGCGCCGGACGAAGGCGACATCCTGCTCGACGGCCAGTCGCTTTCGGGTGTACCGCCGGAGCAAAGGCCGCTGCACACGGTATTCCAGAGCTACGCGCTGTTCCCGCACATGACGGTCGCCGGCAACGTGGCTTTCCCTCTCGAGATGGCCGGCCGGCCGAAGGACGAAATCCGGCGCCGGGTCGGAGAAGCCCTGGAACTGGTGCATCTGGTCGCCAAGGCGGAGAGCTTCCCGCACGAGATCTCGGGTGGCGAGAAGCAGCGCGTGGCCCTCGCCCGCGGCCTGGTCGGCCGGCCGCGTCTGCTGCTGCTGGACGAATCCCTCGGCGCTCTCGACGCCAAGCTGCGCGAGCAGATGCAGATCGAACTCATCGCCCTGCAGCGCCAGGTAGGCATCGCCTTCGTCTTCGTCACTCACGCCCAGGACGAGGCCCTGGCGCTCTCTCACCGCGTTGCCGTCATGCGCGCCGGCCGCATCGAGCAGTGCGACGAGCCGGACAGGCTCTACACCCAGCCGGCCAACCGCTTCGTCGCGGACTTCATCGGCAAGGTGAACCTGATCGACGTCGAGGTGCTCGCCGCCAGCAAGGTGCTGCTGGCGCTCAGAGCGCCGGGCCTGGGGGAAATCGCAGCCTCTGATCCGCGGCCCCTGCGGGCCGGTGAATCAGGCACCTTCGCCCTGCGGCCGGAACTGATCCGCATCTTCGGCCGCAAGGAATCCGCCGACCTCAAGAACCGCTTCGAGGGCAAGGTGAAGGAGTTGCTCTACCTCGGCGACGTCACCCTGTACAAGGTCGAGCTGGCCAATGGCTTCGTCATCGAGGCCCTGATGCCGAACGCCGCGCCCGGCCGCGCCAAGTTCCACGAGGTGGGCGACCCGGTGGCCGTGTGCTGGCGGCACGACGCCGGACTCTACCTGCGCGAGTGACCATGGCCCGCCACGCAAGAGTGGATCGACTGGCGCGCTGGGGCATGACCCTGCCGCCCACCGTCTTCCTGCTCGCCTTCGTCGCCGCGCCGGCGCTGATCATGATCCTGGCCAGCTTCCGCGAGCCGGGCGAGTTCGGCGGCCTGGCACCCTGGAACGGCGCTTCCTTCGAAGCCTACCGTTTCCTGCTCACCGACATCATCTACGCCGAGATCTTCGCCCGCTCGCTTCTCGTCGCCGTGCTGACGACGCTGATCTGCCTGGTGCTCGCCTACCCGCTGGCATGGCTGATCGCCCGCAGCCCGAAGAGGCGGCGCGACCTGCTGGTGCTGTTGGTCATGCTGCCCTTCGCGAGCAACTTCCTGATCCGCATCTATGCCTGGATCATGCTGCTCGGACCATTGAACCTGCTGTTCTCGCCCTGGGCGGTCATGATCGGCATGGTCTACGTGCATCTTCCCTTCATGGTGCTACCCCTGTACGTAAACCTGGAGCGGCACGATCCGGCCCTGCTGGAAGCCGCCCGCGACCTCGGCGCCGGCGCCTGGACCCGCTTCTCGCGCATCACCTTCCCCTTGTCCCTGCCGGGCATCTATGCCGGCGCGGCGCTCGTGTTCATCCCGGTGTTCGGCATGTTCGCCGTGCCTGAGCTGCTCGGCGGCACCGGCGACATCCTGATCGCCAATCTGATCAAGGAAGAGTTCCTCCAGAATCGCGACTGGCCGCTGGGCTCGGCGCTGTCCATCCTGCTGACCGTGGCGGTGCTGGCCTGCGCCGGCCTGGCGACACTGGCGGCGCGCCGTGGTTTCAAGGGCACGGAGGCCGTGTCGTGAAATCGCGCGGCGGTCAGTTCTGGCTTTGGGCGGCGTCATTGGCCGTCTATGCGTTTCTCTATGTGCCGCTGGCGGTCGTCGTGCTGTTCTCCTTCAACGACTCCGAGCTCAACGCCCAGTGGGTCGGATTCACCACGCGTTGGTATGCCAAGCTGGCGGCGGACGCCGACATGCTCCACGCCACCGCCAATTCCCTGCTCATCGCCGTCACCGCCAGCGCCACGGCAACCGTCCTCGGGACCCTGGCCGGCGTCGCCATGCAACGCTACCGGCTGCGCCTGCTGCCCACCCTGGCACTGACGCCGGTGGCCATGCCGGAACTGTTGCTGGGCGTCTCGCTGCTGCTGTTCTTCCGCCAGGTGCTGGACCTGACCCTGGGGTTCGTCTCCATCCTCGTCGCCCACATCACCTTTTCGATCGGCTTCGTCGCCGTGATCGTGCGGGCACGCCTGGCAGGCATGGACGAGAGCATCTTCGAAGCGGCCCGCGACCTCGGCGCCACACCCTGGGCCGCATTCCGCCGCATCACCCTGCCGTTGATCCTGCCGGCGCTGATCGCCGGTTTCCTGATGGCATTCACCCTGTCGATCGACGACTTCGTCATCACCTTCTTCGTCGCCGGCGTCGGCGTCACCACGCTGCCCTTGCAGATCTACTCGATGATCAAGGTCGCCGTGACGCCGGAGATCAATGCCGTGTCCACGCTGCTGATGCTGCTGACGCTGACAGTGATCGCCACCGCGTCCCGTTTCGCACCGGATGTGCTGAAAGGGAAGGCGTGAAGATCCTTCTCACCGCAAAGGACGCAAAGTACGCCAAGGAAAACCTGCTTCTCGCCTTCCTTTGCGTCCTTTGCGTCCTTGGCGGTGAATCGCTTTTCGCTCCTCGCGCCCACGCCGAAGATGTGCTGCATCTCTACAACTGGAACAACTACATCAGCGACGAGACCATGACCCGCTTCGAGCGGCAGTGCGGCTGCCGGGTCAAGCAGGACTACTACTCGGACAACGAGGAGATGCTGGCCAAGCTCGACGCCGGCGCCACCGGCTACGACCTGCTGGTGCCGACCGGCAACGCCGTCGAGACGCTGATCCGCAAGAACGCCCTACGCCCGCTCGACAAGTCGAAGCTGCCGCACCTGGCCAACATCAATCCGGCCTACCTCGATGCCTGGTACGACCCCGGCAACCGCTACTCGGTACCCTACGCCACGACGACCACCCTCATCGGCTACAACGTCGAGAAGATGCGGCAACTGGACCTGCCCACCGACACCTGGGCACTGATCTTCGAGCCCCGGTACCTGGCAAAGATCAAGGGCAAGATCACCGTGCTCGACAGCCAGCGCGAGCTGATGGCCGCGGCCATGCGCTACCTGGGGCATTCGGTGCAAGCCACCGACCCGGCCGAGTGGGAGCAGGCGAAGCAGTTGATCATCCGCGCCAAGCCCTACTGGGCGGCGTTCTCCAACAGCACTTACATCAAGGACCTGGCCATCGGCAACATCTGGGTCGCCCATGGCTACTCGAACGACATGTTCCGGGCGCGCGAGGACGCCAAGGCGGCGGGGCGTCCGTTCACCATCGGCTTCGCCACGCCCAGGGAAGGCGCCGTGCTGGCGGTGGACAACTGGGTGCTGCACAAGTCCGGGCAGCGGCCCGATCTGGCCTACAAGCTGATCGACTTCATGCTCGACGGGGCCAATGCCGCCGATGTCTCCAACCTCATCGGCGCCGGCAATCCCAACGCCGCCGCCCTACCGCACATCCGCACGGAAGTCGGCGGCAACCCGGCCCTCTTCCCGCCCCTCTCCGAGCTGGGGCACCTGGAGATGCTGCGCGACTTCGGGCCGAAGTTGCGCCGCAACCTTTCCCGCATGTGGACCGAGATCAAGGTCCGGTAAAATGGCGGCTTGACCTGTCTCAATCGCCGGCATGTGACCGGCGGTTACAGTCCGCCTCTGCCACCAACCATCCGAACATGCCCGCCCCTTCAATCGAACTCGTCTGTCCGGCCGGCGGCCTGCCGGCCTTGAAAGCGGCCGTCGACAACGGCGCCAACTGCGTCTATGCCGGCTTTCGGGACGACACCAACGCCCGCAACTTCAACGGCCTCAACTTCGACGACGCCGGTATCAAGGAAGGCGTCCGCTACGCCCACGACCGGGGCGTGAAAGTCCTGATCGCCCTCAACACCTTTCCGCAGACCGGCAACTGGTCGCGCTGGACGGCGGCGGTCGATCGCGCCGCCAACTACGGCGTCGACGCGGTGATCCTCGCCGATCTGGGACTGATGGACTACGCGCGCCGCACTCACCCGAAGCTCAGGCTGCATCTTTCCGTGCAGGGCTCGGCAACCAACTACGAGGCCATCAACTTCTATCGCGAGCGCTTCGGCATCCAGCGCGCCGTGCTGCCGCGCGTGCTGTCGCTGGCGCAAGTGGAGCAGGTGGTCAAGAACACCGGCGTCGAGATCGAGGTGTTCGGCTTCGGCGGCCTGTGCGTCATGGTCGAAGGGCGCTGCGCGCTTTCCGCCTACGCCGCGGGCACCTCGCCCAACTGCAACGGCGCCTGCTCGCCGGGCAAGGCAGTACGCTGGGAACAGACGCCGCAAGGCATGGAAACCCGGCTCAACGGCATCCTCATCGACCGCTTCAAGGATGGCGAACGCGCCGGCTATCCGACGCTGTGTAAGGGCCGTTTCGAGGTGGACCACGAAACCTATTACGCCATCGAGGAGCCGGCCAGCCTGAACACGATGGAACTGCTGCCCGAACTGCTCCGGCTCGGCATCCGCGCCATCAAGATCGAGGGCCGCCAGCGCAGCCCCGCCTACGTCACCCAGGTGACCAAGGTGTGGCGCGAGGCGATCGACAGCTGCCGCCGCGATGCGGAACACTTCGTTCCAAAAGCCGCGTGGATGGCTGAACTGAACAAGGTTTCCGAAGGCCAGAGCTACACGCTCGGCGCGTATAACAGGCCCTGGAAATGAAGCTCTCCCTCGGTCCCCTCCAATACTACTGGCCGCGCCAGCAGACGCTCGACTTCTACACCGCGGTCGCCGCGATGCCGGTAGATATCGTCTATCTGGGCGAGACGGTCTGTTCGCGCCGTCACGAATTGCGACTCGACGACTGGCTGGATGTGGCAGCGCAACTCTCAGCCGCCGGCAAGGAAGTCGTGCTGTCGACGCTGCCGCTGATCGAGTCCGAATCCGACCTCAAGGTCATTCGCCGCCTGATCGACGACGGCCGCTTCGCCGTCGAAGCCAACGAGATGGGCGCGGTGCGCATACTGGCCGAGAAGAAGCTGGCGTTCATCGCCGGCCCGACGCTGAACATCTTCAACGCCGAAACCCTCGGCCTACTGGCCGGCCTGGGCGCCACGCGCTGGGTCATGCCGCCGGAAGCCAGCCGCGAAATTCTCGCCGGCATTCAGGCCGCACGCCCTGCCGGCATGGAAACCGAGGTCTTCGCCCACGGCCGCGTGCCGCTCGCCTATTCCGCACGGTGCTTCACGGCCCGCCGCTTCAACCTGCAAAAGGACACCTGCGAGTTCAAGTGCATCGATTTCCCGGATGGCATGGACCTCAAGACCCGCGAGGGCGATGTCTTCCTCACGCTCAACGGCATCCAGACCCAGTCGGCGCGCGCCTATAATCTGCTGCTGGATCTGCCCGAGCTGATCACTGCCGGTGTCGACATCCTGCGCTTGAGCCCGCAGGCAAGCGGCAGTGCCGACATCGTCGCCGCGTTCCGTGCCGCGGTCGATGGTACGCTGCAACCGCACGCAGCTTGGCAGTCACTTACGGCGCTGATGCCTGTCGGCAGTTGCAATGGTTTCTGGCACGGCCGACCGGGCCTGGACATGGTGGAGAAAACCGCATGAACGCATTCAAGATTCCCGATTTCACGCTGCCGACCGCCCTTGCCCGCCTGGGCAGCAAGCTGCCGCAACTGCCGCCGACGCTGGCGCTCCTGACCGGCCTCAACCTCGCGCTCGGCCGCATGATCCCGCGCGCACCGCTGGAGCCGCTGATCGGCAAGCGCTTCGCCATCCGCGTGCTCGACGCCGGCCTGACCCTGCGTTTCGCCTACGGCAGCCACGGCTTCCGCCCCATTTTCGATAGTGCGCCGACCGACCTCACGATCTCGGCCAAAAGCCGCGACTTCATTGCCTTGCTGACGCGTGAAGAAGATCCCGACACGCTGTTCTTCAGCCGACGCCTGTTGAACGAGGGCGACACCGATCTCGGCCTGCTGGTCAAGAACACGCTCGACGGCATCGAGTTGCCGCGCTTCGACCCGGCACGCCTGACGCCCGTCGAGATGCTGCGCCGGCTGCGCGAGCGGCTGGCCGTTCCGCGCGGGACCTAGCCCGCCAGCCCGCTTGACCACCGCGCCAGCTTCCCGGCTTGCGCTCTACCTCGCCGCCGCCTACGCGCTGCTGGCGGTCTACGGCAGTCTCTATCCATTCACCGGCTGGACCGACTCCGGCGCTCCGCTCACGGCCTTTCTCACAGCCGGCTGGCCGCGCTACACGACCGCCTTCGACATCGCGATCAACGTCGCGGCCTACGTGCCCATGGGCTTCCTCTGGGTTGCGGCGCTACGTCCCGGGCTGGGGCGCTGGCTGGCGCCGCCGGCCGCCCTCGCCATCGGCACGTCGCTGAGTCTCTGCCTGGAAACGCTGCAGAACTTCCTGCCCAGCCGCGTACCGTCGAGTCTCGACTTCGGCGGTAACGCCATCGGCACTCTGATCGGAACCATCGCCGGCACGGTCTGGGGCGCAACGCTGCTCGATGGCGGCCGTCTGCACGCCTTGCGCCACCACGTGTTCGTGGCGGGTACCATGGCCGACAAGGGACTGCTGCTGATCCTGCTCTGGCTGCTGACGCAGTTCAACCCGGAGACCCTGCTGTTCGGCAACGGCGACCTGCGCGAACTGCTCGAACTTGACGCATTGCCCTACGATGCCGACGACTTCGCCCGCATCGAAGCCATGATCGTCGGCGCCAACACGCTCGCCATGGCGCTGCTGGTCTCGCTGCTGGCCCTGCGACGAACCCCGGTGCTCGTCGTCATGGCTGCCGCCCTGATCGCCAAGAGCTTCGCCTTCCTGCTCATCATGAACGGACACGACGGGCTGGCCTGGGCCACCGAAGGCAGCCTTTCGGGCTTTGGCGTCGGGATGGCCATCTGGCTGTTGGCCAGCCTGCTGCCTGCGCGCTGGCGACAGGCGCTGGCAACCATGGCGCTGCTGTTCGCCGCGATCGTGGTTAACCTCGCGCCTGAGAACCCCTACCTGGAAAACACCTTCCAGATCTGGAACCCCGGCCAGTTCCTCAACTTTCACGGCCTCACGCGTCTGACCTCCAACCTGTGGCCGTTCCTGGCCCTGCCCTGGCTTATCCTGCTGAGAGGAGAAAAATGACAACCATCACCGACCTGCCCAGCCTGCGCTACGCCCTGCGCGAATTCGCGGAAGCCCGCGACTGGCGACCATTTCACACACCCAAGAACCTGGTCATGGCGATGATCGTCGAGGCCGCGGAACTCGTCGAGCATTTCCAGTGGCTGACTCCCGAACAGAGCCTCGCACTGCCTCCCGACAAACTGCTTGAAGTCCGCGCCGAGGTTGCCGACACGCTCATCTACCTGGTCGAGCTGGCCGACGTGCTCGGCATCGACCCGATCGCCGCCGCCCGCGATAAGATTGCGAAAAACGCTGTCAAATACCCAGCACCCTCGAGAGAGCCATGAGCGATTACTACAAGTACCACGTCTTCTTCTGCACCAACCAGCGCGAGCCCGGCGACGCCTGCTGCAACAACCACGGCGCCAACGACTTGCGCAACTACGCCAAGGACCGCATCAAGGCCCTCGGCCTCAACAAGCCTGGCGCCGTGCGCATCAACACGGCCGGCTGCATGGAGCGCTGCGACCTCGGACCGGTACTGGTGATCTACCCTCAGGGCATCTGGTACACCTTCATCGACAAGGAAGACATCGACGAGATCATCGACCGCCACATCGTCAAAGGCGAGATCGTCGACCGCCTCAAAGTTTGATGTCCCACCATGAGCGCATTTTGCTGGACGGTCCGGCCGGCAAGCAGGAAGTATTCGTCGAGCCGCTCGAAGCCCCCGTCGGCATCGCGCTGATCGCACACCCGCACCCGCTATTCGGCGGCACCGCCGATAACAAGGTCGTCACGACCCTGGCCAAGGCTTTCCGCGAACTGGGCTATGCCACGCTGCGGCCGAACTTCCGCGGCGTCGGCGCCAGCGAAGGCAGCCACGACAAGGGCGATGCCGAGACCGACGATTTCCTGGCCGTCCACGCCTATGGCCGTGGCCGTTTCGGCCCGCTGCCGGTGGCGCTGGCGGGCTTCTCTTTCGGCGCCTACGTCACCACACGACTGGCGAGGCGTCTGGCCAATGCCGGCGACCCCGCGCAGCGCCTGGTGCTGGTCGGCACTGCCGCGGGTTTCATCACGGGAGACCGCGTTTACGAAACGGAAGCGGTCGCGCAAGATACCATTGTCATTCATGGTTCGGAGGACGAGACCGTGCCGCTCGCCAACGTGCTCAAGTGGGCCGAGCCGCTGGAGCTTCCGGTAATCGTCATTCCCGGCGCCGATCATTTCTTCCATCGGCGCCTGCACATCATTCGCAGGATCATCCAAGACTCGTGGCACCACTAGAAATCCACGACCTTCACAAGTCTTACGGCGGCCGCGAGGTGGTCGCCGGCATCTCGTTCACCATCGGCAAGGGCGAATGCTTCGGCCTGCTCGGCCCCAACGGCGCCGGCAAGACGACGACGCTGCGCTGCTGCCTCGGGCTCACGGCGCCGGACTCGGGCACCATCACGCTGGTCGGCGAGCCGGTGCCGGCGCGGGCTCGCGAGGCGCGCGCGCGCATCGGCGTGGTACCGCAATTCGACAACCTCGACCCGGATTTCACCGCGGCCGAAAACCTGCTGGTCTTCGGCCGCTACTTCGGTATCGACGATGCCACCATACGCGGGCGCATTCCGCGCCTGCTCGATTTCGCCGGTCTCGCCGGCAAGGCCGGCGCCAGCATCAAGACGCTTTCCGGCGGCATGAAGCGCCGCCTCACGCTGGCCCGCGCCCTGATCAACGACCCCGACCTGCTGGTGCTCGACGAGCCGACCACCGGCCTCGATCCCCAGGCGCGTCACCTGATCTGGGAGCGCCTGCAAGGGCTGCTCGCAGAGGGCAAGACCATCCTGCTGACGACGCACTTCATGGAGGAGGCCGAGCGTCTGTGCAACCGCCTGGCGATCATGGACGAAGGCAGCATCATCAGCGAAGGCGCGCCGCGGCAACTGATCGAGGAGCATATCCCGGCATCGCCGGCCGGCTACCGCCCGGCCAACCTGGAAGACGTGTTTCTCAAGCTCACCGGGCGGGAACTGCGCGACTGATGGGCTACTTCTACGCTCCCATGCTGTCCCGGCGCACCATCAGCGTCTGGCGGCGCAATTTCCTGGTCTGGCGCAAGTTCGCCATTCCGTCCGTGCTGGGCAACCTCGCCGATCCGATGATCTACATGTTCGGCCTGGGCTATGGTCTCGGCAGCCTGCTGCCCGCCGCCCTGCCGCAATTCGGCGGCTCCTACATCGCCTTCCTCGCCGCCGGCACCATCTGCGCCTCGACCATGAACGCGGCCTCGTTCGAGGCGCTGTACTCGGGCTTCTCGCGCATGCATGTGCAGAAGACCTGGGAGGCGATCATGAACGCGCCGGTCTCGCTCGACGACGTGGTGGCGGGCGAACTGCTGTGGTCGGCCGCCAAGGCGACGCTGTCGGGCGTCGCCATCCTGATCGTCGTCGCGGCACTGGGACTGACTTCGTCGCCGCTGGCGCTGTGGGTGATTCCGGCCATCTTCCTGACCGGACTCGCCTTCTCGGCGCTCGGCCTGATCGTCACCGCGCTGGCGCCGTCCTACGACTTCTTCATGTACTACTTCACGCTGTTCATCACGCCGATGACGCTGCTCTCCGGCGTCTTCTTTCCGCTCGAACAGCTACCGGCGGGCTTCCAGGCCGCCGCGCAGGCGCTGCCGCTGACCCACGCGGTGGCGATCATCCGGCCGCTGCTGTTCGGTCACCTGCCGACGGCCCCGCTGCTGCACCTCGCGGTGCTCATGATCATCTCCGTCGCCGCCTTCTGGCTGGCGCTCGGATTGACGCGCCGCCGGCTTCTGTCCTGATCTACTTCGCCGGGGCCGCACGCTTCGGCAACTCGCCGAGCCGCCGCGCAAGGGCTTCAATGTCGCCATCCAGGCGCAAGCTCTGTCCCACATCCGCTCCCAGCAACACCGGGTTCGGTTGCGCCACCGCGGCCGGCTGATCGACCGGAGAAGTCGGCGCTGTGGATTCCTCCGGTGCCGAGAAGAATCCGGCAGAAAGGCCGAGCGTCACGCCCAGGACCAGTGCCACAGCCGTCGCCAGGAACAGGGAACGCCGCGACGGCTTCGTCGCATCGCCGATGTCGGGCCCCCTGGCTGCGGACATATCGAGTTCGGTTTGTTGGCGCAGCCGGGCTTCATCGTCGGCCTGCGCCTCCGCCGCCCGCCGCGCCTCGGCCATCTCCTGCTGCTCGCGCTCGGCCTTCGCCCGCGCTTCGGCGGCCTGGCGCAGCGCCATCTCCTCGGCGGCCCGGGCTTGCGCGAGCCGGACCGCTTCGCGTTCGGCCGCCAGTCGCTGAACCGCCAGCGCCCGCGCCGCATCTTCCGCATCCCGTCTCGCTTTCGCTTCCGCCAGCGCGGCCGCTTCCACGGCCGCCCGCCGCTGCGCGGCTTCCTGGCCGTCGATCTCCGCCTGCCGCTTGGCGGCCGCCCGCTCAGCCTCAATCTTCTGCCGCGACAAGGAAACGGCCTGCGCGTCGGCCTCGCCGTTGACCCGCGCAATGACCGCCTTCTCGACTTCGGCCGCGGCCTGATCGCGTTTCTGCGCTTCGTCGAGGGCCTGCTGCTCCACTTCAAGCCGAGCCGCCGCCGCCTCCCGCAGCACCACTTCCTCGGCGATGCGCGCTTCCGCCAGCCGCGCAGCCTCGCGCTCGGCCGCCAACCTCTGGTCCGCCAGCACCCTGGCCGCTTCCTCCGCCTTCAGCTTCTCGCCGGTGGCCTGGCGCAAAGCCGCCTCGTGGGCCAGGCGTTCCTGGGCCAGCCGGGTCGCTTCGCGCTCCGCCGCCTCGCGCTCCAGGGCCTGGACCTCGAGAGTTTCTTCAGCGGCGACCCTGGCCGCGGCGGCTTCGGCAGCCGCCGCCTCGGCCACCGCCCGCTGCGCCGCCACCGCCTGCGCCTGGCGCTCGGCGACCAGCCTGGCCTCGGCGGCCTGGCGCAGCGAAACCTCCTGCCTCGCGCGCTCTTCGGCAAGATGGATGGATTCGCGTTCGGCGGCCTCCTTCTTTGCCGCCAGCGCGATGGCGGTCTCTTCCGCCTCCTGCCTAGCCCGCGTCAGTTGCAGCGCCTCGTTCTCCGCCTCGACCCGCTCCTCGGCCAGTCCGGCGGCTTCCCGCTCGGCGGCCACCTTCTGCACCGCCAGCGCGCGCATTTCTTCTTCCGATTCACTGGACGCCTTGGCGCAGTCCCGGGCGACAGCCTCTTCCCGGGCGCGCACAGCCGCCGCTGCCGATTCCATCCGCTCGGCTTCCAGCCTCTCGCCGGCAGCTTCGAGCAAGGCCTTTTCCTGGACCGCCCGCTGTTCGACAATTCGGGCGGTTTCCCGCTCGGCCGCGGCGCGTGCCAGCGCGGCCGCTTCCAGCGACTGCTGGTCGCGGGTCTTTGCCGTCGCCGCCTTGAGCGCTGCCTGCTCGGCCTCGAGTTTCTGTCGCGCCAGCGCTGCAAGCTCCGCCTCGCGCCTGGCCCTGACCGACATGGCCTCGCGCAGCGTTCCGACGGCCTGTTCGCGCCGGCGTGCCTCGGCCAGCGCCAGTTGTTCGGCCTCGACGCGCTGCTGGGCGAGCCGCTCGGCCTCACGCTCGGCCGCC
Source organism: Rhodocyclaceae bacterium (assembly GCA_041480065.1). Lineage (GTDB taxonomy): Bacteria > Pseudomonadota > Gammaproteobacteria > Burkholderiales > Rhodocyclaceae > Fen-999. The sequence continues at coordinate 14,116 of JBGOZF010000074.1, forward strand.
GCCCGCTCCAGCGCCAGTGCCCGAACCGACGCCTCGGCCTTCTGTCTCGCCTTGGCCTGTTCCAACGCGGCGGCCTCGAGTTGGACGCGGTGCTGGGCGGCAGCCAGGGCTTCCCCCTCCTCGCGTTCGCGCGCAGCCGCCCGCGCCCGGCCCATTTCCTCGGTCGCCAGGCGCTCCATGGCTTCGGCCTCGGCCTGACGCTGGTCCGCCAATCTATTCTGGCTTGCCACGTCCTGGCGTCGCCTTTCCTCGGCGTCCGCGAGGCTCTGCATCGGTTTGCTCACGTCATACCTCCCAGAACCGCTATTCCTACCACGATCGAGCCGACGGCCAACGGTAGAATAGAGCGATGGAAGCGCTCCTTGTCCTGACCAATCTGCCCGACGGCGAGACCGCCCGTGCCCTTGCCGGGCACCTCGTTACGGCCCGCCTTGCTGCCTGCGTCAACATCCTGGCGCCCTGTCAGTCGGTCTATCGCTGGAACGGACGGATCGAGGAGGCCACGGAAGTGCCGCTGCTGATTAAGACCAAGGTCGAATGTTACGCCGCTCTCGAAGCGGCGATCAGGGAAAAGCACCCGTACGAACTTCCGGAGATCGTCGCTGTCCCAATCGACCGCGGCCTGCCGGCTTATCTGGCCTGGCTGGACGCCGAAACCACTCCTGCCCAGACACGAGAATGCTGATCCGACTGCTGCTGTCCCTGTTGCTCGCGCTGGCGGCCCTGCCTGCGGGCGCCGCCGAGGAGCCCCTGCAAGCCGAACAGGCCTACCGGTTCTCGGCCCGGGCCATCGATGCCCATACGCTGGAAGCCCGCTGGCAGATCGCCGACGGCTATTACCTGTACCGCCACAAGATCCGTTTCAGCGCCGAACCCGGCACCGTCAAGCTGGGCGAGCCGGTGTTTCCGGCCGGCCACGTCAAGGACGACGAGTTCTTCGGCAAGGTCGAAACCTATCGCAACGATCTCAGGATACGCATTCCGGTCGAAGCCAACGGTGCCGGCGATATGACACTCAAAGCCGTTTCGCAGGGCTGCTGGGACCAAGGCGTCTGTTTTCCGCCGACGCCGCAACAGGCGGTCGTCAGCTTGATCGCCGGCGGCGGCAGTGCAGCCGAGGCTTCGGCGGTACCGGATGACTCGAAGGCCACCGCACCCGATGGCGACGAATCCTCGAAGATCGTCAAGCTTCTGCGCCATGGCGGCTTCTGGCTGATCGTCGTCAGCTTCTTCGGCTTCGGCCTGCTGCTCTGCCTGACGCCCTGCGTGTTCCCGATGGTGCCTATCCTCTCGGGAATCATCGTCAATCACGGCCATGCCGTCACCCATGGCCGCGCCTTCGTCCTCTCGCTGGCCTATGTGCTGGGCATGGCCGTCACCTATGCCGCGATCGGCGTCGCAGCGGGCTTCTCGGGCACCCTGCTGTCCAACGCGTTCCAGAACGCCTGGGGCCTCGGCGCCTTCGCCCTGATTTTCGTCGTGCTGTCGCTGTCCATGTTCGGCCTCTACGAACTGCAAATGCCCTCTGCGCTGGAAACCCGCCTATCCGAGAAGGCCAACCGCCAGGGCGGCTCCCTCCATGCCATCGCCGTCATGGGCGCCCTGTCGGGACTGATCGTCAGCCCCTGCGTCGCCGCACCGCTGGCCGGCGCGCTGCTCTACATCGCCCAGACCGGGGACGCCGCCCTCGGTGGCGCCGCCCTTTTCAGCATGGCGCTGGGCATGGGTGCGCCGCTGGTGGCCGTCGGCGTCTTCTCGCGCTCGCTGCTGCCGAAGGCCGGCCCCTGGATGGAAGCGGTGAAGAAATTCTTCGGCGTGGTCATGCTGGCCACGGCCCTGTGGCTGGTGTCGCCGGTGATTCCGGTCTGGGCGCAGATGCTCGGCTGGGCGGCGCTCCTGATCGTGCCGGGAATCTTCATGCGCGCCATCGATCCCCTGCCGGCCCATGCCACGGGCTGGAGCCGGCTCTGGAAAGGCGTCGGCGTGCTCATGCTGCTGGCGGGCATCGCCATGCTGGCGGGCGTGCTCGGCGGCTCGCGCGACCCCCTACGTCCGCTCGATTTTCTCGGTGCCAGCGCCGCGGCCGAGAAATCCGGGCTCGTCTTCGCGCGCGTGAAGTCGAGTGCCGAACTCGACGCCCGCCTGCAGGAGGCCGCCGCCAAAGGGCAGCCGGCCATGCTCGACTTCTACGCTGACTGGTGCGTGAGCTGCAAGGAGATGGAGAAATACACCTTCGTCGATCCGCAGGTGCAGGTCCGGCTCGCCGGCACGCTGCTGTTGCAGGCGGACGTCACCGCCAGCAACGACGACGACATCGCGCTGCTCAAGCGCTTCGGCCTCTTCGGCCCGCCCGGCATCATCTTCTTCGGCCGCGACGGCAAGGAGATCTCCAACACCCGCGTCATCGGCTACCAGCCGGCGACGCAGTTCCTCGCCACCCTCGAACAGTTGCCCCAATAACGTTTCCCGAAACCCTGGAGTCCTCATGTTCACCGGCATCGTCGCCGCCACCGGCCGCATCACACATCTGCAAGCCCTGGAAAAGGGCCTGCGCCTGACTGTCGAAGCACCGGAGCTCGACCTCACGGACGTCGCGCTCGGCGACTCCATCGCCCATAGCGGCGTCTGCCTGACCGTGATCGAGAAATCCGCCACCAGCTACAAGATCGACGTCTCCCGCGAGACGCTCGACTGCACCGTCGGCCTCGACGCACCGGGCGAAGTGAATCTCGAAAAGGCCATGCGCCTGTCGGACCGCCTCGGCGGCCACCTGGTCTCCGGCCATGTCGACGGCGTCGGCGAAGTCGTCCGCTTCGACAGAATCGGTGAGTCGCATGAACTCGTCATTCGCGCACCGCAAGGGCTGGCCAAATACATCGCTCGCAAAGGCTCGATCACTGTCGATGGAGTTTCGCTGACCACCAACCGCGTCGAAGGTGCCGAGTTCTCGATCAACCTGATTCCGCATACGGTCGAGGTGACGACGCTCAAGCGCTGCAAGCCCGGTATTCGCGTCAATCTGGAGGTGGACCTGATCGCCCGATACGTCGAGCGAATGCTGAACCCAGACGCGCAAGCGTAGAATGTTTCTCCCCCCAACGAAGAGACTTCCAGACATGAGCATCAGTCCCGTCAAGGACATCGTCGCCGATTTGCGCGCCGGCAAGATGGTCATCCTCGTCGACGAGGAAGACCGCGAGAACGAAGGCGATCTGGTCCTTGCGGCCGAGCACGTGACGCCCGAGGCGATCAACTTCATGGTCACCCATGCGCGCGGCCTGGTCTGCCTGACGCTGACCGAAGATCGCTGCCGCCAACTCGGTCTCTGGCAGATGGCGCGCGACAACAAGAGCCCGCACAGCACTGCGTTCACGGTGTCCATCGAGGCGGCCGAAGGCGTCACCACCGGCATCTCGGCTCATGACCGCGCGCGCACGGTTCGTGTCGCCGTAGCGGCGAATGCCAAGCCGGAAGACCTCGTCCAGCCCGGCCACGTATTCCCGATCATGGCCCGCCCCGGCGGCGTCCTGATCCGTGCCGGCCACACCGAGGCCGGTTGCGACCTGGCGCAGATGGCCGGCCTGGCCGCGTCTTCGGTGATCTGCGAGATCATGAACGAAGACGGCTCGATGGCGCGCCTACCCCAGTTGCTCGAATTCGCGGCCAAGCACCAGTTGAAGATCGGCACCATCCGCGACCTGATCCACTATCGCGCCGAGACCGAGAAGCTGCTTGAATGCGTAGCCGACCGCGAGGTCAGTTGCGCGCACGGCAGTTTCCGGCTGCGCGCCTTCGCCGACAAGACCAGCAGCGAAGTACATCTGGCCTTGACCATGGGCAACATCGCTACCGACGAGGAAACGCTGGTGCGGGTGCACGAGCCGATCTCGGTGCTCGACTTCCTCGACTGCGCCAGCCGCCGCCACAGCTTCAGCGTCGATCAGTCGATGCGCATCATCGCCAAACAGGGCAAGGGCGTGCTGGTGCTTCTGCACCGCAAGGAGGCCAGTGACGATCTGCTTTCGGCCCTGCGCGAGGAAGCCGAGAAACCGGCGGCGAAATGGGACCCGAGGCTTTACGGCATCGGCGCCCAGATCCTGCGCGAGGTCGGCGTCGGCAAGATGCGGCTGCTGGCCAGCCCGCGCAAGATGCCGAGCATGGCCGGCTTCGGACTCGAAGTCTGCGGCTACCTGTCCCCCGAAGAAGCCAACGTTTAGGAAACCGTCATGTCGCATTGCCAGGATGTGCGCGAACTCGAACCCAATCTGAACGGTGCCGGCCTGCGGGTCGGCATCGTCATGAGCCGCTTCAACAAGGACGTCGGCGAAGGCCTGCTGTCGGGCTGTTGCCAGGAACTGGCGCGGCTGGGCGTCGCCGCCGCCAATGTGACGCTGGCGACAGTGCCGGGAGCGCTGGAAATTCCGCTAACGCTGCAAACCATGGCCCAGAGCAGGCGCTTCGATGCCCTGGTGGCCATCGGCGCCGTGATCCGCGGCGAGACCTATCATTTCGAAATCGTCTCCAACGAATCGGCACGCGGTATCACGGATGTTCAACTCACCACCGGCACCCCGATCGCGAATGCCATCTTGACCACGGAAAACGACGACCAGGCGCTCGAACGCATGCACCAGAAGGGCACCGAAGCGGCCCAGGCCGCCATCGAAATGGCCAACCTGCTCAAGGCAGTCAAGTAGTGGGAAAGTCACCTCGCCACAGAGCCAGAGAATTCGTCATCCAGGGCCTTTACCAGCATTTGATCGGCGGCCAGGACGAAGCGGCCATCCGCGTGCAGGCGGAGTCGGTCAGCGGCTTCGACAAGGCCGACGGCGCGCTTTACCAGACGGTGCTGACGGAGACGCTGAACGATCACGATGCACTGCGCGACGCGCTGGCGCCCTACGTCGACCGCAAATGGAATGAGGTGTCACCGATCGAGCGCAGCATCCTGCTGCTCGGCGCCTGCGAACTCAAGCATCACCCCGAGACGCCCTACCGGGTGATCATCAACGAGGCGATCGAACTGGCCAAGACTTACGGCGGCACCGATGGCCACAAGTTCGTCAACGGCGTCCTCGACAAGCTGGCGCCGGCATTGCGGCCGAACGAGGCCAAGGCGCGATAGGGCATCGCGGCCATGCCGTCGGAATTTGCCCTGATCGATCGCTACTTCAAACGCCCGACACGCCACACGGCGCTCGGTGTCGGCGACGACGGCGCGCTGGTCCGTCCCACCCCCGGCTGCGAACTGGTCATCTCGACCGACATGCTGGTCGCGGGGACGCATTTCCTTGCCGACGCCAATCCCGAGGACCTCGGCTGGAAGGTGCTGGCCGTCAATGTTTCCGATATGGCCGCCATGGGCGCCAGGCCGCGCTGGGCACTGCTGGCGGCTGCGCTGCCCGCCGCCACCGAGTCGTGGATCGGACGTTTCGCGCGCGGCTTCTTCGCCTGCGCCGAAGCGTTCGACATCGATGTGATCGGCGGCGACACCACCAAGGGGCCGCGCAACTTCTGCGTCACCATCTTCGGCGAGGTACCCAAGGGGAAAGCGCTGCTGCGCTCAGGCGCCAAAGAAGGCGACGATATCTGGGTCTCCGGGCGTCCCGGCCGCGCAGCCCTTGGGCTGGCCCACCTGCAAGGCCGACACGCGCTGCCGGAACCCGTACTCACCGACTGCCTCGCCGCGCTGCACCGGCCGCAGCCGCGGGTCGCGCTGGGCCTGGCCCTGCGCGGGCTCGCCAGCGCCGCCATCGACGTCTCGGACGGAATGCTGGCCGATCTCGGCCACATCCTGGAAGCTTCGAAACTCGGCGCCACACTGCGCGTGCCGGAGATGCCGCCGCCCGGACTCGAGCGCGACTGCCTGCTCGCCGGCGGCGACGACTACGAGCTGATCTTCACGGCGCCCGCGGATCGGCGCCACGAAGTCGCCCGCCTGTCGGAGAAACTGGCTCTGCGCCTCACCCGGATCGGCACCACCGGTCATGGCAACCCGGGCAGCATCCTCGTCCTCGACGGCCAGGACCAGCCGGTCGAGGCGGGCCATCGCGGATTCGACCACTTCGCGTGACATGACGACGCCGAACCTCAGATTCCTGTTTGCCCATCCGGCCCACCTGATCGCCTGCGGCCTGGGCTCCGGCCTGACCGTCTATGCCCCGGGAACCGCGGGCACGCTCTTCGCATGGCTGCTCTATCCGCTGCTGCGGCTGGCCTATCCGGCCGACGGCAACTTCGCCCTCTTCCTGGCCTTCATGTTCGTCTTCGGCATGTGGTGCGTGAATCTGACCGGCAAACACCTCGGCGAACCCGATCATGGTTCGATCGTCTGGGACGAGATCATCCCGTTCTGGGCAGTGCTGATGTTCGTGCCGCCAGCGCTCATCGATACGCCCCATGGCGTGTTCCTGTCGGCCAGCGGCCTGGCTTGGCAGTTCGCGGCATTCGCGCTCTTCCGGCTCTTCGACATCGTCAAGCCGCCGCCGGCGGACTATTTCGACCAGCGGATGAAGAACGGCTTCGGCGTGATGATGGACGACGTCATCGCGGCCGCTTACACCGTTCTTGTCCTGGCGGCCATCAAGCTGCTGCTTGAACGCTTCACGTGATGGACCTGGATCTCGTCGTTCTCTCCGAACAAGTCGGCGCGGCGCTCCGTGAGCGCTCACTAACACTAACGACCGCGGAATCCTGCACCGGGGGCTGGGCTGCCCAGATAGTTACGCACACGGCCGGCAGTTCGGCGTGGTTCGACCGCGGGTTCGTCACCTATGCCAATGACGCCAAGGTCGAGATGCTTGGCGTAAGCCCCGACACCCTGGCCACACACGGCGCGGTGAGCCCCGAAACGGCGGCTGAAATGGCGACCGGAGCCCTGGATAACTCCAACGCATTGATTGCGCTGGCGATTACTGGAGTCGCCGGCCCCACGGGTGGCTCACCTGATAAGCCAGTGGGCACCGTATGCTTCGCCTGGTGCTTGCGCGGCTGGGAACCGGAATCCGAGCACCGCCAGTTCGCCGGGAATCGCGAAAGCATCCGGCGCCAGGCGGTCGTCTTTGCGCTGGAAGGCCTGCTCGCGCGAGCAAAATAGGCGGCGCAAAAACTGTGCCATAATCCATTCAGCTTCAGGAGAATCATACATGGACGACAACAAGGCAAAGGCGCTGCAGGCGGCGCTGGCCCAGATAGAGAAGCAGTTCGGCAAGGGCGCCATCATGAAGATGGGCGAGGGCCAGATCGAGAATGACCTGCAGGTAGTTTCGACCGGTTCCCTGGGTCTGGACATCGCGCTAGGCGTCGGCGGCCTGCCGCGCGGGCGGGTGGTGGAGGTGTACGGGCCGGAATCCTCCGGCAAGACGACGTTGTGCCTGCAAGTCGTGGCCGAATTCCAGAAACTGGGCGGCACCGCGGCCTACATCGATGCCGAAAACGCGCTCGACCCGGTCTATGCCGGCAAGCTGGGCGTCGATGTTCCCAACCTGCTGATCTCGCAGCCCGACACCGGCGAGCAGGGGCTCGAAATCGCCGACATGCTGGTGCGCTCGGGCGGCGTCGATGTCATCGTCATCGACTCGGTGGCGGCCCTGGTGCCGAAAGCGGAAATCGAAGGCGAGATGGGAGACCAGTTGCCCGGTCTCCAGGCGCGGCTGATGAGCCAGGCCCTGCGCAAGCTTACCGGCAACATCAAGCGCACCAACA
>JBGOZF010000075.1:0-21808 GCA_041480065.1 Rhodocyclaceae bacterium
CTACAGCGAGATGGGCCAGAAGGCGACCACCGATTTCGACGAGATCCGCTCGCACAGCAACGAGATCCTCAACATCTGGGAGGCGTCCGGCATCCAGGTCTATTTCCAGCAGGACAAGGACTGGTTCTACCGCGCCGAGGAGCGACGCTGGATCACCATGAACGACAACAGCGGCTGGCGCCGCATCGAGCGCGTCGGCGGCAAGACGCGGAAGAGCTTCCTGCACATCGCCTAGAGGGCGCCCACGGGCGCCCTCCTGACGATCACTCTTCGTCTTCCTTCAGCTTGTGGCCGGCGGTCAGCTTCTGCTGCATCTGCGGCGGCATCGCGGCGTAATGTGAGAACTCGATGGTGTAGGCGCCCTGCCCGGCCGTGACCGACTTCAGCTTCGAGGCGTAGTCCGAGATTTCCGCCAGCGGCACTTCGCCGGCGACGGCAACGGTGCCGTGGCCGCGCGGCGTGGTGCCGGTGACGTGGCCGCGCCGGCTCGAGAAATCGCCGGCGATGTCGCCCATCGCGTTCTCCGGCGTCACCACCTCGATGTTGACGATAGGCTCGAGCAGGATCGGGCCGGCGGCAAGAATCGCCTCGATCGTCGCCTTGCGGCCGGCGGTGGTGAAGGCGACATCCTTGCCGTCGACCGGGTGCGTCTTGCCGTCATAGACGATCACGCGCAGGTCGTCGACGGGATAGCCGGCGATGACGCCGTCGGCCAGCGCCTGGCGCACGCCCTTTTCGACCGCGGCCATGAAGACGCCGGGAATGACACCACCCTTGACCTGATCGAGGAACTCGAAGCCGGCGCCGCGTTCCATGGGCTCGATCTTCAGATACACCTCGCCGAACTGGCCGGCGCCGCCGGTCTGCTTCTTGTGCCGGCAGTGGCCTTCGGCGTTTTTCGTGATCGCCTCGCGGTAGGGAACGCGCGGCGGCTTGGTGTCGAGGTCGAGCTTGAACTGGGTGGACATCTTCTCCAGCTTGGCGCGCAGGTGCATCTCGCCAAGGCCGCGGATCACGGTCTCGTGCGTGGTCGGGTGGCGCTCGACCTTGAAGCAGGGATCTTCGAGTTCGAGCTTGCGCAGGATCTCGAACAGGCGCTGCTCGTCGCCCTTCTTCTTCGTCTCGACGGCCAGGCCCTGCATGGGCAGCGGGAATTCCAGCGGCTTCAGGTGGATGTCGTCTTCGTCGTGCGAATCGTGCAGCACGCAATCGAACTCGACTTCCTCGACCTTGGCCACGGCGCCGATGTCGCCCGGCATCAGTTCGTCGACCTCGACGTAGTCCTTGCCCTGAAGCTGGTAGAGATGGCCGGCCTTGAACGGGCGCTTGCCGTCGCCGACATAGAGCTGCGATTCCTTGCGCATCGTTCCCTGGTGCACCCGAAAGACGCCGACCTTGCCCATGTAGGGGTCGGCGATGACCTTGAACACATGTGCCAGCACATGCTTGTTCGGGTCCGGCTCAGCATGGAAGGCCTCGGCCGTTTCGTCGCCGAGCTTGCCCTTGTAGAAGGGCGGTGGATTGCCTTCGGCGGGATTGGGCGCCAGCGTGGACAGCACATGCATCAACTGGTCGAGGCCGGCGCCGGTCCGGGCCGAGACGAACAGGATCGGCACCAGGTGGCCTTCGCGCAAGGCCTTCTCGAAAGGCGCATGCAGTTCGCCCGGTGAGGGATCGGAACCCTCCTCCAGGTAGCGCGCCAGCAGGGTCTCATCTTCCTCGACCAGTTGATCGATCAACTCGCGGTGGGCATGGGCGACGGAGTCGAAGTCGGCATCGCCGGCATCGTGTTCGAGCACTTCGACCACGTCGGCGCGGTCATGCGCCGGCAGGTCGAGCAGCTTGCATTCGTTGCCGAAGCGCTCCCGGATCTCGGTCACCAGGCCGGGCAGGTCGACATTGTCGGCGTCGATCTTGTTGATGACGATCATGCGCGCCAGGCCGCGCTGCTTGGCAAAGCGCATCATGCGCTCGGTCATCAGTTCGACGCCGGTCTGGGCGTTCACCACCACCAGCGCGGTTTCGACGCCGGCCAGCGCCGCGATGGCCTGGCCAGCGAAATCGGGATAGCCCGGGGCGTCCACCAGGTGGACGTGTATGCCCTCGGCGGCAAAGTTCACCAGGGCGGAATTCAGGGAATGGCCGGCGGTCTTTTCCTGCGGGTCGAAATCGCAAACCGTGTTGCCTTTTTCAACGCTGCCCTTGGCCTGGATCGCTCCGGCGCGGTGCAACAGCGCTTCGGCCAGAGTGGTCTTGCCGGAACCGCCGTGCCCGACGAGGGCGACGGCGCGGATGGCTTCGGTGGCATAGCTCGCCATATTGCGCACTCCCTTGCTTGTTGGAATTGCGCCCCATTCTACCCCTGTTGACAGCCCCGCCAGAGGGCCTCCGGGCCGGCGGAGGCTGCTCCCAGCCGGGCCCTCAGCGCGGCTTGGGGCGCTCGACGGGCGCCCAGATGACTGCGACGACACCGAGTTCCGTCGAGTAGGCCTTGGCGTAATTGCTGCCGATCGATACCCGCTTGCCGCCGTCCGGCAGGGCGGACAGCACGAGTTCGGTCAGTTGATCATCGGTCAGCGATGTGGCGCCTTCGGCGTGCCACAGCCTGACGCCGCCGCAGGCGTCGCGATCGATCAGGAGCTTCCGGTCGGACTTGGCATCCGCCAGCACGACCAATACGGCACGGGGGATCTCGAAAGCGCTGGCGGGACCGGCGGTGGTCAGGATGGGCTCGCCACCCTCGGGCCTGGCACTCGCCGACAGGCTGGTCAGCTCGTCATCGCTGAGTTGGGTCCTGCCTTCGGAATGCCAGACCAGGTAGCTGCCGTCCTTTTGCAACTGGATCAGCAGTGTGTTGTCCGCGGCTTCGGCAATGCAGGCAGCGCAGGCAGCGCAGGCAAGCAGAATCGCGGCAGCGATGTTCGACAGGAAGCGCATGCAGTCTCTCCGGTTCCGAAGTCCACACTTTAGCGCCGCGCGGCAGGACGGGCTGTCTGTCATCAACGACAAACACGTTTGAAGTCTTCCGGCGATACAGTCCGTCGGCAGCGGCACTCGAGCCCTCTCGGAAGGCGATCGGCGATGGCTGGCTCAAGCGACGCCGTGCCGCCAGCATTTCAAAATGTAAAGAGCGGAACCGACGGTGTCCGTTGCGAGTCAGAAGGGCTCAGCCGAGAAAATGAGCCGCGCGCCACAAGCGCGCCCACCAACAACCCATGGAGAAGACAAATGATTACAGCACTGATCGATTTGTTGGGTACTTTCTATCAGGCCGGCAACCCCGGCCAGATGGCAGTGATTGCGCGCAGCATGCTGGCGACGATCCCGGATGACCTGGTTGCGTTGCAGTTCCTCGGCCTGGCGCTGTACCAGTTGGGACGCATCGATGCCGCGCATCGCGTCTTCCGGAGGGTCGCTGATCGCTTCGACTCCGATCCGCAATCCGGTCTTTCCACCACCCTGGAATCCGCTGCCGTCACCAACTATCGCGAAGCGACGCAGCCCGCCTCGGGCCTTGCCGAAGCCTGGTATCGCATCGGGTCGATTCTGTCCCGGTTCGGTTTCCACAATGCGGCAGAACAGGCGTTCCGGGCATGGCGCACCGCACGCGGCCGAATGTCATTGCCGCCACCCCTCGCTGCAAGCCACGTCTGATCCGCTTCGGATCGACCCGGCGGGCACGAGGGGGGCGGGGGCGGGCTAGTTCAGCGCTGCCAGCGCCGCGTTGAAGGTCTGGCTGGGGCGCATCGCCTGCGAGGTCTTGTCGAAGTTCGGCAGGTAGTAGCCGCCCATATCGACTGCCTTGCCTTGGGCACCGTTCAACTCGGCAATGATCTTTGCCTCGTTTTCGGTCAGCGCCTTCGCCAACGGCGCAAAGCGCGCCTGCAGTTCCTTGTCTTTGTCCTGCTCGGCAAGTGCCTGCGCCCAATAGAGCGCGAGGTAGAAGTGGCTGCCGCGGTTATCGAGTTCGCCGACCTTGCGCGCCGGCGACTTGTTGTTTTCGAGGATCCTGCCGTTGGCCTTGTCGAGCGCCTCGGCCATGACCTGCGCCTTGGCGTTGCCGAACTTCTCGGCTAGGTGTTCCAGCGACACGCCGAGCGCCAGGAATTCGCCCAGCGAGTCCCAGCGCAGGTAGCCTTCCTCCTGGAACTGCTGGACATGCTTGGGTGCCGAACCGCCGGCGCCGGTTTCGAACAAGCCGCCGCCATCCATCAGCGGAACGATGGACAGCATCTTGGCGCTGGTACCGAGTTCGAGAATCGGGAACAGGTCGGTCAGGTAGTCGCGCAGGACGTTGCCGGTGACGGAGATGGTGTCCTTGCCGGCGCGGATGCGCTCGAGCGACAGGCGCGTCGCCTCGACCGGCGACATGATGCGGATGTCGAGACCTGCGGTGTCGTGATCCTTGAGGTAGCGCTCGACCTTCTGGATGATTTGCACGTCATGGCCGCGGTTCCTGTCCAGCCAGAATACGGCCGGCGTTCCCGTCGCCCTGGCCCGCGAGACGGCCAGCTTGACCCAATCCTGGATCGGGGCGTCCTTCACCTGGCAGGCACGGAAGATGTCGCCATGCTCGACCCGTTGCTCCAGCAGCACCTTGCCGGCAGCGTTCACGATGCGCGCGGTACCGTTGCCGGAGATCTCGAAAGTCTTGTCGTGTGAGCCGTATTCCTCGGCCTTCTGCGCCATCAGGCCGACGTTGGGCACGCTGCCCATGGTCCTGGGATCGAAGGCGCCGTGCTTCTTGCAGTCCTCGATGACCACCTGGTAGACGCCGGCGTAGCAACGGTCGGGAATCAGGGCCTTGGTGTCGTGCAGCTTGCCGTCGGCCCCCCACATCTTGCCGGATTCGCGGATCATCGCCGGCATCGAAGCATCGACGATGATGTCGCTCGGCACATGCAGGTTGGTGATGCCTTTGTCCGAATTGACCATCGCCAGTTCCGGCCGGATCTTGTAGCAGCCCTGGATATCGCTCTCGATCTGGGCGCGGTAGTCGTCCGGCAGGGTGGCCACCTTGGCCAGGACGTCGCCCAGACCGTTGTTGGCGTTCATGCCCAGCTCCTTGAACAGTTGGGCATGCTTGATGAAGACGTCCTTGAAGTACACCGACACGGCGTGGCCGAACATGATCGGGTCGGAGATCTTCATCATGGTGGCCTTGAGGTGCAGCGACAGCAGCACGCCCTGGCGCTTGGCGTCCTGCATCTGCAATTCATAGAAGTCACGCAGCGAGCGCCGGCTCATGACCGCCGCATCGATGATCTCGCCGGCCTTGAGCGACAACTTCTCCTTCAGCACCTTGGTCGAGCCTTCGTCGCTGACGAACTCGATGCGGGCCTCGGTCGGCTCGCCGATCGTCACGGACTTCTCGCTGCCGTAGAAGTCGCCGCTGTTCATGTGCACGACATGCGTCTTCGAATCGGCGCTCCAGGCCCCCATCTTGTGGGGATTCCTTCTGGCGTATTCCTTGACCGAAAGCGCGGCCCGGCGGTCCGAGTTGCCTTCGCGCAGCACCGGGTTGACGGCGCTGCCGAGCACCTTCCCGTAGCGCGCCTTGATTTCCTTCTCGGCGTCATTCTTCGGCGTTTCGGGGTAGTCCGGCACCCGGTAGCCCTTGGCCTGCAATTCCTTGATCGCCGTCTTGAGCTGCGGCAGCGAGGCGCTGACGTTGGGCAGCTTGATGATGTTGGCTTCCGGCGTCTTCGCCAGAGCGCCGAGCGCGCCGAGATCGTCCGCCTGGCGCTGGGCCTCGGTCAGGTTCTCGGGAAAGTTCGCGATGATTCTGCCGGCAAGAGAAATATCCCTCGTTTCCACGGCCACGCCAACCGTCCCGATGAATGCCTGAACGATGGGCAGCAGGGAATAGGTCGCGAGTGCCGGCGCTTCGTCAACCTTGGTCCAGAAGATCTTCGGTGTTTGCGTAGTCATGATATGTACCTCGCTCAAATATATGATCTCCGACCGCTTGCGTCCTATGCCTCAAGACACGAACGTGCATTGAGAGGCAGGCGTCCGGGTATCCATGTTGCGTCCGCGATTGATGTGATCGTCGATTTCGCCGGCACTGCCGACCATCCGGCCGAACAGGAAGGCGGTAAATGCCGCCGTTTCCATCGCTTCCTCGGAGAAGCTGCCCGACCGGTAGCGCGGCCACAGCAGCTTCAGCAACAGGGCGGCGATCACGGCGTCAATGTTAACGCAGAAGACGTTGGGCGTGACGCCGTTATCGTAGAGTGCCTTGACCAGCGCATTGTAGAAGTCGTGGAAGACGTTGGTCTCGCCGCGCTCCTTGAACAGGCCGGAAAGATAGACCTCGCGTGGATCCTTGTTGACCAACTGGCCCTTGAACACCGGGTGGTTGACGCCGGGGATGTTGCGCACGCCGTCGCCAACGCCCTTGCGCGCCTTCTTCTCGGCGCCGAAGGCAAGGGCGAACTTGGTGCCCATGGCCGCCAGATCCAGCCCGTGCTTGGCGTCGCCGGCGTCCTTGAGGCCGGTATTGCCGAACTGCTCGATCAGGAACTGGATGCCTTCGTAACCATTGCCACCGTGGGCAAAGCCGGTGTGCGTCAGGAAGCCGATCATGCCCTTGTTGATCTGCACGCGCTCGGGTGTCTCCGGGCCGTCGGCCGAGACCGCTCCCTTGGCGCCCTGGGCGGAAATGGTGCCGACGCCGTTGGAGATGATAAGGCCGAGTATCACCTGGAACGGGAACAACTTGTCCGGTGTCGGCTTCTCGCCCAGCAGCGCCAGGTAGGCAAGCTCGGTGGCCGACCAGCCGCTGACGAGATCCCTGACGGCAAAGCCGCAGAAACTGTGGGCCTTGTGGTGCGACGAATCGACCGAGGCGCCGATCATCACCGAGAACAGGCGCGCGTACCAGGGCAGGTTGCGCGCCGTGGTGCGGGCGATCTTCTTGCGCATCAGCGCGCTCCAGCAGATCGTCGTCGTGATCGCCGCCAGCACTGCATCGGCCGTCGGATTGCCGCCGAGGGACTTGAGGTAGTCGACGAACACGGACTTGGCGCCCCGCGCCTTCAAGCCGTCGAGCATGACTTCGGCCTTCGGATCGGCGCTTTCGCCGATCAGGCGGCTCGCCTGTTCGGCGCTTGCCTTGACCGCGGAGAAATCGAATCCGACGGCATCGCCGGCCAGCAAGCCCGAGTGGCCGAACAGATCGATGAGGACATCGGCGGCCTGCCGGGCGGCCTCGACACGCGCCGGGCCGACCACGGCGCAGGCAGCGGACAGCACGCTGTTGGGCGCATTGCCCGCGGCGCGCGTCGCATCGGCCACGGTCAGGATGACATCGCCGTGCAGATTGACATCGGCTGCGACCGCCGCGTTGAACAGTGCATTGTCGTTGTCGTCGTTGTGCTCGCGCAGGAGCGCCAGGCAGTAGTTGGACTCCAGCGGATAACGGGCGGTGTCCAGGATCGAGACGCCGCTGACCCGGGTCACCTGGGTCTTGGCGTCCATGATCGAGCTGCCCGAGCGGTCTTTCATCGATTCGCGCGGGAAGATGGCGCCGACCTGCTTGGTCAGTTCGTGGATCTGGTCGCGATACGGCTGCATCGGCTCGACCAGCGGAATATCCAGTTCGGGCGGCAGCGGCAGGCCCTGGTTGTCACCGAACCACGGCTTCAGCGTCAGGTCACCCTCGGGCGCGAAGTCCGGCTTGACGCCGTTCAGCTTCATCACCGCGGTCAGCGCCGCCGGGATGTGCGAGATGTTGGTCACCACGGCGCCGTGCTTGGATACGATCGGCCGCTCCGGGGTGTAGATACCATCTACGCGGACGATATCCTGGAACCACTTCTCCTTGACCTCGGCATTATCGCCGCCGCCCGCCATGGCGCCGGCGTGACCGACCGCGCGGGTCAGCTTGGCCTTCCATCGCCCCACCACGCAGGCGATCAGGGGTTTCTTGATTTCCAGATTCTGTTCGTAGTAGCCGCCCGGCTCGATGTACATCACCGCCGCCTTGCTGCGCAGGTCGTTGTCGAGCGCGTGGGCGAACTCTGCCGGCGCGAAGTGGATATAGAGGTCCTTGCCCGACGAAACCGAAGTCGTCGTGCCCCAGCCGCCCGAGGCCAGGTAGCCGGCCATCGTGGTGGTGAAGTTGCCCGAGTTCGAATAGATCGCGACCGAGCCCTTCTTCAGCGACTCCTCCGGCTTGTCGCCACCGAGAGCGCCGCCGATGCGGATGTGGTTCCAGGCATCGGCAACGCCCAGGCAGTTGGCGCCGAAGACATCGACGCCGCGCTGCTGCGCCAGTGCCCGGATTTCGCGTGCATCATGCACTGACACCTTCTCGGTCAGGATGACGACCTTCTCGATGTTCTTGTTGACGCGGATCAGTTCGAAGACGCCGTCGCGTACCGCCGCCGGCGGCAGGTAGACGACGCCGACGTTGAAGTCATGGCCGTCGTCGAGACCCTCGCGAACGTTGTTGTAGACGGGGATGTCGCCGACCGGGGTTTCCAGTACCTCGCCGCGACGTCCCGGCGAAGTGCCGAAGACGATGTTGCCGCCAGAGTAGGCGTGGCTGACCGGCGTAACGGCGCGCGACTCGTTGCCGAGAATGTTGAGGACGCAGATCCGATCCCTCGGCGTCGCGATCTCGGACAGCGAGTTGACGCCGACGTAATACATGAACTTGCTGTTGTTGTGTTTGTTCATTTCTCTTCCCTGGAGGCGGGATTCTGCGGCGCGCTCGCCGGGCAGGCGGGCGGTCATGGTGCGACTCCCAGTTGCTTGGCCAGCATTTCGCGGCCACCCGACTTCATCCAGCGGTCGGCCATCTGCGCGTAGCGCACCACGTCGGTCATCGCCGAGTCGAAGGCGAAGATGCGGTAGGGCAGCCCCACCGAGTCCACCACATCCTTGAACGCCAGGAGACCGCGCGCCAGATTCGGGCCGCCGCGGCCGATGACGACATAGACGGGTGTCGGACCGTGTTCGCTGATGTATTCGCGCAGCGCATCGGCCATGGCACGGAAAGTGGTGAAGATGTCGGTGTTGTTGGCCTTGCCGCCGATCACGAACAGCACGTTGGTCTGCTTCAGCCAATGCTTGAGGCAGATGCGCATCACTTCGCGCATCTTCTCGTAAGGCGGGTTGCCGCCGAAGTCGGAGGAGATGATGGCGTCGTCGCCGAGGAATTCCGTCACCAACGAGTTGGCGCCGCCGCCGAAGGTCGGCGCCAGGATGGTGCCGTTGGCGTTGATGACCGAAACGTCCGACTGGCCCTGGTAGGTGCGCAGCTGATTGATCTCCTGCTCGAAGTCCGAGTAGTCCACGGCGAACAGGTCGTTGGGCAGGTTGAGGCGTTTGACGCGCGGATCATCGCGATCGAAGCCGCACTTGAAGTCGCAGGCGATCGGGGTCAGGGAGCCCGGCCGTTTCTGGCTCATGCGGATAGGATTGAGCTCCAGCGTCGTCATGCCGTTGTGGTGGAACAGATCCCACAGCTTGGGCAGGTTCTGCGCCAGCGGCGAGATGATCTCTTTCGGCGCATTGATGTCCGACAGGGCGTTGGTGATGACGAAGGACTTGAGGCCGGTCAGCGGATCGAAGGGGATCTCGGCGATCTTGTCCTTCGGTACCTCTTCGATGTCCATGCCGCCCTGGTGCGTAATGGTGATGGTCGGCGCACGGTAGCGGGTGGAGTCTCTGATCGAGAAGTAGACCTCATGCTCGGCCGGCACGCCGGCTTCGAAAGTCACGCCCTGCGACTTGCAGACGTTGTTGCCGACGCGGTGCTCGACGAAGTAGAGCCGCTCCTTCTCCTTGATCGCGGTCTTCAGATCCTTGGCACGGCCGATCAGGCCCGATTTGCCTTTCTTGCCGATGCCGCCGCGGAAGATCGGCTTGATGAAGACTTCGCCGTTCTGGTCGATGAGGTTCTTGATGTCGTGTTCGCTGGCTTCCGGCCCGAGAACTTCTGCGGTCGGGAAGTCGACCATGTTGAGGAGCTTGGCTCCGTAAAGCATACCCGTGATGTTCATGACATCTGTTCCCCAGTGTTTGTCAGTATTCCTGCGGCAGCTGCTTGAGCTCGGCCCACGAGTAGACGGGGCCCTTGACGCAGACGTAATCCTTGCCGACATTGCAGCGGCCGCACTTGCCGATGCCGCACTTCATCTTGTTCTCGATCGTGGTGTAGATTTGCTCGTCGGCAAAGCCGAGCTTCTGCAGGTTCTGGATCACGAACTTGATCATGATCGGCGGCCCGCAGGTGATGGCGACGGCGTTGGCAGCCTGAGGCGCCTTGTCCATCAGGTTGGCCGGCACGAAACCGGTGTAGCCCTGCCAGCCCTCTTCCTTGTTGTCGATCGAGAGCTGCACGTCGGCCGATGCCTTGAGCTTCTCGAAGTCGGCCTTGTACATGATGTCGCGCGAACTGCGGGCGCCGTAGAAGACGGTGATCTTGCCGTAGTCCTGGCGCTGGGCAACAGCCGTCTGGATGACGGGCCAGATCGGCGCCAGGCCGACGCCGCCGCCGATGAAGACGAGGTCGCGTCCCTTCCAGTTGGCGAGCGGGAACTGGTTGCCGTAGGGGCCGCGGATGCCGATCACGTCGCCGACCTTGGCGTCGTGAAAGGCGGTGGTGACGCGCCCCATCTTCATGATCGAGAACTGTTTGTAGCCCTTGACCAGCGGCGACGAGGCAATCGAGATCATCGACTCGCCCTTGCCGAAGACCGACAGCATGGCGCACTGGCCGCACTGGTGATCGAAGCCGTCGCCGTCGGGAAACTCGACCTTGAAGGTCTTGATGGCGCGGGCGCCGACCGTCTCTTCCTCGATGCCGGCAATGCGGCCCATTTGCGGCAGATATGCGTTTTCCATGAGTCAGAACCTCGATTCTTTCACCACCAAGGACGCAAAGGACGCAAAGGAAGGCCAACTCGAAGGATGCACAAAGTGCTTCGCACGGACGAGACTCCCAACGTTCTCTGCTTCGGTTTTCCTTGGCGTCCTTGGCGTCCTTTGCGGTGGAATTGCTTTTCTTGAATTCATACGCGGCTCACCGTATCCAGGACCCTGACGATGTCGATGCCGACGGGACATTCGGAAATGCAGCGTCCGCAGCCGGTGCATTGCTGGGTCTTGTGGTTTTCGACGAAATAGAGAAACTTGTGGCTGACCCGCTGGCGCAGCCGCGCGCCGAGATCGTGGCGCGGGTTGTGCCCCGAGGTGTGCATCGTGAAATCGGGGAACTGGCAGTTGTCCCAGGTGCGCACCCGTTCGCCGGCACAGGGCGACTGGCAAGTCACCTCGTCATTGATGTCGAAGCAGTGACAAGTCGGGCACAGGAAAGTGCAAATGCCGCAGCCGATGCAGGCCTGGGCCAGTTCCTGCCAGACCGGCGCGTCGAAGTTCTTCCTGATCGCGTCGGGAATCTTGCTTAGGTCGCCGAAGCCGCGTTGCGGCACTTCGCTGGCGGCGGCGTGCGTCTTTTCGACTTCGGCCTTGTCGCCCTTGCGCGATTCGTCGAAGGCATCGCGGCCGTGCTCCATGATCTCGACGCCGCGACCGGTGAGGCCCTTGACGTGGAAGCGATCGCCGAGGTCCGTCATCAGGACATCGAGGCCTTCCTCGGAGTTGGGTGCACCGCCGACAGACTTGCAGAAGCAGTTCTGCGAATGCGGTTCGTTGCAGGCCAGGCCGACCAGCGTGAGCCGATCGCGCCGCGCCCAGTAGTAGGGGTCCTTGAACTCGGCGGTGAACACCTTGTCGTTGCGTGGCATGCCGCGGCCATCGCAGGGACGCACGCCGAACACCACCGTCGGCCGCGGGTCGGGTACGGTGGCCGTCAGCGTAGGCTTGCCGTCCTTCTCTTGTTCGAAGCGGAAGAAGATCTCGCGCTGCGGGAAGGCAAATTCCTTGATCGAGCGCACGGTATTGGTATGGTCGAGCTCGATGGCATTGTTCGATCCGACGCGGGCGTAGTTCCACACCGAGTCGGCGAACGCCGGCGCATGCAGGTCGTAGGCTTCCAGCGCTGCCAGCCATTCCCCGAGGTTTTCCTTGCGGAGTATCTTTTCCATGGGAACTACCTGACGAAAGCGTTGGGATCCTCGTCCCGGAAGGACGAAAGGAGTGAGGACTGGGCGACATCGCGTCCGGCCTGGTATTCGAACATCTCGAAGGCTTCCATTTCGAGCTTGGTGTTGAGCAGGCGCAGCGGAATATTCACCGGGCAGACGCGTTCGCACTCGCCGCAGTCGACGCAGCGGCCGGCGAGGTGGATAGCGCGCGTCAGGTGATACATGGCGCTTTCGCCGGAGCCTGCGGAGCGCTCGCACCAGCGCACGCGGTTGGCCTTTTCTTCGGCCGAGGTTTCCGGCGTGATGACGAAAGTCGTGCTGTCGACCACGCACTCCGGGCAGTAGCACATCGGGCACACGGAGCGGCAGGCGAAGCAGCGCAGGCAGCGGTCGAAATGGTGCTCCCAGGTTGCCCAGCGTTCTTCCTCGGAGGCCTCCTGTGCTTCCTTGACGGCAGCGAAGGGGGCGGCGTAGGCACGCTGCTCGACCGTGTCGCCGAACAGGACGTCGTTGAGCGCGGGAGAAGCAGCCCGACATTCGAGGCAGCGGTCGGCCATGATGTCCGCGGCCGGGATGACGCTTTCGGTCTTGCCGATCGTCACCTTGTAGCCGTCGGCGCCATCGAATTCGAGCTTGCTCACCGTGCGGCCCTTGAGCTTCGCCGACAGTTTGCGCGGATCGACGACGCCGCTGCCCTCGCAGGAAACGCCGATGACGACGACGTCCTCGCGCTTGAAGTAGTTCTCCTGCAGGAGCACGGCAACGGCGCGGCTGTCGCAGCCCTTGGCGACGACGGCCAGCGGCCGCTTGTCCGGGGTCTTCGAGGCCGCCTGCGCCTTGCGATCCTTGACGAGATAAAGCGCCAGGTTGTTCAGGCAGCCGGGGTCCCAGACCAGCGACTGGGCATCGGCCGCCTGGCTGACGACGCAGGGCTCGGCCATGGCGCCAGCGGTACCGCGCCGATAGCCCACGACGGCCTTGACCTTGCCCTGTTCGAGCAGGTCGGCGGCATAGGCGCGCAGTTCTTCTACCTTGACCATCAGCGCCTCGCCTTCAGCCGGCGCTGCGGGCCGAGCGTCTTGATGTCGCGCACGAAGTCATCGACGACCTGGGCGAACTTGGTGCCTTCGGCGGCCGAGACCCAGGACATGCGGAAACGATCCTTCTCGAGGCCGACGAAGTTGAGCAGCTTCTGCACCAGGTAAAGCCGGCGCCGGGCGAAGAAGTTGCCTTTCATGTAGTGGCAGTCGCCCGGGTGGCAGCCGGATACCAGCACGCCGTCGGCGCCCTTCTTGAAGGCCGACATGATGTAGATCGGCGACACCGAGCCGGAGCACATCACCTGGATGGGCACCGCGTTGGCTGCGTATTGCAGGCGCGAGACGCCGGCCAAATCGCTGCCGGCCGACGAGCACCACTTGCACAGGAAGGCCACGATCTTCGGCTCGAAGTCTTCCTGTACCGCTGTCATGGATTTGGATGGATTCAACACCTTTGCCTAGCCTCCCATAACGGCGCTGATCATGTCGTGGATCTGCATCTGCGTAACGTTCTTGACGTCGATGGCGGCGCGCACGCAGGTGCCCGAACAGGTGCCGCAGCCTTCGCAGAGCACTTCGTTGACCACCGCCTTGCCATCGACGAGCCGGATCGCCTCGTAGGGGCAGGCGTCGACGCACATCTCGCAACCTGTGCACAAGGAATTCCTGACCTTGGCCACCGTCGGCGAATGCGCCAGCCGGTCCTTCGACAGCAGCGCGATCACCTTGCACGACGCCGCGCTCGCCTGTGTCACGGTCTCCGGAATATCTTTCGGCCCCTGGGCGGTACCAGCCAGGAAGATGCCGGCGGTGACGCTCTCGACAGGCTTCAGCTTGGGATGCGCCTCGGCCAGGAAACCGTCCTTGTCGCGGCCGATCTTGAGTATCTTGGCGATCTCGGCTGTACCCTTGGACGGTTGCATGGCCTCCGCCAGCACCACCATGTCGGCGTCGATCTCGACGTTGCGCCCGGACAGCGTGTCGACGCCGAGTACCTTGATCTTGCCGTCCTTCTGGTAGACCTTGGATACGCGGCCACGCAGATAGACGACGCCGTCCTTCTCCATCGTGCGCTGGACGAATTCCTCGTAGCCCTTGCCGCCTGAGCGGATGTCGATGTAGAAGACGTAGGCCTGTCCGTCGGGAACATGGTGCTTGTACAGCGAGGCGTGCTTGGCCGTGTACATGCAGCAAATCTTCGAGCAATAGGCGCAATGCGTCTCGGGATCGCGCGAGCCGGCGCACTGGATGAAGACGATTTCCTTCGGCTCCTTGTGGTCGGAGGGCCGCAAGACGTGACCGCCCGTGGCGCCGGAAGCCGAGCACAGGCGCTCGAATTGCAGGCCGTCGAGCACGTCCTCGTAGCGGCCGGCGCCATACTCGCCAAGCTTTTCCTTGCCGTAGAGATCGAAGCCGGTGGCAACGATGATGGCACCAATTTCGATTTCCTTGACCGTCGGCTTGTTGTCGTAGTTGATCGCCTTGGCCTCGCAGGCGTCGGCGCACTTGCCGCAGACCACGGGATTGAGGCCCAGACAGGCGCTTTCGTCGAGCGTGTAGGTGGCCGGAATCGCCTGCGCGAACGGAATGTGGATGGCGCGGCGATTGGTCAGGCCGAGGTCGTACTGGTTGGGCACTGCGACCGGGCAAACGGCGGAACAGTCGTCGCAGATCTTGCACAGTTCCGGATCGACGTAGACCGCCTTGGTCTTGATCCTGGCCTTGAAGTTGCCGACGAAGCCGGAAACGCTCTCGACTTCGCTTTGCGTCATCAGCGTGATCTTGGGGTTCTTCGACACTTCGACCATCTTCGGCGACAGGATGCACTGCGAGCAGTCCAGCGTCGGGAAAGTCTCGGAAAGCTGAAGCATGTGGCCGCCGATAGTCGGCTGCTTCTCGACCAGAACCACTTCGAGACCGGCATTGGCCAGATCGAGCGCGGCCTGGATGCCGGCGATGCCGCCGCCGACGACCAGCACCCGCTTGGTCACGGGCACGCCGATGGGTTCGAGCGCCTGGTTCATCTGCGCCCGGCGCACAGCGGAGCGGGAAATCTTGATCGCCTTGGTCGTCGCCTGGTCGCGGTCGCGGTGCACCCAGGCGCACTGCTCGCGAATGTTGGCGATCTCGCACTGGAACTCATTGAGCCCGCCCAGTGCCGAAGCCTCGCGGAAGGTCTTTTCGTGCAGGTTGGGCGAGCAGCACGAGATCACCACGCTGTCGAGCTGATTCTCCTTGACGGCGTTGATGACCGCGTTCTGGCCCGGGTCGGAGCACATATACACGTAGTCGCGGGAGACGATGACGCCTTCGTCCTTGCCCAGTTCGGCAGCGACCTTCTTGACGTCAACGGTGGCGGCGATATTGGTGCCGCAATGACACACAAATACACCGGTGCGCTTGGAACTCATTTCATGGATATCCGCGAGTGGCGCCCTGCGAAGCCGATACCGGTCATTGCAGCGTCCCGGTGATGAGCGGTTTCTTCGCCAGCATCTCGACGCCGTATTCGTAACCCTTGTCGAAGGCCTGGACGTTGACCTTGAGGAAGCGATCCGGCACCAGTCCCGGCAGCGCCTTCTTCATCGCCTCGGCCGAGGCGACGCCGGTGATGGCCGAGAAGTAGCCCAGCACCACCAGGTTGGCGAACAGGCGATTGCCGATTTCCTCGGCAAACCGCGTCACCGGCGCCGGATACATCTGCACCCTGCCGGTATCGGGCTTGGTCTTGACCAGTTCCTCTTCGGTGATCAGGATGCCGCCGTCGCGCAGCTTGGGCTCGTAGGTGTCGTGGGCCTCCTGAGAAAGCGCCACCAGCACGCCGGGCAGCGTCACGTAGGGATAGAGCACGCGATCTTCCGACACCACCAGTTGCGAGCTACAGGCGCCGCCGCGAGCCTCGGGCCCGAAGCTCTGGGTCATGGTGGCAAACTTGTCGTCGTACATCGCAACTGCCTTGCCGGTGATCAAGGCACAGCGGACGATACCCTGGCCGCCGAATCCGGAGAATCTGACTTCCCACATCATTCGCCTCCTTCTGGCAAGTCCTCGGCCAACATGCACTCGGCTTCGAGCGCACGTGCCTCGGCATCACGCTTGGCTTCCTCCTCGCGCTCGGGCTGGGTCTTGCCGTAAAGCTGATAGTCGTCGCCGAGCACGTTTGCATAACGGGTGTTGACTGCATCCAGGTAGGTCGGCTTCTCGCGATCGACGAACTTGCCGACGACGATCTTGCCCTGGTAGTCGATATCGACGGTGCGCGTATCGGCGCCATGTCGGATTTCGGCATCGCCCTGGTAGTACTCGAGGGCGTTGAGGCCGTCGCCGAGCCGGTTGCGGCGGGCGTAGAGCGTGGTGCACGGCGCGATCACCTCGATGAACGAGAAGCCCTTGCGGTTCATTGCCTCGCGGATGGCCTGGGTGATATTGCGCGCGTGCAGCGAAGTCCAGCGCGCCACGTAGCTGGCGCCGGAAGCGTCGGCCAGGAATGGCAGGCTGAACGGGTATTCGTAATTGCCGTAGGGCGTGGTGGAGGCCTGCGCGCTCTGCGGCGTGGTCGGCGTAACCTGGCCACCGGTCATGCCGTAGGTGAAGTTGTTGACGCAGATCACCACCATGTCCATGTTGCGCCGGGCGGCATGGATGAAGTGGTTGCCGCCGATGCCGAATAGATCGCCGTCGCCGCTGACCACCACGACCTTGAGGTCCGGGTTGGCGAGCTTGAGGCCGGTGGCGAAAGGAATGGCGCGGCCGTGCGTGGTGTGGAAGGAATCGAGCTTGACGTAGCCGGCGACGCGGCCGGTGCAGCCGATGCCGGAAACCACGGCCAGCTTGTCCATGTCGATGCCGCTCTTCTTGACCGCCTCGGCAAAGGAGTTCACCACCGTGCCGATGCCGCAGCCGGGACACCAGATGTGCGGCATCCGCTCCATGCGGAGGAATTCGGCCATCGGGCTGTCGGAACGGAATTCGGCGTCGCTCTTGGCGTAAGTCATTTGGCTCCCTCCTTGATCGCCGCCCGGATGACGTCGGGGTCGTGCACCGCACCGCCGCAATGGTTGACGCTGATCACCTTGCACTGGCCGGCGGCTGCCCGCTGGACTTCGAGCACCATTTGCCCGTAGTTGATTTCCGGCACGACGATGGCCTTGACCTTGCCTGCCAGTTCCTTGATGCGCTTCTCGGCGAACGGCCAGATGGTGATCAGGCGCAGCGAGCCGACCTTGATGCCGGCCTTCTGTGCATCCTTGACCGCCTTGGAAACGATGCGCGAAGTGATGCCGTAGGAGACGACCACCACGTCGGCGCCTTCCACATCCTTCTCTTCGAGCTTGATGATCTTGTCGGCATTGGAGTCGATCTTCTCGATGATGTGCGTCACCACCTTCTTGTTCTGCTCCTCGGTCAGCGCCGGGTAGCCGCGTTCGTCATGGGTGAGACCGGTGACGTGGAAACGGTAGCCGTCGCCCGCCTTCACCATCGGCGAAGCCTCCTTGCCGGTGAACTGGTAGGGGCGAAAATCGCTCTTCGGTCCCTGATACCAGTTCCGGGGGACGACGCCGATCTCTTCGGCCGGCGGAATGGTGACCTTCTCGTGCATGTGGCCGACGGTCTCGTCGGTCATGATGAAGGTCGGCACGCGATAGGTCTCGGCCAGGTTGAAGGCCTCGACCGCGAGGTCGAAGCACTCCTGCGGCGAATCGGGACACAGGGCGATGATCCGGTAGTCGCCGTGGGAACCCCAGCGCGCCTGCATCATGTCCTGCTGGGCCACCAGGGTCGGCAGGCCGGTGGACGGGCCGCCGCGCTGGACGTTGGCGATCACCAGCGGCGTCTCGGTCATGCAGGCAAGACCGATGTTTTCCATCATCAGCGAGAAGCCGGGGCCGGAGGTGACGGTCATCACCTTCTGGCCGCCCCAGGCGCCGCCGATGAGCGCCGCGATCGAGGCGATCTCATCTTCCATCTGAATGAACAGGCCGCCGACGTGCGGACAACGCTCGGCGAAGCGCTCCGCCGTCTCGGTGGAGGGTGTGATCGGATAGCCGGCGAAGAAGCGGCATCCGGCGGCGAGGGCCCCTTCTGCCAGGGCGTGGTCGCCGTCCAGAAAGTGATGCCCCGAAAGAACGCCTTTCGGATCGGCGGCGGTCTTACGCATTATCGTTCTCCATGTTGTCTTCCTGTTTCTTCACGTAGATCGCGAACTCCGGGCAGATCGTCTGGCAGAACTCGCAATTCCGGCAGTCGTCCGGCGACTTCACGAAGGGGGGGTGATAGCCCTTGGCGTTGTACTCGCTGGACAACTCCAGCGCCTTGGTTGGACAGAAGCCGACGCAGAAGCCGCAGCCCTTGCACCAGTTCTTGTTGATGGTGACGACGCCGGTAATGTTCTTGATGGTGCCGAAGGCCATGGTGGTTTCCTCAGAGCAGTCCGCTTTCGGTCAGCAACGGACCGGGCGGGGTGTGGTGAAGATCCAGCCTGAGGACCGACTCGTCGCCGCCGAGCGCGATGGCCATGAGCTGCGAGAAATAGACGATCGGCATGGTGTGCAGATCGGGGTGGATTTCCAGCGTCGTCTCCTGGCGGTGGTCGAGGTTGAAGGCACACAGCGGACAACTGACGGCGACAATGTTGGCGCCCTGGTCCTGCGCGGCGGTGAGGATCTGGTAGGTCTTGTCGGCGACGATCTCCGGCTTGTCGACGGTCTGGTAGGCGCCGCAGCACTCGGTCTTGTGGCTGAAGTTCACCGGCGTGCCGCCGAGTGCGGTGACCAGGTTTTCCAGCGAGGTTGGATTCTCGGTATCGTCGAAAGCGATTTCCCGTGGCCGCACCAGCAGGCAGCCGTAGTAGCAGGCGACCTTGAGACCCTTGAGCGGCTTGACGACCTTCTTCTTGACGGCATCGAAGCCGATCTTGTCGCGCACCACTTCCAGCGCGTGCACTACTTCGACGTCGCCCTGGTAATCGATCGGCTCGTCGTACATGAAGGCGTTCATGCGCGACAGCTGCTCGGGATTGGCGCGGGCGCGCTGGTTGGCGCGCTTCAGGGTGTTGTAGCACATCGAGCAGGCCGTCATGAGCTGGTCTGCGCCGGCTTCCTTGGCGCGGATCATGTTGCGCACGGGGGCAACCTGGTGCATGACCTCGTCGGCCGACAGCGAGTAGACCGTGCCGCAGCAGTTCCAGCGCTTGATTTCCTCGACTTCGATGCCGAGTTCCTTCAACGAGAACAGCGTGGACTCCTCGAAGTTCCGGGCGTGGTTCTTCATCGTGCAGCCGGGGTAGTAGCTGAGCTTCATCAGGACGTGAACTTTCTCAAGGAGCCGATGAGCGCGATGGGCGGAATCTTGCTGAGCACCTCGGGTGGAATATCTTCCACCTTGAGATGTTCGTGACGGGCGCGCAGTTCGATCTGCCGCAGTGCCTCGATCACCTCGGCGATACGCACGCCTTTCGGGCAGCGAGTGTTGCAGGCGAGGCACGACGCGCACATCCAGATCGCCTTGGAATTGAGCAGCTCCTCTTCGAAGCCGAGCTGCGCCAGGCGGATGATCTGGTTGGGCAGGATGTCCATGTAGCTCGCCATCGGGCACCCAGCGGAGCACTTGCCGCACTGGTAGCAGGCCATCAGGTTCTGGCCGGCGAGCCGCTGCACCTTCGTGACGAAGGCGTTGCGCAGGTGGTGCCGTGTGATGTGTGCAGTCACCTTCAGGCCGCCTTTCCTTGCGCCTTCTTCCCTTCGTCGCGTCCGAAGCGCGTACGCAACATGGAATGGCGGGCGGGAATGTTGCCCAGCCGGGCCATCTGCTGGAGCTTGACGTCTTCCGGAGCATAGGACGGCAGGATCAGCGGCGAGATGAGATCGGTCTGGATACCGGCGCAGCTCATGTCCCTGGCGTAGGCGGTGACATGCTCGAGGCTCAGGTTGCCGAGCTTGACCGACTTGGCGTATTCGCTGGCATACATCCCGGCGCGGCGGCCGAAGACGTTGTAGTCGAGCACCGAGTTGCCCATCAGGCGGTTGCGGCCGTGCACGCCGCCGGAGGCCTCGCCGGCGACGTACAGGCCCGGGATGTTGGTCTCGCAGCGCTCGTTGATCTCGATGCCGCCGTTCTGGTAATGCAACGACGGATAGACCAGCATCGGCAGCTTGGTGATGTCGATGCCGTAGCGATTGAACTGGCGCACCATGCCGGGGAACTGGTGCTTGGTGTAGCCCTCGCCGTGGATCATGTCGATCAGCGGCGAATCGAGCCAGACACCGGCACGGCCGGCGAAGGTGTCGACGCCCATGCCGCGTTCGGTGCACTCGCGGATGATGGCCGCGCTCTCGACGTCGCGCGGCTCGCGCGGGAAGACAAACAGGTCGCCGAACTTGTTGAGCGGCTGGCCGCCGGCACCGCGGATCTTCTCGGTGATCAGGAAGCCGGCGATCTGCTCGGGGAACACGGCGCCGGTCGGGTGGTACTGCACCGAGTCCATGAACTTGAGGTGGGCGCCGGCGCGGTAAGCCATGACCAGGCCGTCGCCGGTGGCGCCGTAGTGGTTGGTGGTGGCGAAACCGCGGATGTGCAGGCGCCCGAAGCCGCCGGTGGCGATGATGGTGGCCTTGGCCTTGACGGTGAGGAACTGCTCGGTGTCGAGGCTGTAGAGAATGGCGCCGGCGCACTGGCCCTTTTCGTCGAGCAGCAGTTCGACCGCCGGTTCGAACTCGCGCACGGTGATCTTGCCCGGATGGTTCTTCACTTCGTCCATCAGCGTGCGCATGATGATGGCGCCAATGTAGTCGCGGCAGGAGACCATGCGCTTGCGTGAAGTGCCGCCGCCGTGCAGCACCTGCATCGAGCCGTCGTCCATCTTGTCCCAGATGACGCCGAGATTCTCGAGTTCGCGCACGATGACCGGCGCGTCTTCGGTGAGCACGCGCACGAGTTCGGGCTTGTTCTCGAAGTGGCCGCCGCCCAGGGCATCCAGGTAGTGCCGGGTCGGCGAGTCCTGCGGCGCTACCGCCGCCTGCATGCCGCCTTCCGACATCATGGTGTTGGCGTCGCCCATGCGCAG
This sequence comes from Rhodocyclaceae bacterium, assembly GCA_041480065.1. Taxonomy (GTDB): domain Bacteria; phylum Pseudomonadota; class Gammaproteobacteria; order Burkholderiales; family Rhodocyclaceae; genus Fen-999. Next base: position 21,162 of record JBGOZF010000075.1, read on the forward strand.
CTTGGTGACGATCATCGAGTTGACGCCGTTCTTCATTGCCGTGAGCGAGGCCCAGCAGCCGGCACCGCCGCCGCCGATGATCAGCAGATCGGTCTCGTAGTCGGGCTTGCGCAGGTGGATGTCCATCAGACGCGGCTCGACCATCGAATGGGCCTCGAGGATCTCGGTGACCTCGGTGGTCAGTTCCTCGCCCTTGTTCGGGCCGATGCGGATCCGGCTGCGCGCGCCCGCGGTGAAGTCGGGGTGGAACTTGGTGAGGACATCTTCCCGATCCGCCGCGTTCATCGGTGGGTAGACGGGCTTGCCGCTCTTCGCCAGCTCGAGCCGGGCCGGCCGGGTCTTGGCCGCCAGCTCGAGCGAGGCGTGCATGTACTCTGGATACATCTTGTCTCCTCCGAAAGTACGCTTGGCGTTGCTCTGCCAGGCGCCCCGAAAGTGGTTCTGTTCCCGCCGGCTATTGCCGGTCGGGGGATTGCTCTATGCCTCTATGTCCCGTGCGTAATACTTCTCGCTCAGGGCTTCCTTGCCCATCGCCATCATCTCGGCGTATTCGGTGTCGTAGTCGCCGTTGCGAATCTGCTCGATGCGCGCATCGAGTTCCTTGCTTTCCTTGCGCAGGTAACGGCCGTACAGCCGGCGGCAGAGAA
>JBGOZF010000076.1:0-21806 GCA_041480065.1 Rhodocyclaceae bacterium
CCCTCTACTTCGAGCCGATGCGGGTTTCGCGGCTGGTCAATCGCACTCTGCGCGTGGCGCGCTTCCTGCAATTGACCGACGGCGCAGTCGGGACGCAGTTCCTTGTCGTGCCCTGGATGCCGACCGTCGAAGACAAGGCGGCGCTGTACGCGGGCTATGTGTAGGCGGGCGACCATCGCGCCGGCATGTCCTCGGCCGGGCTACGGCGCAAGCCCAACCCCGCGCCTACCGGCCGACCGATGCGGCCTCTGGGCGCACCGGCTCCGGGACAGCATGCCGGTGGACCGCCTGCGAAGCACGCCGGAAAGCGTGGTGTTCAGGGGAAAGAGTGTGCCGCTTTCGCGCGTCTAGCCGCGCTGTACGATCGCCGCCGCGCGCCTATTGCTTGGGACATATTTCCTTCTGTCTGCAATGCCATTATCATTGAACGCTTTTGACTTGGCTCGCCGCCACGGTAGCGGCCGCACACGGAGTATCGCAATGGAGACGAACCCACAGGCTTTCCGGCGCCAAGTCATTGACGCCGTGATCGCCATTCAGTCGCAGCGGCCGGACGGTTTCCTGCATCTCGTCTATTCGCCCGAGTTGGCCGACCCGCTGCAACTGCTGGAGGAATCGCGGCGCGAGACCGCCCCGATCCGGCCAGCCAATCTGCCGCAGGAATGGAAGGACGTCGACTTCCCGCGCCTCGTCACCCTCGACTGCCGGCGCGTTGCCGCCTTCATGCTCGAAACCGATCCGGCGCGCGACGACCCGCTTTTCGAGTCCAGCATCACCCAGGCCCACGCCGAAATCTTCCTCGGCGAAATGGCCGACATCGGCGTCATCAACGAGAACCCCGGTCCACCCGCCGGCGCCGTCTGCGGCTGGATCGCCAGCGGCCAGAGCGCCGCCGAACTTGCCCGGCGCATGGCGAAGCACTCCCACCCCCTGCGGCCCGGCAGCTATCACTACTGGATTCGCTGGCACAACCCCATCCACCTTTCCGCCCTCTGGCCTGCACTCTCCCCGGCGCAGCAGCGCGCCCTGCTCGGCGACGCAATCTGGATCGCGCACGATCCCATCGGCGAACTGCGAACCTACGCGGCCGACCAGACCGGCGCCGTCGCGGGCGAAGCCGAAGTGAACTTCAGGCCGAACGACGAACAGTGGGCGCGCTACGACAACGCCCCGGCCGCCGTGAGACTCATTCGCCGCTGGCAGAACGAATGCGCCGAGGAAGGCACGGCGCTACCGCCCGACGCCTTGGAGCGCCTGCACCGGCACCTTGCCGAAACCCGGCGGCTTAGGCTGCGCGGGGACGAGCGGGCCATCTACGCCATGATCCTGGCCCGCCTGCCCGCTCACGCCGCACGTGCCGCCGAATGGCATGCGCTGGTCGAACGCGCCGGGCGCGGCGAGGGCACGCTGCGCGAAGGATTGGCGAGCCTACCCGAGTACTTCTGGAACCCCGATTTGCCCGAGCCGGCGCACGCAAGGCCGGCCCGACCCTGACCAAGACGAGAACTCCACCCCATGACCGAAACCCCAGTTGCCGCAAAGAAGTCTCCCGCCGCCAAGGTGCTCGATGCCGTCGGCGGGGAGCCGATTCCCTGTGCCGGCGCAGCCTGCCACCCCTGTCACCGTGTCGACCTGCAAATGCTGGTCACCACGACCGCCGTCGTCGCCAAGGCGCACGAAGCCGCCCTCAACGAGGCCGGCTACCAGTGGGCCGACGCTTTCGATCCCGCGTTCGGCGCCGTCAAGCGCGAAGCCACGCTCCCCGTCGCCCGCCTGCCGCGCACCGGCTATCTCTACCTCTACTACGCGGCTGGCGAGCGCTGGGATGTCTGGCAGGTGATGGACAACGGTCTCACCCGCAAGATCGTCCATCAGGCCGACCACGCGCAGTGCGCCAAGCGCCTCTCGGCCTTCGTCGGCGCCAAACCGCCCAAGGCGTGCAGCCAGGGCGCCAAGAACCACGCTGCCCACCTGATCTGCATCGAGAACGCCGCCTTCGTCGACAAGCTCTGGGTCGCCCACAGCGCGCGCCTGTGGACGCTCAAGGTGCTGGAGCGCTACGCCGCCAACCCCGAAGTGCAAGTGCCCGGCCCGGACGGCAAACCCGGCGCGAAGAAGAAGCTGCGCGAGCTTCGGGGCCGCGAATACAACCCCAAGACCATCGTCGCCGGAGCCCCGGCCGCCGGCTGCCTGCCGCTCGACAAGGAACACCTCGCGCGCCATGTTGCCGACTACGTCGCCCATGGCAAGCCTGCCTTTCTGCGCGCCTTCGCCAACGCCCGCCGCCCCCTTGACGAAGCCCGCTTCGGGCAGGCCGGGGCCTTCGCCGACCGCGTGCGCGCCATCGAGCGGGCCAGTGCCGTGCCGGTCGATCCCGAACGCTACGTCAACAAGTCGGTCATCGTGATGGTTCCGGATGCCGAGGGTGTAGCCGAGGCCCACAACACCATCCGCCTCGACACCCTTGCCGCCCGGCAGGGCTGGATGGCCGGCGATGCCGACGTCACCGGCAAGAACGCCGATCCCAGCCGCCCATGGGACCGACAGTCGCTGTTGTACGCTGCCTGGATACGCGATTGGGCGAAGGCGAAGGAGCGCGCGAAGCACCAGGAACGGCTCGACCAAGGCCTCTATCGCACGACGCATGTCATCAGCGCCTTCGAGTACCAGAAGATCCTCGAACAGGAGAAACGCACCGGCCAGCCGGTGAATCCGCCCGGCACCACCTACGAGCGCCTGGCCGGCACGCCCGAACGCTACCGCGTCACCTGGCCCAAGGAGCATGTGGACAAGGGCATCGACGGCCTGGCCGACGCCGGCTCGAAAGACAAGATCGCCCGTTACAACAAACATCTCGACTGGTCCGCCATCGAGGCCGCCAACAAGAAGTGGCTCGAACAGGAGAAGGGCTGGCAGACGCTGCTCGAAGCACGCGACCGCGACTACGTGGCTTGGCTGGAATCGACCGCCCTGCAAGCCGCACTCGGCCACGATTTCGATGACGATGCCGCCCTGCGCCACGCCGGCCGCAAGCGCGACCAACTCATGATCGACATCGACGAAGCCGTCGGCCGGCTCGAAGCCGTTGCCGCCTGCTATGGCGGCGGTGCCTGCTCGGACGCCAGTCTCAAGCATCTCGCCCGCCTGTTCCGCCAGGACGAGGCCGACAAGACCCATCACATTGCCCAAGCGCTGTTCGCGGAGTTCGATATCGTCGAGAAGGTCAAGGCGGACAAGGGCATACAGGCAGACCTCTACGACGCTCTGACGGCCAAGACGGAATCGTGGCAGAGCTTCAAGGAGGCGTGGGAACCCGTGCGCGAACGGGCCGCCGCGTCGACCGCGGTGATCCTGCAAACCGCGACGCAGGTCACCCGGCGATTGGAGGAAGCCGCCCTCGATCCCGCCATCGCCAAGAACCGCGGCCTGCAAGTCGCCCTCGCCGAAGCCGCCCAGAAGCAGGTCATCTGGGCGCGCGCGGCGGGGCTCGCCCACTTCCTCGAAACCGGCCAGCGCCAGTACATGATCGGCGTCAAGTGGAAGGCCGGCGCCTTTGCCGAGGCCGCGTCCGAACTCATGCTGCAAGGTGCGGCGGTGCAGGCCGCCAAGCGCGAAGTCACCGGCAAACAGGCACGGCGCACGGCGGTGCAGACCCGCGCCGAACTCAAGCCACTACTGGCGCGCAACAGCCTGGATACCGAAGTCACCGTCATGCTGCTGGTGGATCAGGCGCAGTTGAAGAAGATCGCCGCCGCGCGTGGCGAACGGATGCTCGAAGTGGTGAGCCCCGGCCTGTTCGGTGCGCCGCAGAACGTGGTGGCGGTGCCTGAGAGCATGGCGCGCGAGATCGTGCGCCAGACCACCACGGTGAACCCCGGCGCCTTGAAGAGCATCGCCGCCGGCTCCAACATCGCCGTGCTCATCCTGCAATGGCGGGCGCTCACCGAATCGTGGAAGAACCTCGTCGAGAAAGGCGGGCTGGAGCAGCGCGACGCGCTCGCCTCGATGCTCGGGGCCGTGGCGGGCCTCACGGGGGCCGGCGCGGAAATCGCCGCGCTGCTGCTCACCCCGCCCGCCAAGCGCACGCTCGGCACGCCTGCGGCGGCGGTGCTGAGCAAGCTGCCCGCCCATTTCTACCTGCGCTATGCCGCCGGGCTGATGCTGGCGACGGGGGCGGTGTTTGATGGGATCGTTGCATGGGTGCGAGCCAAGTCGAAAGACGCAGTTGGAGATAGCGACGCCGCGGACGCCTATTTCAATGTTCGTAACGCTCAACTTGTAGGTGGCGTGAGTCTCGGCTTCGGCGCGTTCTACGCCCACCGTGCCCGCGTCATGGCACACTACGGCGCGGAGGCCGTTGTGCGCCTGCTCGGCCGCGCCATCACGCCGGTGCAACTGGCCCGCTGCCTTACCGGCGTAGGGCTGCTGCTCTGGCTCGCCGGCCTCGGCCTCACCTTCTACGCCATGTACCTCGAAGACGACGACAACGAAGTGTTTCTGCGCCGCTCCCGCTTCGGCACCGGCCATCCGCAATTGGGCAAGTTCGCCGACCTTGACCAGGAGGTGCAGACCTTCGGCGCCCTGAGCCTGGGCAGCCGCGCTGAGATGGAATGGCATGACGTGTGGGGGCCGGACGACATCGTGGTGCGCGTCAAGCTCTTCAAACCCGATCCCGAGGCCGTGGTGACGGTCGTCGTCGAAGGCTTCGATGGTATCAACGGCAAGAAGCTGGCCGACATCTACAGCGGCGAACTGCCGGCGCCCCGCTTGAGCACCGACAAGTCGGAAGCGGCCAACGACATCCATACCACCGAACGGACCTTCTCCGCGCCGGAAGGAGTCGAGGCGGCGCGCCTCACCTACGCCCTCTACAAGGACCGCACACCCCGCGCATTGCCCATTGCGCGCGGCGATTCGTGGATCGAGGACTAACAGGAGATACAGGAATGAATGAGATCGACAAGGTGTTGTCGGAGCTAAAAGCGGCCCAGAGGGCTCTCGACAAAAAAGTGATCGGTCGGTCACGACTGATCTTCGGCGTCCAGATAGCGGGCGTGGCGATGATCATGATTTCCGTGGTTGCTTGGGGTGGAATATGGTTGAGTCTACTTGGCGGGGCCATCTTCATCGTTGGGATGCTAATGCCTAAGGGGCCGGAGAGCGGTCCGGATATCGAACGGTTGCGAACAGTGACTCGCCAGATCACCGATGTTCAGCAATTGGCCAGCGATTTGGTGGCTGCTCGACTCACTTCTGAAGAAGCCACTGACAAGCTACGCACAATTCTCGCGCGGGGAACGGTTTGCCAGAACTAGATTCTCATTTGGAACAGCGGCTCGATCCGCCGAACCCGAGCCCTCATACCGTCTTGCCACCCGCTTGGCAGTCGGTGAGCAACCGCCCAAACGCGATCGGCAGCATCAACGCGGTCTTTGCGAACGGCATTAGCCTTATCGACGAGGCGGGGGCGATGGAGGGGTTCTTGTCCATCGTTGCTGGATTTGGCGCAACGATCTGCCTTAGCGTGTTTGCGATTGACGGTCTTCGCTGGTCGTCCATTCCGCTCTTGCCGGTTGGTTTAGTGTGCGTACTCGCATTGCGGCATGACATCATCACCTACCGCCACCAACCCATCCTGTTCGACCGCGCCAAAGGCAAGGTGCACGTCTTTCTCGCCAAGCCCGCGCCGTGGTGGCAGGTGTGGCGCTGGCGGCCGGGCTATCGCATCGAGACCTACGACTGGGCCTGCATCCGCGCCGAGGTAACAGAACTGGTGACGCTCGGCGGTGGCGGCGTGCCGCGCAAGGACTACGGTCTTACCCTGGCGGCGGTCGAATCGCCGGGCAGCCGCACCGTGCTGGCCCGCTTCGGTGTCGGCCTTTCCTACCCCTGGGCACCGGAGGCCATCCTTGGCCTGTGGGAACACCTGCGCCGCTTCATGCGCAACGAAGGCCCGCATGTCGCCGATGGCGACACACTCTACGCGGACGGCAACATCGAAAGCCTGTGGGCCTCGCTCTGGTTCGGCCAGCCCCTCATCGGGCCGGGCAGCAGGCGCTACTGGACGGGCGAGGACTTCGACGGCCGATGGTATCTGACGATTCCCTACGGCCTGCTGATGACGCTGATGCTGCCCTTCACCATGGCGGCGGGCCTCATTCGCTGGGCGACGCACAAGGCCCGCCCCGAGCCGCGCTGGCCGGACGAAATCCTTGCCAGCGTTGGTGATCCGCTCGACCTGACCGCGCCGCGCTTGACCTGGACGCAGAGGCGGAAGGCGGCGAATTTGCAGAAGGGCACTCGTCAATGAGTGATCACCAAAGGCCGAATCCGGCGGCGGAAGCCGAAGGCGAGGAGACGCCGGAATGCGGCATTGTTGCGAGAGGCGGTTGTCAGTGACCCTTGGATGCTGAGGAAAACTATGAACCTCATCTGGTGGGAGAAAACAGTCGAGTATAGGTTTATCGTTGAGGTTGCTCTATCCAAAAGCGTTCTGCTGACTGCGCTTGCTGGAAAGCCCGAGCAAGCCGGAGACACCATGGTGTCATCCGACAATCGTTGGATTCTGATCGAGTTCAAGAAGAATGCCGGGGCAATCAGGACCGAGCGGGACAAGTTCTATCGCTACGAGGATGCCTTCGAGGCCCTCTCGTCCTCAGACGCCCATCATCACATCATCTACGGGCATCAGGACCCGGATGCGCAGCGCATGCACCTTCGTTTTCAGACCTACTTTTCTGGCCAAGCGAGGAGAAGCATCCAGGAGGTTCTGGGCAGCGGTATTGAACTCGGCGCTTTCCGGCACTACGTCGAACGGTTCACCCGCTTCAAGAAGGGGCCCCAGGGGGCAAGTGGTGGGCTGAGCATGGACGAGTTTTCTCTTGTTGCCGCAGTCAATGCGGAAGGCAAGGTTGCCCAGTGCCTGAGCCTGAGCGAGTTCCAGCGGGAGCGATGCTTGGTGCAAGAAAGGGAGATGGATTTGGGTCGGGGATATGATGATGGTCCGTCGCGTTGATCAGACTGTCCGTTGAGTCGGTACTCGCGTCGGCTGCACGTAGCCAGATCGTTGCTACGTGCCTTCGCAGTCGGGCGATTTCGGGCTATTTGACGCTACGCTTGCATTGTGCGGGCGTTGCAAGGTATTGAAGTTAAAGGGCCGCCAGATAGGCCCCCGTTCTCTTAATCCGTAGGTCGAGTGTTCGAGCCACTCACGACCCACCACGAATTCAAGCGGCCCTCCAGACGGAGGGCCGTTTCCGTTTGGTGACGCCAGTAGCGGCAGCCGAGCGTCGATGATTCGTTCGCGCCGGCGGGTTGCGCTGCCCGGTTCAAGTGAATCCGGCGACTTCTGCCTGACTCGATTTCCCGCTTCTGGTGCTCGTTTGCCGTGATCAGGCTGCCGCCAGTTCCTCGGTGCGGCGCTTTCTCGGCTTCTTGATGGTGACGCGGGGTTCCAGGCCGGCGGCGGTCGCCATGTCGATCATGGCATCGAGCGAGAACAGGCCGATCTTGCCGCGCATCAAATCGGACATGCGTGGTTGCGTAATACCGAAGAGGCGGGCGGCCTCGGCCTGAGTCTTGCCGCTGGCCTTCACCCACCCCTGCATGGCCATCATCAATTCCGAACGGGCACGCATGCTGGCCGCCTGCTGGGGAGTGTCCTCGATGGCATCCCAGACGCTCGCGAATCGTTTTCCCTTGCTCATGATCTGCGCTCCTTCATCAAGTCCTTGAGCCGCTTGCGGGCGAGTTCGATATCTTCCTGTCGCGTCTCCTGCGTCTTCTTCTTGAAGCAATGCAGGACATAGACGGCGTCGGCCAACTTCGCCAGGTAGATCACCCGGAAGGCCCCTGCCGCATCTCTGACGCGAATCTCCTTGACGCCCACGCCGATGCTTGGCATGGGCTTCCAGTCGTCAGGTTCCTCGCCGTGCTGCAGTCAGCGCAAGTGCATGCTTCAATTCCCGGCGCCATGTCTTGCTGCGAGCGAGTTCCAGAAGAGACTACACCTTGACCGGCTTTCTCAACACCCTGCCAAGCGACACAAGCGGCTTCCCCAGAGATCCGCCCCCTCCGCAATAGCATCGCCCGGTACTCTGGAGCGATGTCCCGGCTCATCAAAGATGATGCAGATGCACTATTGAGATGACGCGGCGATGCCCGTAGGCTTCAACGCGTCAATTGCACACCAGTTCCCACCTCGACCATCGAAGTGAAGTCCGGCCAGAGGAATCCCGCCGGATACGCGATTTGCGACTGGATGCTGGAAAGGGTTTCGACATGGCTTGGATGAAACGCGCGGGTCCAGTGTTCGACGGCGTGGTCAACGTCGGCAGTCCCGACTTGTCCTCCTATCTGGTCATCGGCAGCGAGAAGACGCTGCTGGTGGATGCCAACATGAGCTTCATGAGCGGGACAGTGCGCGACAGCCTGGCGCGCTGCCTGCCGCCCGGTCGTGGCCTTGACGGTGTGCTGCTCACCCATACGCATTTCGATCATGTCGGCGGAATTCCCCGCCTCAGGGAGATGTTTCCGAATCTCGTCGTGTACGCGAGCCCCGTGGCGGCCCGGGTGCTTCGACGCGAAAGCGCGCAATGGTTCATTCGCGATCTGAACATGGAGGCCAGCCGGCTCCACTGCGGCAGCATCACTGAGCTTGAGTACGACTTCTCGCTGATGGCCGTCGATCATGTGCTCGCGGACGGCGAAGAGATCGCGCTGGGGGACGACACCGTCGTCGCCATGGAAACACCGGGGCACACGCGCTGTTCGATCAGCTATCTGCTGCGGGGCAGGAAGGCGATCTTCGGCGGCGAGGCCTTCGGTGTGAAGCTGCAGGACGGCACCGTCTGCCCCGAGTATCTGTCGTCGTACGAGCACTACGTCCGCTCGCTGCGGCGCTGCCAGACGACCCGGCCCGAGATCATCTGCCTGCCTCACTTCGGCATCCTGACCGAAGGGGATGCGCTGGCCTACTGGGGCCTGGCCATGGCAGGCGCCAAGGAGAGCGCCGCCATCATCGTTTCGATGGCTCGCGAGGGATACGGACGGGCCGAGATCGTTCATTTGCTGAAGAAGAAATACTACATCGAGGACCTTTCCGGTTTTCAGCCGGAAAGGGCATTCGAGATCAACGCCGGCCATTCCACCGACCTGATCACCGGACTGCTGGCCTCCGGACTGCTTCCTTCCGGGATCCATCGGCGGTGCGGCACCGTTGCGCCCATGCTGGCGAACGGCATGGGGTTCACCAAAGGAGAAGAACATGCTTCGGGACTTAAGCGAACGCGAGCTGATCTCGCCTGGCCGCCTCAGTGACTATCGCCTCGAGGATTGCCTGGAGGCGAAGTCCGGCCGCGTATTTCTGACCGGAACGCAGGCGCTGGTGCGCCTGCCCCTGATGCAACGGCAGCGCGACGCAACTGCCGGGCTCAACACGGCAGGCTTCGTCAGCGGCTATCGCGGCTCCCCATTGGGCGGCTACGACCAGGCCTTATGGCAAGCAGGCGAGAAGCTGAAGGCAAATGACATCCGCTTTCTTGCCGCGGTAAACGAGGAACTCGGAGCCGCAGCCGTGTTGGGGAGCCAGCAGGTGGAGACCGATCCACAGCGGACGGTCGACGGGGTATTTTCCATCTGGTACGGCAAGGGACCCGGGCTCGACCGGGCAGGCGATGCCTTGAGGCATGGCAACGCACTTGGCTCTTCGCCTCGCGGAGGCGCATTGGTGGTCGTCGGCGACGATCACGGCTGCGTCTCGTCCTCCATGCCCCATCAGAGCGATTTCTCGATGCGAGCCTGGAGCATGCCGGTCCTCAATCCCGCCAGCGTGGCCGAGCTGATCGAGTACGGCTTGTACGGATGGGCGCTATCCCGTTACTCGGGGGCCTGGGTCGGCTTGAAGGCCATCTCGGAGACGGTGGAAAGTGCAACGACCGTCGATCTCGATCGCATTCGCACCTACTTTCCCGCGCCGACAGCGCACCCTCCTACCGGCCTGCACTATCGTCCGAACGACCTGCCCAGCCTCGCCATCGAGGAGCGACTCGCGGCCAAGCTTGTGGCGGTGCGGGCATTTGCCCGGATAAGCCATGTCGACAAGCTGATCTGCCCTGCCCACGATGCCGACATCGGAATCGTCACCTGCGGCAAGGCGCACCTCGATCTGCTCGAAGCGCTCGACCGGCTGGATCTGAGTCTCGCCGACCTCGAAGCCGCGGGCGTTCGTCTCTACAAGATCGGCCTGAGCTTCCCTGTCGAGGAGACCCGCATCGAGGCGTTCGCACGGGGCCTGAAAGAGATTCTGATCGTCGAGGAAAAGGGGGCCTTCGTTGAGCAGCAGATCAAGGATCTGCTTTACAACCAGACAGCAACGGCGCGGCCGGCCGTAATCGGCAAACGCGACCTTCGCGGGCAGTCGCTGCTGCCGGCGACCGGCGAACTGCGTCCGTCCCGGCTCATGCCGGTGATGGCGGACTGGCTCGCCCGGTACAAGCCCGCGCTCGACCGGCGTGACAAGGTGTCGGCGGCAGCGCCCCCTGAGTTGTTATCGAATGGCGCTGATCGCGTCAAACGCGTTCCCTATTTCTGTCCCGGCTGCCCGCACAATATCTCGACCAAGGTGCCGGACGGTTCGCAGGCCCTGGCCGGCATCGGCTGCCATTTCATGGCCTCCTGGATGGAACGCAGCACCGCCAACCTGGTCGCGATGGGTGGCGAAGGTGCACACTGGGTCTGCCGTTCGAACTTCACACGGACCGGGCACATCTTCCAGAACATGGGCGACGGCACCTACTTCCACTCCGGGTCCCTGGCGATCCGGCAGGCGATTGCCGCAAACGTCAACATCACGTTCAAGATCCTCTACAACCAAACCGTGGCCATGACCGGCGGCCAGCCTGTCGACGGAACCCTGCGGGTGATCGATATCGCCCGCCAGGTCGCGGATGAAGGTGCGCGGGGCGTAGTGATCGTGAGCGACGGGCCGCAAGAGTTTCGTCGCCAGGAACACCTGTTCCCCGCCGGCACCAGCTTTCACCATCGAGCGGAAATGGATGCGGTACAGAGGGAACTGCGCGATACGCCGGGAGTGACCGTCCTTATCTACGCCCAGATGTGCGCGTCGGAGAAACGACGCCGCAGGAAGCAGGCGGAGACGGCGCAGGGGCCGCAACGGCCGGACAGGCGACTGTTCATCAATGCGGCGGTTTGCGAAGACTGCGGCGAGTGTACCCGCCGCTCCAACTGTCTCGCCCTTGCGCCCCTGGATACGCCGTTCGGCCGCAAGCGGCGGATTGCGCAATCCGCTTGCAACATGGATTACGCCTGCGATTCCGGGTCCTGCCCGAGCTTCGTTTCGGTGATCGGGGGCGAGACGCGGCGACCAAAGACGCTCAACGACGGATCGCTGCAAGCCTTGCTTCTCAAATTGCCCGAGCCGGAGTTGCCCAGGCAGCACCGGCCCTACAACGTCCTGATCGCCGGCGTCGGCGGCACCGGTGTGGCCACGCTGGGCGCGGTGCTGTCGATGGCGGCGCACCTGGAGAAACGAAGCGCGTCCGTGCTCGACTTCAAAGGGTTTGCGCAGAAGGGCGGCGCAATTCTGTCCTTCGTTCGACTGGGAATGTCCGACCAAGCCGTCAATCAGGTTCGCATCGACATCGGCCAGGCCGACGCGCTGCTCGCCTGCGACTTGGCGGTCGGCGCCGGCGCGGAGGCCTTGCGAACGCTCAGGGCCGGTCACAGCCATGTCGTCGCCAACACCCACCAGATTCCCGATGGCGCCTCGATGCTCGATCCGGATGTCGATCTGCGCGCGCCTGCGTTGATGGACAAGATACGGCATGCAGCGGGCCCGGAGCGGTTTGCCGCTTTCGATGCTCATCGCCTGGCGGAAGAACTGTTGGGGGATGCGATCTTCGCCAACATGCTCGTCCTCGGCTACGCGTGGCAGAACGGCCTGGTGCCCGTGACGCTGGAAGCGCTCGAGAGGGCGATCGAACTGAACGGCGTCGCGATCAATGCGAACAAACTGGCTCTCGGCCTGGGCCGCCTCGCCGCGGCGGAGCCGGCGACGGTCGGGCTGCAGAGCGGGCAATCGTCGGCACACGGCACCGAGGCAGCCGAGAGTCTGCGTGCGATCGTCGACCGCCAAACGAAACACCTGACCGCCTATCAGAATGAGGCTTATGCGCGACGCTATCGAGCCCTGGCGGCCGATGTCGAATCGACTGAACGCACGCTCAGGCGCCCGAACGAGCCGCTCCGGCTGACGCTTGCAGTCGCACGAGGCTTCGCAAGGCTGCTCGCCTGCAAGGACGAGTACGAGGTCGCGCGCCTGCATACCGAGCCTTCGTTCGTGCGCGAGCTGGAGCGGCAGTTCGAGGGCGATTACAGGCTCCGCATTCCTCTTTCGGTCCCGTTTCTCCGCGGCCTCGGCATCAAGGAGCGGATCACTTTCGGGCCGTGGGGCATCCCCCTGTTGAAGGTCCTGGCCAGGGCGAAAGTGCTGCGCGGGACACGCTTCGACCTGTTCGGCCGGACAGCGATCCGCAAGGCGGAAAGGGGACTTGCCATCGACTACGAGCAAGTGATAAGAGCGCTGCTCCCGGAACTGGCCTTCCATAATCTGACGCTGGCCGAGGAAGTGGCGGCACTGCCCGAGCGCATCCGGGGATTCGGGGACGCGAAACTGCGCAGCATGCGCATTGCCAAGAATGCCGAGGCGGAACTGCTCAAGGAGTTCGACCTGGCGCCGATCGTCTGCCCGGCGGTGAAGGCGGCGCTGGCGTCTCTGCCACCGGAAACCGGCACCATCGCGGCGACTGCTCCGGCCAGTTCAGGACCCAAGCCAGTCTCCCTTTCGCATCGACTTCCGCGTGGCATTGCGGTCACCCGCCGCGGCAAAGTCCTGGCCGTCCCCAGTCGATCTTTCGGCAAGTCGCGCTCCGGACGCATCGATCGCGAACGTTCCGGCCTGTGCATATAATCGCACTCAATGTCGCGGTGATTCCCCGGGCAGACCGTCATCCGAAGTAGCGCCATGAGTTTCTGCCTCGTCTGCGGCGCTCGGCGCTGAATCACGAGGAGATCGATCATGGCGCGATGCGCAGGCTGCGGCAAAGAGAACCAACCGGACGCCCGTTTCTGCAAGCAGTGCGGCCGAACGCTGGGGGCGGCCTCCACGCCTGCGGACGACGACGGCCCGATCACGGTAGTACCGGGACAGCCGGCGATCGCAGGTACCGCGGCCGCGGAAATTCCCCCCTCCCGCGGCCGCAATGGCCTGATCATAGGCCTGGTGCTGAGCGGGCTGGCGGCCGTAACAGCGATCGGCTATTTCGTCGGCGTGCGGTCCGGCGATGCGCCGGCGGCCAAACCGACGATAGCGGTCGAACCCGCACCAGCCGCGAGTACCGCGCCATCACTCGCGGCCGAGGTTCCGGTCGCACCGCCGGCGACGGAAGCACCGGCGCAGAAACCTGCCGAGGAGGCTCTGCCGCCGAAGAAGAGCAAACGCACCGAGGCGGCGCGCGCGAAACAGGCGGTGCAGGCCTCGCCCGCTGCCGCGGCGGCACCAGCCGCGGCAAGCGATTCGGCGGAACAACATTGGGCGGCGATGCGACAGGAGCTGGCCGCCTGCGGCAAGGTCAACCTCGTCTGCCATGAGAAAGTGCGCTGGCGCTACTGCAAGGGCATGTGGGGCAAGGTCCCCGATTGTCCGCAATCCTCGGCAAACGCTCCGACAAACTGACCGGCTCAACTCACCTCGGCGCCGCAATCGCAGCCCTTTCCGGCGGCGATGGACCGTACCACCAGGCGCGTCGCGCCGCTGCGCCAAGCGGCGGGTAACCAGCGCAGATAGTCGCCGGGGTCCCAAACCAGGCCGCAAACGTAGCGCGTCTGGCCGCTCTCCCACCGGAGCGCCGGGCAGGGCCCTCTCTTGCGCAAGAACACGACGCGGCCGACCGGGCAGGTCTCCATGGCGCAGCAGACGCCGCAGCCGTTGCAGGCATCGCCGATCTGCGGCTTGTCGGGAGACGCCGCATGCAACGCGATCGCGCGCACTGCTACAAGTTGCAGAAGGTCAGTTCGAAATGGACGTCCGCATCCGACTGCTTGGGACGCAAGTCGGTATCGGGCAAGGTGAAGCGGATGTTGAGGGCATACTTGTTGGCGCTGATTTCCGGGACGAACGGGTCACCGCGGCGCAGCCGCAGCCGGATCAGTTGCGCGGTGCGCCCGGCCAGCATCAACTGGTAGCTGCCCTTCAAGGCCACCTTGGCTTCCGGACGTCCCGAGGCGCGAAGGAGGCGCAGAACGATGGTCAAGCCTGCCCTGATCGGCATCATCGGGGCAATCCAGCCTTCGAGATCGCGCCTTCTGAGCGCCGCGTCGCGATTCAGCCAGAAGTGGTAACTGGGCAGGTCGAACTCGCACGTGCCGCCGGGAATTCCGGCACGGTTGCGTATGCCCATCAGCCACTCGTTGTCGCGCAGGTACTGCCCGATCTTGCCCTGCATCGCGAGCAGCGCCGCCGAGGCCTGTTCGATTTCGTAAAGCGCGCCGCTAAGGGCGTCTTCGGAAATCTCGGGGTTGTTCCGGAATGACAGCAGGATCTGGCGCTGGCGCTCCAGCTCCTGCGCCAGATCGAACTTCAGATCCGCTCGGCCTGCCACTTCGAGAACCTCGAAGATGCTTGTAAGCGCGACGTGGTGTTCGTGGCTGCCCTCGGCCGCCGCGAAATATGAGAGTTTGTCGAACAGATCCTCGAGGCGCAGCAAGGTGCGGATGCGCTCGTTGAGAGGATAGTCGTAGGTAATCACAGCCGGTCCGATATTAATCTTGGGCGATTCTGACGGATTCGGCGGTAAAGCTCAACTTTGCCCGCCTATTCCTTAGCTTTTCGACTGCCGCCGGACCCTTCTGCGCCGGCGAGTTCCAGGTAGGCGCGATGCAGGCTCGCCACCTGGGCTTGCAGTTTATCGGGAATCCCACTGTTGTCGATGATGTCGTCGGCAGCAGTCAGTCGCTCGTCGCGGCTGCACTGCGCGGCCATGATGCTCTTGATCTCTTCGCGCCGCAAACCGCTGCGGGCGGCGATGCGGGCAATGCGGACTTCATCCTCGCAATCGACCACGAGCACGCGATCGACGCGCTGCCGATAGTCGCCGGATTCGATCAGCAGGGGGACGGTCAGAATCACATACGGTGCGCCCGCAGCCAGGGCCTGCTGGCAGCGTCTCTGGCTCTCCTCGCGAATCAGCGGGTGAAGTATGGCTTCGAGGCGCTTGCGCGCTGCCGGATCGGCGAACACCAACGCCCGCATCGCGGCACGATCGAGGCTGCCGTCGGCTGCCAGCACCGCCGGGCCGAAGGCCGCGGCCAGCGCCGGCATGGCCGGGCCGCCAGGCGCGGTGAGTTCATGGGCAATGCCGTCGGTATCGACGCCCGCTGCTCCGAGATCGGCGAAAAGTTTCTCGGCCGCGCTCTTGCCGCTACCGATACCGCCCGTGAGGCCGACGATCAGGGGCAATCGGCAACCGGCGCCGTCGTGGGCAGCAACTCCGCCAACCCCTTCGCCACCAGACCTGCATCGCCGCGAACGTCGATCCGCGCCGTCTCCGCCGGACGCGTCCTGGGTTCGATGCGCGCGGAGTGGACTCCTTTCTTGCCCAGGCGATCGAAAAGATCCTTGGCGGTTTCCTCGTTCGAAAAGGAGCCGAGCGATATGGCATTGCGATTGGGCCCGGCCTCGGTGACGACTAAGAAATCGCCGATGCCCATCCGCTTCAGTTCCACTGTCTTCTTGTCCGCGGCCACCTTGTCGTTCAGCGGCGGAATGAACACCCAGTAGATCGTCTCTTCGATCGGGTTCAGAACCACCTGCATTCCGCTCCTGGCTGCCAGCGCGATCTTGACACGCTCGGCATCCGGCAGCGCGATGGGGCCGACGCGCCGGCAGGTCTGTGCCGGCGCCGCGGGGTCCTGGGCGACGACCGCCAGCCGGTCGGCCTGCAATTGATCCTTCAGTCGACCGGGCTCGCGGCCGTCGTCCTCGCGACCCAGGTAGTTCGACGCCCAAATGAAGAAGATCAGATTGGCGACAACCAGCAGCAGAAAGATCGCTCGCGGCATGGGGACCGATCAGGCAACCTTGGGCAAGTGCGCCAGCGAAGCCGCCACCGCGTCGGTCGGATATTCGTAGTCCTCCAGTCCGCCGGCAAAATAGCGGTCGTAGGAGGCCATGTCGAAATGTCCGTGGCCCGAGAGGTTGAACAGCAGCGTCTTCGGCTCACCGCTGGCCTTGCAGCGCAAGGCTTCGTCGATGCAGGCACGAATGCCGTGGCAGGATTCGGGCGCGGGGATGATGCCTTCGGCGCGCGCGAACTGGACGCCGGCCTCAAAGGTCGCCAGTTGCGGCACCGCGACCGCTTCGATCAGCTTCTCGTGGAAGAGCTGCGAAACCAGCGGCGAGTCGCCGTGGTAGCGCAGGCCGCCGGCGTGGATGCCGGGCGGCACGAAGTCGTGGCCGAGCGTGTACATCTTCATGAGCGGGGTGTAGCCGCTGGCATCGCCGAAGTCGTAGGCGTAGACACCCTTGGTCAGCGTCGGGCAAGAGGTCGGCTCGACGGCCACCATGCGCAGGTTCTTGGCCTTGGGATCGCCCGCGGCCTTGTCGGCGAAGAACGGGAAGGCGATTCCGGCGAAGTTGGAACCGCCGCCGCAGGGCGCGAAGATCATGTCCGGATACTCGCCGATCTTGGCCATCTGCTTCTTGGCCTCCTGGCCGATGACCGTCTGGTGCAACAGCACATGGTTGAGCACCGAACCGAGCGCGTAATTCGTATCCGGGCGCGAGGCGGCTTCCTCGACGGCTTCGGAAATGGCGATGCCGAGCGAGCCCGGGCTGTTCGGGTCCTTGGCCAGGATGTCACGGCCGGCCTGGGTCATGTCGGTCGGGCTGGCGAAGACCTCGGCGCCCCAGGTCTGCATCATCGAGCGGCGGAAAGGCTTCTGGTCATAACTGACCTTGACCATGTATACCCGCACCGAGACGCCGAACATCTGTCCGGCGAAGGAGAGCGCACAACCCCACTGGCCAGCGCCGGTCTCGGTGGACAGGCGGGAAATCCCGGCTTGCTTGTTGTACCAGGCCTGCGGTATCGCGGTATTTGGTTTGTGCGAACCGGCCGGGGAAACACCTTCGTACTTGTAGAAAATCTTGGCCGGCGTGCCGAGCAGCTTCTCCAGCCGGCGGGCGCGATACAGGGGCGACGGCCGCCACAGGCGGTAGGCTTCGCGCACCTCGTCGGGAATGGCAATCCAGCGCTCGCCGGACATTTCCTGCTCCAGCAGGTTGCCGGGGAAGATCGCCAGCATGCGTTCCGGCGGCACCGGCTGGCCATCCGGCCCCAGCGGCGGCGAGGGCGGATTGGGCATGTCGGCGACGACGTTGTACCAGTGCGTCGGAATATCGCTCTCTTCGAGCACAACCTTGGTGACCTCGGACATCTCCTCTCTCCCTGTACAGACGTTCTTGAAACCGGCTAAGTTACCGGTTTCCCGGCTGCGGTCAAGTGACGCAGGTCAAGCCGGTGTCGCGGTCAGACACTCGCTTCGCCGCTGCCGCCCATATCACTTTATGCGTACGGAGTACTCCAGCGCCGTCTTGCCTTCGGCCGGCACCGTCACCTGCCAGACGGCCGAGTGGGCATCGCCCTTTGCATGGGCTTGGCTCTCGCTGGCGATCTCCCAGTCTCCGGGCATGGTCCACCACCTTGACGGTCACCGCCTGATCCTTGGCGTTGTTGAACTCGATACGCCAGGCGGTCTCATACACCGGATTCGGCCGGCCAGAAAGCTGCCGGAAAGCGGTCTGCTTGCGGCTGGCGGTGACGTCGAAGGCATTGCCCATCTTCAGACGGACGCGGTCGTTCTTGGCCGTGTGGTCGATGGCGTCCTCGCCGATGAAGATCGCGTTGCCCTTCGAGTCCTTCTTGTACACCCGCACCACGCCCTTGGGCAGCGGCTTGCCGAGATCGCCGCCGGCATTCTCGAATTCCAGGAAGACGGCGATCTTCTGCCTGCGGCCCAGGTCCGACGCCTGGTTCTGGTAGTACCAGGTCTCGCCGGCCAGCAGGTACTCCTTCTTCACCGGCACGTGCGAAGCGGAAAGCAGCGCCACCTGCTTGGTCTGGTTGTCGCGGATCGAGGTCGGCCGGCCGAGGGTGTACAGGTGGTAGTCGAACACTTCTTCGCGCGCCATTTCGCGGGCCGGTGCAGGCGCCGCCATCGGCATCGGATACCGCTTGTCGGACATCTCCTGGCGCACCCGGTTCACGTCTCCCGCCACCAGTCGGAGTTTCGCGTTCTCGTAAGCCGTACCGCTCTGGTTGGTCAGCGTCACCCAGCCGGCGAGGTCGAGCATGCCTTCGTTGCCCGCGAGTTCGGCCACGTAGTCGGCACGCCAGGAGAGGCCGCCGGAAAGGTAGGAAAGTTCGGCCGTCTGCTTCCCCGCCACCGCGCTTTCAAGCCGGACGACCAGCGTCGGCCGGTCGCGCAGCGTCGCCGGAATGTCGCCGAATGCCAGGCGGCCGGGAATTCCTGTCTCGATTCGGTCGGCGAACTTCAGCACCGTGCCATCGTTGGTGGCCAACACCTGGGCGGTCTCCCGCGTCTCCGCCCCCGTGGCCGGGTTGCTGCGGATCACGGTCACGTTCTGGCCGACATACTTGTCGAGCAGCTTCTGCGGCGTCAGCAGGTCGAAGTCGAAGTTCTGCTCGATGAGCCGCAGGGGCGGTCCCGAGATGGCGCGCAGACTGGCCGTCTCCGGCCGCATCTTCGCCGACACGTCGCGCAGGGCGACGTCGTTCACGCCCTTGTCGAGATCGAGGCGACGGACTTCCTTGATGAGCGCCAGAGAGTCGTTGTAGATGGCCACGGCCACCTCGTCCCGGTCCTCGGCACGGTTGACCTTTTCGGCGGCCATCGCAGACGGGATGGCAAGCGCCAGAAGCAGCGGCGCGAATCTCCGGATCATGAGATTGTCCTTTGTTGGCTGATCACGAGAGCGCTAGCATAGAGCCTTTTGAAGCGCCCGTAACCATCTTCGATTTGCCGCCGACACGCAGGCCGCCTATCCTCGCCGGCCAAGAAAGATTTTGAGGTACCCAGTCATGCAGATCGGCCCCAGAGAGATCGTCACCCCCTATCGACCGATACCGCTCGTGGTCCCCGAGGGCATGGCGGCCAATGAGTTCTTCAACAGCGCCGAAAACCTCAACGACCTCGTACATAACAACGGCCTGCTGCAGAACCCTGAAGGCCTGCTGCTCTACCGCAAGGCGCTCGGCCACAGCAACGAGTTCGACACCTCGATCATCTACAACACGTCGCAGGACATCCTCGACCCGCTCGGCCGGCCGGTGCGCCGCAGCCAGGTGCCGGAGCCGGTGAAGAACGTCTGGAACCGCATGAACCAGGTGATCATCGGCTACATGCTCGAGCGCTACCCCGATCCGGAGCGCCACCTGGTGCTGGCCGGGGAAGCAAGTCTCGATGCCACCTGGCCGCTGACTTCGCCCGGCGTACCGAGCATCCGCATGCTCCACAACCATTTCATGGTGTTCGACAAGCTCGCGCTGCGCAATGCGCCGCTTGCCGACGCCAACAACCCGAACCTCACCGACGGCGGCCAGCACTCGCTGTTCCAGGCCTACATGCGCGATGTGTATCGCGCCTTCTTCGACGGGCTTGACTTGCAGGTGCTCAGGCCATGCCAGGAGGGCTCGTGCCGCATCGCGCTCACCGGCTACCCGCAGGGACTGCCGAGCTGGGAGGTGCCGGACGGCATCGCCGCGCTGAAGGAAGTGCGCTTCTGGAAGGAGTACGACGTCATCCTCAAGGGTTTCATCGACTTCTACCGCAGCTTCTTCAGCCAGGTGTCGACACGCAACGCGCCGCTGCCGCGCGACATCTACTTCCCGGAACTGGTGGAGAACAAGCTCCAGTTCAACAACGATTTCCTGAAGACCGCGAAGATGGTGCGCGACCGCTGCATCCGTGACGCCCGCTACGCCAACGCCATACGCTGGCAACCGGCCTTCAAGCAACTGATCTACCGCAACGACGAGGGCCGGCTGATCGTCACCATCAGCCAGAACTCGATCGGCAACGCGATCACCGAACTGCTCGGCGTAGTGGTCAAGCGCACACCCGATGCCGACGCCTACGGCCGCGCCGAGCCGGCGCTGCTGGCTCAGTTGCTCGAAGTACGCCGCCGGCTGGTCGAAGCCGACCTGGGCACGGGAATCGCCACCGCCCAATGGGGATCCGGCTAGCCGCCAACACTGCCGCCGCGGCCGAGCCGTGCTATGTTTGAGTCGGGTTCGACATCGATGGTGGCGCGTGATGAAGCGGGTTGACGACTTCCGGCTCCGGCTGGGCAAGCAGGAACTGGTTCCGATCGTGATCGGCGGCATGGGAGTGGACATATCCACTGCCGGCCTCGCCCTCGAAGCGGCGCGGCTGGGCGGCATAGGCCACATCTCCGATGCGATGGTACCCACGGTCAGCGACCGCCATTTCAAGACCACCTTCGTCAAGGACAAGCTCAAGCAGTACAAATACAACGTCGCCAACACGGACAAGTCGGATGTCCAGTTCGACCTGGCCCGCCTCGCCGACGCGACGGAGCGCCATGTCGCCGGCGCCATGGAGGCCAAGCGCGGATCCGGCCTGATATTCATCAACTGCATGGAAAAGCTGACCATGAATGCGCCGCGGGAGACGCTGCGGGTCAGGCTGCGCTCGGCGCTCGATGCCGGCATCGATGGCATCACCCTGGCTGCGGGACTGCATCTGGGTTCCTTCGCGCTGATGGAAGACCACCCGCGCTTCCGCGACGCCAGGCTCGGCATCATCGTCTCTTCCTTGCGCGCGCTCCAGCTCTTCCTCAAGAAGAGCGCCCGTACCGGACGGCTGCCGGACTACGTGGTCATCGAAGGTCCGCTGGCCGGCGGCCATCTCGGTTTCGGCATGGACTGGGCCGCCTACGACCTCGCCGCCATCGTCGCCGAAATCCGCGCCTGGCTTCTTGCCGAGCAACTCGAGATTCCGCTGATTCCGGCCGGCGGCATCTTCACCGGCACCGATGCCGTGTCCTTCCTGGATCTGGGCGCCGCCGCCGTCCAGGTCGCCACGCGCTTCACCGTCGCCCGCGAATGCGGCTTGCCC
This sequence comes from Rhodocyclaceae bacterium, assembly GCA_041480065.1. Lineage (GTDB taxonomy): Bacteria > Pseudomonadota > Gammaproteobacteria > Burkholderiales > Rhodocyclaceae > Fen-999. Next base: position 21,238 of record JBGOZF010000076.1, read on the forward strand.
GAAAATGTCCAGCAGGAATACTTCAAGGCGAGCGAGGACGACATCGAGGTGAACCAGATCTCGCCGACCGGATATCCGATGCGCATGTTGAAGCATTGCCCAGCCATCGGTAGCGGCATCCGCCCCAACTGCGAGGCCTTCGGCTACCTGCTGGACGCCAAGGGCTCCTGCCAGTACATCGAGGCCTACAACCGCGAAGTGGCCGCGCATCCCGAGGCCAAGAAGCTCGCGGTGATGGACAAGACCTGCCTGTGCACCCACATGCGCAACTACGACTGCTGGACCTGCGGCCACACCACCTACCGGCTCAAGGACACTTCGCGCAGACGCACGGACGGCAGTTACCAGGTGCTGTCGGCCGAACACATCTTCCACGACTACCAGTTCAGCACCGACCAGAAGATCGCGCTGCCGGAAGTAGACGCGGCCTAGCAGCCTGTCGGACTTAACCAGTAGTATGCGATAATCATAGCCATTGAGTCTGCTGGAAATCGCCATGGCCTTTCACCCGATTGATCGAGACACCGACTACCTGTTGCCGCCGTCGGTGCAAGAGTGGTTGCCGGAGG
>JBGOZF010000077.1:0-21398 GCA_041480065.1 Rhodocyclaceae bacterium
GATGATCGAGCGCAGCGAGCTGACCAGTAGCCTCCCCGCGAGGGGAGGATGGGAGGGGCGGGCGCATTTGCCAGCTTGAGGCGCTACGAAGTCAGCGTATTTCATGATGCGGGGTGGTCCATCGGAGCCATGAGCGTTAGGACGGGCTCCCGGCCAGTCCGAGGTCGGGTACCAGATCGCTCGGTTCGGCAACCGGATGCTCGCAGGTCTGGCATTCACGCGGCATCACCAGCCACCAGGCCGTAATGGCGCGCCCGCCGAAGCGGCGCTCGTAATACAACAGCGGGTCGCCGCACAACTCGCATTCGAGACCCATCAAGCCTTGGCACGCCGCGAGCAGCACCGCCGGTATCGCCGCCAGCCAGAAGGGCGACCAGCAGAGGGCCAACAGAAGAAAGCCGACGCTGCCGGCGAAAAGCGCCAATACATGCAGCCAGTACCGATTGCGTACGTTCATCATCACTCCTTGTATCCGTGGCCTGACGGCTGTCTGAGTCCCTGAGCACAGGGACTTGCGCAGGCGATGCTTGGTGTTCAGGGATAACCCCTGCTACGCGGCTGCGCCCAGGGTTTGCTCCAATGGGCGAAGGTCAGTCGCGATCGCGACGCTCAGCGAGGAACGAAGGATGGCGAATCGGACGGAGTCGTGCACCCTGTCGCCGAGCGGCGACGAATGTTAACGCTGGAACGAAGATGCCCTCGGTTCGGCGAGGACATTTCGAGAGGGGCCACTCGAAGCTCAGGCGCTGTCGGGCGCGGTGCCCCTGACAGCGTTTGACTCAGAACTTCACGTTCAGACCGGCGTAGAGCGAACGTACCTTGCGGGCGAAGCCGAATTCGATGTCGCGGGCAGGGAACTCAGGGCTGAGCCGGATCGGTGACGAAGGCGATCTTGACGATGCCAGCATGCTGTGCGGCGGCCATCACCCCGGCCACCTTCTCGTAGCGTGTGGCGCGATCCGCGCGCAGGTGCAGCTCGGGGTTCAGGCTGCGCGCCTCCTGCAGGCGCGTCGCGAGGGCATCGCGGTGGATGGCCTCGCCGTTCCAGTAGATCTGCCCCTGCTCGTCGAGCGCGACCTGAATCACGTGAGGCTTGTCTTCGAGCTTGGTGGCGTCGACCTTGGGCAGGTCGATGGGTACGGCTTGATGAAACAGCGGCGCCGTGATGATGAAGATCACCAGCAGCACCAGCATCACGTCCACCAGCGGCGTGGTGTTGATCTCCGACATGGGCGAGACGCCCGGCTTGTCCTCGAATCCGCCGAAGGACATGATCAGGCGGCCCGCGACAGCTGGCCGGCCGGCGTGATCTGCACGCCGCCGTTGTTCTTGGCGCCGGTGGTCAGGTAGGCATGCAGATCGTGCGCGAAGCCATCGAGCTGCGCCATCACGATGCGGTTGCCGCGCGTCAGCGCGTTGTAGGCAAGCACTGCGGGAATGGCGACGAACAAGCCGGCCGCCGTCATGATCAGCGCCTCGCCGACCGGGCCGGCCACCTTGTCCAGCACCACCTGCGTCGCGCCCGCGAGCCCCGCCAGCGCGTGGTAGATGCCCCATACGGTGCCGAACAGGCCGATGAACGGGGACGTCGAGCCGACCGAGGCCAGGAAGGTGAGCCCCTGCTCGATGCCGGCCTGGGTACGCACGATCTGGCTGCGCAGCGCGCGCGTCACCGATTCGCTCTGACTGACGCCGGCACCGATACCGCGTGCAACGTGCTGCTCATGCGCCCGCGCCGCGGAAGCGCCGGCCGCGGCCATCTGCGCGAACACCCGGCTGCTGTCCTCGGCCTTGATCGCCTCCACGGCGGCATCCAGCGAATCGGCCGACCAGAAGGCACCCATCGCGCGATCGAAACAACGATTGGTCTTCCATTGCCAAGCGCCGCGGCCGACGATCACCATCCACGACGACACCGACAGCAGTAGCAGGATGACGGCCACCGCGTGGGTGACGAAGTCGCCCTGGGACCAGAAATGGGCGAGGCCCAACTGTGATTGCATGTGAACCCCTACGAAGTTTGCAGCGAGAATACTATCGGAACGGCCACCCAGGAATCCACCGGATCGCTGCCGCGGCGAGCCGGTACGAAGCGCCAGCGCTCGACGGCGGCCTTCGCCGCCTCGTCGAGCCGTACAAAACCGGATGACTGCTTGATCTGCACGTCCAGCGACGTTCCTTCGGCGCTGACGTGGACGCGCAGCATCACTTTGCCCTCCTCGCCCAGTCGGCGCGAGTTTGTCGGATAGACGGGCTTCGGGTTCGAAAGGTAATCGGCATCGAAGCGCGCAGCCGTCACCACAGGCGCGGCCAGCACTGGAACGGCCTCCACCACGGGTGGCGCCGGCGGCTGCGGCGGCACGGAGAATGTCGCCGCCGGGGCAGCGGTATCCGGCGCCACCGTCATGATCGGCGGCGGTGGGGTCGGGCGCGCCAGTTGCGGCTTCGGCGGCTGCGGGGGCAACTCCGTCTTCGCGTCGGGTAGCGGCAGTTCGACCAACCGCACCATCAGTTCGCTGGCTATCTCGCGCACATCCGGCCGCGAGGCCAGTTCGAGCCCCGCCCAAAGCACCGCGACGTGGGCCGCGAGAATCACCACGAAACGCACGCCCCGCCGTGCAGGTGACGCCTGCACGGCAAACGGATCGCTCCAATATGAGCTTGAGTAGCTGGGCATGCAGTCGACTTCGGGAGTCAAGCTGTTTCGTGGCTCTTGAGCCTCGCATTCTGGCCGATTTTGCCGCGCCCGCCCCTGCGACAATTTGTCGCTTGCAAGCACGCGTCACAGAACGGCGCGCTCGGTGGTGAGAGGAGTCTCTGCACCCGGCAACCGCCGCGACGTCCAAGCAACGTTACGCACCACGCTCTCTGCGCCAGCGCCGAACCTGACTTCTCTCGATCGTGTTACGTCGATCGATGTAGACCGAACGGACTATTGCCATTGCATCGTGGGTTGTTGCCATCGGGATGTCATGCTGCCTTGACCATCCGTCACCGCCGCAAGCCGACGACGGCATCAGGCAAGGTGGCAGTGCGATGTCCGCGACACCGGGATACCCGCGTTTCTGCGTCGTAGTTTGCTTCATCACGAGAATGAGGAACCGGCAATGGCTCTGCCAAGACATGTTTCGTTCGCAACATCGTTGGTCGCCACGCTCGGCATGCTGCAGGCTCATGCCGCAGTGATCGATCACAACTCCGTCGATGCGGTGAGCAGCTATTCGCAAGGCGCGATGGACAAGATCGGCGATCTGAACTACTTCTTCGCGCATGCCTCGGTGGGCGGCAACATGGTGGCCGGTCTCGACGCCTTGCATGCCAACAACGCGAACTTCTACCAACTCCAGACAGCCTCCGCCTCGTCCACTCCGCCCGCAACTGTCCTCGACGGATGGGTCTATGAATCCAACCGCGGCAATCCCGGCTGGCAGCAGAAGCTGAACGAGTTCGATCAGGCTCTCGTGAATGGCTGGGCCGGCAAGGTGGACCTGGCGATGGACAAGTTCTGTTACATCGACCAGGACGCTATTGCCAAGGACTACCTGCCGTTCATGGCACAGATGGAAGGGAAGTTGAAGTTGGCCGGCTCAGGCACGAGACCGGTGTATGCCACCATGCCGCTCACAACCGGCAGCGGTAGCGACAACATCTTGCGCAACAACTTCAACACCGCGGTACGCTCCTTCGTGGCCGGATCGAGCGACCGCCTGCTGTTCGACATTGCCGACATCGAGGCCTGGCATACCACCGGCGTTCAACACACGTTCGTTTCCGGCGGCAAGACCTATCAGCAGTTGTATTCAGGCTTCACCAGTGACGGTGGCCACCCCAACGGTGTGGGCAGCCAGCGCGTCCTTGGCTTCTACGCGGTCGCCAACGCGGCCCTGGTTCCCGAACCCGAGTCCTGGGCCATGTTCCTGGCCGGTCTTGGTTTTATAGGCGTCATCGCCCGGCGGCGGAGCAAGATCACCGTCTGAGTAGCGGAAACAGAAACGCCGACGGGGACCATCGTCCGCCGTCGGCGTCGGTAAGTAGCGCGGTCGGACTTACGCCGTTGCTTGCCCCTTGCGACGACGCACCATCAGGCCGAAGAGGCCCAACCCGGCGAGCATCACGGCGTAGGACTCCGGCTCAGGCACGGCGCCAACGGAAAGCGTGTAGCCCACCGAAGGATCCGTCAGCGCGCCATTGCTGCCGTATAGCGAGCCCCCGGCGACAAAGGCGTAGTAAGTCGTGCCGGCGGCAAACGTCATGGAACCAATCTCATTGGACGTGATGTAATTGTGATCGCCATAGATATAGGACTGCAAGCCCTTGACATTGGCCTTGAGAAACGTGCCGACGGCGTCGGGGGTCATGGTCGGACTCACGAGTGCGGCGAGACTGGTCGGGTTGTTGAAAATCGCCTGGTTGGGATCCGTGGCAAGGATCAGCCCCAGCATGGTATACGCGCCGTAGTTACCAACAGTGAATGTGACGTCAAGCGCGGAGCCGTTAAAGGAATTACCCAGGTAGTGGCGGTCCAGATCGATGCCTGCCGCAAACGGGCCAACTGAGACCGGACCGTAAGTGTTGAATGCCAAGGTGTCACTGTAAGTAGCGGCCCAGGCCGCATTGCCCCCACTTCCGAGCAGCAGAGACATCCCAAGCAGGCAACCCAGCGTACGACTCTTCGACATATCAAGCTCCTTAGACTTAGAAACGATCGGATCATTGCGCGTGGCAGGAGTGGGTCAGTGAGCGCACTCGAATCGCCAGCAATGTGACCTTGACGTTATCCCATGGCGATGATCAATCAGCAATAGTCCGATCGGGCTATTCCGTAAGCAATACGGCTGACGCCATTGCCCCACGCAAAGGGGCAATCCGGTCCATTTCGGCGGTTTGCCGGCGCCAAGGTAACGCGCGAGCCATATTCCTATCGTGGTAGAGAAAGCCATGGATCGCCATGGGGCAAACTACCCCTGCGACAATTTGTCGCCCGTCGACGATTCGCGAACGCGGTACGATGGCTCCAACGATCACACCCGGAGCCTGCCATGAACCCGACGCAAGCCACCGAAACGCAAGCCAACGACTCTTCCGAACTTCCGGCCCTTCTGCTGGGCGCCGGATTTGCCATCGCCTCGCTGATCCTGCTGCCGGCACTGGCCCAGCGGGTCGGCATGGCCTCCAGCGTCACCCTCGCCCTGCGGGGCGCGCTGATGCGTGCCGCGAGCCGCGTCTGACCGAACCTCCCATCACACATCTCCCCGTGTGAATTGGGCGCGCTCTCAACGGAGTGCGCCTTTTTTCATGTAAGCTCGCCAGCGCATCTGCGTTATCGAAATGCGTCGCCTCCTGCCCATACTCGCTCTGTTCGTCGCGGTCCTCGCCAGCTGCGGCGATGCCCATCCACCGGCAACCGGCACACCCCGCGGCAGCGACTTCGTCTTGCAGTCTGCCGCAGGCCCGGTGGACACGCTGGCGCTGCGAGGCAAAGTGCTGCTGATCTTCTTCGGCTACACCCACTGCCCGGACATCTGCCCCGCCTCGATGGCCGCCGGCGCCCAGGCCCTGAATGCCTTGACGCCGGAGGAGCGCGCGAAAACCAGGATGATCATGATCTCGGTCGACCCGCAGCGCGACACGCCGGCAATTCTCAAGGACTACGCCGCATTCTTCCACCCGGAGATGTTGGGAGTGACCGGCACACCGACCGAAATCGAAGTCGTCGCCAAGACCTTCGGGGCCGGCTATCAGCGCCGGCCCCCCGATGCCGATGGCAACTACGCCGTCGACCACAGCGCACCCACCTATGTCGTCGGCCCTGACGGCACGCTCGCGGCGACGATACCGCTGGGCACGCTGCCCGCCGATATTGCGGCGACGATCCGCAAGCACTTGCCATGAGCCTGCGACCCTCCACCAACGGCTTCATTGTCCTGGCGCTGCTTGCCGGCGCATGCGCGGCCTGCTTGGTCGATGCCGGCCTGTCGTGCGAGTCCCGCGCCGCCGACATCGACGCGATGCGCGCCCTGGCAGGGCGCCTGGGCCTAACCGACCTCGCGCTGTTCACCGAGGCCCGCTACACGCGCCACCCCAGCCAGGCCGACCTGCACTCGGCCTTCCAGGACCACCCGCTCGCTTTGGAGCATTTTCCGAGTGGTTCGTTGATCGTTCCCAAACATGCCGATCTGGTTCGAGAGACAACGACACCTGATTGATTTCACCCTGGCGTCGCTCATGCGGCGCAAGGGGCGAAATCTCGGCCTCCTGCTGGTCTACGGGCTGCTGGTGTTCGTGCTGGCCTCGGTCACGCTCTACACCCATGCGCTGCGCCACGAAGCAGCGGTGATACTCGAAGGCGCTCCTGAGGTTGTTCTGCAGCGCCTGGTGGCCGGCCGCCACGACCTGATCCCGCCCGGCTATATCGAGCGCATCGGCCGGCTGCGGGGCGTTCAGCAGATCCGAGGCCGGCTATGGGGCTACTACTACGATGCCGTGGTCAAGGCCAACTACACCTTCATGGTGCCGGGCGACGGCAGCGTGGCGAAAGGCACCTTGATCATCGGCCCCGCTCTGGCCCGGCAGCGCGGCCTGGCGCTGAACAACGGCGTTTCCTTCCGTTCGTATTCCGGCGAGCTGTTCTCATTCACGGTCGCGGCCGTCCTGCCCCAGGCTTCGGAGCTCGCCAGCGCCGACCTGGTGCTGGTGAACGAGGAAGACTTCCGCGCCTTCTTCGCCTACCCGGCCGGCCACTATACCGACGTCGCCCTCTCGGTCGCCAATCCGAAAGAGGTGCGCAACGTCGCCGCCAAGCTCGCCAACTTGCTGCCCGACTCCCGGCCCATCCTGCGCGAGGAGATGCAGCGTACCTATGCCTCGGTGTTCGACTGGCGCGAGGGCATCATGCTCGCGCTGCTTTCGGCCGCCATCCTGGCCTTCTCGATACTCGCCTGGGAGAAGGCGTCCGGCCTCTCGGCCGACGAGAAGCGGGAGATTGGCATCCTCAAGGCCATCGGCTGGGAGACCGGCGACATCATCAAGATGAAACTCTGGGAAGGCGGCCTGATTTCCGTCACCGCCTTCCTGGCCGGTTTCGTCGCCGCCTACGTGCAGGTCTTTCGACTCGGGGCACCGCTGTTCGAACCGGTGCTCAAGGGCTGGGCCGTGCTCTATCCGCGCTTCGAACTGGTGCCCGTAATCGACGGTCTTCAGATAGCGACGCTGTTCTTCTTCACGGTGTTTCCGTACATGGCGGCGGTACTCGTCCCGATCTGGCGTGCGGCAGTCACCGACCCCGACGCGGTAATGCGGGCATGATTGAACTGCGCGAGGTCAAGAAGGCCTTCAACCAAGGCCAGCACAACGAGTTCTGGGCGCTGTCGGGGATCAGCCTGAACATCGAGGCAAAGCGCGTAACGGCGTTGCGCGGGCCGAGCGGCTCGGGCAAGACGACGCTGTTGACGCTGATCGGCTGCCTGGCCCGCCCGACCAGCGGCCGGGTCAGCCTGCATGGCCGCGACATCTCAGGCCTGCCCGAGCGCTTTCTTACCGAGATCCGGCGCAAGACGTTCGGCTTCGTCTTCCAGCAGTTCAATTTGATCAAGGGCATGAGCGCGCTGGAGAACGTGATGCTGCCCGCCTACCCGACCGGCAGGCCGCATCGCGAACTGAAGCAGCAAGCCGAAACGCTGCTGGAACGCCTGCGCCTGGGGCACCGGCGCGATGCCCGTACCGAGTGGCTCTCCGGCGGCGAGCAGCAGCGCGTCGCCATCGCCCGGGCGCTGATCAACGACCCCGAGGTGCTGATCGCCGACGAACCGACCGCCAATCTCGACACCGCGCTGGCGAAGGAATTCATGGCCATCCTGGAGAGCTTCGACGCCGAAGGCCGCACGGTGATACTCACGAGCCACGATCCGCTGGTGGTGGAGTCGACCGCCGTGCATCGCGTCGTGGACATGCGCGACGGTAAGCTGGTCGAGCGGTGATTTTTCAACCCGCAATAATTGCGCTGCTGCTGGCGTCCACCGTCTCGGTCGTGATGCTGCTGGTTGCCGCACCCTTCGCCATCCAGATCATCCGCCACTGGGATATCACCAGCGGCTCCGAGCGGCAACTGCAACTCGAGCGGCGCACCTATCTGTTCTCGACGCTGGCGGTCTTCGTCATGGCCACCCAGTTGGCTGCCCTGCTGCTGTTCGTGTTCAACGCCGACAAGATGTCGGTGATGTTCGTCGGCGCCATGTGCGCGGTGGGCACGCTCAACGCCAATGCCTGGGGCTTCCCGGCGCTGATCGCGCAGATGGCGGTGTTCTTCCTCGCCGCCGGCTGGCTGGCGGTAAACCATGTCGATACCCGCGCGCCCGACTATCCGCTGGTGCGCATCAAGTACGCAGCGCTCCTGTTGCTGTTGCCGGCCGTGGCGCTGGTGCTTGGCCTGCAGCTCAAGTACTTCCTCAACCTGCGCGCCGACGTCATCACCTCATGCTGCGGCAGCCTGTTCTCGGAGGATACCAAGGGACTCTCCGGCGACCTGGCTGCGCTGTCGCCGGTCCCTGCGATGATCGGCTTCTACGTAACGACCGGGCTGGCGTTCGCCACCGCCGCCTTCCACGCGCAGACCCGGCGCGGCGGCTACGCGGTCGCGGCAACCAGCGTGGTCGCCTTCGTCGTGGCGCTGGCCGGCATCATCTCCTTCGTCTCGCTCTACATCTACGAGCACCCGCACCATCACTGCCCGTTCTGCATTCTCAAGCCGGAGTATGGCTATCAGGGCTACCTGCTCTACGTGTCGCTCTTCGCCGCGGCCGCGGCCGGCATCGGTACCGGCGCTGTGCAGCCTTTCCGGCACATCGAGAGCCTGAAGAACGTGATACCGGATGTCTCTGTACGGCTGGCGGCCGTGGCCGCCATAGGCTTTCTGCTCTTCGCCGCGGTGGCGACGGTGTTCGTGATCCGCTCAAACCTGATCTTGATCGAATAGCACCTTACCGATCCAGGCGGAACACGATCGGCACGCCGACCCAGGATTCGATCGCTTCACTGCCGCGCCGGGCGGGCACGAATCGCCAGTGCAGCACTGCGTCGCGTGCGGCCTCATCGAGCACGCCGGAGCCGCTCGATTCCTGGACCTCGACCATCAGGGCGTTGCCCTGGGCGCTCACGCGCGCCCGCAGCATGACCTTGCCCTCGTCGCCCCGGCGACGCGCCACCCAGGGATACACCGGCTTGGGGTTGTGCAGATACTCGGCATCGAAGCTCGCTTCGGTGACGACCGGGGGCGCGGCTGGCGCAGCGACCGGTGGGCCCGGCGGGACGGACGGCGCCGGTGCCACTGCGAAGCTCGCCGGCGCCGACGAATCCGCCGGCGCGGCCAGCACCGGAAGCGGCTCGGGATGCTTCACCGTCTTCTGTCTGGCCATCGGCAGCGGGCGCACCTGCTCGACGACGGGCGGCGGTTCCGGTCGTGGCGCGGCCTCGATCAGCCGAACGTAGACGCGCTCGACCTCTGTCGCCAGTTCGGGCCGGATCCACAGCGTCGCGCCGGCCAGCACGGCGACATGGATGGCGCCGATCACCGTGAAGCGAAGCACCCTCGCGAGCCGGGTCGGCCCCGTCGTAGCGGGATCATCCCAGCGCGAGAAACCGGGCCGCGTGTCCTCGGACATCGTCGATCGACCAGTCAGCGCGCCGGCGCGGCAAAGGCCTTGCGCGAACCGTCTTCGAACACGGCGTCGTCGCGGACGACGCGGCCGGTCTCGTCCAACTCCCGCTCGCGCGTCAGCCGGCTGTTGGCGTCGTACTCGGACTCGCTGCGCAGCCGGCCATCGTTGTCGAAGCCGCGGTGGCTTCCGATCGCCCCGTTGAGATAGCCGTTGCGCACCAGGTACGTACCCTGGCGGCGCGGTTTGCCGTTGTCGTGGAACTCGCTCGCATCGCAGACGCTGCGGCCGTCGCGCTTGGCGTAACGGTCGTCGGTCTTCAACTGGCCGTTGAGGAACCAGGTCTTCTCGCTCGCCAGTTCGCCCGCCTCCCAGCGGCGCTCGCGAACGAGGCTGCCGCTTTCGTGAAACTCCTGTTCCGACTGCTTGACGCGGCCATTGTCCAAGGCGATCCAGCGCGTCTCGCGCCGCTTGACCCCTTCCCGCGAGAAGCTGCGCTCGACCCATGTGCCCTTGCCTATCTCCTGTTGCTCCTGCGGCTTGCCGTTGTCCCACAGCGACTCGGAGGCAACGCGCTGGCCGGCCAGGTGGCTGACCCGGCGGCGCACCACGCCCTTGTCCGAATAGAGTTCTCGCGTCACCGGCTCGCGGACACCGTGGCCGCAGAATGCCGCGTCGTCAGTATCCTTGCCCATCAGCGGCCGGTCGGCACAACGCAGGTTCTTGAGCTGGCCGCGGTCGTTGAATTCGGCCGACGCCTGCTCGCGGTCGTCGTCGCCACGGACACTGATCCGTTTCAGGGCGCCGTTCGGATACCAACTGCGGCTTGTTCCGACCGCGCTGCCATTGCGGTAGGTTTCCTCGCCCGCCACGCGGCCATCCGGGTAGAACTCCCGGGCCCGGCCATCGCGGTTGTGCTTCTCGTTGACGCTGTATTCCTTCTCCAGCCAGCCGTCCTTGTAGTAGCGAACCAGGCCGACGAACTGGCCGGCCCGCAATTCCTCTTCCCGCACGACCTGCCCGCTGTCGCGGTCGCGGCAACGCATCAGCCCCGTCTTGCCCTGCGTGGTATGGCCATTGGCCGGGTTGACCGACTCGCCGTTCAGGTCACAGTCCTGGACGGCCAGGGCGGATTGAGCGAACAGCAGGACAGCAAGCGGGGCGATGCGACAAAGCATGCTGAAAGACTCCATGGTTCCGAAGTCCGCCATGCTGCCACAAACCGCGCCATGCCGCCGCGAGACGGCCGCGCCAGAACGGGAAAGCCGGCGAATACCAGTTCGCACAGGATCACGAACCGGCGATGGGCACGAAGCGGTGGAATTGCGCACCAACGATGCTATTCTCATTAGGCCGTCTTCCTTGTAGCGCACTTGCAGAAAGGGATGGATATGAGCAAAGCGAGCATTATCGGCGCCTACAACACCGAGTTCGGGGCGTTCGTGATCAAGGACAAGGCCACCGGCCTGATGACCGACACCAAGACCTACTACGATCTGCTGATCGAGGCCGGCCGCGGCGCCATCGCCGATGCCGGCCTGGAAGCGAAGGACATCGACGCAATCTACGTCGGCTCCTGTTCCCCGGCTTCGTTCGCCAACCAGGAACACGTCGCGCCGATTGCAGCGGAAATCGATCCCGCCTTGCGCTTCAAGCCCATGACGCGCTGCGAGTGCGCCTGCGCCTCGTCGTCGGTGGCGCTCTACGATGCCCTGTATGCCGTCGAGGCGGGACGCGCGCGGCACGCGCTGGTGATCGGTGTCGAGAAGATGAACCTGCTGCCGACGCCGCAGATGACGCACGTGCTCGCCTGCTGTTCGCACTGGCCGAGCGAGGGCTCCAAGGGCTGGTCGTTCCCGATGCTGTTCGCAGAGTATGCCAAGGGTTACCAGGCGAAGTACAAGATCCCGACCGAGGAACTCGAGAAGATGCTCTGGACTGCGGGAGCGCTGTGCTACAGGAACGGCGCCGAGAATCCGCTGGCTCATGTGCGCAATGGTCCCGCGACCGTCGAGGCGATCATGAAGCTCAACGAACTCGACGCCCGCGGCAAGTGCAAGAACATGATGATCGCCGCACCCCTGCGCCTGCACGACTGCTCGCTGGTGTCCGACGGCGCCGCGGCGCTGGTGATTACCCAGACCGCCAATGTCATCAACAAGAAGCGGGCGGTGGAAATCGCCGGCATCGGCCACTCGGTCGAACGCCTGCCGGAAAACGTGCGGCCCAACATGTACGAGCTGATGGCCGGCAAGGACGCCGTCGCCAAGGCCTACAAGGAAGCCGGCATCACCGCAGCCGACATCGACCTCGCCGAAGTGCATGACTGCTTCACCATCAACCAGATCATCTCGACCGAGGCGCTTGGTCTCTCCAAGGATGGTCGTGCTGGTTACGACTACGTCGAAGGCCGCTTCACGCGCGACGACAAGGTCGCCGTCAATCTCTCCGGCGGCCTGAAATCGAAGGGCCATCCAGTGGGCGCCACCGGCGCCTCGATGCACACGCTGATCTACAAGCAGATCATCGGCGAGGCGATCGGCGTCAAGGCCAAGAAGGCGGACATCGGCGTGGCCTTCAACGTCGGCGGCTCCGCCGTCACCAACTGCGTCACCGTGCTGAGAAGACTGTGATGAAGACCATCATCTACAACGACATGGAGTTCTCGATCGCCAAGAGCGGCAATGGCTGGGAGATCAGCCGCAAGATGCCCGGTGGCACCAGCGCCCTGGTCGGTGCCGGCCTCTTCGCGGGCCTGGCCGATGCCGACGCCGAGGCGCGGGCAACGACGCTCGTGAAGACGATCTACCCGGTCGGCATCAAGTCGGTCGGCCCGGATGTCGCGCACCCGAACATGGTGGGCGACCTCAAGATCGTCGGGCCGGACGTCAGCCATCCGAACTTCATCTACTGGAACAAGGACAGCACGTCCTTTGCCAAGTAACGCATTCATCCAGAGGAACACATCATGGAAATCAAAGGCAGCGTAGCTCTCGTCACCGGGGGCGGCAACGGCATCGGCGAAGCCGTGGCCAAGTTCTTCGCCAAGCGGGGCGCCAAGGTCGCCGTCGTCGACATGATCCAGAAGAACCTCGATCGCGTGGTCAAGGACATCAGGGACATGGGCGGCGAAGTGATCGGCATCCAGGCCAACGTCACCAGCGAAGCCGAGACCGCGAAGTTCATCAAGGCAACCCTGGAAGCTTTCGGCAAGCTCAACATCGCCGTCTGCTCGGCTGGCATCATCCGCGACGGCACCATGCTGACGCTGGACAAGGAGACCGGCAAGGTCTCGCGCAAGATGGGCCTAGACAAGTGGCAACCGGTGATCGACGTCAACCTGACCGGCACCTTCCTGACCCTGCGCGACGCAGCCGAGGCGATGGTCAATGGCGGCTGGGAAGGACTGCTGGTGCCGATCTCGTCGGTCAACAAGGTCGGTCAGATCGGCCAGCTCAACTACTCGTCGACCAAGGTCGCCGATGCGCTGATGCCGAAGATCATCATCGGCGAGTTCCTCATGCGCGGCATCCGCAACATCCGCTGCGTCGGCATCGCGCCGGGCTATACCGCGACGCCCATGCTCACCGGCATGAACCAGGATGCGCTGAAGGCCATCCTCGAAGACGTACACATCGGCCGCCTGGTCGAACCCGACGAGATTGCGGCCATGATCGGCCATTGCGTCGAGAACGGCGCCCTCAACGCCACGACCATCGAAATCACCGGCGGTTTGTGCAATTCCAAGGGCATCGCGAAATAGCGTGAACCACGTTACCCACCGGACCGACGCGTCCGGTGGGTAACAGCCAACCGGCGGGCAGATCGCAACCGCACCGGCAGAAGACCGCGCGGTTCGTGGACATGCGGAGATCAGGGAACGACGGCCCGGCCGGCACGCAAGTGCCCAACACCTTCCGGACCGCCGTGGGGAGAGCGGGTATTCCCGGCGCGAAAGGACCGCGAGCGGAGGTGAGACGCCACGGTCCAGCAAGGGGATGCCGCGCGGGGAATGGTTTGCATCCTATTCCACCGCCCATGAAATTGGAATGTGGCAAATTGACGCTGCCCTGCCGCTCCTGTGCTCGCGGACTTTGAGTTCCCGGCGCGGCACGCCTGCGGCAATTTGCCACATTCCATTAGCATTAGGCGCGCCATAGAATCCCCTATGCAGATAGTGGTAAGGCTGCGGCCCGCACCGGAAGCTTGGGCACTCCTTCTTTCTCGATTACCCATCCTCGAAAGAATCAACTCATGAACGCGTTTCGAACTCTCATTACCGTCGCTGCAGCGACCCTTGCCACTACAGGCCTCGCCCAGGCCCAAGCCTATTCCCCGCAGGCGATCAGCAGCTTGCGCTACATGATCGAGGAGGAGAAGCTGGCGGGCAACGTGTATCGGATCTTCGGCGGCCTCTACCCCACCATCAAGCCCTTCCAGAACATTCCGAAATCTGAAGACACGCATATGGCAGCGCTGGTCGGGCAGGCCGGGCTTGCCGGTGTGGGTGTTTCCGACCTGACGTCCTTGTCCGCGGGGCACTTCCAGAATTCGAGCTTGCAGTCGCTCTATGGAAGCCTGGTGGCCCAAGGCAGCACCTCCAGCTTTGCTGCGCTGACCGTCGGCAAGAACATTGAACTCCTGGATATTCAGGATCTCATCGCCGCCAGAGCCTTGGTGCCCACAAGCTCGTCGCTGTACACCGTATATGGCAACTTGATGAACGGGTCGAACAATCACCTGAATGCTTTCAACACCTGGCTCGCCATAACGCCGCCGCCGGTGCCGGAACCCGAAACCTACGCCCTGATGCTGGCCGGCCTGGCGCTGGTCGGCGGTGCCGCCCGTCGGCGCAGGTCCGCCTGAACGAAACTGCGGGAAGCACTTGACGAACCATCGGAGCAATAACGACCATGAATAGTCTGACCAAGATAGCGCTGGCAACAGCCTTGCTGGGCAGCGGCGGAATCGCCCAGGCCCAACTCAACACGACATCGTCGCTCGGCAGTTTCAGCGGTTCTGCCAATGTCACCGCATTGGCCTCTTCGGTTGCCTCGGCGACGAACACCAACAACAACGCGGTCGTCGCCACGGTCGGCCTGGGTCAATTCGATGGCGCCACCGGAGTGCTGGTTGGCGCGAACATCCAGCTCACGTCTGACCGGGTGCAATCCATCAGCGGCGTCGGGAGCAAGAACAACGGTCCCGGCCGCGATGCCAACGGCAGCGGCAGCAGCACCGCGGCACTTGCGGCGGCAGGTGTCAGCACCACATTTACCCCGGCTGTCATCCTCGCCGGAAGCGGCTGCTCATTGGCCATGGGAATGACTGGCAGCATCTCGTGCAGTTGGGGGCCGGTCGCGTCGTCCGGCATCGCCACCAACGCGAATGTCGCGGTCAATGCCGCCAGCCTCAACGATTATGTCGGTGCCGGCTCGACCAGCGTTGCACTGACCCTGCCCAGCCTGCAAGCCACCAGCACGCTCTCGCGCACGCAAGGTCAGGCCTCCAGTTCCACCAGCACCTATACGGTCAGTTGGGCGGGAAGTGTCCAGGCCAGCTACAGCTACCTTCTGCATGCCGCGCCATCGTTTGACAGTACCTCGGCCGCCAGCAGCCTCACCCTCGATTTCGGTACCGTGGCCCTGGGTTCCAACGTGTCGCCCATCGGCTTCACCGTGTTCAACGTCGCCGATTCGAACCGCGTCGGTCTCGATCTCGATGGTGTCTCCGGCTCCGGCAACACCGACAAGCTGTCGACCAATCTGACCGCATTCATGGGCCTGGCCCAAGGCGGGAACCATTCGTACGGCGCGTGGCTGGACACTTCGGCTGCAGGCAGCTTCAGCGCCACGTATCTGCTCAATCTTTCCGATGCCGATATAGGCGCCAGCACCACCCGCGGCAGCCGTCAGCTTGAGATCAACCTGGTCGGCAACGTGGCTGCCGTGCCCGAACCGGAAACCTATGCCCTGATGCTGGCCGGCCTCGGCATGGTTGGAGCGATGGCGCGTCGCCGCAGGGATTGGAGACGTTAGTTCGTGCATTCGATGTTGCCCTGAAGCGGTAGCTCCGGAATCGGCCGAAAAAGGGCAGTGATGGTCTTCGGCTCGACTCCCCTCCCTGACTGGCCGCTCCGGCCGTGATCGGTTATCTTGCGTGAACCGCCATCGCCTCCGCGATGGCGCTCACGCTTGAGTTGGAATCGATGACCCGGATGCGCCCGCTGGTTTTGCTGCTCGCCTTTCTTGTCGCCGCCTGCGGTGGCGAGCCGGCGGCCAAGCTCAACGCCGGCGATGCGGCACCGGCCTTCGAGGCCAGACGCCTGGACGGCAGCGCGGTGCAGGTACCCGCGGCCTATGCGGGCCGGCCACTGGTGATCCGTTTCTGGGCCGACTGGTGCAAGTACTGCGAAGGCGAGATGAAGGCCATCGAGCCTGTCTACCTTCGTTACAGGGATCGCGGCATCGAAGTGCTGGCCGTCAATGCCGGCCAGGACCGGGCGATCGTGGCGGCCTTCGTCGGCAAGCTCGGCATCAGCTATCCGGCGCTGCTGGACGAAGACGCAGCCGCCGCCAAGCGCTATGGCGTGGTCGGCCTGCCCACCACCTATTTCATCGACAGCCATGGCAAGGTGAAGGCGAAGATCGTCGGCGAGGCCGATGCCGCCACCTTCGAGCGCCGGCTGCTGGAACTGCTGCCATGATCCCCGCCGACGCGCCCTGCGATCTGTGCAGCCTGCCGGTGGGCATCAAGCCTTTCCTGCTCGCGACAGAAAAGCAGACCCTGAAGTTCTGCTGCGAAGGCTGCCTCGGGATTTATCAGATGTTGCACGACATCAACGAAATCCCAACTGCCCCGGAGCAGAATACGCAGAACAACCCCGAAAGGAGCCCACGATGATGAACGAAGAAATGATGAGGCAGATGCACCCCATGATGAACAACCCGCTCACCCAGGGCGCCATGATGGCGGCCACGGGTTTTGCCGCCGGCCGCGGCCTGCTGGGCTTCAATCCCTTCCGTAATCCGTTGCTGCTGCTTGCGGGCGGAATCGCCGCCGGCTACCTGCTGCACAAGTACGAGAAGGAGATCGTCGCCGCCGTTTCAAAGGCGACCGGCATCGGCAAGGACTTCGTGCTGCACCAGAAGGAAAACCTCGAAGACCTCGTCGCCGAGGCTCAGGAGAAGGAAGCCCAGCAAACCCCGGCACCCACCGCCGAACCCAAGGCCTGAGGCGGTCGCATCATGGATGCGGCCAACCTGTCACGCCTCATCACCGTCCGCCACAAGGAGCCGGGGCACCTGCGCCTGGAGTTGCCGCCGGCACTCGCCGGCCCGGCGGTGCTGGCGCACCTCGACGCCGGGCTGCGCCAGCGGACGGGCGTCTATCGCGTCACCTTCGAACCGGAAGGGCGACGGCTCTCGATACGCTTCGAACCACAGCAGTGCAGCCTGCACGATGTCGCGCGGCAGTTGCGCGGATTGCTTGACGACCTGCCCGCGGAAGCCGCAACCGAATCGACCGCACCACCACCGCCGCACGATCCGCTGGCCACCGCCCGCCAGGCCGTCGAGCGGGGAGCGCACGCGGTCAGCGCCCGGGTCCATCGCCTGATCGAGAACCTGCGCCAGCCCGGCGCCCCGGAGGGCTCGCTGCAGGCGCGTTTGCAACCGATCCTGAAGAGCGCGCTCACCGAGAAGGCGTCGATCAACTTCCTCAACGACGTGCTGATGTTCTATCTCATCAAGATCCATTGGGACCTGATCACCAAGCGCTGGATGAAGGACCCGGTGCGCCACGCCGATGCCTGGCTGACGACGTTTTATCTCGTGTTTCTGCTGGTGCGCTATCGCAAGTCGGTGAAGTGAAACACGCCAGGATCGTCCATCGTCTCGCGCGCCGGCTGCGCCTGATCTCGGCGCCGCTGACGAAGCAGCCCGAGCGCTGTTACATCCTGGAAATCCTGCTGCGCAAACATCCGGCCATCACTGGCGTGCGTGCCGTGCCGGAGATCGGCTCGGTGACGGTGCATTACGATCCCGCTTCCCTGCCCGAGGAACGCTTGCTGGCAACGCTCGACGCGGTGATCGGCAACATCGCCGCCGCGCCGCCACCCAAGCCTGTTGCGGCCCCCGCATCGCAACTCGATGGCCCGCTCCAGGAATGCAACGTCGCGGTGGAAGGCATGACCTGCGCTTCGTGCGCGCTCCTGATCGAGATGTCTTTGCAGCGCGATGCGCGCGTGCAGAACGCGGCCGTCAATTTCGCCGCCGGCACGGCGACGGTGAAGGGCCATCTCTCTCGCGACGAACTGTTCGCCTCGGTCAGGAAGCTCGGCTACGAGCCGCGGCCGATGGACACCCTGGCGCAGCGGCGGCTGCTGGTCGAGCGCGAAAAGCAGCGCCTCGCGCTGGCGAAGAAGAAACTCTGGCAGGCGGCACTGATGACGGCGCCGGTGATGTTCTCCGGCATGCTGATGCACCAGGACCCGGCCTTGCGCCTGATCGAGTTCGCGCTGTCGACGGCAACGGTGTTCGGTCCCGGCGGCGACATCTTCCGCAAGGCCTGGATGCTGGCGAAGCAGCGCGAAGCCAACATGGACACCCTGATCGCCGTCGGCGCCGGTGCCGCCTGGGCTTACAGCCTGCCCGGCGTGTTGCAGCCCCACCACCATGTCTATTTCGAATCCGCCGCCGGCATTCTCAGCTTCGTGCTCGCTGGCCGCTACATGGAGGAGCGCGCCAGGGGCCGCGCCTCGGAAGCGATCCGCAAACTGATCGAGTTACAGCCTGAAACAGCGCTGCGGCTGCGCGACGGCATGGAAGAAGAGGTGCCGGTGGACGATCTCGTCGTCGGCGACCTTGTGCGCGTGCGTCCAGGTGACAAGGTGCCCATCGACGGTGTGGTGGTCGAAGGCGGCTCGGCCCTCGACGAATCGCTGCTCACCGGCGAGTCGCTGCCCGTGGCCAAGGGTGCAGGCGACGCGGTGGCCGGCGGCTGCCTGAACGGCACCGGCGCCTTCGTCATGCGCGTCAGCGCCGTCGGCGGCGACACTGTCCTCTCGGGCATCATCCGCCTGGTCGATCATGCCCAAGGGACGAAGCTGCCGGTGCAGAAACTGGCGGACCGCATTTCGGCGCGCTTCGTGCCCGCCGTCGGTGCCATCGCCGCAACGACGTTCGCGGGCTGGCTGCTGGCCGGCCACCCGGCCTCGCGCGCGCTGGCGCATGCGGTGGCCGTGCTGCTGATCGCCTGCCCCTGTGCGCTCGGGCTCGCAACGCCCACCGCCATCATGGTCGGCACCGGCCAGGCAGCGCGGCGCGGCATCTACATCCGCAACGGCGAGGCGCTGGAGACTGCCGCCAAACTCACCACGCTGGTCTTCGACAAGACCGGCACCATCACCGAAGGCCGGCCGGCGGTCACCGATTTCCTGCCCGCAGGCAACGTCGACGAGGGCCGCCTGCTGGCCGCTGTCGCCGGTGCCGAGGCGCATTCCGAGCACTTCCTGGCGCGGGCGATCACCGCATGGTGTCGGGCGCGCGGCATTGCGCCGTCCTCCGCAACCGACTTCGAGGCCATGCCCGGACGCGGCGTGCGCGCGATCTGCGACGGCGAGACGCTGCGCATCGGCAATGCCGCGCTGCTCGAAGACGCG
Source organism: Rhodocyclaceae bacterium (assembly GCA_041480065.1). Lineage (GTDB taxonomy): Bacteria > Pseudomonadota > Gammaproteobacteria > Burkholderiales > Rhodocyclaceae > Fen-999. The sequence goes on from JBGOZF010000077.1 coordinate 19,312, forward strand.
GGAATTTCCTGCGCCGAGATGAAGGAGCGGGCCGACGCGCTGGCAGACCAGGGCAAGACACCGGTGTTCGTCGCCGTTGGCAGCCGTTGCGCCGCCCTCATCGCGATCGCCGACCGGGCGCGGCCCGGCGCACGCGAAGCCATTGCGCTGCTGCACCGGCTCGGCCTCACCACCGTCATGGCCACCGGCGACGTTCCGGCTGTCGCCCAGCACATCGCCCGCCAGGTCGGCATCGACCGCGTGATCGCCCGGGCCACGCCCGCCGACAAGCTGGATCTCATCCGCAAGCTGCAAGCGGAAGGCGCCAAGGTCGGCATGATCGGCGACGGCATCAACGACGCACCGGCGCTGGCCGCAGCCGATGTCGGCTTCGCCGTCGGCGGCAGCGCCGACATCGCCGTCGAGGCGGCCGACGTGACGCTCGTGGGCGGCGACATCGGCCGCGTCGCCGCCGGCATCGAGCTTTCGCGGCGCACCATGAGCATCATCCGTCAGAACCTCTTCTGGGCGCTGGGCTACAACGTCGTCGCCATCCCCGTCGCGGCAGCCGGCCGCCTCAACCCCATGATCGCCGCTGCGGCGATGGGCATGAGTTCGATATCGGTGCTGACGAATTCGCTGAGACTACAGCGGTAGAACAGGAAGCCAGTCGAGCATTATCATTGCAATTCATGGAATGATATTCCATAATTGCAAGCATGTTTGACCGCCGTCTATATCCCCAAGTCGTCGATGCCCTGCACCACTCCCCGGCCGTAACTCTGCTGGGGCCGCGCCAGACGGGGAAAACCACGCTGGCACTCGAGATCGCCCGCGGACGGGATTCCATCTACCTTGACCTCGAGTCTGAACAGGATCGCGCCAAGCTCGCTCAGCCAGAGCTCTACCTGGCCGACCATCTGGACAAGCTTGTCGTGCTGGACGAGGTGCATCGCACGCCCGGCCTCTTCCCCGTCCTGCGCGGCCTGATCGACCGATCCCGCCGGGCCGGACGACGAGCCGGCCGATATCTGCTTCTGGGTTCCGCATCTCTCGACCTACTCAAGCAATCGGGCGAAACCCTCGCCGGCCGCATCGCCTATCTCGAACTCACGCCCCTGCATGTTCTCGAAACCGGCAAGTTGCCCATCGACGAGCTCTGGTTGCGAGGGGGCTTTCCGGACAGTCTTCTCGCTGCGGACAATCAACGCAGCCTGCGCTGGCGTCAGGACTTCATCCGCAGCTACCTGGAACGCGACATCCCCCAGTTCGGCCCGCGCATAGCCGCCGAGACCCTGCGCCGCTTCTGGACCATGCTCGCGCATCACCAGGGTGGGCTGCTCAACACCGCGCAGTTCGCGCGCAATCTTGGCGTCGACACCAAGACGGCGGGCAGTTACCTTGGGCTGCTGGTGGATCTGCTGCTGGTCCGGCGCTTGCCGCCGTGGCACGCCAATCTCGGCAAGCGCCTGGTGAAGTCACCCAAGGTCTACATCCGCGACAGCGGCATCGCACACGCACTACTCAACATTCCGGACAAGGAAACCCTCCTGGCCCACCCCGTTGTCGGTACCAGTTGGGAAGGCTTCGTCATCGAGAACCTGCTGGCGAACGCCGATCCCGCGATTCAAGCCTATTTCTATCGCAGCAGCGGGGGCGCGGAAGTAGATCTGCTGCTGGCCTGGCCGCAAGGCCAGCTCTGGGCGATCGAAATCAAGCGCAGCCTGACGCCGAAAGCCGAACGAGGCTTTCATTCCGCCTGCGCAGACCTCAAGCCGGAGAAGCGCTGGATCGTCTATCCGGGCGTCGAGCGCTACCGACTGGCGGAGGATATCGAGGCAGTACCGTTGATCATGCTGGCGCAGGAGTTACGCGACTCCTGGTCGCCGGCGCCGGCCGGTACGCCCGCTGCGAGGAAACTTCCTGCTCAGTAGGCGTTGCAGTCCTTGAGCACGACCGCAATGCTTCGGAAGATGATGTAGAGATCGAAGCGCAGCGACCAGTTGCGCAGGTAGTCGAGATCGTGGTCGATGCGCGCCTTCATCTTGTCGAGCGTTTCGGTCTCGCCGCGCAGGCCATTCACCTGCGCCCAGCCGGTGATTCCCGGC
>JBGOZF010000078.1:0-20933 GCA_041480065.1 Rhodocyclaceae bacterium
CGGCTGATGCCGGAATCCGGTCACGCGACCTTCGAGACCCGGCACAAAGCCAGGGATGGCCGCACGTTTCCGGTCGAGATCAGCCTCTCGTGCATGGAATTCGATGGCGAACGCTACGCCCTGGCGCTGGCGCGCGACATCTCCGAGCGCAAGCGGCAAGAAGAAGAACTGAAACACCACCAGGATCATCTGAAGGAAATGGTCGAGGAACAGACCGCCGATCTGCTGAACGCCAAGATCGAGGCCGAGCGCGCCAGCCAGGCCAAGTCGGAGTTTCTGACCAACATGTCCCACGAGTTGCGTACGCCGATGCACGCCATCCTGTCCTTCGCCCGCTTCGGGCGCGACAGGATAGGCCAGGCGTCGAACGACAAGCTGATCGAATACTTCGACCGCATCCAGGAGAGCGGCAACCGCCTGCTCGGCCTGATCGACAATCTGCTCGATCTGTCGAAGGCCGAGGCAGGCCTGATGACGCTCAACCGCCGGATGACGGACATCGCGCGCCTGTGCCGAGAGGTGATCAGAGACCTGGAGCCGTTGATGGAGTCGCGTCAACTGCGCCATAGCCTGTCCGTGGACAGCGGGGTCGGGGAAGCCATGGTGGACTCCTTGCGTTTGGGTCAGGTGCTGCGCAATCTGCTCGCCAATGCCATTCGATTCTCTCCGGATGGTGCGGAAATCGCGGTTGCCGTGTTGCCGGCCAGTCTGCGGGGACGCCGCGCCGACGATATTGGCGCGCTGCCGTGTGTGCGGCTGGTCGTAGCCGATCAGGGTGTCGGCATTCCCGTCGACGAACTCGACAGCATCTTCGAGAGATTCAACCAGAGCAGCAAGACCCGCAGCGGCGCCGGCGGCACGGGTCTGGGCTTGACCATCTGCCGGCAGATCGTCGATGCGCACGGCGGCACGATCGAGGCTCATAATCGGCCGGGTGGCGGTGCCGAATTCGAAATCGTGTTGCCCGTCAGTTGAGCGGCGGAGAATCCATGACGAACTGGCGTGTCCTGGCAGTCGACGACGAACCGATCAATCTCGAGATCATTGCCGAGGCATTGATCGATCTGGATTGCCTGGTCGATCGTGCGGTCGACGGTGAGGAGGCCTGGCGTCTGCTGACGAAGGCGGATGCCTACGACCTGGTGATTCTCGATCGCATGATGCCGCGCCTGGACGGGCTCGCCCTGTTGCGCCGGATCAAGACCGACTCGCGCTTTCGCCGCCTGCCGGTGATCATGCAGACGGCGGCGGCGGCGCCCGAGCAGGTCCGCGAGGGCATCGAGGCCGGGGCCTACTACTACCTGACCAAGCCCTATGATCCGCGCGCGCTGCTCGCCATTGTCCGCGCGGCGCTGAGCGAGGTTGGCCAGCACCTGCGGGCGATCCGCGCCGTGGCTGAAGTTGTCGCGCTCGATCTGGCGACGCGCGCTGAATTCCGTCTTCGTGACCTCAAGGAGGCGCGGTCGCTCGCGAGTCTTCTGTCCAGCCTTTGCCCGGATCCGACCACCGCCGCCATCGGGCTGACTGAATTGCTGATCAATGCCGTCGAACACGGCAACCTCGGCATTACCTATGCCGAGAAGTCGCGCTTGCGTCTCGATAACACCTGGGAGGACGAAGTTGCCCGGCGGCTGGAGGCGCCGCAATGGCGCGGCCGCTACGTCGAGGTCGGTTTTGAGCGAGCCGACAGCGAGCTCCGGTTTGTAATCACCGACCAGGGCGACGGTTTCGATGCCAGCGGCTACCTCGATTTCGATCCGGCACGCGCCTGCGATCCGAATGGCCGGGGAATTGCGATAGCGCGCAAACTGAGCTTCTCGCAGATCGACTTCCTCGGCGCCGGCAACAGGGTCGTCGCCCGTGTAAGCCTCAAACCCTATTATGAACTTCGACAGTGAACTGAGCCATCTCAAGGTGCTGGTGGTGGACGACACCAGCGGCAACCGTCAGATGTTGCAGTCATTCCTCAGGAAGCTCGGCTGCCAGGTCGCGACGGCCGAAAACGGAGCCGAGGCGGTCGCGGCCTTTCAACGCGAAGCGCCGGACTTGATCCTGATGGACGTCATGATGCCGGTGATGGACGGTTTCGAGGCCACCCGGCGCATCAAGGCGGTCGCCAGCGGCCGCTGGGTGCCGGTGGTCTTCCTGTCCGCCCTGGACAAGGACGAGAACCTGGTGGCGGGTCTGGAAGCGGGTGGCGACGACTACCTGGCCAAGCCGACCAACCTGGTCGTCCTCAACGCCAAGCTGCGATCCCTGGCCCGCACGCTCGCGCTTCAGCGCAAGCTGGACGAGAACCGCAGGCTCACGCAGGCCATTTTCGACAACATCGACGACTGTGTCGTCACCATCGACGACCAGGGTGCGATTTGCACCGCCAACGCGGCCGTGCGCACCGTGTTCGGGTACGAGCCGGAAGAACTGGTGGGCAAGGAGATTGATATCCTGATGCCGGATTCGCACCGTGAAACGCGTCGCACGGCGATGAGCCGGTATGTGGCCGGTGGCCCGCCGAACATCGTCGGTATGGACCGGCGCCAGGCACCCGGACTGCGCAAGGACGGCAGCGAACTGCTGCTGGAACTGGGCATCACGGAAATGCGCGTCGATGACCAGCGCCGGTTCGTCGGCATCCTGCGCGACGTCACGGCGCGCGCCGCCGCCGAGCGCAAACTGCACGAACATGCGGCGATGCTCGAACGCTATCACGACGATCGGGAGGCGGAGAACGCGCTGGCCAACGAGATCATGCGCCGACAACTCCAGCGCGAAGGCCTGAGCGACCCGCGGTTCAGCTATTGGTTGACCCCGGCGTCGGATTTCAGCGGCGATATCGTCTCCGCCTGCCGCTCGCCCAAAGGCAGGCTGTACGCGATGCTGGCCGACGGCACCGGCCACGGCCTGGCTGCGGCGATCAGCCTGCTGCCGGTGCTGACCACCTTTTACGGCCTCGCCGAACGTGATTTTCCGCTCGGCTTCATCGCCATGGAGATGAATCGACAGTTGATGGCCTCCATGCCCACCGGCCGATTCGTTGCCGCCGGACTGATCTGTTTGAGTCCGGAAACGCGCGTAGCCGACCTCTGGCTGGGGGGGATGCCTGAGCCGGTGTTGGTGGAGGGGGATGGCACCATTCGTACCGGCCTCGTCACGTCACGCCTTCCGCTCGGAATCGTCAAATTCGACGACGATTCGAGCATGATTCAGCGTATCCAGTGCCCATCCGGCAGCCAACTGGTGATGTTCTCGGACGGCTTGTCCGAGGCGACCGATACCAAAGGCGAAGCCTTCGGCTGGAGCCGGCTTGCCGAAATCCTCACCAGCGCGCCGGCCGGTCAGCGTCTTGAGGCGGTCAAGAGTGCCGTGACCCGGCATATCGTCGGCTCAATCGTCCAGGACGACATCTCGATGCTGCTGATCGATTGTTAGCGTGAAAGACACGGGTCAGTGCGCCTGGTGATGATCGAGCGCAGCGAGCTAACCAGAATCCTCCCCGCGAGGGGAGGATGGGAGGGGCGGGACCTCTTGCCCCCTTGAGGCGCTGCGAAGGCTGCGTATTTCATGATGCGGGGTGACTCATCGGAGCCATGAAAGTTAGCGTGAAAGACACGGGTCAGTGCGCCTGGTGATGATCGAGCGCAGCGAGCCAATCAGTAGCCTCCCCGCGAGGGGAGGATGGGAGGGGCGGGACCTCTTGCCCCCTTGAGGCGCTGCGAAGGCTGCGTATTTCATGATGCGGGGTGACTCATCGGAGCCATGAAAGTTAGGAGTCCCTGACTGCCGGCCTATAATTTCGCTCTGACAGTCAACCAATCCCAGGAGCCAGCATGAGTTTCGACCCACAGCGCTTTGAGCGCGCGATCGCCCTTTTCGATGCCGCCAACGCGGAGGATCCACGCCAGGACACGGGCGCCGACGGCAAGCCGGTACAGCGCGAACTGCTCTACGCCCGCCGGATGAGCGAGATGCTTGATCGCTTCGCCCCCGACGCATCCGAGGCCGTCAGGCTCGCCGTGCGTGCCCAGCACATCCAGCGCTGGAAGACACCGCGCGACAGCTACCCGATGGACCGCAACGGTTATCTCCAGTGGCGCACCGGCCTCTACAAGTTCCACGCCGAAACGGCCGGCCGGCTGATGAAAGAGGCGGGTTACGACGACGTCATGATCGAGCGCGTCAAGACGGCAGTCGGCAAGAAGGGCCTCAAGGTCAATCCGGAAACCCAGATGCTCGAAGACGTCGCCGACCTGGTCTTCATCGAGCACTACATGCTGGAATTCGCCGGCCAGAAGCCGGACTACAGCGAAGACAAGTGGCTGGACATCGTCCGCAAGACCTGGAAGAAGATGTCCGACAGTGCGCATGCGTTCGCGCTGGCCGGCAAGATCAAGCTGCCCGAGCCGCTGGTGCCGCTTATTACCAAGGCGCTCGGCGGCTGATTGCTTTTCGGGTAGTAATGTATTACTGTTAATACATTACTACCCATGGAGTGTATGTGATGGCGACCACCGTCCGCCTGCCGCTGCGCGTCGAGCAGGCTTTGCTCAGTTACTGCGTCGAAACGCGAAAGACAAAGTCCGAGGTCATCATCGAGTTGCTCGAGCGGCGTTTCGCCGAGCCGAGCCAGGGCAAGACGCCCTACGAGTTGGCTGTCGAGGCCGGGTTCATAGGCTGTTGCAAGGGCTTCAAGCGCGGCCCCGACCTCAAGGCCCAGGTCAAGGCCGCTATCCGGGCGAAGCACAAGCGGTGAAGCTGCTCGTCGACACCGGTCCCCTGGTGGCCCTTGCCGATCCCGGCGATCGGGACCACGAGACCTGCAAGCGGTTCATTCGCGACCATCGCGGACCAATGCTTACCACTTGGGCGGTGCTGACTGAATTCTCGCATCTGGCGCCTTCCGTCGTCGCCACCGTGCGTTTGTTCCGCTGGGCGCTGGCGGGCGGCATGGAGATCCTGCCCTTCGGCAAGGACGAACTGACGATGGCCGGCGATTGGATGGAACGCTATGCCGACCGCCCCATGGACCTGGCCGACGCTTCCCTCGTCCTGGCTGCGATGATGACCGGGGTCACCACTGTGTGGACCCTGGATCGTTCCGACTTCGAGACCTACCGGTTGCCGGGACGCAAGCGGCTCCGGCTGGCGGAGATGTGCTGATCGAGTAGCCGAAAGGAGAGTCGTCGCATGAACATCGGTTTCATCGGCCTGGGCCTCATGGGCCGGCCCATGGCGCTGCATCTTGTGCGTGCCGGTCATGATCTGCATCTGTGGGCGCGCCGCCCGGCCACCCTGGAGCCTTTCCGCGATACCACGGCGCGAGCTCATGTCAGCGCCGCCGAGGTGGCGCGGCATGCCGACATCGTCTTCACCATGGTGGCCGACGCGCCGGACGTCGAACAGGTCATCCTCGGCGATGCCGGCATTGCCGAGGGCGCGCGCCCGGGGCTGACGGCGGTCGACATGTCCACCATCGCGCCGGCGGCGGCGCAGGGCATCGGCGCGCGGCTGGCGGCCAGGGATATCGGCTTTCTCGATGCGCCGGTTTCCGGCGGCGAGATGGGCGCCATCAATGCCAGCCTGACCATCATGGTCGGCGGCGACCAGGCGGTGTTCGCGCAGGTGAAGCCGCTGTTCGAGATTCTCGGCAAGGCGGTGACGCTGGTCGGTGCCATCGGCGCCGGGCAGGTGGCCAAGGCCTGCAACCAGATACTCACCGGCGTGACCGTGGCGGCCGTCGCAGAGGCCTTCAACCTGGCCAGGAAGAGCGGCGTCGATCCGGCCAAGGTGCGCGAGGCGCTGCTGGGCGGCTTCGCCTATTCGCGCATTCTCGAGAATCACGGCCAGCGCATGCTGGACCGGAATTTCAAGCCCGGCTTCAAGGCCTGGATGCACCAGAAGGACTTGCGCATCGTCATGGCCGAGGCGCATCGGCTGGGGCTGATGCTGCCCAACGCCGCGGCCACGGCCCAGATCTTCAATGCCATGGTCGGCAGCGGCATGGGCGAAGATGATTCAGTGGCGGTGCTCAAACTTCTCGAAAAAGTCAGCGACGCATGAAGGCTGAAGCCCAGCGCACCTGGCTCGCCGGCACTTCGGCGAAGAACAGCGAGCCGGCCGATGGCGAGCAGGCATTGCTCGAGTTGCGAGCGATCCTGGAAAACGCCACCGTCGGTATCCTGTTCTCCAAGAACCGGCTGCTGGTGCAGGCCAACCCGCTGGGTGCGCAGATGTTCGGTTACGCGGCGGATGAACTGCTCGGCCAGCCGGGTCGCGTCCTTTACCCATCGGACGATGCCTACGAGGCCCTGGGCCGCGAAGCCGGACCGATCCTCGGTGGCGGGCGTTCCTTCCAGACCGAGGCGCAGATGCGGCGCAAGGATGGCAGCACCTTCCGCTGCCGAATGTCGGCCAAGGCCGTTGATCCCCTGCACCCGAACGCAGGGACGATCTGGATCATGGAGGACGTCACCGCCCAGTACGAGACCGAGCAGCGCGTGCGCCTGGCCCTGGCCGAGCAGGAAATGATCTTCGACAATGCCGCCGTCGGCATCGTCTTTGCGCGCAACCGGCGCGTGCAGCGCTGCAATCGCAAGCTCGAGGAGATCTTCGATTGGCCGGCCGGCGAGTTGCCGGGGCGGCCGATGCGCCTGCTCTATCCAAGCGAGGCCGCTTTTGCCGACCACGGCGCCGAGACCGACGAGATCATGGCCCGCGACCGCGACGGCGTGTATGTGGCCGAAATGCAGATGAAGCGCAAGAGCGGAGCGCTGTTCTGGGTGCGTGCCACCGGCAGGCGCGCCAACGCCGCCGGCAGCGAGTTCGACATCGTCTGGATCTTCGAGGACGTCAGCGAGCGGCGGGACGCCGAGGAGGCCCTGCGCCGGGCGCGCGACGAGCTGGAACTGCGGGTCTCGGAGCGCACCACCGAACTGACCGCCGCCAACCTGCAGCTTCAGAAGGAGATCTTCGAGCGCATGCAGGCCGAGCAGCGCATCTGGCATGTCGCCCATCACGATGCCCTCACCGGCCTGCCGAATCGGGCGCTGCTGCACGACCGCCTGGAGCAGGCGCTCGCGCAGGCCAGCCGCGACGACCATCGGGTCGGCGTCATGTTTCTCGACCTCGACCGGTTCAAGAGCATCAACGACACCCTCGGCCATGCCGTCGGCGACGGGCTGCTCAAGCATGTGGCGGAACGCCTGAATGGCGTGGTACGCGCCGTCGACACGGTGTCCCGGCTCGGCGGTGACGAGTTCATCGTCGTCCTGCGCCAGATTGCCGGCAGCGAAGACGCCGTACTGGTGGCCGAAAAGATCATTGCCGCGCTGGCGGTGCCGTTGCGGGTGCAGAGCCACGAACTGCGCGCGACGCCGTCGATCGGCATCAGCATCTACCCGGATGACGGTACCCAGGCGCTGCAGTTGATGAAGAACGCAGACACCGCGATGTACCATGCCAAAGCGCGCGGCCGCAATACCTTCCAGTTCTTCGCGCCGCACATGAACGAGGAAGCGACGCGCTTCTTCCACCTGGAGCAGCAACTGCGCCGCGCGCTCGACAACGATGAATTGCTGCTGCATTTCCAGCCGCTGGTCAATATGACGGACCGGGTGGTCTGCGGCATGGAAGCCCTGGTGCGCTGGCAGCACCCCGAACAGGGCATGGTGTCGCCCGCCGACTTCATCCCGATCGCCGAGGAGACCGGCATGATCCTGCCGCTCGGCGAATGGGTGCTGGCCGAGGCCTTGCGTCAGAACCGGCGCTGGCAGGAAGCCGGCTACCATCTGGTACCCGTGTCGGTGAACCTGTCGCCGCGGCAGTTCCGCCAGAAGGGCCTGGTGGAAACCGTCCGCCGGCTGCTGGCAGAAACGGGGCAGCCGGCACGGCTGCTCGAGCTCGAGATCACCGAATCGTCGTTCATGCAGGACGTGGACGAAGCCTTGGAAAAGCTGCACGAACTGGCTGCCGTAGGCGTCCAGTTGGCGATCGACGATTTCGGCACCGGCTTTTCGAGCCTCAACCACCTGAAGCGCTTCCCGGTGCACAAGCTGAAGATCGACCAAAGCTTCGTGCGCGATCTCGGCATCGACTGGGACGACGGCGCCATCGTCTCGGTCATCGTCGGCCTGGCGCGGGCCTTGAATCTGGAAACCGTGGCCGAAGGCGTCGAAACCGTCGATCAGCTCGAGATGCTGCGCAACTACGGCTGCGACGTCTTCCAGGGCTACTACTTCTCGCGGCCCCTGGCCGCCGATCAGGCGGACTTGCTGTTCAGGCCGCCGATACTCTCAGCCTAGGCCGGACTCGTGCCAGAGCGCACGGGCAAAGGCCTTCCAGACCGGGCCGCCGTGGGTTTCCATGTTCTCGTCGGCGCTCTCGGTCATCACCTTCAGCATCAACTGGGCAAGGCCGAACAACTGGATCCGGGCGCGTTTTTCGGGCGTGTCGGGCTGGCACTCGGCTTGCCCGTTGCCGGGGTGGCAGGCAAGCGCTTCCCGCGCCAGCATGCGCACGGCAGGTTCGTCGTCCCAGTCGATGCCGAGGACGATACCCTGGCGAACAATCTCGCGTTCGATGCGTTGTGCTTCCTCGGCGTAGTTCTCGAAGGTGGCCATAGCGCTACCCGGTCAGGATTTTCATGCGAAGCACAGGAATCGTACTCCAAGCCGTGTTGCGCGTCAGGGCAAGCTGCCGTCGGCAAAGGCCTGCTCGCTGGACAGCATTACTTCGATTTCCTCGATGATCTGCTCCTGGCGCAGGGCGTTGCGCTTGAGCGCGAGTCCGTCGAGCGTTTCGCCAAGACGGTCGAGGGCGTATTCCATATGCGCCTGGCGCTGGCGGTTTTCCACCGCCATCGACTCGTAGATCAGTCCATGCAGGGTCGCCAGCAGGTATTGATCGAGCAGTTCGGCAAAGAACTCGGACGGTGCCAACTGGATCTGCGGCGCATGCGTGAAACGCACATCGGCTGCCGACGGCAGCGGCAGCAGGCGCTTGAGCCGCGGCTCGCCGTCCGCGCCGTGGGCGAGGGCGAAGAGCGCCACGTCGCCGGCAGCGAGCCTGCTGGCCGCGTGCAATGCCTCCATCATCCGATCCAGCACGGCGGGTACGTCCTCGGTGACGCCGGGGCCGTCGAGGCTGGCAATGACGTCGGCGTCTTTCGCCGCAGCCGATTGCAGCCTGGATGCGAGACGACGACCGACGGCGATCAACCGGGGACGCCGCGGCCACGGCGGCAGTTCATGCAGGGCAGCCAGCACGCGCTCGTTGAAGTTGCCGCAGAAGCCGCGCTCCGATCCGATCAGCAGCAGGAGGTGGTGCCGCGTTGCCGTGCCTGCCGGCGCCGGGAAGAAATGCACGAAATCCGCGGCGGCGGCCTCGATGTTGGCGAGCATGCGGCGCTGGTGGCCGATGAAACGGGCGAGCTTCTTCGTCTCCACCAGCGACAGGCTCTTCATCGCGGTCATGATGCCCCTGATCTCCTTGAGCCGCGTGACGCGCTGGGAGATTTCGGTCAGACCGCTCATGGCGCATCACCGAGCCAGCGCCGCAGCCGGCCCAGCCATTCGTCGCGAACGGCATCCAGCGCCAGCGATTCGCGCTTGAGGCCCGACAGGATCGCGAGCAGCGCGCCGGGCACGGCATCGGGCTCGCGGGCGTCGAGCAGCCCCTCGTTGTAGGCAGTCATCCAGGCCAACTGGAAGTTGGCCGGCAGCGGGCTCAGACGCTCCTGCTTGAGGATTTCGCGCAGCAGGCGGCCGCGCCGGATCTTGGCCTCGGTGCCCGCTTCGAGCTTGGTGCCGAAGCGGGTGAAGACTTCGAGTTCGAGGAATTGCAGGTAATCGAGTTTCATGCGGCCCGCCTCTTCCTTGATGCGCGGGTGCTGGGCTTTGCCGCCGATGCGCGACACCGACAGCGGCACGTCCACCGCTGGCAGGACTCCGGCGGCGAACAGGCGGCGGTCGAGATAGATCTGGCCGTCGGTGATGGAAATGAGATTGGTCGGGATGTAGGCGGCGATCTCGCCTTCCTCGGTTTCGACGATCGGCAGGGCGGTCAGGCTGCCGCCACCGTGGGCGGCACCCAGGCGCGTGGCGCGTTCGAGCAGGCGCGCGTGCAGGTAGAAGATGTCGCCGGGATAGGCCTCGCGCCCCGGCGGCCGGTGCATCAGCAGCGCCAGCTCGCGATAGGCGCGGGCATGGGTGCTGAGGTCGTCGTAGATGACCAGGGCGTCCTCGCCGCGCCGCATCCAGCCCTCTGCGACGGCACAGCCGGCGAAGGGGGCGAGGTACTTCATGCCCGGCGTCGCGGTGGCCTCGCCGACCACGACCGTGGTGTAGGCCAGCGCGCCATGGCGGCGCAGAGTGTCGATCACCATGGCCGCTTCGGCGCGCTTCAGGCCGATCATGACGTAGATGCACTTCACACCCTGTCCCGCCTGCGCCACCACGGTGTCGAGGGCCAGCGAAGTCTTGCCGGTGCCGGAGTCGCCGATGATCAACTGGCGCTGGCCGCGGCCGATGGGCAGCAGGGTATCCAGGACCTTGGCGCCGGTGTACAGCGGCCGGCTGACGAAGTCGCGCGCGACGATGGGCGGCGACGCGCCTTCGAGGACGCAGGATTCCTTCACTTCGGGCGGCGGCAAACCATCGAGCGGTTTGCCCAGCGGGTCGATGACGCGCCCGAGCAGGTCGTCGCCGACGCCGATTTCGAGCCGCTCGCCGGTGTGCGAGACCAGTGAGCCCGAGTTCACCCTGGCGGCCGGGTCGAGCAGGATGACGCCCAGGCGCTCCTTCTGCAGCTCGAACACCATGCCGCGACTGCCGTCCTCGAAACGCAGGATCTCCTCTGCGGCGGCCGTGGGCAGGCCATGGACCCAGGCGATGCCGTCGCCGACCGAGACCACTCGGCCCTGCTCACCGAGTCGCAGGCCGAGTCGATAGCGATCGACCCATTGCGCGAGGCGGTCGAGCAGACCGACCTCAGTCGCCACGATCGATCGGCGCGATGAAGAAGTCGAGTTCATCGCGCAGGTTGGCCATGAGCAGCCAGGAGCCGGCCGTTATGCTGAGCCCCGACTTGAGCGCGGCGTCTTCGCGGAATGCCGGTTCCAGTGCCCGACCGGCGAGGCTGCCGAGTGCGGCGGCGATGGCGGCCCGACGCGTGGTGTCGAGCGGATATGCGGTGACGACCTCGACGCTTGCCGCCGGCTCGCGCAAGGCGGCGCCGATGACGTCCAGCCTTTCCGGCGCCGCCGTGGCCAGTTCGTCCAGCGCCAGGTCTACCAGTTTCGCTTCCAGTTCGGGGCCGGCCAGGCGCTCCAGAAGACGGGAGGCGAAGCGGGCACCAATGGCTACCGCTTGCCGCTCGAGCGCCGCTTCATGCTCGCCGGCTTCGCGTGCCGCCAGCATCTGCCGGCGCCGGCGATCGGCGTCCGCTTCCGCTTCGACGGCGCCGAGACGGCGCGTCCGCTCCACGGCGATTTCCTCGTCCAGGCGGGCGAGCGCCAGATCGCGTTCCCTGCCCGCGTCGGCCAGGCGCGATGCGTACTCGGCTTTCAGGCCTTCGGCATCACGGCGCCGCATCTCGGCATCGGTGAGGATACTTTCGCTCTCGGCCCGGCGCTTCTCGATCACCGCCAGCACGGGCCGGTAAAAGAATCGCTTCAACAGCCACACCAGCACCAGGAAGTTGAGCGCTTCCAGTACAGCAGTGGTCCAGTCGAATTCCACGGCAGGCCTACTTCAGCACGTATTCGAGCAGGGGGTTGCGGAACAGCACGATGAGCACGATCACCAGCACGTAGATCGCCAGCGACTCGATCATCGCCAGGCCGATGAACAAGGTGCGGGTGATCGATTTCTCGGCCTCCGGCTGACGCGCCAGCGCATCGAGCGCCTGGGTGACGGCGCGACCCATGGCCAGCGCCGGAAAGATCACGCCGATGGCGATGGCCAGCAGGGCGCCGCCGGTGGATAGCAGGGCAAACCAGCTCAACTTGTCCATCAGTGGCTCCTTTTTCCAAGTTCATGGGACTGCAACGCGCCGGCCACGAAGACCAGCGCCAGGGTACCGAAGATGTAGGCCTGCACCAGCGCCTCGACGATATGGAGCATCAGCAGCGGCACCGGCGCCAGGAAGCCCGCGACCAGCAGTACCAGCAGCGCCGCCATTTCCAGGCTCATCATGTTGCCGAACAGCCGCACGGCCAGCGCCATGGTGCGAGTGATCTCGCCCAGCAGGTGGAAGGGCAGCAGGATCGGATTGGGGGCGAGGTAATGGCGCAGGTAGACGCGAAGTCCATCGATGCCGATGCCGAACCAGTGCACCGCGAGAAATACCAGCAGCGCCAGCGCCACGGTCAGCGACAGGTCGCCCGTCGGCGAGCGCAGGCCCGGCACCAGTCCGACGAGATTGGCCGCGGCGATGAACAGCCACAGGGTCCCGATGAAGGGCAGCAGGCGTCCGGCGTGGCCCGGTGCCGCATCCTCGATGGCCTGTTGCAGGGCGAGCACGGTGCCTTCGAGCGCGGTCTGCAGGCGCGAGGGCGCCTCGACGCTCATGTGGCGCGTGCCGAACCACGCCAGCCCGCTCAGCACGGCCATCAGCAGCCAGGTGGTGAGCACCGTGGTGCCGATGTGCAGCGGTCCCAGGTGAAACGTCAGCAGTTGCAGGAGTTCAGGCTTGCCCATCGCCGGTCTCAATGCTTCTTGATGTAGACATAGACGCTCCAGACGCCGATCATCAAGCCGGCGATCAGGAGGCTGACTGTCCAGCGGTCGGAGTAACCCGCCATCTGGCTGTCGAGCCACCGGCCGAGATAGGCGCCGCCCACCAGCGGCACCACCAGCAGCAGGGCCAGCGTGCCGAGGAAGACGGTCTGGGCCAGCAGCGTCGGCCGCTCCTTCTCCGCCTGGGCAATGCGCTGCGCCTGTTTCTCGATGTTGGCGCGCAAACGTTCGCCGTTTTCCATGGTGGTTATTCCCTCTCCAGTTGGGCCAATTCCTTGAGCATCTCGGCCTCCAGTTGGTGCAGCTTTAGCCGCGTTATTGAGAGCGTCTTCTCCTCCTCCAGCAATTCGCGGGTCAGGGCCTCGGCAATGCGGGTGACGTCGGTGCCGCGTACGTAGCGTCGCGTCGATATACGGCATTCGTTGTCGATGAAATACAGCAGGCCGCCGGGCAGCCCCAGATACTGCCAGGAGTCATCGGCAAGCCGCACGCGCGCCAGGCCGTAGCTAAGCACGGTCATGAAGCGCTCGTGGCCCGCCATCAACCCGAAAGACCCGCTCCTGTCCTCGCCGATGAAGCTCTTTACGCCGTCGATGCGCTCGCTGCGGTCGACGGCGAGCAGGTGCACGGTGAAGCCGCTCATGATGCCACCGCCATGGCGCCGCGCATGTAGCAGCGCTCTTCCGGCAGCTCGTCGTAATCGCCGCGCAGGAAGGCCTCGCAGTCGGCAAGCGTCTGCGCCAGGGGTACCGACACGCCGCGGCTGGCGTTCTGTGCGGTCATGGCGAAGAAGGGCTGGGTCAGATAGCGCTGCAGGCGGCGCGCCCGCTGCACCACCTGGCGGTCGGCCTCGGACAATTCCTCCAGGCCCAGCATGGTGATGATGTCTTCCAGTTCATGGTAGCGGGCCAGGGCCTCGCGCACGGCCTGGGCGACGTCGTAGTGGCGGTCGCCGAGGAACTGCCGGTCCATCAGTTTGCTGCCCGAGGCCAGCGGATCCACCGCCGGGTAGATGCCCTTGGCGGCCTGGTTGCGGGAGAGGATCACCCGCGTATCGAGATGGGCGAGTATGCCGCCGACGGCCGGGTCGGTCATGTCGTCGGCCGGCACATAGACGGCCTGCACCGAGGTGATGTTGCCCAGGCGGCTGGAGACGATGCGATCCTCGAGTTCCGCCACTTCCGACGGCAGGGTGGGCTGGTAGCCGACGGTGGCCGGCATGCGCCCGAGCAGCCCCGAAACCTCGGAGCCGGCCTGGACGAAGCGGAAGACGTTGTCCATCAGGAACAGCACTTCCTTGCCCAGCGTGTCGCGCAGATATTCGGCGTAGGTGAGCGCCGCCAGCCCGACGCGAAAGCGCACCCCGGGCGATTCGTCCATCTGGCCGAACACCAGCACGGCGTTGGCCAGGGCGCCGTTGTCGCGCATCTCGTGCCACAGCTCGTGACCTTCGCGGATGCGCTCGCCGACGCCGGCGAATACCGACACGCCGCCGTGCAACGAGGCGACGGCCTGCATGAATTCCATGATCAGCACCGTCTTGCCGACGCCGGCGCCGCCGAAAAGTCCGGTCTTGCCGCCGCGAACGAACGGACAGAGAAGATCGATGACCTTGATGCCGGTCTCCAGAATGCCGGCGGGCGGCTCTGTGTCGGCGAGCCGCGGCGGCGGCGCCAGCAGGCTGCGGTATTCGCCTCCCGCCAGCGGCAAGCCGCCGTCGAGCGGCTGGCCGAAGACATCGAGCAAGCGGCCCAGGCAATCCGCCGACACCGGTACCTGCAATGGCGCCCCGCTGTCGAACACCGGCGCACCGCGTCGCAAGCCCGCCGTACGATGCAGGGCGATGGCCCGCAGCTGGTGCGGCGCAAGATGGTGCAGCACTTCCAATACCGCGCTGCCGCCGTCGAGCGTCACCGTCAGCGCCCGGTGCAGCGGCGGCAACAGTTCGCAGGCGATGTCGACCACCGGTCCGTGAACCTCGACCACATGGCCGACGGGCGGGCGCGCACTGATATCCATCACGGGTAACGCAGATGAGATGTCATGGACCTATTGTCCGCCTTCGGCAGCATCTCGACACACGGATCGAGGCGGAGCCGGCACGGCTCATCCTCTCAAAACAGGAAACAGCTCCCTGAGCCCGATCGCCATCGACTCAACCGCGATCGCCGCCAGCAGCAGGCCCAGCAGGCGCGTGGCGACGTTGAAGCCGCCGCTTCCCAACAGGCGGCCGATGGGGATGGCCAGACGCAGCATCGCCCAGAGCATCAGGCAGACGACGACGATGCCGGCGATCACGGCAGCCTGGTTCTGCCAGCCCCCGTTCTGAACCGCGATCATCACCGTGCTGATGGCGCCGGGGCCGGCCAGCAGCGGTATCGCCAGCGGCACGATGCCCGGGGTCTCGCGGCCGCCGGCGTCGATCGCCTCTTTCTCGGTCTGCCTGACATTGCCCGGCCTGGCCTGGAGCATCGCCAGCGCCATCAGCAGCAGGACCAGCCCGCCGGCAATGCGGAAGGAGGCCAGGCTGGTGCCGAGCAGGCGCAGCAGGGCTTCGCCGCTCACCGCCGCGCCGACCAGGATGGCCATCACGGTCAGGCTCGCCACGCGCGCGATACGGCGATGTTCGGCCTCGGGGCGGCCGGCGCACATGCCGAGGAAGAACGGGATGGCCATGAAGGGATCGAGCACCGCAATCAGGGTGACGAGAAAGCTGATGTGACGGATCCAGGATTCCATCGTCGATTAGCGTGAAAGACACGGGTCAGTGCGCCTGGTGATGATCGAGCGCAGCGAGCTAACCAGAAGCCTCCCCGCGAGGGGAGGATGGGAGGGGCGGGACCTCTTGCCCCCTTGAGGCGCTGCGAAGGCTGCGTATTTCATGATGCGGGGTGACTCATCGGAGCCATGAAAGTTAAGGCGGCAAGCGCGTCAGCGGCACGAATGCGACCGCCAGTAGATGCCGGTGGCTGACGGAACCGTCGGCGGATTTTTCGAGCACCATCAAATCCTGCACGCCGCCGGGTTGGCCGACCGGGATGACCAGCCGGCCCCCCGGCTTCAGTTGTTCGACCAGCGGCGGCGGTATGTGCGGCGCTGCCGCCGTGACGACAATGCCGTCGAAGGGCGCATGTTCGGGCCAGCCGCGATAGCCGTCGCCATGGCGCACTGTGACGTTCTCGTAGCCGAGCTGCTGCAGCCGCTGCCCGGCAGCCTCGGCCAGCGCGCCGACGATCTCGATGCTATAGACATGGCGCACGAGTTCGGCCAGCACCGCCGCCTGGTAGCCTGACCCGGTACCGACCTCGAGGATGACGCTGTCGGACCGCGGATCGAGCAGATCGGTCATCAGCGCGACGATGTAGGGCTGGGAGATGGTCTGGCCATGGCCGATCGGTACCGGGCCGTTGGCGAAGGCACGGTGGCGGTCGCATTCGGGTATGAAGCGATCGCGCGGAACGCTCGCCATCGCGGCCATTACCCGCTCGTCGAGCGCGTCCTTGCCGATTTCACGACGGGTGTACGCAACCTCATCCTCGATGTCGAGCAGCATCGCCTTGTGCGGGTCCATCGGTTCGAATGTCATGATCGCCATGATCGTTGTCAGCGCTCGCGTCGGAACTGCACGACGCCGCTGCCATCCGTCGACCGTTTCCCGAGCAAGCCGCCGACGATCAGATCCACCGCCTGCTCCGGGGAAAGGCCATGGGCCATCAGGGTTTCCAGTTGGTGATGATCGACGCTGCCGATGGCCGCCTCATGGGTGACCTTGGCCTCGGGATGCGTCACCTTCACCACCGGCTGGGCGCTGGCCACCGCCCTGTCCTTGACGATTTCCATGCAGTCCACGTGGCCGCGGGCACGTGCCGCATTGCCCTCGGTGATGCCGACGATCTCGGCAGTGGCGTCGTCCTCGATGGCGACGCGGGTCTTGATCAGGCCACGTGCCCCCCGGCCTGCGAGCACCAGTCTTTCGCGGATGCGGATGGCATCCGTTTCGTGGCCGAAGACGCGGGCGGTAAGCTCCACCACGGCCTCGTCGAGGGCTTCGACGTCGTAGTCGATGTCCAGTTTGCCCACCCGCCCGGTGGTGAGAGAGAAGTCGGAACGGTAAAGGCCGTGTTTGCCGACTTTCACCGTTGCCTTGGGCACCACGGTGACGCCGCCATAGGGGCCGTGGTAATGGCCTTCCGCGTAGGTGAGCTGGGCGCCGGCACCGATCTCGATCACGGCGTCCATCAGATGTTCGACCCTCTCGGCGTTGGGGAAGAAGCAATGGGCGACGATGTCGGCCGCAGCGCCATCCTCCAGCACCAACTGCATGTCGATGTGCTGGCGGCCCACGGCCGGCAGCACGCTGAAACACAGGTGCAGCGGGTGGGCCAGGCGAGCGCCCCGCGCCACGCGGATACGGGCGACGATGCCGTCGGCGGTTTCCTCGGCAACGAGTTCGAGCCCCGGTACCTGCCGCTGGCTCAGCAGCTTGTGTCCGCTCGCCATCATGTGTGCGGTGCCGGCATCGGCAAGGATGCCGCGATCGACGCCCTGGCTGTCCAGCACCTTCAACAGGCTATCGAGCTCGGTCATCGTCGCACTCCTCGCCGTTACAGCGCTGGCAGGCGCGCCCCCGGTAATTGGCCGCCACCATGTCCGGATTGCCGGTGCAGACGATGCGCCCGCCGCAAAGTTGCGAGGCGCGATCGGCCATGCACGTCACCTCCTCGCGATGGGTGATGAGCAGCACCGCCGCGCCGTGTTCCTTGAAGGTGCTGATGACGCCGATGATCTCGCCTATCGACAGCAGGTCGATGCCGGCGGTGGGCTCGTCCAGGATGACCAGGCGCGGGGCGAGGGCCAGCACCGAGGCCAGCTCGATGCGCTTGCGTTCGCCGCCGCTCAGGGTCTTGTCCACCATGCGATCGAGGTAGTCCGCCGGGGACAGGCCGACGCGATGCAGGCAGTCCTGCGCATCCACCTGGCCCTTGCCCAGGCACAAGTAGTCGCGAACCGACAGCCCTTCGAAGCGGGCAGGCTCCTGCCAGGCGAGGGTGATGCCCAGGCGCGCACGCTCGTGCAGCGGCAGCGCATCGATGCGCCGGCCGTCGAAGCGGATCTCTCCGCTCTCGGCGCGATAGCCTTCGCAGCCCATGATCAGATAGGCCAGGGTGCTCTTGCCGGTGCCGTTGGTGCCGACCAGGGCGTGGATCTCGCCTGCGGCCACGGAAATGCCCAGTCCGTCCAGCACCGCCCGTGCCGGCACGCGGAAGCTCAGATGATCGATCTCGAGAAGTGCCATTCGTCACCTCGAACGAGCGCGGGAGGGGGCGGGCGTTTATGCCGCTCTTGCGCGTTGTTCATCGTTCGGCCGTGGCTTTCCCAAAGCTATGAGCGTCGACAGGCCGTCGGTCAATGATCCTCGATGTGGGGGATGGAATCCTCGGCCGGCTGGCCGGTCTCGGGATCGATCCAGTCGGCCATGCCGATCTCGCTCTCCGCTTCCTCCAGGGGTTCCCCGGCTTCCAGGTTCCCCTCGGCGTATTCCATGTCCTCGACGACCGCCGCCAGGGTGGCGAAAGGCCCGGATTCCTTGCCGCCTTCCTTGCGTTGCCAGTAGAAGCCGTCCGAGCGCTCGATGATGCGTGTCATGTCGTAGTCCGGTGGGGTTTCGGGATTTTCGTTGGCCATGTGTGTGCTCCCATGTCATTGTTCCGCAGGTCGCCGGACGCAAGCACATCGGATCAGCCGACAAGCGCGTCGACCGTACGGCATATGCAGAATACACCCAGCGTCGGCCGACATGGTGCGCGGAGATGTCCTGATGCCCGTCCGCCCGTAAACATGGCCATCGCTGTTCGCACGATCTATGATCCTAGAAACCGCAGTTGACCGCTCATCATTACCTCAAACGCCCCATGACTGCCGAGCCTTCCGCCTTCGATGAAGCTCACCTGTTCGGTGAGTCCGCTACGCACCCGCTGGCACGCCCGGGCGGGCGCCTGGCTTTGTCGCTCCTCCTTGCAGGCACGAGCCTGCGTCGTCGTCGCTTCGCGCCACTCACCCGCCCGAACGCACCATCGGGCACGTCCAACTGCGGCTTCTAGGATGATCGATTGTACGCATGCACGCGACATCCTGTCCGTTGAAGCTCCTTGCAAGGATCCCTTGCCCATGAAGACATCAGCCCATGCTCTTCTCGTTGCGATACTGGTCTCCGCGCCGGCAATCGCCCAGCAGCCCGCCGAGATGATCGGACGTATCCAGAATATCCAGGGCGTCGCATCCATCCAGCGCGGCGGCACCACCCTGCCGGGTGCCGCCGGTACGGCCCTTTATCCCGGCGACCTGATCCGTACCGGGAAGCCCGGGGCCGTGGGCATCGTGCTGACCGACGACACCACCATCTCGCTCGGCTCCGGCAGCGAACTGTCCCTGGCCGACTACGCATTTGCGCCCAGGGAGGGCAAGTTTGCCCTTGCCTTGCGGATGGTCAAGGGCACGTTCTCCTACATCACCGGGCAGATCGTCAGACTGGCCCCGGACACTGCCCAGGTGCACACACCCGACGCGACCATCGCCGTGCGGGGCACGAAACTGCTGATCGAGATCAAGGAGTAGCCATGGCCAATCAACAGGCAACTCGGGCGGGGTCTTCGTCTAGCAGCCTGTCGGACTTGAGTTCGGCCGGCGGTCCGATTTTGCCATCCGGGAAGAATCGGCGCGTTTCAGGTTGAAATCAGGTCGTTTTGCCATGGAAACGTAATGCCTCTGTCCTATGTTCCTACTGTGGACGCAATACGGCCATGCGCTTCAAATTCCACGCCAGGCAAACCAGCGTCCATTCGTTCTGGACATTCTCCAGGCCGCGTAGCAGAAACTGGCGGAAGCCCATCACCGATTTGATTATGCCGAACACCGGCTCGACCGTCTGCTTGCGCAGCGCATAGGCCGCGCGGCCGATCTTGGTCTTGAGTGCATGCTTCATCGCATCGACGGGCGATGCATCCCCGGCCAGCGGTGCAGGTTCGGTGAAACGCTCACGCCAGTCCGGATGGTGTTCGTCGCGCTTGACGGCAATCAGCGGCTCGATCTCGGCAGCGACGCACGTCGCCACATTCTTCTGGCTGAAGTAACCCGTATCCGCCAAGAGGGTCTCCGGCCGATTCAGCCCTTCGGGATTCGCTTGCACCTTCTCCACCATCGGCTCGACCTGCTCTTTGTCGTTGGTGGCTTGGGTGACATGGGGCACCAGAATCAGCATCGATTCGGTATCGACCACGGCCTGGGCGTTGTAGCACTGCTCAAAACCGCCGCCAGCCACCTTCATGATTCGCGACTCTTCATCCGTCAGGTTGATCTGGTCGTCCGCCGGCGGGCCGGACTCGGGCGGCGTCGGCGGCCGGCCAGACGACTTCTTGCCCGTCGCTGCTTCCTTCTCTGCGCGCGCAGCCATCTTGGCCTCGTACTCTGCCCGTTCCTGTTCGTATCGCTCTTTCGCCCGCGCCTCGATCTTGGCCTTGGCCGTCGCGATCGCCGCCAGACGATCCTCCCGGCGCTTGATCTCGTCGGGCAGACTCACTCCGTCCGGCACGGTCGATTGATCCGCCGCCTCCGCCAAGGCCAGCAGTTCCTGTACTTCTGCCTTCAGGTGCGCTTCGATCTTCTCTGCGTGCCCATACGACAGGGCACTGTGGCGGCTGGCGTTGGCGTGAATCTTGGTGCCGTCCAGACTGACCGTGCCGAATCGCGAGAGTTGGTTCTCCCGCGCCACTTGCAGCACTTGCACAAAGGCGGATTGAAACTCCTTGCCAAAGCGCTTCCGGAAGCTCGCCAGGGTGTCGTGATCCGGATGCCGGTTGCAGGCGATATACCGGAATGCCAGCGAGTCGAAGGTCGCCCGCTCGATCTTGCGGCTCGAGAACGTGCCGGTGGCGTAGCCGTAGATCAACAGCGACAGCAGCGTCGCCGGGTGATACGCCTCGCTGCCACGTCCAGCATAGGCCCGTTCCAGTTCCGACAGGTCCAGTCCTTCCACCACATCGACGACGTAGCGCGCCAGGTGCGCCTCCGGCAACCACTCTTGCACCGACGGCGGCAACAGGTAGTCGGTGTCTCGATCAATCGGGTGAAAGGCCATGGCGATTTCCAGCAGACTCAATGGCTATGATTATCGCATACTACTGGTTAAGTCCGACAGGCTGCTAG
>JBGOZF010000079.1:0-20459 GCA_041480065.1 Rhodocyclaceae bacterium
AGCGTTTCATGAGCGCGTACTCGATGAGATCTTGCAGGAGCGGCTGGCCTGCCGCCGTGGGCGGCGCAATCTACGCGGCGTCAAACGGAAGATGAGCAATTGGCCGCTTCGACGACCTCACGCCAAACCACCGCAGTCAGTTATCATCAACCAGGCGATTCGGATACTAAAGTGACGAGTATTGGGGCTAGCCCAAGGAAGCCGCCTCGCCGGCAACCCGCGCCAGCCCCTCCAGCACGAGATTGTCGATCACGCGCAACGGCAGCGTCAGATACTGCGCGATGGCCGGCGCGGCACCTCCCGAAAGCAGGCAGCAGGCGCCAGGCGCCGCGGCAATCTGCCGGAACATGCGCTCGATGGCCCCGGCCGTCGCGTGCAGGCAGCCGCTGGCGATGGCATCGAAGGTATTCGTCGGCAACTCGCGCATCTCGCCCGCACCGGCCGGCAGGTCGGCGGTGTTCGCAGCCAGCGACCCGCGCATCATCGCCAGCCCCGGCAGGATCAGGCCGCCGCGGAAGCAGCCGTCGGCAGTCAGCACATCCACTGTCGTCGCAGTGCCCGAATTGACCACCAGACAAGCGCCCGCGTACAGATGACGGGCGCCGATCAGCGCCGCCCAGCGGTCGGCGCCAAGCTGTTCGGGATGCTGGTAGCCGTTGCTGATGCCACACTGGGCGGCACGCGAGCGCAGCCATTCGACGGCAACGCCGCGCCGCGCCGAGAACGCTTCGATGGCCTCGCGTCCGCGTGCCCCGGCGACGTTGCAGGCCAGGATGCGTTCGGCGCCGGCCGTCAGTTCGTCGAGCCGCGTCAGCGGCAGCGCACCCTGGGCGAGCCACGCGCCGCCGTCACGCAGACCCCACTTGAGCCGCGTGTTGCCGCAATCAATGCAGAGTACGCTCACGCGAGCCTCAAGGATACGTCACCCGAAAGGATGCGCTGGACGCACACCGCTGTCTCGACGAGCAAGGCACCGTCGACGTCCACGCCCATGCACTGGCCCTCCAGAGGCGCCGAGAACTCGGAGAGGATCCGCACCGGCATATCCAGATGAGCGCAGTATCCGAGCCAGCGGTCGCGCAGCGCGACAAAGCCGCGGACGGCGAATTCGTCGAGCACGTCGCGCAGCGCCAGGAGCAGGCGCGCCAGCAATTCGTTGCGCGGCAACCCGACATCCAGAGCGGCCGCCTGCGCCCGCAGATCTTCCGGCATGGTTGCGGGCAACGCAAGGTTGAGGCCGACGCCGATGACCGCGCCGTGGGGCGCCCCGGGCACCAGTTCGATCAGCACGCCCGCCAGCTTGCGGCCGCCGAGCAGGACGTCGTTCGGCCACTTGAGAGCGACGCCGGGAACGTCGAGCGAGTGCAGCGTCTCGGCCAGCGCCACGCCGACGGCCAGGGAAAGCCCTCCCAACGGGGTACCGCGCGCAAAGCGCCATAGCAGCGAGAAGGTCAAGCTGTCGCCGGGCGCGGAGAACCAGCCCCGGCCCATGCGGCCGCGGCCGGCGCTCTGCCGCTCGGCGGCGATAACCGTGCCCGAGCCCGCGCCGGCTTCGGCGCGCGCCATCAGGCGAGCGTTGGTGGAGTCGCACTCCGAAAGAACATCGACGTCGAAATACGGCGCCAAAGCGCCGAGCGCGGCGGCGACTTGCGGGATGGAAAGCGGCAAGGCATCGGACATGAGCCGATTATCCCCGAAACCGCCTCCGGACGCCCCGGCGCAGGCTGTCATTCCGACGGCGGCTCGCCCTTCGTGTCTTCCAGGCCGAGTTCCTGGATCTTGCGCGTGATGGTGTTGCGGCCGATGCCGAGGAGCTGCGCGGCCTCGATACGGCGGCCGCCGGTGACCGCAAGCGCGCGCCGAATCAGGGTGCCCTCGAAGGATCGAGTCAAGTGATCGAACACGTGCCCCGGCTGCGCGGCCAGCAGACGGTCGGCTTCGAGGGCCAGGCCGGAGAGCCAGTCGGCAGGCGCTGCGCCGGCCGGGTGCTCACGCAATTCCGGCGGCAGGTCGGCCACCTCAATGGTCTGGCCCGGCGCCATCACCGTCAGCCAGTGGCAGAGGTTCTCCAGTTGGCGCACGTTGCCGGGAAAATCGAGCCCCTGCAGGAACTTCAGCGTCGCCTCCGAAAGCCGTTTCGGTTCGACGCTCAGTTCGGCGGCGCTGCGCGACAGGAAATGGCGCGACAGCAGCGCAACATCCTCGTGGCGCTCGCGCAGCGGCGGCAGGCGCAGGCGGATGACGTTGAGCCGATGGAACAGGTCCTCGCGGAACAACCCCTGCTTGACGCGCTCGTCGAGATTCTGGTGCGTGGCGGCGATGACCCGGACATTGGCCTTGACCGGCTGATGGCCGCCGACGCGATAGAAGTTGCCGTCTGACAAGACGCGCAGCAGACGCGTCTGCAGTTCCGCCGGCATGTCGCCGATCTCGTCGAGGAACAGCGTGCCGCCATCGGCCTGCTCGAAGCGGCCGCGGCGCTGGGTGGCGGCGCCGGTGAAGGCGCCCTTCTCGTGGCCGAACAGTTCCGACTCGAGCAGGTCGCGCGGAATGGCGGCGGTGTTGATGGCAATGAAGGGGGCGTCCTTGCGCGGGCTGTGGCGGTGTAGCGCGCGCGCCACCAGTTCCTTGCCGGTGCCCGATTCGCCGTTGATCAGTACAGTTGCGTGGGACTGCGACAGGCGGCCGATGGCGCGGAACACCTCCTGCATGGAAGCGGCGACGCCGAGGATTTCCGGGGTCAGCGGCGCCACCTCGGCGCCATTGTCGCCCGGCGTTCCGCGGTCGATCGCGCGCCGCACCAGTGCGACGGCCTGGTCGACGTCGAAGGGTTTCGGCAGGTATTCGAAGGCGCCACCCTGAAAGGCGGCTACCGCGGAGTCGAGGTCGGAGTAGGCGGTCATGATGATGACCGGCAGTTCCGGGAAGTTGGTCTTGACGAGCTTGAGCAGATCCAGCCCCGAAGTGCCGGGCATGCGGATGTCGGAAACCAGCGCCCGCGGTGCCTCCCCGCTGTCAAGCGCGGACAGCGCTTCGTCGGCGGAACCGAAGCTGCGGCAGGAGATGTTCTCGCGCGTCAGGGCCTTCTCCAGCACCCAGCGGATGGAGCGGTCATCGTCGATGATCCAGACGGCGTTCATGGCGCCTCCCTGGATCGGCAAGTGGGAACGTGGAGGTTGGGGGTCATGTTCATGTCTCGTTATCCTTGCCCGTGGCGATGGGCAGGCGAATGGTGAAGCTGGTGCGGCCCGGCCGCGATTCGACGTCGATGCTGCCCATGTGCTGCTGGATGAAGCTCTGCGCCAGGGTCAGACCGAGTCCGCTGCCGCCCTCCCGCCCCGATACCAGCGGGTAGAAGATCTTGTCCCGGATAGCCTCCGGTATACCAGGGCCATTGTCGATCACTTGCAATTCCAGCACCAGCCGCCGGCGCTTCTTCGCCAGCGTTGCCTGGCGCTCGGCACGGGTGCGAAACACGATCTCGCCCTGGCCATTCATTGCCTGGGCGGCGTTGCGGGCGACGTTGAGGATGGCCTGGATCAGTTGCTCGCGATCGCCGGTGAGGTCGGGCAGCGAGGTGTCGTAGTCGCGGCGCACCCGCACGCCGGGATACTCGGCATGGATCAGCCGTCGCACGCGCTCGAGCAACTCGTGGATGTTCGCCTGTGCCGGCTGCATCGCCCGGTGCGAGGACAACAGGCGCTGCATCAGGTCTTGCAGGCGGTCGGCTTCCTTGATGATGACTTGCGTATATTCCCGCAACGCCGGATTGTCCAGTTCGCGCTCCAGCAACTGGGCCGAACCGCGAATGCCGCCAAGCGGATTCCTGATCTCGTGGGCAAGATTGCGGATCAATTCGCGGTTGGCCTGCTGCTGCACCGCCTCGTGCTCTTCGCGTATCGCCTTCAATTGCTGGTCGATGGGACGAAACTCCAACAATAGCCGGTTGCCGCCGACATCCTCGATCGCGGTCACGGTGCAATCGAGATTCAATGGCTCGGCTGCTTCGCCGTCGCGTCTTGCTCGGATCACGGCGATGTTGTGGCCGGTGTAACTCCAGTTGTTCCGGAGGGCGTTCTCGAGCGCGTGGTCGAGCGCCTGCGGCGTGCCCGCCAGTTGCGCCAGCGGCCGCCCGAGCCAGGCGCGCTGGCTGACCGCAAACAGGTTTTCCGCTGCCGGGTTCAGGTAGCGGATCAGCAGGCGGCCATCGAGCAGGATGACCGCCGAGGAGAGCAGATCGAGCCCCGCGAATCCCGTTGGCATTGACCCGGCGTCGGTGACGTTCATGCCCTCCAAGCGAGCAAGAAGCAAGCCATCGCCGGGAATGTCAGCGGGGGTTGCCAAGCTCCTTCTGCAACGCGTCCACGTTGCGCTCGTGCAACTGGACTTCGTCCTGGAACGGCTTCACCCGGTCGAGGTACTTCTGATAGTTCTTTTCGCCGCCGATCCGCTCCGACTCCTGCTCGGTGAGGGATTTCCTCGCCTCGTCCAGCTTCCTGCGCTCGGCAGCGAGCTCGTCCTCGATGATCTTGCGGCGATCGCCGTCGCGGTTCTTCTGGGCCTCGGGACTGACCTTCGGGAAGTCGCCCGGCGTCGGCGTATTCGGCCTGGCCTTCGGAGCGGCGAAAGTCGATACCGGCTTGTCCTGGATCAGAACGGTGCAGTTCTTGGCGTTGGTCTTCTGATTGGTGTAGGTCGTGTGATTGTCGCTGTCGGTACACTTGTAGAGCGTATCGGCTTGAGCGGAGAACGCCGCCAAGGCGAACATCAGGGTGATCGGACGATGGCTCATGGAGAAGGTGCCCAGGATGACAAACCGCTTGGAGTCTACGCGAAAGACATAAGAAAAAAAAGGACGGCAGCCGAAGCCCCGTCCTTTTCTTAACGTCCAGGCGCCGAAAGCGATGACCCGCCCGGCGCCCGGCAGCCCGTCAGATCGAGTAATACATCTCGTATTCCAGCGGATGGGTGGTCATGCGGAACCTGGTGACCTCTTCCATCTTCAAGTCGATGTAGGCATCAATCATGTCCTTGCTGAACACGCCGCCACGGGTCAGGAACTCGTGGTCGTTGGCCAGGTAATCGAGGGCCTGTTCCAGGCTGGAGCAGACGGTCGGAATCTTGGCATCCTCTTCCGGCGGCAGGTCGTAGAGGTTCTTGTCGGACGGATCGCCCGGGTGGATCTTGTTCTGGATGCCGTCAAGGCCAGCCATCATCATGGCAGTGAAGCCCAGGTAGGGGTTCATGCCCGGATCCGGGAAGCGCACTTCGATGCGGCGGGCCTTGTCGGACTGGACATAAGGCACGCGGATGGAAGCGGAACGGTTGCGGGCCGAGTAGGCCAGCTTCACCGGGGCTTCGAAGCCCGGCACCAGCCGCTTGTAGGAGTTGGTGCCCGGGTTGGTGATGGCGTTCAGCGCGCGGGCGTGCTTGATGATGCCGCCGATGTAGTACAGCGCAAACTCGCTGAGACCCGCATAGCCGTTGCCGGCGAACAGGTTCTTGCCATCCTTCCAGATCGACTGGTGCACGTGCATGCCGGAACCGTTGTCGCCGACGATGGGCTTGGGCATGAAGGTCGCGGTCTTGCCATAGCTGTGGGCAACGTTGTGCACGATGTACTTGAGAATCTGGGTCCAGTCGGCGCGCTGCACCAGACTGCCGAACTTGGTGCCGATTTCGCACTGGCCGGCGGTCGCCACTTCGTGGTGATGCACTTCGACTTCGACGCCGCAGGCTTCCAGGGCCAGGCACATGGCGGCGCGGATGTCGTTCAGGCTGTCGACCGGGGGCACCGGGAAGTAACCGCCCTTGACGGTGGGGCGGTGGCCGATATTGCCGCCATCGACCTTCTCGCCGGAGGCCCAGGCGGCTTCCTCGGAGAAGACCTTGCAGTAGGAGCCGGACATGTCGATCTTCCACTCGACGCTGTCGAAGATGAAGAATTCGGGTTCGGGACCGAAGTAGGCGGTATCGCCCAGGCCCGAGGACTTGAGGTAAGCCTCGGCGCGCTTCGCGAGCGAACGCGGGTCACGGTCATAACCCTTGCCGTCGGTGGGTTCCACCACGTCGCAGGTCAGGATCAGCGTCGTTTCGTCCATGAAGGGGTCGATGTAAGCGGTGCCGGCATCCGGCAGCAGCAGCATGTCGGAGGCCTGGATTCCCTTCCAGCCGGCGATGGAGGAGCCGTCGAAAGCGTGGCCATCCTCGAACTTGTCCATGCCGAAGGCCTTGATCGGCACGCCAACGTGTTGCTCCTTGCCACGGGTATCCGTGAAGCGGAAGTCGACGAACTTGACTTCCTGTTCCTTGACCATCTTCATTACGTCTTGCGGCGTCATAACAGGCTCTCCTAATGGAAAAATCGGTGAAACCGGGGAATCCAGTCGCGCGAAAATATAGCAGTTAGCGTGCCAATCGTTTTCTTGGGCACGTGATTGTGCCATAAGGGATTCTACCGGGACCAACAACAACGCCATGCACCACTATAGTGCCTCTATACCGGTTACGCACTATCGTGGTGCAATCGTGCAATGCAGGCTGACAGCCCGGAAATACCGGTCGCCAGGCAGGCGGTCGGCAAGGCGGCGTTCCAGGCGCCCGCTCCATTCGCGGTCCAGCGCAAGGTCCGCAGGCAGGAACACTTCGGCCTCGACCCGCTGTCCAAGGTAGTGCAGATGAATCCTTTCGAATGCGGGCAACTCATCCCCGAGGAGCGAACGCAGGTGAACCAGCAGATCTTCCCGCGACGGCATTTCGGCCGGAACGGTCGCCGTGAAATCATTTTCCGGGTCGACATGAACGAGCATGTCGAGTACATCGTCATGATCGCGCAATACCCGACCGCGGACATCCTCGGCAACGCGGTGGCCTTCCGAGACGCTGATATGACCGTCGACCTGGACATGGGCATCGATCAGTACCTTGTGCGCCATGCGCCGGGTGCGCAGTTCGTGCAGACCGATGACGCCCGGCGTCGCGCGCACGGTATTGCGGATCGCCGCGACCTCCTGGTCCGAGAGCCCTTCGTCCATGAGTTCGCGCAAGGCATCCCAGGAGAACACCGCCCCCATGCGCAGGATCATGAAGCCGACGATCACTGCCGCCACCGGATCGAGGAAGCGGAATCCCAGCAGGCTGCCGGCAATGCCCGCGGTCACGACCAGGGAAGAAGCCGCATCGGAGCGCGCATGCCAGGCATTGGCGATCAGCATCGGCGAGCGGAACCTTTCGCCGACGCGCAGCATGTAGCGGAACAATCCCTCCTTCGCCGCCAGCGTCGCGATCGCGGTCCAGAGCGCGATCGGCGCCACCGGCGGCAATTCTTCCAGATGCTGGATGCGCCCCGCGGCAGCCCAGAGTATGCCGCCGCCGGTGGCCACCAGCAGCAGGCCGAGGCCGAACGAAGCCGCCGTTTCGATGCGCTGATGCCCATAGGGATGGCTGGCGTCGGCCGGATGGCGGCTGTGGAAGTTCGCCACCAGCACGAGGAAGTCGGCCACCAGGTCGGAGAGGGAATGGAAGCCGTCCGCCACCAGGCTCTGAGCATGGGCCAGCGTGCCGACGACGATCTGCGTGACCGTCAGCGCGAGATTGACGCCGACACTGACCCAGGTCACCCGACGGCTCTCGCGATAGCGACCGTCGTCGATTGCCATGCTGGTCGAGACGGGCAGTTCCTCGTTGTTCATGGGCGCCGATTCTACCCAAGAGGCGCGATGATAGAATCTGCCGCCCCAGAACTTCGGCATCAGGCCACGCGCTGACATGCAGACCGCCGCCATCAGTTTCGATCGTTTCAACGCGCTCGCCGACACCGACGCCCAGGATCGCATCCGCGCCGCCCGCGCGCGGCTGGGCAGGCGCGCCGTCCTGCTCTGCCACCACTACCAGCGTGCCGACGTCTACCAGCATGCCGACATCACCGGCGATTCGCTCAAGCTCTCGCGCCTCGCCGCGCAGTCGGATGCCGACTACATCGTGTTTTGCGGCGTGCATTTCATGGCCGAGGTGGCGGATATTCTCTCGCGGCCCGAGCAGATCTCCATCCTGCCCGACCTCGCGGCCGGCTGCTCGATGGCCGACATGGCGAACCTGGCCAAGGTCGAGCGCTGCTGGCGCGAGCTGGCCTCGGTGCTCGATCCCGACCAGGCGTTCACGCCGGTCACCTACATCAACTCCGCCGCCGACCTGAAGGCCTTCTGCGGCAACCACGGCGGCATCGTCTGCACGTCGAGCAATGCGCCGAAGATCCTCGACTGGTCGTTCAGGCAGCGGCCGAAGGTGCTGTTCTTCCCCGACCAGCACCTCGGCCGCTGGAGCGGCCACAAGATGGGCATACCGCTCGACGAGATGCCGGTGTGGAATCCCGACCTGGAACTGGGCGGACTCACACCCGACCAGATCAGGCGCGCCAAGATCATCCTCTGGCACGGCTTCTGTTCAGTGCACCAGATGTTCCAGCCCATTCATATCGCCCGCTTCCGCGAGCAGCACCCGGAGGGCAAGGTCATCTCGCATCCGGAATGCAGTTTCGAAGTTTGCGCGCAGTCCGACTACATCGGCTCGACGGAAACCATCATCAAGACCGTCAAGGAAGCAGCCGCCAACACGCGCTGGCTGGTCGGCACCGAACTGAATCTGGTCGACCGGCTGGCGGCCGAAGTGAAGCCGGAAGGCAAGATCGTCCAGTTCATGTCGCCGACGGTGTGCATGTGCTCGACGATGCAGCGTATCGATCCCCAGCATCTTGCCTGGTGCCTGGAGAATCTCGCCGACGGCAATGTCGTCAATCGGATCAGCGTGCCGGCTCACGAGGCCGCCCCCGCCAGGATTGCCCTGGAACGGATGCTGGCAGCGTCGTAGTGCGCCAGGGCAATCGCATGAATGACGCCGTCGTGGACGGCGGAAATAGTCGTTGACGTTCAGGCAGGCCGGCTACTTGGAATCTGATGACGTTGATTGAGTCCCTGCTGCCGAAGGCCGTGGCGTGGGCGGAGCAGCATGAGACAATGCTGGCTCTGTGTGCGCGACGCTTGGTAGGGGCATGAATGCTGACTGACGAAGAGAGCAAGGCTCTTAAGGAAATGGCGAAAGCTGCTGGCACGTCCGTTGAGGCTGCCAGGGACTTCGGCACATTCATTGCCAGATACATTGGCGGGCCGCTTGAACAGGCGATTGGGATTTGGCACGACAAGCTCAAGTACCATCGCTGGAAGAATCAGATCGTCCTCGCGGAGAAGGCAAAGAGCTTCTTGCTTGCCAGGGGCATCGATGGCCCGACCAGAACCCTCGACTTGTCCCTCGCAATTCCACTTCTGGAAGAGGCATCCCTCTCAGACTCCGAGGTTCTTCGAGACCGATGGGCAACCTTGCTGGCAAATGCTGCCGACGCCAGTCGGCCAGAAGTTCGCCGGGCTTACATCAGCATCTTGGCGGAACTGACGCCGTTCGATACCGTCGTTCTCGAGAAGATTACCGACGCGGACAGGGCTTTTGTCCCCGCACTTGATAAGCCGCGCGCAACGCTTTGCACTATGGGCCTACCGGATAGCGTTAGCTATGAGGCGATCGGGAATGCTGCCGCCTTTAGGATACGACCCGATGTTGAGGTGTCGCTCGTGAATTTGGGCAGGCTGGGCCTTCTTGACAGTGTCGCAGCCTGGGGCGGAATGACGAACGTGCTCTGGGTTACGATGACAGAACTAGGGCGGCAGTTTGTCGCCGCATGCCGCCCTAGCGACGCATCCTGATTTCCTCACGCCTGTATTCGGAACTGTGCACCTGTCGGTCGTGCCGCCACTCCCAAGGGAGATAGGCTCTGGCTTCGCCCACAGCCCGCCTTCTCCACCCTCGCCGCCAACTCCGCCGCCTCGTAATCCACGCGCTGCTGCGTTGTCGGTTCTTTGGCGTACGTCCGATACTACCAAGCCATGCCGGCTATCGAAGCAGCGGCTTGCTCTTGAAGCCGGCAATGACCTTGTCGAAGAGCGCCCAATCTTCGGCCTGATTCCCTGGTGTGGTGGTCAAGTCCAACTCATAAAGAATTCCGTCCCGCTCATCGCGCCGCTGGGCCACTACCTTGGTGACGGCATCTCCAGCACGAAACACTGTCTGTTCTGCCGGTCTTCCATCGAGTGTGATGGCACTTCGATCGACCGATCCGGCCGACATGCCGGCAAGAATGTGGTCAAGCTGCGCTTTCGTGCTTCCGTAGTCCGCCGCATCGAATTCCGCTGACACGGTGATAGTGCGATGGTCGCCCAGCACATAGAGCACGCCGTGATTCGGTGCCGGTGCCGCTGCACGGTAGGCATGGATACCTGGCAACGCCGGCACCGTGAACCCGTATTGCGAGTTGCGATAAGCGCCCTTGACGGGCGTCATGTGGGCGATGCGCTCCCTCAACCACTGTCTATCCGGCGAGGCATCGGCGTTGGCGAAGTTCGCCAGACACAGCCCCGCAAGCAATGCGATGGCAAGGCGCATACTATTTCACCTTACAGGCCGACTTGTATGCTCGCACCGACCGATAGACGTCCCTGAAGGTGCTGTAGTAGCTCGGATTCACCGAGTTGTAGCCGATTTCCTTCATTGCCGCGATGAACTTCTCCAAATCCTGGATGCCCTTCACCTTGGCGCCGTAGTTTCGCTCCCAATAGTCCACGCACGCTTGATACGAGGAAAACGCGAGATTGTTGCCGCCGGCCTTCGTCAGCCCGAAGATGTTGTGCAACTTCTTGTTGTGGGCGTCCTGTCCCCACGAGTCTTCGAAGGCAACAATGGCCAGCAGAAAGTCTTCATCGACGGTTAAACGCGTTGCCATCGGTCGAACCAAGGGAATCATGGTGTCGAAGAAATCCTGCTTGCCAGGGTTGCACGTTGCCATCGCCTTGCCTTCCAAAGTGAATATGCCGCAGGACTATAGCACGCAGTGAGGTCTCTAGTGCTGCTGGACAAGAGTGCTACGATCGCAGCCATGGGTTTCCAGATCAAACGGCCAACCAAGATTCAACAGCGCAACAATACGCACGTTCTCTGGCCCACGTTTGCGGCCGTCACGGACTTGATGCTCAAGTGGTCTTCGATCGCCGCGATACTCGTCGGCGGTGGATGGGCCTTCTACCGATTCGTCCTCGCCGGGAGCGACGACTGGACGATCAACATGGCTATGACAGCCGACGTAATCCCGTACTACGACAACTTGCGCTTAGTGGAAGTCCACGTCAAGACGAAGAACCCGAGAGACTCCCGGGCCAGTTTCGCTCCGCCGACCGACAAATACACCCTGATCGTTCGGAATGTCCCACCCGATCTGAAGAGCGGTACCGCGTTCGACTTCGAACACGGGGCGCCTATCGCGACCGTGGATCTGATGCCGGTCGAAGGCTATGAACTTGTTCCGAACGCGGAGTTCGACGACATGGCGGTAGTGGTGCTCCCTGCCGGCAGTATCGTTACGCTGTCCGCAGTGTGGAGGCGCGGGGACGACTATGTGTCGGTGGAGAAACTGGTGAAGGTGGAACCGTAACTGGCTCCGCCGCCATTTGGTCGTCGCAGACGGTTCCGGGTTTCCTCTACGCCGGAGAAGGCCCGCTTCTGTCTGGTGCTGTCGTAATGGCCGAACGGGTATCATCAACCGTAACGCAACCGACACTTGGCCCACCAGTGACCCACCGAATCAGATGCGTCCGGCAGAATATACGTGGTGAAGCGCGATGACGGCCACTTTACACATTGCCACCTACAACATCCACAAGGGTTTCTCCCAGTTCAACCGCCGCATGGTGGTGCATGAGTTGCGCGACCGGCTGCATGAACTGGACCCGGACATCGTGTTCCTGCAGGAGGTGCAGGGGCTGCACCTGGGCCACGCCGAGCAGCATGACACCTGGCCCGCCACTCCCCAGCACGAATTTCTCGCCGGCGATGTCTGGCAAAACATCGCCTATGGCCGCAACGTCATCTACGACCTCGGCCACCACGGCAACGCGATCCTCTCGCGTTTCCCGATCATCGCCGCCGTCAACCAGGACGTCACCCACCTGCGCTTCGAGCGCCGCGGCCTGCTGCATTGTGCGATCGAAGTGCCGGGAATGGCGCGCCATGTCCATTGCGTCTGCGTGCATCTGTCGCTGTTCGGGCGCTCGCGGCGGCGTCAGATAGACGCGCTGGCAACTCGGCTCGAGGCCATCGTCCCCGGCCACGCGCCGCTGATCGTCGCCGGCGATTTCAACGACTGGCGCAATCGCGCCCACGACCTGCTGGCCGAACGGCTGGGCCTGGTCGAAGTATTTGCCACTGGCTCCGAGGATGAGATCAGCCGGCCGTCGAGAAGCTTCCCGAGCGCCCTGCCCATGCTCCGCCTTGACCGGATCTACGTTCGCGGCTTCGCCGTCGAGAGAACCGAGGTTCATTTCGGCCAGCCGTGGTCCAGCATTTCAGATCACGCCGCGCTTTCCGCCCGTCTGATGGCGCTCGAATCGTGAAAGTCGAACTTGTCGAGGGCAATCGCATCAGGCTCCTGGAAACCGGCGCCGCGTACTTCCCGGCGCTGATCGCCGCGATAGATGCCGCGCGCGTCGAGATCTATCTGGAAACCTACATCTTCGCGGCCGACGACGCCGGCCGCGGCGTGGCGATCGCGCTGGCTCGCGCCGCGCAGCGTGGCGTCGCGGTGCGCGTGCTGCTGGATGGCTTCGGCGCCCGCAGTCTTCCCGACAACTTCAGCGCCGCGCTCACCGCCGCGGGGGTCGAAGTCCTGATCTACCGTCCTGAGATGGCCCGACTGGAATTGCGCCGCCACCGGCTGCGGCGGCTGCACCGAAAACTCGTGGTCATCGACCGGCAGTTCGCCTTCGTCGGCGGCATCAACATCATCGACGACATGGATACCCCGCGCCAGATTCCGCCGCGCTTCGATTATGCCGTCGCCATCGAAGGGCCGTTGCTCCCGCAGATACATCATGCCGCCCGTCACCTTTGGCAACTCGTGCGCTGGGCAAGCTTCCGCCAGCGCATGCCGAAACCGCCGCCGTCGCCGGGACGGGTTGCGCCCTGCGGCGACATGGCCGCCGCCCTCGTGTTGCGCGACAACCTGCGCCACCGGCGCGACATCGAGGAAGCCTATCTCGAGGCGATTGCCGGTGCACGCCGTGAAGTCGTGCTCGCCAGCGCCTATTTCCTTCCCGGACGTCGATTCCGGCACGCGCTGATGGATGCCGCCCGCCGCCACGTGCGCGTGATCGTGCTGCTCCAGGGCAAAGTCGAGTATGTCCTGTTGCACTACGCCACGCAGGCGCTCTATGGCAGCCTGATCGCAGCCGGCGTACACATCTTCGAGTATCGGCGCAGTTTCCTTCACGCCAAGGTGGCCGTGGTGGACAACCATTGGGCGACGGTCGGATCGTCCAATATCGACCCCTTCAGCCTGATGCTGGCACGGGAAGCCAACGTGGTGGTGCGCCACAGCGGCTTCGCCAAGGAATTGCGCGAGAGCCTGGACCTGGCCATGTCACGCGGCGGCGTCGAGATTCGCCTGGAGGATCTAAAGAAACGGTCGCTGCTGGCCAGGGTCGCCAACTGGCTCGCCTACTCAGCGGTCAGGCTGGCCGTGGGACTCGCCGGCTATGGCGCCGGGAAGGAATTGGGCGAATAGCGCGCTCTGTTGCGGGACATTGCCGAGAGCCCAATGCGCTATCGCCCAGTCCCAAACCTCGGCCACGCTTGCACGCGCCAGCTCACGCGGCGGCCGCTGCCCCAGAAACGCCAGCGCCCCGACCAACGCCGGCGCACCGGGTTCGATGGCCACGGCATGCGTCTGTTTCGAGAGCTTCTCGCCGGCAGCATTGAGCGCCACCGGAAGATGTGCGTAGGCGGGCACCGGCAGGCCCAGGCACTGCTGCAGGAAGATCTGTCGAGGCGTCGAATCGAGCAGGTCGGCGCCACGCACGATGTGGGTGACGCCCTGGTCGGCGTCATCCACGACCACCGCCAACTGATAGGCAAAATAGCCGTCGGCCCGGAGCAGCACGAAATCGCCGACCTCTCGGGCAAGATCCTGACAGCGGCGGCCCTGGATCGCATCGTCGAAACAGATGGCCTTCTCCTCGACCCGCAATCGCCAGGCACGGGCCGCCTTGCCCGGAGGTAATCCGCGCCTGCAGGTACCCGGATAGATCGTCGCGCCGTCAGGCGCCATGGCCGAATCGGCGAGTTCGCGCCGGGTGCAGGCGCAGGGATAGATCCGAGCGGCCATTTGCAGTTGATCGAGCGCCCGCCGGTATAGGGCCTTGCGACTGCTCTGCACGGTCACGGCTCCGTCCCAGGCGAAACCGCAGTCCTCGAGCGTTCGCAGGATGTCGTCCGCCACCGCCGCTGAGCAGCGCGGTTCGTCTACATCTTCCATCCGCAGCAGCCAGCGACCGCCGCGAACGCGCGCCTCCAGGCAACTGCCGAGGGCGGCTACCAAGGACCCGAAGTGCATTGGCCCGGTTGGACTGGGGGCGAAACGGCCGACGTAGCTGAGATCTTTCATCGGCCTGACTGATACCATGCCGCCACGGAAAGCGGTAACATTAGCGCTTTCTAATACCGATCCAAGGACGCATCATGGCCACCGTGGAACTGACCACCAACAACTTCAAGGAAGTGATCGACGGCAACGACGTTGTCATCATCGATTTCTGGGCTTCCTGGTGCGCGCCCTGCCGCTCGTTTGCGCCCACTTTCGAGGCGGCGTCCGAGCAGCATGCCGACCTGGTATTCGCCAAGGTGAATACCGAAGAGCAGCAGGAACTGGCGGGCGCCTTCAATATTCGTTCCATTCCGACCCTGATGGTGTTCCGCGAAAAAGTCATCGTCTATGCCGACGCCGGCGCCCTGCCCGCCGCAGCGCTGCAACAACTGGTGGATGGCGTGCGCGGTCTCGACATGGATCAGGTACGCGCCGAAATCGCCGCCGAATCCCAGGACGGACCGCCCGCCTAAGCCAAGCGCCTCACGAGAGCAGGTCGGCGACGACCGGCCCCGCCTGGCCGGCGAGGATCTCGATCCTTGCCTCGTCGAGCCCAAGCAACTGCAAACTCAAGACCCCGAGTTTGTCCCATTCCCGGCTGCGACTGCGTCCGGCGACCCGCTCGACCAGATATTCGGCGAACTGCGAAACCGCCGTCAGACGCGCGCTCGCAGGTGACAAGCCACTGGTACCCGAAGCCAACGTGATCGCATCGTGATGATGGCGGATGGCCAGACAGGTCTCATCGGGTAACCACCAGTTCTGCGCCAGAAGGCAACCGACAATGGCATGGTTGGTCGGATAGCGCGTTTCCTCGACGGCGGTGAACATCCGATCGGCATCCGCGTTGGCTTCGCCGAGAACGCCCACATAGCCGGGGAACTTGCGCATCAGTATCGGCAGGCCGCAGTCGCGAAACAGGCCGAAGGTGTACGCGTCGTCCGCTCCCACCCCATCGCGCACACCCAGTTGGCACACCAGCCAGCCCGAGGTCCGGGCGACGCGCGCCGATGCGTCCCAGAAGCGCTCCATCATCGGCGATCCCTGGAAGACCTTGCGCAGGATAAGGCCGGCCACCGCGCGGCTGGCGACGTCCAGGCCGAGGATCATCAAGGCCTGGAGGATGGTGCGCGCGCGCGCCTGATGGCCGAAATATGCCGAGTTTGCGGTCTTGAGCAGGCCGGCAGCCAGGCTCACATCGGCGCTGATCAAGGCCGAGAGATGATTGAAATCGGGTTGGGGTCCGCGCATTTCCGCGCCGATGCGGTCGAGAATCGCCGGCCGCGGCGGAATGCCGATCTCCCGTACCGACTCCTCGAGCGTGCTGTCGATCGGCGTCGCAAACGCGCCGCTGCCGGTGCCGCTGCCGCGATCCGTCATCGCTTCTTCCCCAGCCAGCCCATGAGCGCCTGGCCATCCATGGGCCGCGCGCAAAGGAAGCCCTGGATCGCGTCGAGCCCGACGCCGGCGAGCGTATCGTATTGCTCCTTGGTTTCGACGCCCTCGGCGACCACGGTCATGCCCAGTTCCCGGCCGAGTTGGGCGATGGCGCGCACCACCGCCAGCGCCCGCCGGTCTTCCGGCAGGACGCGAACGAAAGCGCGATCCAGCTTGAGTTTCGTCGCCGGGATGTTCTTGAGGTCGGCCAGGCACGAATAACCGGTACCGAAATCGTCGATGGCCAGCGACACGCCGGCCTTGCGCGCCGCCAGCAGGTTCGACTGGACGGTATCGGAGACATCCATGAACAGCGACTCGGTCAGCTCGAGTTCGAGCAGTTCGGGCGCCACATCCGCGCAGTACATGGCGGCGTAGAGGGCTTCGACAAAGCGCGGGGCGGTCAACTGCGCACGCGAGACGTTGACGGCCACCTTGGTGGGAAATCCGCTGTCGCGCAGCAGGCGCGCGTGCTGGGCCGCGTGCAGCATGCTCCATTCGCCCAGCCTTACCACCAGTCCGGTCTTCTCCGCGACCGGGATCAGTTTGCCCGGCGGCAGCGACTCTTCGCCGACACGGCAACGCATCAGCGCCTCGGCGGCCTCGACGGTGCCGTCGAAACGAACGATAGGCTGGTAATGCAGCGTCAGGCCGCCGGTTTCGAGCGCCGCGTGAATCAGGCTTTCGATGGCCAGTTCCTCGCGCGCCAGCAGGACGCCGACGCGGCCCGGTATGCGTTCGTCGCCTGAAACGATATGCCGGCCGCCACCAAGGCGCTTGGCTTCGATCATCGCGCGGTCGGCACGCTCCAGGAAAGAAATCGGGTCTTCGCTCGCATCCAGCAGCGCGACACCCACGCTGCCCGAGGGCCGCAGCCGGATGTTGCCGATCTCGATCGGCTGCGATACCGATCGCAGCGCCTCGGCCGCCATCTCCTCGGCCAGCATCCGGTCGCAGCCGGGCACCAGGAAGACGAACTCATCGCTGCCCATGCGGCAAAGCTCGGCGCGGCCCGAGAACAACTCGGCCAGTCGCGATCCGACACGGGCGATGACCGCGTCGCCGCCCATATGCCCGAAGGATTCGTTGACCTGCTTGAAGCGGTCGAGATTGAGCCAGAGGACCGATAAGGACTGCTGCTGGCTGCGACACAGATCGGCAAGACGCACCGCCGCGCGCAGACAACCGCTGCGGTCGAGGAAACCAGTCAGAGAATCGAAGCCTATTGCATCCATGAAGCTCAGTGGGGCTGTGGCAGTGGCAACCCCGGTGGTCACCAAATCCTTAACGGCGAAGATCCCGCCCAGATTAATAGCTAATTTCAAGCTTTTGCAATAGTCTTTTCAGCTATCTTCTAATGATTCCGCATTTCCGGCCGATAATATGTTCGGGGTATAAGGAGGAAGCTGGCCATGAGACTGATATTCCCGATGCTGGCGATTCTGTCCCTTCAGGCCTGCGGGCCGGCGGAAGATTGTTCCGACATGGTGGGAACCTGGAAGGGCGCGCCGGGAATCGTCGTCGTCCGCAAGGTCGCGGCAAAGCGCTTCGCCGTCGAGTTTCCCGCCAGTTCGCGCAGTCTCGACATGCAATGCAGCGGCGGCGTCCTCGCTGGCGAATCGCCGATCCGAGCCAGCCGCAACGCCGCCGGCAAACTGGTGCTCGACGGCTTTCCGGGCGGCGTGATCGAGACGTTCTCGAAGGCCGACTAGACGTTGAACAGGAAGTTCATGACGTCGCCATCCTTGACGACGTAGTCCTTGCCTTCCGAGCGCATCTTGCCGGCTTCCTTGGCGCCCTGCTCGCCGCCGCAGGCGATGAAATCCTCGTAGGCGATGGTCTGGGCGCGGATGAAGCCGCGTTCGAAGTCGGTATGGATGACGCCGGCGGCCTGGGGCGCGGTGTCGCCGACATGGATGGTCCAGGCGCGGACTTCCTTCACTCCGGCGGTGAAATAGGTCTGCAGCCCGAGCAGCTTGAAAGCCACCCGGATCAGCCGGTTCAGTCCCGGCTCCTCCATGCCGATGTCGGCGAGGAAGACCTTCTTCTCCTCGTCGTCCAGCTCGGCGATTTCCGACTCCAGTGCGGCGCAGATGGCAACCACCGGGGCACCTTCCGTTGCCGCATAGGCTTCGACCGCGGCCAGCAACGGGTTGTCCTTGAAGCCGTGTTCGTCCACGTTGGCGGCATAGAGGGTCGGCTTGGCCGTGATCAGGCAGAAAGGCCTTATGGCGAACCATTCCTCCTTCGAGAGATCAAGCGCGCGCACGGGCTTGCCGAGGTTGAGCTGCGCCTGGGCCTTTTCCAGCACCTCGACGATGCGCTTGGCCTCTTTGTCGCCACCGGACTTGGCCTGCTTGACGTAACGCGCCAGCGCCTTTTCCACCGTCGCCAGATCGGCCAAGGCTAGCTCGGTTTCGATGGTCTCGATGTCGGAGACAGGATTCACCTTGCCGGACACATGAACGACGTTGTCGTTCTCGAAGCAGCGCACCACATGCACCACGGCATCGGTTTCGCGAATGTTGGCCAGGAACTGGTTGCCCAGGCCCTCACCCTTGGAGGCACCCGCCACCAGGCCGGCGATGTCGACGAATTCGACGATCGCGTGCTGTACGCGCTGCGGCTTGACGATGGCCGAAAGCGCCTCGATGCGCGGATCGGGCAGTTCGACGATGCCGACGTTGGGCTCGATGGTGCAGAAGGGGTAGTTGGCCGCTTCGATGCCGGCCTTGGTCAGGGCATTGAACAGGGTCGACTTGCCGACGTTGGGCAGGCCGACGATGCCGCATTTCAAACTCATGGATTTTCCTTTGTCGGCGCGGGCCGGACGTTGATGCGCTGGCTCGCGGCATTGAAATCGGATTTGGCCAGGAATGGCCAGGCCAGCAGTGCCCGGTCGAGTGCCGTGTCGATCTCCTCGCCTTCTTCCTTGCGCGGTGGTCTGAGCACGTAATTGACCACATCGTTGCGGTCTCCGGGGTGGCCGATGCCGACGCGCAGCCGCCAGTAGTCCTGCATTCCCAAGTGGGAGGTTATGCTCTTCAGCCCGTTGTGGCCGCCCAGGCCGCCGCCAAAGCGCAGTTGCAGCCGGCCCGGCGGCAGGTCGAGTTCATCGTGCACGACCAGCATCTCGGCGGGCTCGATCCGGTAGAAGTGCATCAGGGCCTGTACGGCCCGGCCCGACTCGTTCATGAACGTCGCCGGCATCAGCAGCCAGATGCCCGCGTCACGGGCGTTGGCCACCCAGCCTTGGTAGCGCGATTCCTTGGCAAACGACACCTTCAGATCGCGCGCCAGGCGCTCACAAAACCAAAACCCGGCGTTGTGCCGGGTTTCAGCATATTCGGCCCCGGGGTTGCCGAGGCCGACGATCAGACGCAGCGCGGGCTGAGTCACATCACCGGTCTCGTCACTTCTTCTCGGGCGCCTTTTCGGCCGGCTTCTTCTCGGTGGTGATCTGGGTCTCGACCGGCGCCACCTCGGCAACCTCGTCGCTCGCCGCACCCGCGCCGCGGATGACGATGGTGGCGACCACGGGATCCTCGCCCTTGTGCAGAACGGCCTCGACACCCGCCGGCAGCTTGAGCTCGGACACGTGCATCGAATGACCGCCTTCGAGCTTGGCCAGGTCGACCTCGATGAACGACGGCAGATCCTTCGGCAGGCAGCGCACGTCCAGCTCGTTCGTCACGTGCTGAATCATGCCGCCCTCGACCTTGACGCCCGGGGCGATGTCGGCGTTGACGAAGTGCAGCGGTACCTTCTGGTGAATCTTGTGCGCGGCGTCGATGCGCTGGAAATCCACGTGCAGGATCAGCGGACGGAAGGGGTGGCGCTGCACATCGCGCAGCAGGCACATTTCTTCGGCGCCTTCGAGGTTCAGCGTCAGCACCGAGGAGTAGAAAGCCTCCTTGCGCAGATGCTGATAGAGCTCGTTGTGATCGATCTCGATGGATTGCGGCTGGGCTACGCCGCCGTAGACGATTCCAGGAACGCGGCCGGCGTTACGCAGGCGGCGGCTCGCACCCGTGCCCTGCGCGGCGCGCCTGGTGGCTTTGACTTCGATTTTCATTGCATTACTCCATATGAACTGCCCGCGACCAGGCAGTGGGTTGAGAAACGGACTGAATTACTCCATGAACAACGAGGAAACCGATTCCTCGTTGCTGATGCGCAGCATGGTCTCGGCCATGAGCGCGGAAATCGAAACCACGCGGATGCGGGAACTGGCCTTGGCATCGTCGCGCAGCGGAATGGTGTCGGTGACCACCAACTCGTCGAGCTGGGATTCCTCGAGGCGGGCGATCGCGCTGCCGGAAAGCACCGGGTGGGTGCAGTAGGCGACGACGCGCTTGGCGCCATGTTCCTTGAGCGCCTGGGCCGCCTTGCACAGCGTGCCGGCGGTGTCGACGATGTCGTCCATGATCACGCAACTGCGGCCCTCGACGTCGCCGATGATGTGCATCACTTCGGAAACATTGGCCTTGGGCCGGCGCTTGTCGAT
>JBGOZF010000080.1:0-19788 GCA_041480065.1 Rhodocyclaceae bacterium
CACTTTGTACCGCCGGCCTTCGCGGGTGCTGGCGGCCGATACGCGGCGTCTTCGCGCCCCCGCTTCGCGCCAATAG
Organism: Rhodocyclaceae bacterium; assembly: GCA_041480065.1. GTDB lineage: Bacteria > Pseudomonadota > Gammaproteobacteria > Burkholderiales > Rhodocyclaceae > Fen-999. The sequence continues at coordinate 77 of JBGOZF010000080.1, forward strand.
GCTCGGCTATTGGCTTGGCGCGGGATGCGCAAATCCACTCGCGTCTCGCCTCGCCATCATCCCGCAATCCGGCGAAATATTCGGGCTAGCTTCTGTGCCGCGACCTCGACGAAGAAGAACTGCTCGTTGCACCTCAAGGCAATTTGACCGACCAAAAGGTGACGCCATGAACGTCCTGATCGTCGACCCTTCGGTGCTGCCGGATATCGGTTGTCAGCAGCGCATCGTGCAACAGTTCAGCGGCGCCGCCAATATCAGTATCAGGTTCGCCACCGGCATCCTCCAGGCCGCATGGCAGGCCCGCGACTTCAGCCCCGACGCCATTGTGTTCGACTGGATCGGCGACTGCGGACAGCTTGGCAAGCTGATTGCAATGCTGCACAGAATCAATCCGCATGTAGTGATCTTCCACCTGGACGCCGGCAGCTTCGTCGCGACCGAAAACCCTTGCAATGCTCCCATAGGGTCCGCCATGCCGGAGTGGCTGCGAAGCCTGGCGTCATCGATCGGATTCGCGGCCCGAGTGGCCCACGATGATTTCCGAATCCGTGCCATGGGAGAAGAACCATGAAAGTACTTGTCGCGGATAGCTCCGCAAATCCCGATATCGCGTCCATTTCTGAAGTTTCCAGTCGCCTGGTAAAGGGTCCTCAAATGCAGGTCTGGTTCAGCCTGGGCTGCGAAGGCACAATCAAGTGCGCGCATTGGTTCAGGCCGCGGCTGATCCTATTCACCGATGAGCCGAGGGGAAGGCGCAGCGAGGAATTGATCGCCAAGCTGCAGGGCATTGTGCCTGGCGTGTGGATACTCTACTTGGACTGTCGCAGAATATTCGTCCACCTCAGCTCCTTCATGGATGCCGTGGCGCGAAGCCGCGAAGAAGCGAAAGAGGACGGGGCGCGCGAAATCGGTAACCGGCGCTTGCTCGTCAAACCGATCCCGGTGAAGGTTCCTGGCGATGTTGGCGCCGACCACCGCACCTTCAAGAAAGCCGCGCATTAGCGCGCTGAGGATTCCTGCAGGAACAGCTTGACGACAGCCACCGTAGATTCGACGTGCAGCTTCTCCATTATCCGGGTCCGGTGGTTCTCGACCGTGCGGACGCTGATACTGAGCAATTCTGATATCTCCCGGCTCGATTTGCCGTCCACGACATGACGAACCACGTTGCGCTCCCTCGGCGTAAGCAAGGCCATGCGTGCCTCCACTGCCTGCCTTCCAAGCCATTTTGCGTATTCGACCCGACTGTGGTCCAACGCCGACTGGATCTTGCTGAGTAAGGCTTGGGCGCTGAAAGGCTTCTGGAGAAAGTCGAAAGCGCCATGCCTCATCGCCTCCACGGCAGTGCTTACTTCGGCAAAGCCGGTGAGGAAGATTATCGGCGGCGGGGCAGCCATCACGCTCAGCCGCTTCTGCAACTCCATCCCATCGATGTCCGGCATGCGCAGGTCGCACACCAGACACTGGCCTGGCGTTGGTCGGTAGGCCGCCAGGAATTCCTTGGCCGAAACAAATGCCCGCACGTCCACGCCGATAGTTGCCACCAGCGCCTGCAGCATGTTCATGACGCTCAACTCGTCATCGACAACATACACGGTACCGTCTTGCCTGGTTGTCGTCATGGATTCATCCTCACAGGTGTGGCTGAGTCAATGGCGGACACAAAGCAGCCCCCAAAACATCCAGCATAGTGGTTCATCCGGCTTTTGTCTGGGTCACGGCAGACCGACTTAGGTTGAACCTGGAAACCGCAGTGGAAACGGACGGTTCAAAGATGTTCTTGCTGGTGCAACTGCCTTTTCAGGCTTCATTCCAGTCGGGCGCTTGCATCTGCTCCGCTGGCCAGAGATCCGGCCGGTCGGTGAATACGCCGGCGACGCCGGCGCCCAGAAGGCGCTCCGCCGCGGTAATGCGATTGACGGTGTAACAGGCAACCGCGAGACCGGCAGCGCGGATCGCGGCAATGACCGCCGCATCGGCATGGCGCGCGGCGCAATGCACGGCGACGACACCGAGTCGCCTGGCGCGCTCCTGCCAATCCGGCGGCAGTTTCTCCACAAGCATGGCATAGGCGAAGCCGGGCGCCTCGCGGCGAGCCGCAGCCAGGGCGGCTTCGGAGAAGGACGAAATCACGCCATGGCCGTTCCAGTGGGTGGCGAGCAGCCGGCCGACGGCCTGGCCAAGCTGCGCTTCGCGGCCGCGCGGCGGCTTCAATTCGACGTTGGCCCAGAGCCCGAGGGCGGCGCAATGCTCCAGCGCTTCGGTCAGCAGCGGCACCGATTCACCGCCAAGGTCGAGCGCGCGCAGTTCGGTCGACGTCAACGCCGCGACCTCGCCGTGGCCGTTGGTGGTCCGGTCGACGGTGTCGTCGTGCATCAGCACCGGCACGCCGTCCGCCGCGAGCATGGTGTCGAATTCGACGCCGCGGCAGCCGATGCGCGCGGCGGCGGCCAGGCCGGCCAGCGAGTTCTCCGGTGCCAGCGCACCGCCGCAGCGATGGGCGATGACGCGCGGGTAATCCATGGTCTACCGGCGCAGGTTCAGAACTGACGGCTGGTTGGCCCGCTCCATGGCGTTGTCGAGCGCTTGCTTGGCCGGCTTGGTGTTGTTCCAGACGAACTCGATCTCCTCGTTGAGGATTTCGCGCACCCGAATGCGGCCCAAGCCCGAATGCATGCGGGCATTGGCCTGCTTCGGCATCGACAGGCGTTTTCTCGCCGCTTCGACGATCGCCGGCGAGACGCCGGCACTGGCCATCGAATCCAGGGCCGTCGGCATCATGGGCAGGAAGCCGGTGCTGGCCACCCATTCGCGCTGCACCTCGGGCCGCATGAGATAGGCAAGGAAGCGGGCCGCCACTTTCTCCTCGTCCTTCTTCTTGCCGGCGAGCGCCCACAGCGCGGCACCGTCGGGCAGTACGTTGGCCGGCCGCACGCCATAAACGTCCTCGTAGTAAGGCAGTTCGGCGATGCCGACCGCAAAGCGCCGGCCGTCCTTCAGCTCGGAATAGAGACTCGACTCGCCCGTCAGCATGGCGCAGTCGCCGGACATGAACTTGGCATCGCCTTCGCGTCCCGGCCCGAAGTAGTGGAAGTAGTAGCTCTTCTGCCAACTGGCCAGCAGCGCCAGGTGCTTGACCTCGACCAGATTGTTGAAGACGAAGCGCTCGCCGCGCCCTGTCTTCACCATCGCCTGCTCGCCATGCTGCGCGGCGACGTTCTCGACGTGCACCCAGGCGAACCGGGACGTGGTCAACGGGCACTTGAAGCCGGCGTCGAACAGCTTGCCGGCGGCCTGCTGCGTTTCCCACCAGGTCTTGGGCGGACTGGCGGGATCGAGTCCGGCCTTGGCGAAAGCGTCCTTGTTGTAGAACAGTACCGGCAGCGTCAGCGCCAGGGGCAGGGCCTGGAGATTGCCGCGTGCATCGTCGACCGCATCGGCGATCTGGGGAAAGAAACTGCCGGCGTTCAGCTTTTCGCCACCCGTCTTCAGGATGTCCGTCACCGACTTGAAACGCGGGCGGGTGCCGAAGAAGGTCCAGGCATCCTGGTCGTCGAGCAGTGCGAGGTGCGGCAACTGGCGCTTGTCGGCCACGCCCGCCAGGTCCTGCAGTACCACTCTGGCCTTGCCTTTCTGCTGGTCGTTGAAGCGCACGACCAGCGTCGACAACGCATCCTGGGCAGCGCCCGTCAGGGTGTGGCGGAGAACGATTTCCTGCGCGGCAACGGCCGTCGCAACCATCGCCAGGAACACAGCAACGAAGTTTCTTAGCATGAAGTCTCTCTATTGGACAGCCGGGAGGCTAGTTTAACGGCTGCTGCCGCCGCCGTCATCGCCGCCGCCGGCAATCTGCAATAATCGACGTTCCTCGCAGACGGCAAGGCCATGAACCGATATCAAAAAACGGTCGCGACTGTGGCAGCGTTCAACATCCTGCTGATGCTGCTCTTCCCTCCCTTTCTGGACAACCCGATGGGACGGCTGACTCCGCGCAGCTTCGAGAGCTTCTACCTCGTCTTCGCACCCCCTGCCGGCCGGATCGTCTACCGGCCGCTGCTGACCATCGAGATCGTCTTCGTGCTGGCCAACGCGCTCGCCGCGTGGCTGGCGCTCAACGCCAGGCCGGGAACGCGGGAGCACTTCAGCGATGCCTCGGTGGCCCGCGGACTGGCCTGGTTCGCTGTCGCCGATTTCGCGCTCATCGGGCTGTTCCCGCCATTCGAGCCCTACTCCTCGCTGCTCAGGATCCAGCAGGGCGGCTTCGACGCTTTCTACTTCCTGTTCGGCGACAAGTGGCAGCGGCCGGTGTTCGTGCCGCTGCTCCACTTCGAGATTACGCTGGTCGCCATCGATCTGCTCGTCGTCTGGCTGGTGTTCGGCCTGCTCCGCCGTCGAGATTCCGCGGCCGACGAGGATCTGCCGGCGACCGTAACCCGTTTGCCGCAGGAGAGAGTGGAATCCATGTTGCGCTCGCTCGAAGCCGAGGCCGCCCAGGACATGATGCCGCGCCATGTGATAAGCCGCGGCGAGGACCGCCGGCATTGGCAGAACCCCGGTTACAAGGGCCCCGAACGCCGCAGCGGCGACGACCGTCGCCATGCCGGCGGCTAAAGATCCAACCGGAATTGCCGTGATATTCTTAATGCGCGTTCCTGCCGAAGGGTTATTCATGCGTTGCCGTGACCTCAGCACTGTCGTTGTCCTGTCGCTTGGCCTGCTGCTCGGCGGTTGCGACCTGATCGGTGGCGAAGATCCGGCCAAGCTCGCCGCGGCCAAGGAAGCCGATGGCAAGGCCGTCGGCGGCGCCTGCCGCCACTCGGGCCGTGCCCTCGAAGACTGCTACGTGATGAATCCCAAGGCCCAGAAAGCTGCGGTCTATTCCGGCTGGCGCGATATGGACGCCTATATGCGCGAAAACAACATCCAGGCCGTCGTTCCGGACCTCGTTGAGCCCCCCGCCAGCAGCAAGACCGAGAAGGCTGCCGGCGAAGGCGACAAGGCAGCGGCCGAGAAGAATGCCGCCGCCGAAGAGAAAAAGAAGGCCGCGGCCAAGCGCGGCGCCGCCTTTCGTGCCCCGGACCCGGCCCGGCCGCGCCGATTCACCTGAGTATCCGGTAGAATGGTGGTTCGCGCCCTGCCGGTTGGCGCGCTCCAGGCTGTTCCAATCCACACTGCTGACCAATCGCCTGAACCGGTACCCGTCTTTGGCGGGCAGGCCGTTTCGGGAGATTTGATGAAATTCACAGACCTCGGGCTGTTGCCCGAACTATTACGGGCCGTCGAGGACGCCGGCTACACCGAGCCGACCCCCATCCAGGCCCAGGCCATTCCTGTCGTGCTCGCCGGCCGCGACGTCATGGGCGGCGCCCAGACCGGCACCGGCAAGACTGCCGGTTTCGTGCTGCCCATGCTGCAACGCCTGGCACGCCACGCCAGCAGCAGCCCGTCGCCGGCAAGACATCCGGTCCGAGCGCTGATCCTGACGCCGACCCGGGAACTCGCCATGCAGGTGCACGAGAGCGTGGTCACCTACGGCAAGCACCTGCCGCTGCGCTCCGTCTGCGTCTATGGCGGCGTCGATATCAAGCCGCAGACCGCCGAATTGCGCGAAGGCCGCGAAATCGTGGTCGCCACACCCGGCCGGCTGCTCGATCACGTGCAGCAGAAGAGCGTGAACTTCAACCAGGTGGAAGTCGTCGTTCTCGACGAAGCCGACCGCATGCTCGACATGGGCTTCATCCCGGACATCCGGCGCATCCTGGCCATGCTGCCGAAGGAACGCCAGAGCCTGCTGTTCTCGGCGACGTTCTCGGAAGAGATCAAGAAGCTCGCCGACAACATGCTGCGAAGCCCGCAGTTGATCGAGGTCGCCCGCCGCAATACGGTTTCGGAAACCATCACCCACCGCGTCCATCCGGTTGCCGCCGACCAGAAGCGGCATCTGCTGCTGCATCTGCTCACGGCATCGCCGGACATGCAGGTGCTGGTCTTCGTCGGCACCAAGTTCGGTACCGCGCGGCTCGCCACCTGGCTCGAGCGCCAGGGCGTCAATGCCATGGCCATACACGGCGACAAGAGCCAGCAACAGCGCACCGAGGCCCTGGAAGCGTTCAAGAGCGGCCAGGCCCGGGTGCTGGTCGCCACCGACGTCGCCGCCCGCGGCCTCGACATCGACGACCTGCCGCACGTCATCAACTACGAGTTGCCGCACGTGGCCGAGGACTACATCCACCGCATCGGCCGCACCGGCCGCGCCGGCAAGCCGGGCGACGCCACGTCGCTGGTCGCCCCCGAAGAAAAACCGCGCCTGGCCGACATCGAGAGACTGATCAAATTCAAGGTCGAACAAGTCGTGGTCACCGGCTACGACACGCTGGCGGCAACGGAACCGGAGCGCCGGAGCCACGGTCACGGCCACTCGCATCGCGAGCGCGAGCGCCACGGCCCCAGGGTGCCGGTACAGTTGCCGGCACCCGTCGCCCATGTCCCGGCGCCGGCCCCCGACGGTTTCGACTTTCGCAAACCCTACCAGCCGACAGCCGGCGACCAGGAGACGGACAAGACCAGCGAGCTGCCGCCGAAACGGCCACAACGACCGGTGGCCGCGCTGCTCGGTGGCTTCGGCAAGAAGTAGTAGTTCAAGCCGGCGTACCCATGCCGCAAGTGGCGCGGGCATGCACGCGGCAACCCCGGTGATACGCTGATACGGTACTCGGAGATAGTCCAATTGCCTGACGCCGGCTGACCGGCCGACGGCGATCTGGCATGCTTATTCGGGCGGCGGCCGGATGTCTCAAGACAGGGAGTCGGACAGCGTGTAGTCAGATCTGGAACCGGCCCGCGAAGGACGCGACATCCAGTTCGAGCTTGCCCGGTTGCCGCCGGCACTGGGCGATGCCGGCATGCTGCGCCTGGTCTGGGTCAACCTGCCGGCCAATACCATCAAGTTCACCAAGAGGAAGGCAAGAGCCCATATCCGGGTCGACGGATCGACACAGGGGGATCAATGCGTATATCATGTCCATGACGACGACGCCGGTCTCGATCAGGCCTATGCCCACAAGCTGTTCGGTGTCTTTCAGCGCCTGCATGGCGTAGAGGAGTTCGAAGCTACCGGCATCGCCCTGGCCATCGTCAAGCGTATAGTCATCCGGCACCGCGGCGAAGTGTCGGCCGCGGGCAGAGTGGACGGGGGAGCGTCGTTCAGCTTCACTCTCCTGCTGACCGAGACCTGACGATGACTCGGCGCCCGGAAGGCCCAGGCGCTACTTGTGCAGACGGAGCAAGGTGACCCGTGAGCAAGACACCCGTTCGCATCCTGCTGCTGGAAGACACGCCCGGCGATGCCGAACTGATCGAGATGGCGTTGACCGAGGCGGGCGTGGATTTCGTCTCCCGGCGCGTCGAAACGCGCGAGGCGTTTGCCCGCGCCCTTGACGAATTCAGCCCCGACATCATCCTGTCCGACTTCAGCCTGCCCAGCTTCGATGGCCGCACGGCCCTGGCCATGGTCCAGAAACGGTGTCCGGCCACGCCCATGCTGATGGTCACCGGCGCCATCGGCGACGAACTGGCGGTCGAACTCCTCAAAACCGGCGCCCGCGACTACATTCTCAAGGACCGCCTGGCCCGGCTGCCGTCCGCGGTCCGCCGGGCGTTGGCCGAAGCCGAACAGATCCGCCAGCGCCAGACGATGGCAAAGGCCTTGCGCGAGAGCGAGGAGAAGTTCCGCACCATGACCGCCTCGGCCCAGGATGCAATCATCCTGGTCGACGCCGATGCCCGCGTTTGCTTCTGGAATGCCGCCGCCGAAAGGATCTTCGGCTATCCGAAGGACGAAGCGCTGGGCAAGGATCTCTTCTGTCTCGCCGCTCCCGAGCATCTGGCTACCCGCTACCGGAGCAATTTCAACCGGTTCCGCGATACCGGCGCCGGCCCGTTCGCCGGCAACACCGTCGAAATGTCCGGCCGCAGACACGATGGCGCCAACTTCCCGCTTGAAGCATCCATTTCCGCGCTGATCCTCGACGACAAATGGCACGCCATCGGCATCGCCCGCGACATCAGCGAACGCAGGCGGGCAGAGGAAGAGCTCTCTCAGCACCGCAACAACCTGGAGCATCTGGTCGAGCGCAGAACGGCCGAATTGGCGCACCTCAACCAGAGTCTGCGCGAAGCCAACCGCCAGCTTGCTGATGCCCACAGTCAGTTGCAGGAGGCGGAACGAATGGCGGCCGTGGGCCAACTGGCCGCGGGCGTGGCGCACGAAATCAACAACCCGATCGCTTTTGTCAGCGCCAACCTCGGCACCCTGAAGAACTATTTCGATGAAGTTCTGGACCTGCTTGAGAAGCGGCCGGCACACGAAGTACCGTTGACCGGCCCCAGGCAGGACGGGCTCGATCTGCGCGAAATCAAGACCGATGCCGATGCATTGGTCGCGGAATCGAGGGACGGCCTGGCTCGGGTGAAGAGGATCATCCAGGACCTGCGCGCCTTCGCCAGCGTCGGCGGCAAGGATTGGCAGCATGTCGATCTCCACCGCGGCCTGGACTCGGCCATCGCCCTGTTGCAGGAGCGTATCGCCAACGCCGAGATAGTCCGCGATTACGGCTCGCTGCCGGAAATCGAGTGTCTGCCCTCGGAAATCAACCTGGTGTTCATGAACCTGCTGCTCAATGCCGCCGAAGCCATCGCCGATCGCGGCACCATCACTGTCCGGACCCGTGCCGGCGATGGTGGCGTCTGGGTCGAGGTGGCCGACACCGGCTGCGGCATCGGCGAAGATGACCTGACCCGCATCTTCGACCCTTTCTTCACCACCAAGCAGGGTGGCCGAAGCCTCGGCCTCGGCCTATCCTTGTCGTATGGAATCGTTCAGCGCCATCGCGGCCGGATCGAGGTTGTCAGCACGCCGGGGGCAGGCTCGACCTTCCGTTTGTGGCTCCCCTGCCACCCGGATCGCAACCCTCGGGAAGATGCGTCCGCGACGCCCGCCAAGTAGCCCCATTCACCAAGGAGTGCCTGCATGACTACCGATGACAAAGCTGTCGAGATCCTACTGGTCGAAGACAATCCGACCGACGCCGAATTGACGACGGAAGCGCTGCGCGACGGCAACCTTGCCAACCATCTGGTATGGGTCAAGGACGGCGCCGAAGCGCTCGACTTCGTTTTTGGCCGCGGCAAGTACAGCGGCCGCCAGGTCGATGACCCGCCCAAGGTGATCCTGCTCGACCTGCGCCTGCCCAAGGTCGATGGCCTGGAGGTCTTGCAGACCCTCAAGTCCGACAGCAGGACAAGAGCGATTCCGGTGGTGGTGTTGACCTCTTCCAAGGAAGAACGGGACATCACCGAGAGTTACCAACTCGGCGTCAACAGTTTCGTCAGCAAACCCGTGGAGTTCGATGAATTCGTCTCGGTGGTGTCGCAGTTGGGCCTCTACTGGCTGCTGATCAACCACGTCGCCAAGACTTAGCCTGCGCGCCGACGGGCGGCAGAACAAGAACCCCCAAGAGAGACGAGATGGCAGGCAAGATAAGAATACTGCTGCTTGAAGACACGGCCAGCGATGCCGAGTTGATCGAGATGACGCTGGTCGAGGCGGGCGTTGATTTCGTCTCCCGGCGCGTCGAAACGCGCGAGGCGTTTGCCAGTGCCCTCGACGAATTCGGCGCCGACATCATCCTCTCCGACTTCAGCCTGCCCGGTTTCGATGGCCGCACGGCCCTGGCCATGGCCCAGGAGCGCTGTCCGGCCATACCCATGCTGATGGTCACCGGCGCCATCGGCGACGAACTGGCGGTCGAACTGCTCAAGGCCGGCGCCCGCGACTACATCCTCAAGGACCGCCTGGCCCGGCTGCCGTCCGCCGTCCGCCGGGCGCTGGCCGAAGCCGAGGAGATCCGCCAGCGCCAGGCCACCGAACAAGCCTTGCGCGAGAGCGAGGAGAAGTTCCGCACCATGAGCGCCTCGGCCCAGGATGCAATCATTCTGGTAGACGCCGATGCCCGCGTCCGCTTCTGGAATGCCGCCGCCGAAAGGATCTTCGGCTATCCGAAGGACGCAGCCCTCGGCGAGGACATCGTCCAGCTCGCCGCCCCAGAGCGCCTGGCCGCCGAGTACCGAACCGTCTTCAGTCATTTTCGCAACGCCGGCTCCGGCACCATACTCGGCGATTCGACGGAGCTGCGCGCAAGGCGGCAGGACGGCAGCGAATTTCACCTCGAGGCTTCCGTCTCCGGCATCGTCGTCGATGGCCGCTGGCACGCCATCGGCATTGCCCGCGACATCAGCGAGCGCAAGCGGGCCGAGGCGAAACTGCGGCAGGCGCAACGGGTGTTCGACCACACCACGGAAGGCATCGTCGTCACCGATGCCGAGGCCAACATCGTCGCCGTCAACAAGGCCTTCAGCGTCATCACCGGTTACGACGAGATCGAAATCCTGGGCAAGAACTGCCGCGTGCTCAAATCCGGACAGCAGGATGACTTCTTCTACCAGAACATGTGGGCCTCGCTGATACGCGCCGGCACCTGGGCCGGCGAGGTCTGGAACCGGCGCAAGAACGGCGAGGTGTATCCGGAGTGGCTGACCATCAGCGCCGTCGAAGGCGAGCATCAGCAGACGACGCACTATGTCGGCGTGTTCAGCGATACCACTGCGATCAAGAAGTCCCAGCAAGAGATCGATTTCCTGGCCCACCACGATGCCCTGACCGAGCTGCCGAATCGCCTCCTCTGCAAGAGCCTGCTCGAACACGCCGTCGAGCGGGCGCACAGCCAGAACAATCTGCTGGCGGTGCTGTTCGTCGATCTGGATCGTTTCAAGAGCGTCAACGATTCGCTCGGCCATCCGGCCGGCGATCAGCTTCTGCGCATCGTTTCCCGCCGCATGAAGGAGCACCTGCGCAGCGGCGATACCCTGGCCCGGATGGGAGGCGACGAGTTCGCCGTCATCCTCGAGCAGGAAACGTCAGTTGCCGGCGTCGCAGCCCTGGCCAGCAAGTTCGCCGAGGCGCTCGCCCGCCCGCTGCGCATAGAGGATCACAGTCTCTACGTGACCGCCAGCATCGGCGTATGCGTCTACCCGGAGGACGGCGAGGACGCCGATACCCTGCTGCGCAACGCCGACCTCGCCATGGACCAGGCCAAGGCCACCGGCCGCAATACCTTCCAGTTCTTCACGGCGAGCCTGGCGGCCGACGTCAAGGAGCGCCTGGCCCTGGAGAACGCCCTGCATGGCGCCCTCGACCGCAACGAGCTGATGGTCCATTACCAGCCGCAAGTCGATCTGTCGAGCATGCAGCTGATCGGCGTCGAGGCACTGGTGCGCTGGCGGCACCCGCAACTGGGCATGGTGCCGCCCGCCCGCTTCATTCCCATCGCCGAAGAGATGGGCATCGTCCGCCAGATCGGCGTCGGCGTGCTGCGGCAAGCCTGTCGCCAACTGCGGCAATGGCGCGACCAGGGACTCGTCATTCCGCGCGTTGCCGTCAACCTGTCGGTGCGGCAGATCGAGCAGGACGATCTGCTCGACGTGGTCCGCAGTGCATTGGCCGACAGCGGACTGGCGGCCGAATCCCTGGAACTGGAAGTCACCGAATCGCTGATCATGAAACAGCCGGAGAAAGCCGCAGCGGTGATGGCCGGCCTGCGCGATTTGGGCGTCATACTGGCGATCGACGACTTCGGCACCGGCTACTCGTCTCTGAGTTACCTGAAGCGGCTGCCTTTGCACCGCTTGAAGATCGACTACTCGTTCGTGCGCGATATCAATCTGGATCCCAACGACGAAGCCATCGTGCGCACCGTGATCAGCCTGGCGCGCAATCTCGGCCTCGACGTGCTCGCGGAAGGCATCGAACGAGACGAACAGGCGTCGTGGCTCCTGCGCGAAGGCTGCCGGACCGGCCAGGGATACCTGTTCGGAAGACCGGTGGCGCCAGAGGAACTGCTGAAGGTCTGGCTTGCTCGCCAGAACTCAGAGCGGACAGCCGCGGTCAGCCTGTAAGCCGCTGATGGAAAGGGAGGACATCCCCGGCGAAGCCGCCCGCCTGCGCCCGACGCTGCTGCGCTTCGCCAGGTTGCAGTTGCGCAACGAGGCCGCCGCCGAAGATGCCGTCCAGGAAGCCCTGCTCGCCGCCGTAACCAGCGGAGAAAGCTTTGCCGGCAAGGCCGCCCTGCAGACCTGGCTGATCGCGATTCTGCGCAACAAGATCGTGGACCACATCCGGCGCAGCGCACGGGAGCCTTCCATCCAGGCCGTGGACGACGACGGCGACGACACCGACTTCGACGCCCTGTTTGCCGCCGACGGCCACTGGGCCGATGCGCCCGCCAGTTGGGGCAACCCGCAGCGTACCCTGGAGAACAAACGCTTTCATGATGTCTTCGAGGCCTGCATGGAACTGCTGCCCGAGAAGATCGCGCGAGTGTTCATGATGCGCGAATTCCTCGGCCTGGAAACGGAAGAAATCTGTAAGGAACTTTCGATTTCCACGACCAACTGCTGGGTGGTGCTCTACCGGGCGCGCATGCGCCTGCGCGAGTGCCTCCAGATCAACTGGTTCGGCAACGAACCCGGCGGAGCTACCGTATGATGAATTGCCACGAAGCCCACAAACTGGTGATCCAGGCCCAGGACACCCGGCTTCCGTTCGTCCGGCGCATCGGACTGCGCTTTCACCTGCTCATCTGCAAAGCCTGTGCAGCCTTCGAGCGGCAGATGGCTTTCCTGCGCGCTGCCTGCCGCAGCTTTCCCGGCGGCGAGGACTGAAATACTGGGGGGTCTGGAATCGACGGTTGAAACGTCCGCCGCGCGTCCGCGTATGGCTGCGTGGCTTTCGCGTCGAATTCGTTGGTCGGCTTTGTGCCCCCTGCCTGATGACCTTTGGAAGTGTTGTGGCAGCTTTATCATAATCAAGCTGCCGTCGTATTTCAGTCTGGCCGTCTCCGGCTCGGCCCGAGCCGCCGGTGGCACCCTGATCTACCAACGGCCGGTATGGAGCCGTTACTTGCCACAGGCCAGGGACCTGCGCCGAATGGCAGCTTGGACCTTCTCGCTACGGCGGGATCGTGCCCTCTGCTGCCCAAGTAGCAAGGTCTGCTGGAATCCACTACCATCGAAGAAGCTTACAAGTGGTGACACAAGTATGGCCATCGCCTCCGAGTACACCAACACACGCCTCCTGATCATAGACGACATGCCGGAAATGCGCAGTTCGATGCGCAGCCAGGTCACGAATCTGGGCATGAACCGGACCAGCCTTGCCGGGAGCGTTCGGGAAGCGCTCGATCTTCTCAAAGAGACCAGGTTCGACATCATTCTTTGCGACTACTACCTCGGCGGCAGCACCGACGGACAGCAGTTCCTTGAGTTCGTCCGCAGGCGCAAGATCATCAGCCGCTCCACGATCTTCATCATGATCACGGCCGAGAAGGGTTACGAGTCGGTCATCACCGCGGCCGAATGCATGCCGGACGACTACCTGCTGAAGCCCTTCACCGCCGATGCTCTCAAGTCACGCATCGATCGCTTGCTGGACAAGAAGCGGCGGCTGGCGCGTATCGACAGGCTGCAGGATCAGGAGCTCTGGGAGGAGATCATTCCCGGCTGCAACGAAATCATCGCCACGAAGGACAAGTATCTGCTGGACGCCATGCGCATCAAGGGCAACGCGCTGATCGTCACCCATCGCTACGACGAGGCGGTCGAGTTCTACCGGAGTGCGCTGAAAATGCGGTCGATGCCCTGGGCAAAACTGGGGCTGGCCAAGGCGCTTCAGGGCAACGGCGACCATGAGCAGGCGAAGCAGACCCTGAACGAGATCGTCACCGAAACGCCGCGGTTCCTGGCGGCCTACGACGCGCTTGGCAGTCTGCACGGGGACGTCGGCGACACAGAAGGCGCACTCAGGATTCTCGACCGGGCCTGCGAGATTTCGCCCAATGCTCTGAACCGTCATCGCGCCATCGCCGATATTGCCGAAAAGACAGCGGACTTCGGCCGTATCGAGAAGGCCATGAGCATGGTCGTAGAGAAGACGCGCAACTCGCCCCTGCGCGACCTGAACGACTACGCCAAGCTCGGAACGGCGCTGACCGAGCTCGGCGACGCCGGCAAGGCGATCGCGGTGTTGGAAGAGGCCAAGACCAGCTTCAAGGATGCGGCCGACAGCACGCTGCTGGCCGCGGTGGAATCCGTCGCGCAGCACAAGGCCGGTAACCCCGAGCTGGCGCAGAAGGCACTCGAGCGTGCCGTGCAGGGCGACACCAAGTCGTTGTCGGAAGCGGCGAAGCTTGCCGTAGCCAAGGCTTGCCTGGTGCACGGCAGACGCGACGAGGCGGAGCGGATGCTCAAGCATATCGTCCAGAACAACCCGGGACAAACCGCTCTTCATGCCAGCATCACCCAAATGATGAAGACCCACGGCGATCCCGAGCGTGCCGAACTGCTGATCAGTTCCAGTAACGCCGAGGTCGTCCAGCTCAACAATGACGCGGTAAAAATGGGACAGGCCGGCGACCTCAAAGCTGCGGCGGCGATGTTGCGAGAGGCGGCGGAACGCCTGCCGGGCAATCCGCAAATCGTCGCCAATGCGGCGTACGCGCTGTTCCTGGATATCTACAGCAATGGCCTGGATCCGGACAAGCTGAGCGATGCGCAACGCTACCAACAGATGCTGCTGGTCAAAGACAGGCACCATTCCAAGCTGGGTGAGATATCCGATATCGCCGCGAAAGTTCAGCGCAAGTTCGACTTGCCGGCCACATCATGAGCTTCGCCGACATCGCCGCGCTAACGCTGCACGACGTCAAGAACCGCCTGGCGCAACTCGCCGGCCGCGCCGAAGCCAGGGGCGACCTCGCGACAATGCGCGAAGCCATGGAAGCCGCCGATACCCTGACACGGTTGCTTACCTATTACCGCTCCGACATCGGCAGCCTTGCTCTGGAGATCGACGGGCACTCCCCGGCTGACCTCGCCGCCGAGTGCGCCCGTGAAACCAGTGCGGCCGGATCGTGCAAGGTCGAAGTCGATTGCTCGGCTGCCCCGACGCTCTGGTTCTACGATGAAACCCTCGTGCGCATGGTGCTCGCCAACGCCCTGCAAAACGCCAAGCGCTATGCTCGCGGCCGCATCACGATCGAAGTCGCCGAACGCGACGGCTTTCTCGAGTTCATCGTTCGCGACGACGGCGATGGCTTTCCCGACCAAGTCCTGGCCGACGACACCGGCACGGCGACGCGGGTCACTCGAGAGGGCACAGGGCTTGGCCTGCGGCTGGCGCGGCGTATCGCGGAAATGCACGAAAACGCCGGCAAGCGCGGCCTGATCCGGCTTGAGAACGCAGGCGGCGCAGTCTTTCGCCTCTTGCTGCCGAAATAGGACGGCCGGACATGCCACGACAGGGAGCCTCCCGCGCGCTTCGATTCCGCCGGGCGCCGAAGTCGCTCCCGAACACCTCACGGCAATCTCTCGCGCCCTATCGGCACTGGCATCCGTACTAACGATCCCTCATGTCAGCCTGGGCGAACACCTGCCGCTCGGATGGCTTCACCGTGTCTTCCGGTCGAGGGGCGTGAAATCGACGACGTGCGTCACGTCCTTTCCCACGGTCGAATGACCAATACCCACAGTTTCTTGATGGCGCTGTAAGGAATTCATCGCTCCTCCGACGAAGGCTACGGATGCATCGAATTCGCACTTGCGAAGGGGGCATCCGAACTTATCCCAACCTTCAAGGAGAAGACCATGCAAGTTCAACAACGCCTGATCCAGTCCGCCGTCGCCGGATTGCTGGCCCTCGGCATTGCCGCCGCCTCGACCACCGCGGCGGCCGCCGACGAAGCCAAGGAGAAGTGTTTCGGCGTCGCCAAGGCCGGACAGAACGACTGCGGCAGCAACAAGAGCAAGCACTCCTGCGCCGGCCAGTCGAAGACCGACAACGACCCGAGCGACTTCAAGTACGTGGCCAAGGGCACCTGCACCCAGATGGGCGGCACCGCCATGCCCGCCGGCGGCATGGACATGAAGAAGTAACAGGCCGGGAACAGCGCCATGCACCCGCTCCCGACACCCTCGACGACCCTGCCCGCCAGCGCCGGCATCGGCCTGCGCTCACCCCACCACCGCGAGGTGCTGGAAGCACCACCCAACGTCGGCTGGCTGGAAGTTCATAGCGAGAACTTCTTCGGCCCCGGCGGCGAGCCGCTGCGGGTGTTGGAGGCGGTGCGTGCGCGCTATCCCATCAGCCTGCACGGCGTCGGCCTTTCCCTCGGCTCCGCCGACGAACTATCGCTGGCTCACCTGCGAAAGCTGAAGACCCTGGCCGACCGCATCGAACCGGCGGCGATCTCGGAACACCTGTGCTGGTCGTCCGTCGGCCACCGCTTTCTCAACGACCTGCTGCCCCTGCCCTACACGCGCGAGGCGCTCGACCGTGCCTGCGAGCGCATTTCACGCGCGCAGGACCATCTCGGCCGCCGCATCCTGATCGAGAACGTCTCCAGCTACCTGCGTTTCGCCGGTGCCGAAGTTCCCGAATGGGAGTTCGTCGCCGAAGCGGCGCGCAGGACCGGCTGCGACATATTGCTCGACGTGAACAACATCTACGTCAGTGCCTGCAACCATGGCTTCCGGGCGCAAACCTACCTGGCGGCGATGCCGCCGGAACGCGTCCGCGAAATCCATCTCGCCGGCTTCGAGCAGGAGGGCGATCTGCTCGTCGACACCCATTCACGCCCCGTCCATGAACCGGTGTGGGAACTCTACGCCGAGGCGCTCGGGCGCTTCGGGCCGGTACCGACGCTGATCGAGTGGGACAACGACATTCCCGCGCTCGACACGCTGGTCGCCGAGGCCGATAAGGCGCAGCGTCTGCTCGCGAGCGCGATGGAGGTGCGTCATGCCCGCGCTGCGTGAAGTTCAGGCCCGATTCTTCGATGCCATGGTGCTCGGCGGCATAGCGGAAGACCGGCTGCTGTCCTGCATCGAAGAACCGGCTGCCACGGCGCGCAAGCGCATCGCCGTCTACCGCCGCAGCATCTTCGGCAATCTGGTCGGCGCCCTGCTGGCGACCTACCCGGTGCTGGCGCGCATCGTCGGCCTGCCCTTCTTCCGTGAGGCCGCTCGCGCCTATGTCCGCGTGCAGCCCAGCGTCAGCGGCGATCTCAACGAATACGGCGGCGAGTTCACGGACTTCATCGCCGCCTATCCGTACGGCCGCGAACTCGGGTTTCTTGCCGACGTGACACGCCTGGAATGGCTGGTTCAGCAAACCTATTACGCCCCCGATCCGGCGCCGGCCGATCTCTCGCTTCTGGCCACCTGCCCGCCCGAAGACTGCGACGGGCTGCGCTTCGGCCTGACGACCGGGTTTGCCCGCCTCGATTCGCCCTGGCCGCTGGTCGACATCTGGCGCGTCAACGCAGAGCATTACCAAGGCGACATGACGGTCGATTTCTCGCGCGGATCGAAGACCCTGATCCTGCGGCGCGATGGCCTGGTTCATGTCGAAGCGCTCGGTGAGGGCGAGGCGATGTTCGTCGATGCGCTGGCCGAACGCCGGACCTTGGCCGATGCGGCCGGACTCGCCCTGCAGGCCGAAGCGTCGTTCGATCTCGGCGCCGCCCTGGCTCGCCTCGTCGGCGCCGGCGTCATACGCCGCGCGCTGCCGGCCGATCAGACAGCCGGAGGCCAGGCATGATGCAAGCGAAGCACACCTCGACGGCCACCGGCTCGCTGGCGAACAACCCTCTCCTGAAGCCTGCGTACCGGGCAATCGAACTGCTCGAACGCTGGATCACGCCGCTGTTCGATCTTGCCATCCGCAGCTATGTCGCCAGCGTCTTCTTCCGCTCCGGCTGGCTCAAGATTTCCGACTGGAGCACGACGCTGCTTCTGTTCGAGAACGACTACCACGTACCGCTGCTGCCGCCTCACGTGGCCGCGGCGCTCGGCACGACAGGCGAACTGGCCTTGCCGGTGCTGCTCGTGCTCGGCCTTGCCGGCCGCTTCGGCGCCGCCGGTCTGAGCGTGCTCAACCTGGTCGCGGCGATTTCGTTCCCGGACATCTCCGACCTGGGCCGCCAGGACCACGTGCTTTGGGGCACGCTGCTCCTGGTGATCCTCTTGCACGGCCCGGGCAGGTTCTCGTTCGATCATTGGCTGAAGCGACGACTTGCGATGGAGTGTCCGGACAGCCCGAAGCCTGGTGCCATCACAGGTTTCAGTTCCGACGCCCAGTAACGAGAACGGCCATGGCAAATTCAGTCGCATTCATGTCCGGAAGGATGCGCCGGCAACGCAGATGAAATGGCCGCAGACGAAGGTGACCGCCCGGCGCCCGCGAGCGCTCGATGCGCGAAGCGGGCGCTTCTCTGGCCGCCTTCATCGGCACACGGGCTATTTGGCGGGAGCCTTGCGCCTGGGCCAGCCGAGCGTTTTGGCGGCTTGGACGAGGTGGTCATCGGTGATCTGGCCCGAGTACCAGAAATGGATCAGCAGCGCCAAGGGTTTGGGAACCGCGCGGCCGGACTCGTAGCGCGAGCCGCCGCTTTGGGTGACGCCGAAGCGAGACCAGAAATCGCTTTGGTTGAGCTTGCATTGGTTGCGCAGGCGGCGCACCTGGGCGGGGTCGAGCAGTTTCTTCATGGCAGATGACGACGCGTAGGGTAAGTGGAGAGCAATTCAGGTTTCCGGCGGCCAGACGGTGATATCGCCTTCGGCCGACAGCACGGCGTCAAGCCCGACAAGGTAGAACTCAATCACCTTGCCCCGCGTGTCGCGCATGTAACTGAGATAGCCGCCGTTGTTGAAACGAACGTAATGGCCGACAGAATCGTATACGTGGTTGATCCGGTGTTCGACCACCTGGGCAAGATCGCGAATGCCGAAGGCGCGAACGAATGGAAGATCGGCGTGAACGTCGCCAGTGGCCTCCGTGTAGCCGGAGCATCGGACACCGGGTGCGACCATGAGCCGGACGCCTTGGGCGGGTGGGTGGTTCTTGTTCATTGCCGCTCGTCCCACTGCCAGATCGTATCGCCATAGTCGCCGCCGAGGCTGGGCATGATCTCGCCGGCCTTGAAGGGGCGGCGGGAGTCGGCCTTGGCGGGGGTCATCCAATAGCCCGCCTTCGGACATGCGTCGCCGGCGGGGCAGCGCAGGCGGGCGGCAGGCGCTGCCGGGGAGCCCGCTTTGCGCTTCTCGGCGTTTGGCCAATCGCTGTTCTCGTCGAAACGGCGCATCCAGCGCAATGAGCTTTCGTATTCGAAGCGCGGGTTGGGGTCGTCCATCCACGGGTCGAGGGTCAGGAGGTTGAGGTAGTCGCAGCGGATCGGGCGAATCAGGCGGTTGGCCTTGACCAGCAGATCGGGGATGCCGTTTTCGACGGGATGAAGATCGAGCTCGCCGAGGCGTATCCACAGCGCGGGCTCTCCGTTGGGGTTGTGGGGGCTAACGGCATAGGGAATAGCCGTGATCTCGATGCGCGGATCGTCGAGTTCAGCGCGCACGTCGGCTTCGGTCTTGCCGAGCTTGGCGAGCCACACGGGAGACAACAGGAAACACCATGTCGGCGTCCGAATTCCGGCGCCAAGGTCGGAACCGTCCGACTTGCCGTCCTTTTGCCAGTAGGGATGGAAACCCATTTTCGACGGATGATCGATGTCCATGCCGTAGAAGTAGTCGGCGCAGATGCGCTCCAG
>JBGOZF010000081.1:0-19781 GCA_041480065.1 Rhodocyclaceae bacterium
AAATCCTTGAACAGGTCCGAGGTCAGGCACTGCATGAAGGCCGTGGTGTCGGCGTTCAGGTAATGGGCGCCGGTGGTGTGGAAGCACTCGTTGCAACTGGTGCTGACGTGGATCATGGCCGGAATGCCGTACTCGACCATCTTCTCGTAGATGGGATACCAGGCGCGGTTCGACAGCGGCGGCGATGTCCAGTGGCCACCCGATGGATCGGGGTTCAGGTTGATGCCGACGAAACCATATTCCTTGACGGCCTTCTCAAGCTCGGAAATGCAGGTGGCGGGATCGACGCCGGGCGACTGCGGCAGCATGGCGGCGCCGATGAAGTTGTCCGGGAAGAGCTGCGAGACGCGGTAGCACAGCTCGTTGCAGATCGCCGCCCAGGTGCTGCTGACGTTGAAGTCGCCGATGTGATGGGCCATGAAGCTGGCGCGCGGCGAGAAGATGGTGAGGTCGGAGCCGCGCTCCTGCATCTTCTTCAACTGGTTGGTCTCGATGGACTCGCGCAGCTCGTCGTCGCTGATCTTCAGTTCCGAGACCTTCGGCATCAGGGCCGGCTGCTTGATGCCTTCGATCTGGCGGCGGCGCCACTCTTCCAGCGCCTTGGGCGCGGTGGTGTAATGGCCGTGGCAATCGATGATCACTGCATATCCTTTCGTGCGGTGCGCAATGCGGATTCGGCCAGTATCTACGCCACGGGGAATTTTTCCATTCCAATTTGGCCGTGTTCGTATAAGATTTTGATATAGACATCACTGCCGAAGGGTCATGGACCGAGAAGTTCCCAACCTCCGCCACCTGCGCGCCTTCAGCGAAGTCGCCGCCTGCCGCAGCATCAGCCAGGCATCGACACGCGTCTTCCTGTCGCAGCCGGCGATCACCCAGGCCATCGCCAAGCTGGAGCGGCAACTTGAGACGCCCCTGTTCGACCGCCACAGCGACGGCATGCACCCCACCGAGGCCGGCCGCATGTTCGCGTTGCGGGTCGGCCACGCGCTCGACCTGATACGCAGCGGCGGCCAGGAGGCCATGCGCATCGGCGCCGAGCGCGGCAGCCGCCGCCAGGCCGGCATCGACCAACTGGTGACGACCACCCAGTTGCGCTCCCTGGTTGCGGTGGCCAACGCCCGCAATTTCAGCCTTGCCGCCCGGGCCATCGGCACCTCACAGCCGGCCCTGCATCGGGCGGCGCGCGACCTCGAAACGCTGATGGACATCTGCCTGTTCGAGAAGACCAGCCAGGGCATCGAACTCACGCGCGCAGCCCAGGTGCTGGTCCAGCACGTCAAGCTCGCCTTCGCCGAACTGGCCCAGGGCTATGCCGAAATCGCCGCCCTGCGCGGCGTCGACACCGGCCTCATCGTCGTCGGCAGCATGCCCCTGGCGCGCCACAGCATCCTGCCGACGGCGATCAATGCCCTGTCCCGGCTGGAACCCGACGTCCGCGTCAGCGTGGTGGACGCCCCCTACAGCGAGCTCCTTCATGGCCTGCGCCACGGCGAACTGGATCTGCTGATCGGCGCCCTGCGCGATCCGGTGCCGATGGAAGACGTGGTCCAGGAATCCCTGTTCGACGACCCGCTGGCCATCGTTGCCCGCAGCGGCCATCCGCTGGCGAAGAAGAAGCGCATCACGGTCGACGACCTGGCCACCTACCCCTGGGTACTGCCCCAGCGCGGCACGCCGACGCGCGATCATTTCGAAGCCTTGATGCGCGACAGGCAACCCGCCGGCGGCCTGGTCGAATCCAGTTCGATCGTGCTGATCTGCGGCCTCCTGTTGGAAAGCGACCGCCTGACCCTGATCTCGCGCCACCAGATCCTGCGCGAACAGGCGCAGGGACTGCTCATCACCCTGCCCTACGACATGAGCGGTACCCTGCGCCCCATCGGCCTCACCACCCGGCGCAACTGGCGGCCGACGGCGACGCAGAGCCGGTTTCTCGACCTCGTGAGAGAAACGGCGAGGGAGGTGAGGTTGGAGAAATGACTTCTTGCGACCCACGGCGGGCAAACATACTGCTCGAAGGCAGACCTTCAAGGCGCCACTTGGTCGCCGCATCGTCACTGGGGAAGTGGCCGCGGGTCGTGGTGATCTTGCGCAGCAAAGCGCTGGCCGTGTTCGGGCCGATGCTCGGCAGCCGCATGAGGCGCCGGCTGCGCTCGTCCTGGCGTGTCACCAGGGCGTTAGTCCGCTGGAGTAGGGCTGGCGTCCCAAGTGAAATTGGAATACCAGGAAGTGCACGCCGGCACGATCTGGCTCGCGGATGGACCCTTCGGGAGCGAGGGGTATGACTGCATAAACGCTCCAGACCACGAACACTCAAAACAGATCACTGCGAAACAATTAGTTGAGGGGATCGTAATCAGCCCGAACTAGCGCGGAAGCCGGTGACAATTGAGCAGTTCATCGAACGCCGCAAGCGGCACGGGTTTGCTGAACAGGTAGCCCTGATAGTTTGGACAGTCGTGCCGCTCAAGGAACTGGCGCTGCGCCTCGGTCTCTACGCCTTCGGCGATGACGGCGAGCCCGAGGCTCCTGGCCATCGTGATGATGGTCTGCGCAATCACCGCGTCGTTCGGATTGTCGGGCAGATTGCAGACGAAGGACCGGTCGATCTTCAGTTGGTCCAGCGGCAGTCGCGTCAGATAGGCCAAGGACGAATAGCCGGTACCGAAGTCGTCCATCGAAAAACCTACGCCAAGCCGCTTGATCGCCCGCATCTTTTCGATCGTGTCTTCGATATCGTCGAGCACCAGGCTCTCGGTCAGTTCGAGCTTCAGGCGATCGGCCGGGGTTTTGCCAGACTCCAGTGCCAAGCGCACCTTATCGACAAAATCGACCTGCCGGAACTGGCGTGCGCTGACGTTGATGGACAGTTGCAGATCGCGCGTGCGCGGATTGCCCGCCCAAGCCGTGAGCTGCGCGCACGCGGTCTCCAGCACCCACTGACCGATAGGCAGGATCAGCCCGGTTTCCTCGGCCAATGGAATGAACTGAGCCGGCGATACCATGCCGCGTTCGGGATGCTCCCAGCGCAGTAGCGCTTCGGCACCGATGATGCCGCGAGCGCCGTCCACTTGCGGCTGATAGTGGAGAACGAACTGGCGGTGCTGAATACCGAGCCGCAGGGCGGCCTCCAGAACCGCCCGGGCGGCAATGACGACCTGCATCTCCGGGTCGAAGAAGCGCAGCGTATTGCGTCCTGCCGACTTGGCCTGGTCCATCGCAATGTTGGCCTGTTTCAGCAGTTCATCCACCGCGCTCTCGGAATCCGTGAACAGAGTGACGCCGATGCTCGGGGTACAGTGATGTTCGCGACCGGTGATGATATAGGGCTCATCTATCGCAGCCAGAATCTTCTCGCCGACGCCTTCGGCCTGCGCAGCCGCCACCTGCGAATTCCCGCTCAGGCCCTCCAGCATGACGACGAACTCGTCGGCGCCGAGACGGGCAACGGTGTCGCCGGCGCGCACGCAAGCGGCGACCCGCCGGGCGACTTCGATCAGGAGTTGGTCGCCCACATCGTGGCCACTCGTGTTGTTGATGATCTTGAAGTTGTCGAGGTCAATGAACAGGATGGCACCCTTGCGCCGACTGCGCCTGCTGGCCGCCAGAGCCTGGCGCAGGCGGTCCAGCAGGAGACGGCGGTTCGGCAACTGGGTCAGAGAATCGTAGAAGGCCAGATACGCGATCTCCTTTTCCGCTGCCCTGCGTTCGGTGATGTCTCGATCGATCGCGGATATGCCGCAGATCTCTCCAGCGGAGTTGCGGATCGGCGACAGGGACAGCGATACGTCGATCTGCCTGCCATCCTTGCACTGCCGGGAAGTCTCGTAATGCGCGACGCTCTTGCCGGCATGAACGGCGGCGAGAAGATCAACGACTTCGTGCTGCCGATCATCCGGTGCCAAAACGCTCACGGACCTGCCGACGATCTCGTCTGCTGCGTAGCCGTAAACTTTCGCGGCGCCCCGACTCCAGGTGTCAATGAAGCCGTCGGTGGTCATGCCGATAATGGCGTCATCCGAGGATTCGACGATTGCCGCCAGCTTGCGGTTCACCGCCTCGGCGCGGCGCCGCTCGGAAACGTCGCGCACGATTCCCGTCCCGTGCCAGCGCCCGTTGATCGACACCGCAGAAAACGAGGCCTCGACCGGAAACTCCTCGCCGCCCTTGCGCACGCCGGCCAGTTCGATGGTGCGACCGATACTCGGCCCCTGGCCAGTCTCGCGGAATTGGGCCGCGTTCTGGCGGAACATGTCGTGGAACCGTACGGGCGTCAGCAACTCGTACCACGAGCGGCCCATCGCTTCCGCAGACGTGTAATCGAACATCCTTTCTGCCGCCCGGTTCCAGTAGGTGATCAACGAGTCCTGGTCAACGATGATCATGCCATCCTGGATCGATTCCGCGATCTTTCGAAAGCGCTCCTCGTTTGCCGCCAGCTCCGTTTCTGCCCGGCGGCGCAGGCGGCGTTCCTCGGCTTCCTGCAAGGCCCGGCGGACCGCCGGGGCGAGTTTGCCGAGGCGGTTCTTGATGACGTAGTCCGCCGCGCCCTGGTGCAGTGTCTCGATGGCGAATTCTTCGCCCATGGTTCCGGAGACGAAGACGAAGGGCACATCCGGCGCTTGCTCCAACGCAATGTTCAGCGCCTCCAATCCCGCAAAGCCTGGGAGCCGGTAGTCGGCAAGCACAATGTCCGGTCGAAATTCTTCCAGCGCTGCAACAAAGCTATGCCGGGTATCCACGCGCTGCGACGAAAAGACGATGCCAGCTTCGCGCAGGGCCTCCGCGGCCAGTTCGGCGTCGCCCGGTTCGTCCTCCAGCATCAGGATCTTCAGTTCATCCGCCATCTCGGTTATCGCTGTTACCCATTGTGCCTCTTGTTCAGCAACAGGTTGTCTGCCCTTCGGCCACGTCGTGTCGCTGGGCGGCACGATCTCGCGGCGCACGTGGGCCAAGCGAATCCTATGCCTATCGCAGCGCCCCCTCAAGGTGCTTGAGCAAGGTGCGCAGTTCGTCGGCCGTTTTCCTCGGGCCGGAGGCCGACGCGCCGACCTCGGCGATACTGGCGTGGCCGGACTCGGTGGCGGCCGATATCCTTTCCATGCTTTGCGCCACCGCCTGCACGGCCGCCGCCTGCTGCTTCAGCATGGCGGCAACCTCGTCGTTGAGGCTCAACGCGTCCTGACTCGCCTGCCAGATGAGCTTCAACTGGCCGTTGATTTCTTCGACCCGCGCAGCCCCGGCAGCGACCTCGGCATTGACGTTGGCCATGCTGTCGACTGCTACGCGGGACTGCTCCATTATTGCGGTGACGGCGGCGGAAATCTCGGTAGTGCTGTTAGCCGTTCGCTCCGACAACTCGCGCACCTCATCGGCGACGACGGCGAAGCCGCGTCCGTGTTCGCCAGCCCGGGCGGCCTCGATGGCGGCGTTAAGCGCCAGCAGGTTGGTCTGGTTGGCGATATCGCGGATTACCTTGGAGATTTCGCTGACGCGGGCGACCGCACTGTTGACGTCGTTGATCCGGCCGGTGGATTCCGTCACTACGGCCGTCGTCTTGCGGGCGCTATCGATGCCGGCGGCGCCGGTCTTCATGCCGTTGCCGGCGACTTCCTCGTTGCGTCGGGCGGCGGCCACGGCATGATCGGTGTTGGCGGCGATTTCCGATACCGAAACGCTCATCTGTTCCGTCGCCGCCGACACCTGCTGAACGTTGTCGTTCTGCTCCTCGGCAGCCCGACCGAGGACCTGCATGGCATCGTCGAGGCTGCGGCTCCTGGCCTCGACCTCCGCAGCCGATACCAGGACATCGGCGAACAGGGCACGCAGATGGATACGCAGCGCCTCGAGCCGAACGAAGGCGGCATCGAGAGGGCCGCCCGGCGCTTTGATGCGCATCCCCAATTGGCCCTCGTCAAGCCGCGCTATCGTCTCGGCGATGTGGCGGATCGGCGCCAGCAGGCGCTGATGTACGGCGACGGCACCGGCGACCGCGATCACAGCAGCTATCACGCCACAAACCAGCCCAGGCCAGCCACCCAGCAGGGAACTGATGACCGCCAGCAGCGCAGTGAGGCCAGCCGCCGTCAGGAGCGGCACTGCGGAGACCTTGCCCGGATGCCGAGTAGGTGGCAACGCGGCGGTCTTTTGCCGCACTTTCTGGTAAAGCGATTCCGCGGCCGCTACATCTTCGGCACGCGGCCGTGAGCGCACCGACATATAGCCAATGCAGCGGCCGTCTTCCGTGATCGGCGTAACGTAGGCCTCGACCCAGTAATGGTCGCCGTTCTTGACACGATTCTTGACGATACCGCGCCAGGGATGACCGGCGCCGATGGTCCGCCAGAGGTCGGCGAAGGCTTCCGGCGGCATGTCGGGATGGCGGACGATGTTGTGCGACTTGCCGATCAGTTCGTCGCGGGAAAACCCGCTGATGTCGACAAAGGCCTGGTTGACATAGGTGATCTGGCCCTTGAGATCGGTCTTGGTGACGACGGGTTTGGCCGCATCGAGGGTGCGTTCGACGCCGGTCACCGGCAAATTGATCTTCATGGTTCTCCCCGATCGATGCTCTCACGCGAATGACCTGCAGTCCCGTTTGTCGATGACCCTGACGATATGCGTTCTCGGGATTTCAGAGTACATACCGGCCATGACTGAGTTGAATCCGGGTCAATTTGCGCCGGTCGCCGACACCCGCAGCCAGAGTTCGATTGGAAAGCGGGGTCGAATGAACAATGTTCCATGTTCCTCCTGAGCTCAGCCCATCAATCCGCCGTTCTTTGCAACGACCGGCGCCTTATCCCGATGACTCCAAGAATAGCCCCTATCTCCCTCATTGTCATAACGATTTGCCATCGTGTCGGGGGTCAGTTGTTAAGGAAACACTGAACAAGTAGCCGCGCAA
Source organism: Rhodocyclaceae bacterium (assembly GCA_041480065.1). Classification (GTDB taxonomy): domain Bacteria; phylum Pseudomonadota; class Gammaproteobacteria; order Burkholderiales; family Rhodocyclaceae; genus Fen-999. Next base: position 6,914 of record JBGOZF010000081.1, read on the forward strand.
CGCGGCCAAGAGGCATGAAGCTGCACATCGGTGCCGACAGTCAGACCGGCTTGGTCCATAGCGCCGGCGTGACCGCTGCCAACGTCCATGACAGCCACCAAGTGCCGAACCTGCTGCATGGCGAGCAGACTCGCTTCTACGGCGACAGTGCCTACCGGGGCAAGGAGCAGCGGAAGCGGCTCAAGGAGATTGCACCGAAGGCGAAAGACTTCACCAACAAGCGCGCCTGCAAGAACCGGCCTTTGACTGAGGCAGACAAGGAAACGAATCGGCGTAAGGCCAGCGTACGCTCCAAGATCGAACACCCGTTCCTCACCCTCAAGCGCCTGTGGGGCTTTGCCAAGGTTCGCTATCGTGGCCTGCTGAAGAATGCCAACCGGGCCTCTGCCATGCTAGCCCAGCGTGCTCAAATGGGGCCGACCTCTGACGGGAGAGGTGCGTTCGGCGCGAGTACGATGCAGAGGAATACCTCGCTTCCCGGCTCGAAAGAGGCCACCTATCCAATGAAAATGCCATTCGCGTCACGATTCCGTATCAACTTGCGTTTGCTCCCGCGCTTTACGGTCACTTGTTCAGCGTTTCCCTAGGTTGAATCGGCGAAGAAGCTGAAGCCATTCCGTCCCCGCGCCTTGGCCTTGTACATGGCTTGGTCGGCTGCCTTGGTGAGAGTTTCCGGATCTTCGGCGTCGTCGGGACAAATGGCAATGCCGATGCTGGCGGACACGCAAGCGGTTTCCTGACCCAGGATGAAGGGAGCGGCCAGGGCTTCGATCACGTCGCGGGCCACCCGCTCCACCGCTTGCTGGTCTTCCAGTCCCTGCAGCACCACCGTAAATTCGTCGCCGCCCAGCCGCGCCACGGTATCCGAGTTGCGAACACAGGTGGCGATACGCTGAGCCGCTTCAACCAACAACTGATCGCCTACGACGTGGCCCAGCGTATCGTTCACGTCCTTGAAGCGATCCAGGTCGATGAAGAGCAGCGCGAGGGACTGGTTGTCCCGGCGGCTCTTCTTCATGGCCTGCTGCAGGCGGTCGTGGAACAGACTACGGTTGGGCAGGTTCGTGAGAGCGTCGTGGTGAGCCAAGTGCTCGAGCCGCCGCTCGCTTTCCTTCTTCTCGGTGATGTCGCTGAATACCCCAACGTAGTGTGTCAGTTGGCCTGCCCCATCCCGGACGGCGCTGATGGTCATCAGCACTACGCCGACGGCGCCGGCCTTGGTCCGGTTCCAGATTTCCCCCTGCCAGTATTCCTGTCGTGCGACGGTTTCGAACAGTTGCCGGAAGAAGCCTTCGTCGTGGTGTCCCGAATCGAGCAGGTGAGAGGAATGGCCGATGGCTTCCTCCCGGGAGTAACCCGTCAACTCGCAGAAGGCACGGTTGACGTCCAGAATGATGCCCTCGGCATCGGTAACGAGAATGCCGTCGTGGCTGCTCTGGAAGACCGTCAAAGCCAGCCGGCGTTGCTCCTCGACCCGGTGGCGCTCGGTGACATCCTCCTTCACCGCCAGGAAATGGGTCACCTGACCGGCCGAGTCGGTGATAGGCAGGACGCGGGCCAGTTCCCAGAATATCTCGCCGTTCTTGCGCCGATTGCACAGTTCCCCGGTCCATACCTGCCCATCCAAGAGACTCGCCCACAACTGCTGGTAGGTGGCGTCCGAAGTGAGGCCAGATTTCAGGAGGCGGGGGTTGCGGCCCAGGATCTCCTCGCGGGAATACCCGGTGATTTCGGTGAATTTTGGATTGGCGTACTGGATGCGAGCGTCGGTGTCGGTGATGATGATCGAGACTGGACATTGTTCCACCGCCCGCTGGAATTGGCGCAGTTCGGCCTCGGCGCGCTTGCGGTCCGTGATGTCGCTGCCTTCCGCCAGGGCCAAGGCGAGCTTGCCGGTCTCGTCGAGGATGGGATGCAGTTGGAAGTCTACGAAGTGCAGAGTGCCGTCAGCCGCCGGATGGGTCGCCTCGAAGCGGCTTGAGCGACCGCTCGCCAGATCCGCGACGGCCTGGCGCAGTCGGCCCTGAAGGACGGAATCGTGGGACCACCATGGGGTGTTCCAGAAGGGCTTGCCGATCACGTCCTCGGGCGAGCAGTTTCCGATCAGGTCCAGGGCCGAGCGGTTCAGGTCGCGCAGGGTGCCGTCGAGGTCCAGGATGCTCATGTATTCGCTCGCCTGATTGAACACGGCGCGGCGGCGCATTTCGCTGTCCCGCAACTGCTGCCGGGTGCGGCGACTCTCACGGAGGGCGAAGTCCAGGTACTCGTTTTCCAGTTGTCGTACCACGTCATGCTCGGAAAGCATCCCTGCCACCTGGCCGTCATCCGCCACCACCACTAGGTGGCGGATATGCTGGGACTGCATCCGCTCCATGGCGTCGTGCAGGTGAGTGCCCACCGGAATGGTGGTCACCGGAGTACTCATTACCTCGGCCAATGGCTGCTCCAGCGTGCCATTGCCCCGGCGATAGAAGCGCACTGCGTCCCGTTCGGTGATCATCCCGACCGGGGCGCCGTCGACGGCGACGACGGCACAGTTCGCGTCCCGAGCGGCCATGGCCGCCACTGCTTCGCGCAAGAGCGCGGTGGGTGGCAGCACCGGCATTCGGGCGCTCATCACAGTGCGCACATCCTGCAAGCGACGGTAGAACTCCAGCCCGAGGTGGAAGCGGAAGTCGCTTTCGCTGACGATGCCGACAGGATGATTGCCCTCGTCGGCGACCAGCAGATGGCGTACACCCTTTTCCGCCATGAGATGGTAGGCATCGTGCAGTGCCAGGTTCTTCCGGGCGCTCACCAGAGGGCGCCCCATCACCGTGGCCACAGCTTGCTCAGCCGGCACCGCCCCCTCCAGGGCTCGCAGAATGTCCCGTTCAGTGACGATGCCGACCGGCTTGCCCAACTCCATCACCAAGACCGAACTGATGCGGGCCGTTTCCATCACTTCCGCAGCCCGGGCCAAGCTCGAGTCATGTTCCACCGTGACGATGTTCCATGTCATCAGTTGGGCGAGAGAACGTTCAGGCATGCTTTGGGCGGTGCCAGTGGAAAGACCCTACTATTGTAAGGCCCGGATAGCTCCCAGTCCAAGCCGAAAGGTATAGGCGGGCGCTGCGAAAACGATGCTGATTGACAGGTATGGAAGCTGCTCGAGTCAGTATTGCCTACCTGGTTTCATACACGGAAGGCAGATGACGACTGGCCTGCGATCTGGACGTCGTGTAGAAGCGGGCGGCCCAAAGCCATTTGTCGAGACGCAATCCGTTACTCCCGGGAAGCGGCGGGTGTTTCTTCGTGGCGGACGACCTGGTTCCGCCCCTGGGCCTTGGCGCGGTACATGGCCTTGTCGGCGAGCACCAGCAGGGTGGCGAGCTGGTAGCCCGCGGCGGCGACGCCGATGCTGACGGTGATGTTCACGCGCTGGTCGCCGCAGTGGATCGGCGTCTCGGCGATGGTCTGGCGCAATTTTTCGGCGATGGCGAGTGCGTCGCTTTCCGAGGTGTGAGGCAGGACCACGGCAAACTCCTCGCCGCCTATCCTGCCGCAGACATCCGAGCGCCGAAACAGCTTCAAGATGATCTCGCCGACCTGCCGCAGCACGGCGTCGCCGGCGAAGTGGCCGAGGGAATCGTTGATGGACTTGAAGTGATCGACGTCCATCACCAGGACGCTGAGCGCCTGCTCGTGCCGTTCGCAGTAGCGGATGATCTGCTCGCCGTGATCGAGGAAGGCCCGGCGATTGTTGATGCCGGTGAGCGGGTCCGTCTTCGCTTGCCGGTCGGCGGCGGCGTGGGCCGCATGCAGCTCGCGGCCGAGTTGAAAATTGCGTTGCAGGGCGTTGGCCAGCACTTTCGCCGTCCGCAGCAAGACGACCATGAACATGCTCGCACCGATGGCCATGCCGAGTTGTTCCTTGCCGGGTTGCGTGAACAGCCAGATCGTGCTCGGCAGGAGGACGGAAGCCATCGCGCCGACCGCCATCGGGTATCGGGCGGAATAGACGGAGACGGCGCCGCCCGCCATGCCGACCAGGAAGAAGAGCGTGATCGCCTGATAGACGAGGGAGTCGGCCGGCATGACCATCAGCGCGCCGATGCCCCAGATCAGGGACGAGATCAGCAGCGAAACGGCATAGGGCCGCTCCAGGTTCGCGAGATCGACGCCGCGGGGTTCGGCCCGGAAGTAGGCGATGAACAAGGCCAGTCGCGCCACGGTACTGACGGCGAGCACACCGAGCCAGGCGACAATCGCGACATCGCTGGTATGGCTCCAGAGCATCCAACTCAAGAGCAGCGCAGTCGCATAGCTGATGAACAGGGCTGGAAACGACTGATGGAACAGGAGACTCAGCTTGTCCGCGCGTACCAGCAGATCGATGTCCGGTACTGCGTCCGCGTCTGGAATTGGAGCTTCCTGCATCGATGACAAGCTGTGGTGGCGAAGGAACGCGATGATACGAAGTTAGCAGCAATTGCGCACTTATTCTTCTCCGCCTTTACGTCAGCCGAGGCGCGGGCCGGGCCGCAAGCCGTTACACTCGGTGTCTCACGCCATTCAAAGGTCACCCGATGCGCCTGCTTCCCGATGTCGATGCTGTGATTCTGATGGCCGCGGCGCTTTCGTCGAAGCGGCGGCCGGCGACGCTGGCCGAGATCGTTGCGGCGGTGGATCTGATTCAGGGCTTCAGTCCTTACCCGGGGAAGCTGGGCGATGCGATGCGGCGGCTCTCTGCTGTTGGCTTGATCAGCGCGGTGGAGGAAGGCTACACGCTGGCGCCGCCGGCCGAGAAGATCATGGCGGCGTTGCCGAAGAAGGCCGATGCGGAAGAGCGCCTCGCCACACTGTGGAGCAGTCTTGCGGCCTATTCGCCCAAGGGGGCATGCACCCCCATCGTGCTGACCGGAGAACAGCTCGCTGCCGCCATCCTGGCGCACAAGGCGGCAAAGAGAAGCTCGGGCAGGAACCTGCTGATGCCCAAGCCGAAGCCCGATCGTCACTTCAAGGTGGAAGGCCGCTGGCGTCGGGTTTCGGGGACACGCGCGCTGAAGTCCTGAACACCCGTAGCGAGGCATGGTTCGTCCGCCTGCGCGAACAGGCACAGGGACTGCTCACCACCCTGCCCTACGACATGAGCCGCACCCGCCGCCCCATCGGCCTCATCGCGCGCGATATCAGGCGCGGGAGGTACTGCGGCAGGCGGCGAGGAAGCAGAAGGAAGGAAACTGACTGGAGCACCAGCGGGCATTGAACGCCTCAGTCGATGAGGAATTCTTCCAGTTCTTCGCCATCGCCGATGAAGGTCGCCAGCACCGCATCGTGCTCCTCGGCATGGCCTCTCAGCCAGGCCGACAGCAGGCGCCCGAGGCTTCTTGCCGAAACCGCCGGATTGGCGTCCCGGCGGTAATGTTCAATGACTTCTTCTACCTGCGCGGCAATGTCATCGTGGGCACGGCGGTGCTCGATGATGTGATCAGGCGGAACGGACCAGTCCATCTGTTGCTCTTCATACCTGAAGTGCTCGCGCAGGTAGGTAGCCAAGGCTTGCATGACGGCGCTGGCATCGGAGGCGCACTTGAAGCGGCACACCAGGGTGCACCCCGTGCATTCGGCCGCATTGGCGATGGCGCAAATGCTTTCCGCGCGTTCGAGCATTCTCGCCAAGGTCTCATGCTCGCGATCAATCCTGAGAAGCCCCGTTGCCAGGAGCTTGCGCTGCGGACCCATTGCTCCCCTTTCCTAGCTCTTAATTCTCAGTATGATCCATCGCTCATGGCACATCAAATCCCGTCGGCAACTGCGTGACGCGGATGCTCAATCGCCGCCTCGGGGTCTCTGTCACCGATCAGTCAGCGATGGCTCGAGTCCTCGGATTACAGGGGCCGCTCATTCCCCGGATGATCCGGCCGAATTCGGCCGAACCAGAGCGGCTTTGCCGGCTACACCTTCACCGCCGCATTCGCTGCGGGTAGGGATTGCCCTACAAGATTGGCGACTATCCCTACAGCCGAATCGGACTGCGCTGATTTCGTGCCTATCTATTTAGGCATAGAAATGCGATCTTGGCCGATTTCAACCAATCCATGACCTATGCCGATTTGCCGCCGGGAAGAAACGCCGTGACCCAAGCACCGCGAGCGCTCATCAATGCCACGCCCAACATGGCTTCGGGCGTTTATCGCATTCGCTTAACCAAGCCACAAAACATCTAGGGACAAGATGCAAGCCTTCCGATCAAAGAAGACCAAGATCCCGCTCGTCATCCTTCTCGTGCTGGCCTGCACCAGCCGCTGCCTGCCCGCCTTGGCGGACGATGCCAAGCCGCTCGTCTCCTTCTCGGGCTTCGGCACCCTCGGCGCCGTCTACCACAACGAGGACGGCGTTGAGTTCCGGCGCGACGTTTCCCAGCCCGACGGGGCCAAAGGGGGACAGGTTTCCTTCCTGCCCGACTCGATGCTCGGGGTGCAGGCAACGGCCCACCCGGGCCCGGACCTCGAAGCCACCCTGCAGTTGCTCAGCCGCAACAGCATCGACGTGAACTTTCGCCCGCAGGTCTCGTGGGCCTACGTCAAGTACAAGCCGGCCGAAAATGTCTCGCTGCGGGCCGGACGACTGGGCATCGAACTGTACATACAGGGTGACTCGGCCGACATCGGCTACGCCAACCTGCCGATCCGGCAGTCCATTGTCTTTTATCCACGCAGTTGCGACGGCTTCGACGCCGAAACGACCGTCCCGCTCGGGGCCGGCACGCTGCGCATCAAGGGCATGGCGGGCTGGGCAGAGGGCAAGTTGCAGTCCGGTGGTGCTCCCTACGACACCGGCGGGTCGTCCATCCGCGGGGCGCTCGTGGAATACGCGCAGGACGGTTGGACCGGACGGATCGCGACCGGCCGCTTGACGCTGAAGAACGAAACCTCCGGCGCCGTGGTCGATGCCTTGCGGGCAAGCCTGTCCATGGTCCCCAACGGAGCGGCGATTCTCGACCGGATGTCCCTGAAGAATCGCCCGGTGGACTACACGTCGATTGCGCTGGCCTACGATGCCGGCCCGCTCCAGAGTGTCGCCAGCTACACCCTCGTTTCCTCGCCCCGTTGGCCGGATATGCAGTCCTTCTATACCAACATGGGATACCGCATCGACAAGATCACTCCCTATGCCGCGTACTACGTAAAGCGAGCAGACAGGCAGACGATTCCGACGGGCATCCCCACCGGCCTGTCCGCCGCAACGGATGCGCTGAACCAGTACGCCGCCCTGGCCCAGGGCGGTGGCGTGGTCAACCAGTCGGGTATCACGCTGGGAATGCGTTATGAACTCTCCCGGACCATGGCGTTGAAGTTTCAGCTCGACCGGATCCGCTACCGGGATCCCGACTCGATCGTCGACCCAACGCTGAGCGTGGCGCCGGTCGAGAGCAGGGCGGTGCGGTCGATGAACCTGCGCTCGCTTGCCCTGGAGTACATATTTTGAGGGTCCGCGTCCGTGCGCTTTGCCGGCGCCTTCTGCTGGCGGGACTGCCGCTGCTGGTTACGGCCATGCAGGCCCGTGCCGAACTCGTGGTCGTGATGAGCCCCCACAGCAGCATCACCAGCCTGACCCGCGAGCAGGTGATCAACATCTACATGGGACGTTACCGAGTGCTGCCCGACGGCGGCACGGCCCGCCCGCTCGACGCCGGCGCCGACTCGCCCGAACGCAGCATCTTCTACCGCAGCCTGCTCGGCAAGAGCCTGGACGACATCAGCGCCTATTGGGCGCGGCTGGTGTTTTCCGGCCGGACCGCCCCACCCCGCGAAGTGCCGACCCGCAAGGCGTTGCTGGAGGAAATCGCCGACGACCCCGGTGCCATCGGCTATGTCGCCAGGAAGGACCTGACGCGGAATCTGAAGATCGTCTTCAGCTTCCCGGAATAGGATCCATCTTGGACGCCCGCACCTCTTCCTTCCAGCGCGACCATCAAAGGCGCTGGCTGCTCGGAGCCATCGCGCAGCCGCGCAGCAGCCTGGTCAGCAAGGTCGCACTGACGATCCTTTTCGTCGGCATCGGCCTGGCGCTGCTGTTCGCCGCGACCGGTGCGCTGTTCCTCCGCGACAACGAGATCAAGCGCCAACTCCAGCTTACGGCCGAACTGCTCACCACCGTGGAGAGCACTGTGCGCATCGCCTGCTTCACCGGCGACAAGGCCCTGGCCCGCGAGGTGGCCGAGGGGCTGATGACCAACCATTCCGTGGCCGGCATCCGCATCTCTGCGGGAGAGCAGGTCCTGGCCGAGACCCACAGGCGAACATCGGCCGCCACCTCCGCCCCTGAGCACATGGTGCGCCGCGCGGTCGCCTCGCCCTTCGACGCCAATAGCGTCGTCGGCGATATCGTACTGATAGCGGATAGTGACGTCATCCGCACCGATGCCGCTGAGCATTCCGGGTTCTTTGCCTGCATCCTGCTGCTGGAAGTGCTCGCCGTCACCCTGGCCGTGGCCTTCGTGATCTTCCGCACGGTGGTGCGGCCGATCAAGGTTCTCGCCAGCGATCTGCAGCGCATCCGGGCGACCGCCGACCAGCGCCTGCCGATGCCCAAGGGCCACGAGAGCAACGAAATCGGCCAGTTGACCAAGGTCTTCAACGCCATGATCGGCCACATTGGCAAGCTACTGACGCAGGAACAGTCCATGCGCGAGCAGATGGCCCACAGCGAGCGACGCTTCCGCACCCTGGCGGAAAATTCTCCCGACATCATCGTCCGCCATGACCTCCATCACCGTCTGGTGTTCGCCAATCCAGCCTATGCCAGGGAGACCGGCCTTCCGCTCGACCTGGCGCTGAGCGGGGTCCTGGACGAGCAAAGTACGTGGCGCCCCGCCATCCCCATCGAACAATACCGGGCACGCTTGCGCCGTGTCGTCGAAACCGGCGCCCCCGATTGTCTGCTCTGGGAATGGACCACGGCCTCCGGCAATGCCGTCTGCCACGAAATGCACGTGGTGGCGGAGTACGACGCCGACGGCAACGCGGTGGGCACCCTGGCCATCGGCCGCAACGTCACCGATCGCAGGGAAGCGGAACGGCAGCTCGTACACCAGGCCACCCACGATGCCCTGACCGGCCTACCCAATCGTGCCCTGCTGAAGGACCGCCTGCAGCAGGGCATCGCCCAGTCTCGGCGCGACGGACGCAATGTGGCGCTGCTCTTCATCGACCTCGACCATTTCAAGTCCATCAACGACACCCTGGGCCACGATACCGGCGACGAACTGCTCAAGCTGCTGGCAGGACGCATGCAATCCGTGTTGCGGGTGGGCGACACCGTCGCCCGCCTGGGTGGTGACGAGTTCGTGGTCCTGATACAGGATGGCATCGCCCGCCATCAACTGGACCGCGTGGCGCAGAAGATATTCCACACGATCGCGACGCCATGCGAAATCTCCGGCCATCAGATCTATCCCGGCGCCAGCATGGGCATCGCCGTATACCCGCAGGATGGTGCCGACGCCGATACCCTGATGCGCAGTGCAGACACCGCGATGTACGTGGCGAAGGATCGGGGCCGCAACAATTGCCGCTTCTACTCCGCCGAGATGAACAACGACCTGCGGGAATGGCTGCAGATGAGCAACGACCTGCGCCGGGCCCTGGAGAACCGGGAATTCGAGTTGCACTACCAGCCGAAGGCGGATGTCGCCACCGGCGCCTTTGCCGGCATGGAAGCGCTGATCCGCTGGCGGCATCCGGACCTCGGCATGGTGTCGCCGGGCCGCTTCATTCCTGTGGCGGAAGAGAATGGCCTCATCGGCGCCATCGGCCACTGGGTGCTGGACGAGGCCTGCCGCCAGATGCGGGCGTGGCTGAATGCGGGTCTGGAACCGATACGCGTGGCCGTCAATCTGTCCGCGGTCCAGTGCCAGGGCGACGAACTCCTGCGCCATGTGCGCACGGCGCTCGCCGGCCACCGCCTGGAAGGCAGGCGCCTGGAGCTTGAAATCACCGAAAGCATCGTCATGGCCCATGCCGAAGAATCCATCCGCAGCTTCTGGGCGCTGCGCGAGATGGGGGTGCGCGTCGCCGTGGATGATTTCGGCACCGGCTATTCGTCGCTCAGCTACCTCAAGCGCCTGCCGGTGGACAACCTGAAGATCGACAAGTCCTTCGTGGACGATATCGACGTCGATCCGAACGATGTGGAAATCATACGGGCAATCATCGCCATGGCCCACACCCTGGGCATGCGCACGATCGCCGAGGGCGTCGAGACGCAGAGCCAGCTCGAATGTCTGCGCCAGGCCGGCTGCGACGAGCTGCAGGGCTATCACTACTGCAAGCCGCTGCCCGCCGCAGAAGTGACGGCATTGATAAGGAACGGCAATTGGTGCCGCCTGCAAGAGGTGGAATCAGCATCGGAGGAAGCGCCGAAAACGATATAGCCCATGACACCATGGGTATGAAATCCCGGATTGACGAAGGCAACGCTAATGGCATAATTCATCGCCCGATTGAGGGGTCTTGAACCGAAACCTGGGTATGCACCGTGATGGTGCACGCGATGGGTCAATCGTCTTTGCTACCACTTCTAGTTGTCGTTGACTACCAGATTTGGTTGTTGCTACGCGTGCCGGGGCATCAGAGGCGCGGCGACGGGAGTCTTCAAGCGGACGGCCATCATGCCCAGTCATTGCGAACTAGCCGTTCGAGGATACCCGGATCGACAAGATCGGGCGGTTCCGCTTCTCCCGCAAGCGAGCCTTCCAGTGCCTCTACCTTTGGTTCCAGTACGCGTAGGCGAGCCAGCCGTGCGCCTTCGTATAGAAGCAGGAGCGGCAAGTCGGGCGGCAAGTAGGGGCCGATGAACTCGGCGTGCTCCTCCATGTCCAGCCACAGCCAGGTTTCTTCCGGTGCGGCCTCTTGCGCACGGGTATCGAAGATGGGACGGAAGGTTCGGCACTTTTCGCACCAGCCATCGGCACCCAGGACGACGATCAGGCGGGCCGTCGGACTGCTCAAGCGCTGCGCCAGTTCGCGCGCATCGGTCCACGGATCGAGCGGTCGGTTCATACCTTGATCGCCGTCCGCAGGGCCGCCATTTGCGTCTGTTGAACCTGGGCGCTGGCCCGTATGTTGGGCGCCAGGTGTGGCAGCGTCATGCGCAGGTACTGCGCGGCAATGGCGCGTATCGCCTGCGGCCGGTCGCCGAGAACCTCTGCGGCAAAGGCGGCCGTCAGTTCCTTGCCCAGGAGCGTGCGGGTGCCCGATAGGGTCGTCGCCTTGTAGTTGCGAATCGCTGTTGCGTTGGGCAGCGGCAGACCATTGTCGGCATCGAGGCGGGCATCGGTGATCGGACCGCGCTCTGACGCTGCTTCCGGTTCGGGCAAGGTGAGCCTCGCCGTTTCCAGGTCGACACCGGTCAGTGTCTGCCATACCCAGCCGGCATAACGGGCCGTTTCCGGGTCGGCCATGGCGGCCAGAATGCGATCCAGATGGGTGGTATCGCCGTGGTAGAGCGCGAAGGTCAGGCCAGCGCGGGGTGGGAGGTAGTCGAACAGGGCCGGCAGGTCTGCGTGCCCGATCGGTGCCAGCCAGGCAAGGTAGCGCGCCCACCGGTTCAGGCGGCGCGTCGCCTGCATGCGATACCAGCCGGTTGCCTCGCGGTGGATCCCCGCTTGCAACGCAACGCACTTCCACATCGCGGCGCCGGCTTCGCCCGGCTCGGGCATGGTGGACAGGGAAATGGCCGCCTCGGCGCGCACCGCCAGATCATCATCATGCAAGGCATCGTGCAGGAACGGCACGGAGAATTCCGGTTTCAGCCTGGCCAGCACCCGGCAGGCGGCGGCCCGGATGAACGGCACCGGCGAGGCAAGAAACCCGGGCATCGGGGTCGCCAGCGCAGGCGCCGATTCGGGGCCGAGCAGCGCCAGGGCGCGCAGGGCGATCACTTGCGCCGGGATGTCTGCCTCCGATCCAGTCCAACGGTTGATCATCGGCGCCGAGACGTCGCGCGGCAGCCATGCGAGCGCGGAAATCGCGCCGCGCAGGAGGGTGTCGGGCTGCTTCTCCACGTAGCCGGTCAATACCTTCAACGCTTCGTCTTCGGGGTGCTGGCTGGCGAGCCAGGTGCAGACGAAGGTTTCGCCGGGCTTCTTCCAGCGCTCCAACGCAGCGAAGGCAGGCTGAATACCCGCCGGGCCGGCGATCGCCAGACCTTCGAGATGAGCGTCGAGGCGCTCGTTGAATTGGCGATAGCGGGCCGGCGTGAGGCGGAACGAGGCAGCGGACTGGTCGAGCTGCATCCAGTAGAAGGCAGCGTCGCTGGCGTGGCGGGCGATCAAGGCCGGGATAACATCGAATGCGGCCGGGCTGTTCATGCGGACCCTCCACTCGCGCTCTTGGTTGCTGTCGAATATGGAAACGGCGTGTTCACACTAGGGGAACGTTGCGCCGCTTGCTTGCGGTTCGGATCTCTCAACCACCTGCTCTGTGCCTGAATCAGGGGCGAAAGTCAGATGAGACAACCGGAAGTGCCAAGTCTTGACCACGGGCGAAAAGACGGTCCCATCCACCCGCACCCAATACTTGCCTTCGCTCGCCGCATCAAACACTTCGTCATCCTCGGCGTTGGCGAGAATCGCCAAAGACGCCACCACATTGCCTTTCACATACACCGGGGTGTAGCCGAAACTGACGATATTGCATTTCAGATCGCCAAAGACGAAGACACCGCTAAGATTATCCGTGTGCAGCGACCGACAGGTCAGATTGCCGCGGAAGATGAGCAGGCGATTCTCCAAGGCAGCCCGAGCGAGCGCTGATCCTGCATCCTGGACGTACTTGATGATGGATATGTCGTCGTCGATGGTGACGTCACCGTCAAAGACGAT
>JBGOZF010000082.1:0-19518 GCA_041480065.1 Rhodocyclaceae bacterium
CGCCGGTATCGACGCCGATCTCGCGCAGCACCGCGATGCTGGCGTTGCGCATGATCTGGTATTCCTTGTCGGTCAGCGTCTGCGCCGGCGCCACCGTGATCGAATCGCCGGTGTGCACGCCCATCGGGTCGAGGTTCTCGATCGAGCAGACGATGATGCAGTTGTCGTGCTTGTCGCGCACGACTTCCATTTCGAATTCCTTCCAGCCGAGCAGCGACTCCTCGATCAACAGTTCGCTGGTCGGACTGGCCTCGAGACCGCGCTTGCAGATCTCGACGAACTCCTCCATGTTGTAGGCGATGCCGCCGCCGGAACCGCCGAGGGTAAAGGACGGCCGGATGATGGCCGGAAAGCCGATGGCGCCCTGCACCTGGAGCGCCTCCTCGAGGCTGTGGGCGATGCCGGAACGGGCCGAACCGAGGCCGATCTTGGTCATGGCGGCCTTGAACTTCTCGCGGTCCTCGGCCTTGTCGATCGCTTCCTTCGAGGCGCCGATCATCTCGACGCCATACTTCTCCAGCACGCCGTGCCTGGCCAGATCGAGGGCGCAATTGAGCGCCGTCTGGCCGCCCATGGTCGGCAGCAACGCGTCCGGCCGCTCCTTGGCGATGATGTTCTCGATCACCTGCCAAGTGATGGGTTCGATGTAGGTGACGTCGGCCGTGCCCGGGTCGGTCATGATCGTCGCCGGGTTCGAGTTGACCAGGATGACCTTGTAGCCCTCGTCGCGCAGGGCCTTGCAGGCCTGGGCGCCCGAATAGTCGAACTCGCAGGCCTGACCGATGATGATCGGGCCGGCGCCGATGATGAGGATGGATTGGATGTCTGTCCGCTTTGGCATTTCTTAGGCTTTAGGTTTTTCCATCATTCCAATGAAGCGGTCGAACAAATAGCCGACGTCGTGCGGACCCGGGCTCGCCTCGGGGTGACCCTGGAAGCATAGCGCCGGACGGTCGATCCAGGCCAAGCCCTGCAGGCTGTTATCGAACAGCGACACATGCGTCGTCCGCACGTTGGCCGGCAGCGTCGCCGGATCGACGGCAAAGCCATGGTTCTGGCTGGTGATCAGCACCTGGCCGGTATCGAGGTCCTTGACCGGATGGTTGGCGCCATGATGGCCGAACTTCATTTTCAGCGTCCTGCCGCCGGCTGCGAGCCCCATCAACTGGTGGCCGAGGCAGATGCCGAAGGTCGGCAACTTGCCGTCGAGGAACGTGCGAATCGCGGCGATGGCGTAATCGCAGGGTTCGGGATCGCCGGGACCGTTGGAAAGGAAGACACCGTCGGGTTTCATCGCCAGAACGTCGGCCGCCGGCGTCTGCGCCGGCACCACGGTCAGCCGACAGCCGCGGCTGGCCAGCATGCGCAGGATGTTGCGCTTGACGCCAAAGTCGTAGGCCACAACATGGAAGTTCGCGACCTGCGGCGTGACATAACCCTTGCCCAGTTTCCATTCGCCCTCGGTCCAGCCGTAGGGTTCTTCCGCACTCACCACCTTGGCGAGGTCCATGCCCGCCAGCCCCGGAAAGGCCCGCGCCTGCGCGAGCGCGGCATCGGCATCGAGACTATCCCCGGTGATGAGGCAGCCGGCCTGGGCGCCTTTTTCACGCAGGATGCGGGTCAGTTTGCGGGTGTCGATGTCGGCGATGGCGACGACATTCTCAGCCTTCAGATACGCGTCCAGGGTCTGCTCGGAACGGAAATTCGAGGCCAGCAGCGGCAGGTCGCGAATGACCAGACCGGCGGCATAGACTTTGCCGGACTCGCAGTCCTCGCGGTTGACGCCCGTGTTGCCGATATGGGGATAGGTCAGGGTGACGATCTGGCGGCAGTAGGAGGGATCGGTGAGAATCTCCTGGTAGCCGGTCATGGCGGTGTTGAACACCACCTCGCCGACGCTGCTGCCGGTCGCACCGATGCCCTTGCCCCTGAAGAGAGTTCCGTCGGCCAAGGCGAGAAGGGCGGACGAAAACTGAGGCACGATCAGGCTCCTGGGTCAGCGTGGCATGGGAAGAGGCTCAGGAGGGCCGTAGCTCAGTGCCTCCTGGCAAACTTACTAATTCTACCATGCCGCGTCGCCACGGACAAAGCGGAACGCCCTTCAGCGGCCGCGCATGCCCGCCAGGAACTTGATCAGACGCTCGGTTTCGCCCCGCAAGTCGGCAACATCGCGACCGGCGGCGTTCAAGTCGCCGCGCCGCGCTTCGAGTTCGACGCGACTGGCGGCATCGGTTTCTTTACCTCAGGCCCAACACGTCCTGCATGTCGAAGAGGCCTTTGGTCTTCCCGCGCAGGAAGCGTGCCGCCCGCAGAGCCCCCAGCGCATAGGGCATGCGGCTGGCAGCCTTGTGGCTGATTTCGACGCGTTCGCCCGTGCCGGCGAAGAGCACGGTGTGATCGCCGACGATATCGCCGCCGCGAACGGTGGCGAAACCGATCTGCGTGGCCGGCCGCTCGCCGGTATGCCCCTCGCGGCCATAGACCGCGCATTCGGCCAGATCGCGGCCCAGCGCCGCAGCGACGACTTCACCCATGCGCAGGGCGGTGCCCGACGGCGCGTCGACCTTGTGACGATGATGGGCCTCGACGATCTCGACGTCGTAACCCTCGTTGAGAATGCGGGCGGCGGTGTCGAGCAGTTTGAAGACCAGATTGACGCCGACGGCCATGTTGGGCGCACACACGATCGGAACTTCGCGCGAGGCATCCTGGATGGTCAGCTTGTGTTCCGTAGTCAGGCCCGTAGTACCGATGATCATGTGCACCCCGCGGCGACGGCAGACATCCAGGTGCGCCATGGTGCCTTCGGGCCGAGTGAAATCGATCAGGCAGTCGGCGCCGGACAGGGTCGCATCGAGATCATCGCTGATCGCGACGCCGCAGGGTGCACCCACCAGTTCGCCGGCGTCCTTGCCGAGGTACGGGCTGCCAGCAACTTCCAGCGCCCCGGCAAGCGCGGCGTCCGGCGCTGTCAATACGGTCTCGATCAGATTGCGGCCCATACGACCGCCACTGCCGGCGATGACGAAACGTATCTTGCTCATGGCCATGAGACTACTTGGCAGGTTCCGGATTCCCGGTCGGCGCCGTGCCGGCCGGGACAGCCCCCTCGGCCGGAGGAATGTCGATGACCCGGCTGGCCGGCTTGGCGGGACCTTCGCCCTCGGCCGGCGGGTTGGCCACGACGTCGCCGCCCAGGCGGACCAGCTTGTTGCCGTCGAAATACACGATCAGGCGACGCTGCTGTACTTCGCCGCGCCCAGGCTGAAAGCGGTACACATAGTCCCAGCGATCGCCATGGAACATGTCGGCCACCAGCGGCGTGCCGAGAATGAAGCGAACTTGGTCGCGGGTCAGCCCCGGCTTCAGTTGGGCGACCATGTCCTGGGTCACCATGTTGCCCTGGCGCACGTCTATCTTGTACGGCGTCAGATGGGAGGCAATGTCCGGCGTGTTGGCACAGGCCGGCAACAGCAGTGGAAGGACGAGAACAGGCAGCAGACGCTTCATGGCGATGGGAATGAGCCCGACGAGCGGGTCTGAAAGAATTCGGCCCGAAAACTATATCACAGGGACGAGCGCCGCCTCGGCGCTAGTCACCGAGCATCTCTCGGGCGTGCCTGCGTGTCGTGTCCGTGATCTTGACGCCGCCGAGCATGCGCGCCACTTCCTCGACGCGGCCATCGCCGTCGAGCACGCGCACCCGGCTGACGGTCTGGCCATCGCTGGAGTCCTTGGCGATCGACCACTGCCAGTCGGCCCGGGCCGCCACCTGCGGCAGGTGCGTAACGCAGAGCACCTGCCGCTGCTGGCCGAGCTGCCTGAGCATCCGGCCGACGATTTCGGCCACGCGGCCGCCGATGCCGACATCCACCTCGTCGAAGATCAGCGTCGGCGCCTGGCCGGCGCAACTGGCGATCACCTGGATCGCGAGACCGATGCGCGACAGTTCCCCACCCGAGGCCACCTTGGCCATGGGCCGCGGCGGCTGGCCCGGATTGGCCGCCACCAGGAAGGCCACCTCTTCCAGCCCGGCAGCCGTTCCATCCGCCAGCGGCTCCAGGGCGACCTCGAAACGACCACCGACCATGGCCAGTTGCTGCATGCCTTCACTGACCGCTTTGGACAAGTCCTGGGCAGCCTTGCGCCTGAGCTTCGACAGCCGTTGAGCTACTTCCTGATACTCGGCGCGAGCCGCTTCCTCTCTCGCTCTCAACGCGGCCGGGTCGGCTGCCAGGTTCAATTCGGCCAGCCGGGCCTCTAACCGCGCCAGCAGGTCGGGCAGATCATCCGGCCCCACCCGGTGCTTGCGGGCTGCCGCGGTCACGGCCTCGATACGCGCTTCCAGCTCGGCCAGGCGCTCGGGCTCCAGGTCGAGCCGCTCGCGGTAGCGCGACAGGGCGTGGATGGCCTCATCCATCTGAATGCGGGCGCCTTCGAGCAACTCCGCCGGCTCCTTCAATGCCTCGTCGTAGTCGGTCAAGGGTCGCAAGCGCGCCAGCGCCTCGTCGAACTGAACTGCAACAGCCTGCTCGTTTTCGTCGAGCAGGGCCAGCGCGGCGCCGGCGCCTTCGAGCAGGCTGGCGGCATGGGCAAGGCGCCGATGCTCCTGGTTGTCTTCCTGCCAGCGCGCCGGCTCGAAGGCCAGCGACCGCAATTCCCTCACCTGCCAGTCGAGCATCTCGCGTTCCTGCACGGCGGCCGAGACGTCGCGCTCGGCCCGCTCGCGCGCCTCTTTCAGGGAGCGCCAGGCGCGGAACTTCGCCGCCGTATCGGCGGCCAGCGCAGCCGCGCCGGCCTGCATGTCGAGCAACTGGCGCTGGGCGTCCGCACGCAGCAAGGCATGGTAGGCGTGCTGGCCGTGTATGTCGGCCAGGAAGTCGGCTGCTTGCCGCAACTGGGCGAGCGTTGCCGGCGAACCGTTGATGGTGGCGCGCGAACGCCCCGCGGAATCGACGAGCCTTCTGAGCAGACAGGCGCCGTCGGCTTCGAAGTCGTTGTCCCGCAGCCAGGTCGCGAGCGGCCCCGTCGGCGAAACATCGAACTCGGCAGCAATCTCGGCCTTCTCGCTTCCGGACCGCAGCACCGAAGCGTCGGCACGCTCGCCAAGCGCCAGGGAGAGCGCATCGACCAGTATCGACTTGCCCGCCCCGGTCTCGCCGGTCAGGGCGCCGAAGCCGGCGTCGAACTCCAGCTCGAGCCGATCGACGATGACGAAATCCTTGATGAACAGTCGGCGCAGCATTGGAGTCCTATGGTTCCGGCATTTCACTCCAATGGAGTTTCTCGCGCAGCATGGAGAAGTAGTCGTAGCCTGGCGGATGCAGCAACGTCACGCGCACGCCGGCACGGGTAATGCGAACGCAATCGCCGGCACGGCAGTCGAAACGAGCCTGGCCGTCGAAATGTACGCGCCCGTCGGATGGCGAGACGAGCGTTATATCGATCCGACAATCGTCGCTGATGGTGATCGGTCGATTGGACAGTGCATGCGGGCACAGGGGCACGATGCCAATCCCCGACACCTTCGGGTGCAGAATGGGGCCGTTGGCCGAGAGCGCGTAGGCCGTCGAACCGGTCGGCGTCGACACGATCATGCCGTCCGCGCGCAACAGGTAAAGAAAGACCCCATCGACTTCCACATTCATCTCGATCAGGCGACCGAGGTCACCCTTGTTGACCACGACATCGTTGAGCGCCAGGTTGCGAAAAACCCGAACGCCATCGCGCCAGACCTCGGCCTCCAGCAGCAGACGGGGCTCGACGGAGAACTTGCCCGCGAGCAGTTTCTCCATGCCGGCAAGCATCTCGTCGCGGGCAATATCGGTCATGAAGCCCAGACGGCCCTGGTTCACGCCGACCAGAGGCACGCCGTACTCGGCCAGACGCCGGGCGGCAAACAACAGCGTGCCGTCGCCGCCGAGAACGATGGCAACATCGGCGTCGGCCCCCAGCGTCTCGTAGCCGGCGACCTCGTACTCGGAGGCGCCGATCGAGGCCGCGGTGGACTCCTCGATCATGACGCGCACACCCCGATCATGAAGGAAAGCCGCCAGCAAAGGCAGCGATTCGGCCACGTCGGGGCTGCGGTACTTGCCGATCAGCGCGGCGGTGCGAATTGGGGTTTTGAATTTGCCAATCATGAGGCCGATTAAACCATAACTGACGTATGCTTTCTCGCTCGGAAACCGCCTTTGCGGGCGTTTTCGCCAGACTGATAAAATCCAGCCATGCTCGACAGCCGCGCCCAGACCCTGCTGAAGACCCTGATCGAACGCTACATCGCGGAAGGCCAGCCCGTGGGCTCGCGCACGCTTTCCCGCTATTCGGGACTGGAACTGTCGCCGGCGACCATACGCAATGTCATGTCGGATCTGGAGGAAATGGGCTTCATTGCCAGTCCGCACACCTCCGCCGGCCGGATACCGACGGCCCTGGGCTATCGCTTGTTCGTGGACACGCTGCTCACCGTGCGGCCGCTGGCCGAACGCGATATCTCGGAAATCCAGGGTGCCATCCTGCCCGATCAGCCACAGCGGGTGATCAGCCATGCCTCGCAGTTGCTTTCCGAGCTGACGCGCTTCGCCGGCGTCGTCGTCGCGCCGCGCCGGCAATTGCCGAAGATCCGCCAGATCGAGTTCCTGGCGCTCGGCGAACGGCGCATCCTGCTGATCATCGTCACCGCCGACGGTGACGTGCAGAACCGCATCCTGTTCACCCAGCGCGCCTACACGCCCAGCGAACTGACGGCCGCGGCGAATATTCTCAACCAGCATTTCGCCGGCTTCGATTTCCAGCAGATCCGCAGCCGATTGCAGGAAGACCTGCGCCAGTTGCGCGCCGACATGGTCGAGTTGATGAGTGCGGCCGTCGAGGCGGGCAGCGAGGCAGTCACCGACTCGACCCAGTACGTGATCAGCGGCGAGCGCAATCTCCTCGGCGTCGAGGATCTGTCGTCGAACATGAACCGGCTGCGCAAGCTGTTCGAGCTGTTCGAGCAGAAGACCGGGCTCGTGCAACTGCTCGATCTCTCCAGCCGCGCCGAAGGTGTCCAGGTCTTCATCGGTGGCGAGTCCGGCATCGCGACGCTCGACGAATGCAGCGTCGTCGCCGCGCCCTACGAGGTGGATGGCCAGGTGGTCGGCACCATCGGCGTCATCGGCCCGACGCGCATGGCCTACGAACGGGTGATCCCGATCGTGGACATCACGGCAAAGCTGCTCTCCTCCGTTCTGTCGGCACCCTGATGCCGGCCAGCGCCGTCCTGCTCGTCAACCTGGGCACGCCGACGGCACCCACGCCCGAAGCACTGCGCCGCTATCTGAAGGAATTCCTCTGGGACCGGCGCGTGGTGGACCTGCCGCGCCCCTTGTGGTGGCTGATTCTCAACGGCATCATCCTCAACACCCGGCCGAAAAGGTCGGCCGAGAAGTACGCGAAAGTCTGGACGGCCAATGGCTCGCCACTCAAGGTGCATACCGAGAAGCAGGCCAAGCTGCTGCGTGGCTACCTCGGCCAACGCGGCCACAAGAACATCGCCGTCGCCTGGGCCATGCGCTACGGTGAACCGTCGGTCGCCGCAACGCTCGACCGGCTCGCAAAGGTCGGCGCGGACCGGATCGTGGTGTTGCCCCTCTATCCGCAGTATGCCGGCAGTTCGACCGCCAGCGCCTACGATGCCGTCCATGCCTGGCAGGCACAGAATCCCGGCGGCCCGGCACTTGTCGAGGTCGCCGACTACCACGATGACCGCGGCTATGTCCGCGCACTCGCCGCCAGCATCAACGCGCACTGGGAAAAGCAGGGACGCGCCGACAGGCTGTTGATGAGCTTTCACGGCATTCCGCAACGCGCCGTCGATCGCGGCGATCCTTATGCCGGCCAGTGCCGGCGCACGGCGCAACTGCTGGCTGCGGAACTCGGCCTGGCGGCCAACGCCTGGCAATACACCTTCCAGTCACGCTTCGGCCGCGCCAAGTGGCTCCAGCCCTATACGCAGGCAACGCTCGAACAGCTCGCCCGCGACGGCGTGCGCTCAGTGGATGTGATCTGCCCCGGCTTCGCCGCCGACTGCCTCGAAACCCTCGAAGAAATCGCCATCGAATGCAGGGATGCCTACCTCGCGGCCGGCGGCGGCGAATTCCGCTACATCCCCTGCCTCAACGAACGTGACGAGTGGATTGCCACGCTGACGGACATCGCCCTCGCCAGGCTCGCCTGACACAACTTGAATCTCCGGCCGGGTGCCCCAATATCGGCAGAAACCGATAGTGGGCCCACCCCAGGAATCCGCTGCGCGGATTCCACCCCTCAAGGGGCCAAGAAAACTCGGGGCGGCCCTTCGTCTTCTTGAGAGGCAAGCATGAGCGAATCCCTGATCGTCGTCTGCCCACACTGCCACGCCCCCAATCGCGTGCCCGCCGAGCGCCTGAACGAGCGCGGCACCTGCGGCAAGTGCAAGAGCGCCCTGTTCACCGGTTCGCCCATCGAACTCACCGAAGCCGAGTTCGATCTCCACGCGGATCGCTCGGATCTGCCGCTCGTGGTCGACTTCTGGGCACCCTGGTGCGGTCCCTGCCGGACCATGGCGCCGGCGTTTGCCCAGGCGGCGCAGATGCTGGAGCCTCGCTTCCGGCTGGCCAAGGTCAACACCGAGGAACAACAGGGGCTAGCGGCACGCTTCGGCATCCGCAGCATCCCGACCATCGCCATCTTTCGGAATGGGCGCGAAGTCTCGCGCCAGGCGGGTGCCATGGACGTCGGCGCGCTGACGCGCTGGATCCAGGCCAACTCCCGATAGGATGGGGCGGTAGAATGCCGCCCCATGCAAGACCGACTTCTCGAACGCAGTCTCGCGGCCGTCTGGCACCCCTGCACGCAGATGAAGCGCCACGGCGACGGCGATCTGCCGCTGTTGCCCATCGTTCGCGGAGAAGGCATCTGGCTGTATGACACCGATGGCCGCCGCTATCTCGACGGCATCAGTTCCTGGTGGGTCAACCTGTTCGGCCACTGCAACCCGCGCATCAACGCCGCGATCAAGGATCAGTTGGAACGGCTCGAACACGCGATGCTGGCCGGCTTCACGCACGAGCCGGTGGTGGAACTGTCCGAACGCCTGTCGGCGCTCACCGGCGATCAACTCGGCCATTGCTTCTACGCCTCCGACGGCGCCTCGAGCACCGAGATCGCCCTCAAGATGTCGGCCCACTACTGGCGCAATGCCGGTCGGGCGGAGAAGAACCATTTTCTCTGCCTCGCCGGGGGCTATCACGGCGAGACCATAGGCGCGCTCGGTGTCACCGACATCGCGATCTTCCGCGATGCTTACGGACCGCTGCTGCGCCCGGCAACCGTGCTGCCCTCGCCCGATGCCCGCAACGCCGCCTCGCCCGTCGAGGCCGCACAATCGGCGGCCCGGGCGCTGGAAGCGCATCTCGCCGAACATCATGACCAGACCGCGGCCCTGATCGTGGAACCGCTGGTGCAGTGCGCCACCGGCATGGCCATGCACGACCCCGAGTACCTGCGCCTCGCCCGGACGCTGTGCGACCGCTACGGCGTCCATCTGATCTGCGACGAAATCGCCGTCGGCTTCGGCCGCACCGGCAGCTTCTTCGCCCATGAACAGGCGGGCATCCGGCCGGATTTCCTTTGTCTCTCGAAAGGCATCACCGGCGGCTATCTGCCGCTGTCGGTAGTGATGACACGGGATGCCGTCTATCAGGCCTTCTACGACGACAGCACGGCCCGCGGCTTCCTGCACTCCCACTCGTACACGGGCAATCCGCTGGCTTGCCGGGCAGCCCTGGCGACGCTGGATATCTTCCAACAGGATGACGTGCTGGCGGCAAACGCCAGGCGTTCCGATCGGATCGACGCGCTTCTGGCGCCTTTGGCCAAACACCACGCGGTCCGCAATTACCGCCGACGGGGTATGATTTTCGCATTCGACGTTCAAGCCGATGCCGGATTTGTTCGCCGCTGCCACCGCGCCGCCCTCGATCGGGAACTGCTGCTGCGGCCGATCGGCGGGAATCAGGGCGGCACGGTCTATCTGATGCCCCCTTACCTACTGGACGATACCGAAATCGAACATCTCTGCCGCGCGACGGCGGGGGCTCTTGGCGAGGCGCTGACGACATGAAGATCGAATCGCAACTGGACAGCATGGCAAAACAGGGACTGCTGCGCCGGCGCCGCGTCGCCGATACGCCCTGCGGCCCCGAGATGACCATCGACGGCAAACCACTACTGGCTTTCGCAAGCAACGACTACCTGGGCCTGGCGGCTGATCCACGCCTGATCGAGGCCGCGATCGAGGGCGCCCGCCGCTGGGGTGTCGGCGCCGGCGCATCCCATCTGCTGGGCGGCCATTTCCGCCATGAAGTCGAACTCGAGGAACGCCTTGCCGCCTTCGTCGGCGCCGAGCGCGCGCTCCTGTTCTCCACCGGTTACCTCGCCAACCTCGGCGTCATCACCTCCCTGGTCGGACGCGGCGATTCGGTCTTCTCCGATCGGCTCAACCACGCGTCGCTCATCGACGCAGTCCGCCTGTCACTGGCCGAGAACCACCGCTACCCGCACGTGGATATGGCGGCGCTCGGGCGCATGCTGGGCGAGACCCGTGCCGAGAACAAGCTCATCGTGACCGACTCGGTGTTCAGCATGGACGGCGACATCGCGCCGCTGCCTCAAATACTCGAGTGGGCCGAACAATTCGACACCCGGGTCGTGATCGACGATGCCCACGCCTTCGGCGTACTCGGTCCGCAGGGACGCGGCCTCGCCGCGCATTTCGGCCTGGCGCTGTCAAAGCGTCTGCTGGTGATGGGAACCCTCGGCAAGGCCGCCGGTGTCGCCGGCGCCTTCGTTGCCGGCGATGCGGAAACCGTCGAGTGGCTGGTGCAAACGGCCCGCACGGCCATATTCACCACCGCGGCACCGCCCCTGCTGGCCACCGCCTTGCTCGAGAGTCTCACGCTCGTCGAAGCGGCAGACGACCGCCGCGAGCATTTGCGCCGGCTCATCGCCCGGCTGCGCGCCGGCATCGAGCCGCTCTGCGCCCGTTCCACCTGGAAGTTGCCGATCTCGCAAACTGCCATCCAGCCGCTGATCATCGGCGGCAACCATGAAACGCTCGCAGTCTCCGATGCGCTGTCTGCCCGCGGCATCTGGGTGCCGGCGATACGGCCGCCGACGGTTCCGCAAGGCGCCGCGCGGCTGCGCATTTCCCTTTCGGCCGCCCACACCGAAGCCCAGGTGGACAGGCTGATCGCAGCCTTGACCGAAATCGTGGCATGAAGGATCTGGTGCTGGTTCACGGCTGGGGCTTCGGCTCCGCCGTGTGGCGGCCCGTTGCCGAACGACTACCGGCCGATTTGCGCTTGCTTGCTGTCGGTCTGCCCGGTTACGGCGACCCGGGTTTCTCGCCCGAAGATATGCCCGTCGGCGCCATCCTCTGCGGCTGGTCGCTGGGCGCGCTGCTGGCGCTGCAATGGGCCGAACGCTATCCGGACAAGGTGGCGCGGCTGGTGCTGGTCGGCGCCACGCCGCGCTTCACGCAGGCCGCCGACTGGCCGGCAGCGCAGCCGGCCGAATTGCTCGACCGCTTCTCCACCGCCGTGGCAGCGGACCCGGCTGCGGCCCTGCGCCGTTTCGCCGGGCTGCTGAATCAGGGCGACGACCAGGCACGCACCCTGACGCGGCAGTTGTCCGCACTGCTCGACCAACGCATTCCGGATTCGCCTTGCCTCCTCGATGGGCTGGACATGTTGCGCAACAGCGACCTGCGCGATTCGGTACCCCGCATTCGGCAGCCGGTGCTGCTGCTCCATGGCGAACGCGATCCGTTGATGCCGCTGGCCGCCGCCCGCTGGCTCGCCGAACACCTGCCGGCCGGCCGGCTCGAAGTATTTGCCGGCGCCGCGCACGCGCCTTTCCTGTCCGACCCGCAACGCTTTGCCACCCGGCTCGCCGCTCTTGCCGATGAATAAAGCCGCCATCCGCCGCTCGTTCAACCGGGCAGCCGCCAGCTACGATTCGGCGGCAACGCTGCAACGCCGGGTTTGCGAACTGCTGCTCGCCACCTTGCCGGGCCTGACCCCCGCGGCCATCCTCGATGCCGGATGCGGCACCGGTTATGGTCTTGGCCTCCTCACCCGGCGTTGGCCGGATGCGCAAGTCACCGCGGCCGACTTCGCCCCGGCCATGCTGGCGACCACCGGCGGCGGCGTCTGCGCAGATGTCGAGTCGCTGCCCTTCGCGGCCGGATGCTTCGACCTCTACTGGTCCAGCCTGACATTGCAGTGGTGCGACGCAGGACAAGCAATCGCCGAGGCGGCGCGCACGCTGGTCCCGGGCGGCCGGCTCGCGGTGAGCAGCCTGGGGCCGGGCACGCTGGCCGAACTGCGCGAAGCGTTTTCCGGCACCGACAAACACCGCCATGTCCTCGATTTCTCGCCGCCAGAAACCCTCGCCTCGGCCTGTAGCGCAGCCGGCCTCGATGACGTCGTCTGGACAACGCATTCCCTGCGCCTGCATCATGCCAGCCTCAAGGTGCTGCTCCAGGGTCTCAAGGCGCTCGGCGCGAACCAGGTGGGCCACGATCGCCGACCCGGCCTGCTGGGCCGCAGGACGTGGCAATCGGTGGAGCAGCGCTACGAGAAGTGCCGCGAACCGGCCGGCCTGCCCGCCACCTACGAGGTGATTCTATGCACTGCAAACAAGCCTTCTTCCTGACCGGCACGGACACGGAAGTCGGCAAGACCTTCGCCGCCTGCGCCCTGCTCCATGCCGCGCACGGGCAGGGACTCAGTACGCTCGGCATGAAGCCCGTTGCCGCCGGCGTGGACGAGCACGGCCGCAACCAGGACGTCGAATTGCTGATCGCCGCGAGTTCGGTAAAGGTGCCGCGAGAACTGGTCAATCCTTGTTGCTTCGCGGCGCCGATTGCGCCTCATATCGCCGCAGCCGATGAACGGCGAGAGATCGCCATCGACAGCTTGCGCGCCGCGTTCGAGCATTTGGCGGACCGCGCCGAATTCATCGTGGTCGAGGGCGTTGGCGGATTCCGTGTACCCCTGGGCGAAACCGTCGACAGCGCCGATCTGGCGCAGGCACTCGACCTTCCCGTCATCCTGGTGGTGGGACTGCGCCTGGGCTGTCTCAACCACGCCCTGCTGACGGCGGAAGCCATTCGCGCCCGCGGCCTCGGGCTTGCCGGCTGGATCGCCAACCGCATCGATCCGGCAATGGAGCGCTGGCAGGGAAATGTCGCGGCCCTGGAATTTCGCCTGGCCGCACCTTTGCTTGGCGTGCTGCCCTGGCTCGCAGGACCGGACCCCAGCCGCGCGGCCGAACTGCTGAAACTGCCCTGACGCTCATGGCTCCGATGGACCATCCCACATCATGAAAGGCTGTGCCTTCGCCTCACCTCACGCAGGCAAATGGGCTCACCCCTCCCAGCCTCCCCTCAGGGGGAGGCGACTATCTGGCTCGCTTCGCTCGGCTATTACCCTGCGCGGTGAGGAGTGTCTTTCACGCTAAATTCAAGCTGTTCGCGGCCGAAGTTCGCGGCGGAATCACACACCTCAACTCGGCCGGAGACCTGCCGTTAAGACAGGCATGAAGATCGCCGGCGCCAACGTGTCGATGGAGTCCAAGCACGTCGCAGTAACGCGTCAGGAGACACGCGCATCGCTGCGTGCCTGGGTGGGGCCACAGAGGCCGGATTTCGAAGTCCGGCAGCGGGAAGAGCCGCAGGTACAAATATCCCCAGCCGGCCTGGCCGCGCAGTCGGCAGAGTCCCAGGCAGTGAAGTCATCCTCCGACGCAGTCGACAATGATCCCTACCTCAGCCTGATCAGGGCGATGATCGAACAGCTCACCGGCCATCACATCCGCGTCTTCGACGCCAGCGAGATTCAGCAACAGCCGACCACGGCCGCAGCCTCGGTTCCGCCACCAGCACGGGACGCAGCCCAGCGCAGCGCCGGGTTCGGCGTCGAGTACGAATACCACGCCGTGCAAGAGGAAAGCGAGCAAACGAGTTTCTCGGCGCAAGGCGTCGTCAGGACGGCCGATGGCAAGGAAATGCAGTTCCAGCTCGATCTGTCGATGGCCCGGCAGTACCGCGAACAAGTGGATATCGGCTTCCGCGCCGGCGACGCACAGAAGAAGGATCCGCTGGTGATCAGTTTCAACGGCAACGCCGCCCAACTCACCGACCAGCGCTTCAGCTTCGATCTCGACGCGGACGGCAGCGCCGAACAGTTGCCGATGCTCGCGGCCGGCAGCGGCTACCTCGCGCTGGACAGGAATGGCAACGGCAGCATCGATTCCGGCGCCGAACTCTTGGGCCCGACCACGGGCTCCGGCTTCGGCGAACTCGCAGCCCTGGACTCCGACCAAAACAACTGGATCGACGAGAACGATCCCGGCTACGCCCGATTGCGCGTGTGGACGCCCGACGGCCAAGGCGGGGCAGCGCTCGCAACACTAATGGAACGTCAGGTGGGTGCGCTGTATCTCGGCAACTTGTCGACCCCGTTTGCGCTCAGAGGAAGCAACAACGCAGACCTCGGGGCTGTCGCGGCGACCGGCGTCTATCTTTCAGAATCCGGCCAGGCCGGAACCATCCAGGACGTCGATCTAACGATATAGGCAGGATTACTGCCGCTCCTGCACGGCTGCCGCGCTCCCCTTGGGGCTTTGCGTTGCGGTAGACTGCCAAGTGCGGAGAAAGCTCCTTTGACGAATACCGGAGATAGTTGATGGCCAGGATTGCGGACCTGAAGATTTGGGTGCGGCTTACGGCCGCAATTTGGTTGATGCTGATCTTCTTCTGGAACGGGCTGATCTTCTGGGAAAGCAGCGTCAATCGTCAGGCGGCCATCGACCAGGCCAAGGAATTCTCCCAGTCGATGCACGAAACGACGCTGGCCGGCCTCACGGGCATGATGATCACGGGCACCGTCGGCCAACGCGATGTCTTCCTCGACCAGATCAAGCAGCTTGCCGTCATTCGCGACCTGCGGGTAATTCGCGGCGAAGCCGTGAGCAAGCTTTTCGGGCCGGGCAACGCCAAGGAAGGTCAGCCTTCGGATACCATCGAGCAGCAGGTCCTGAGCACCGGACAGGAATTCAGCGAAGCCCAGTCGGACGAGAAGGGAGAGTTCCTGCGCGTTGTGCGGCCGGCGAAGGCATCGAAGAACTACCTGGGCAAGGACTGCATCAGTTGCCACCAAGTGCCGGAGGGCACAGTGCTCGGCGTCGTCAGCATGAAGATTTCCCTGGACCAGGTGATCAGCGCCGCCAACATCCAGCGCATCAAGTCGGTGTTTGCCGCCACCCTCCTGAGCGTTCCGCTGATCGCCTTCATCTACCTGTTCATCCGCAATGTCGTCACCGCGCCGCTCGATCAACTGGTTTCCGGCCTGCGCAATATCGCCAAGGGCGAAGGCGACCTTACCCAGCGGCTGCCGGTGCGCGGCAAGGATGAGATCGGTGAGGCGGCATCGGCCTTCAACGACATGATGACCAAGATCTCGGCCCTCGTGCGCCAGGTCAGCCAGTCGGCCAGCCAGGTTTCCACGGCCGCACGCGAACTGGCAAGCAACGCCAACCAGGTCGCCGACGGTTCGCACCGCCAGAATGAGACTTCTTCATCGGCGGCCGCGTCGGTCGAACAGATGGCGTCCGCCATCACCTCCATCGCGGCCAGCACCGAAGAGGTTCACGAGCAGTCGCGCGAAAGCCTGCGCCGCTCGCAGGAAGGCAACACCAGCCTGTCACACTTGATCGGCGAAGTCAGCGCCGTGGAAAGCACGGTGCGCGAAATCGCCGACTCCGTGCAACGATTCGTCGACAGCACGCTCGCCATCAACAAGATGACGCGCGAAGTGAAGGATATCGCCGACCAGACCAACCTCCTGGCCCTCAACGCCGCCATCGAAGCCGCACGCGCAGGCGAGCAGGGACGCGGATTCGCCGTCGTCGCCGACGAAGTCCGCAAGCTGGCCGAGAAATCGGCCACGTCGGCGAGCGAAATCGACGCCATCACCCGGGCGCTGTCGCAGCAGTCCGATGCTGTCCAGGGTTCCGTACAGAATGGCTTGGCGCATCTCGCGTCGAGCCAGGAATCCATGGAGGTCGTCGCCAAGGTTCTCGGCGAAGCCAGCGGCTCGGTAACCCGGGTCGGCCAGGGTCTCGATGCCATCGCCGACGCCACCGAGGAACAGCGCCGGGTCAGCGGTCAGGTGGCCACCAATATCGAGTCGATCGCCGGTATGGCTCGGGAGAACACGAGCGCAGTCGAACAGACGACGGCCGCGGCGCAGGAACTCGAGCGCCTGGCCGCCAATCTTCAGGATTTGGTGGGTCGCTTCAAGACCTGACGATCGCTGCGTCCGCCGGAAGTCGTTGAGCCCGGCTCATCCATCGGCACCAGTTCAAGCTCCACGAGTTCGAGATCGAGCTTCGCCCCCGTGCGCGCAGGCGGGCAATGCGCCGTCAATTCCTCGTGCGCCTGGGTCAGGCGCCTGAGCACGGTGGCCAACAACGCATCGCGGAAATGGCCGACGCAATCCTCGGTGGCGATCTCCAGCGCCGCCGCGTTCACGTCGAGATAGACCAGGCGCGAAAGCGACGTCACCGTGTAGGTGCGCAACTGCGCCACGTGGTTCAGATAGCCGGTTTCGCCGACGACCTCGCCGGCACCTGCGGTGAACAATCGCTTGCCGGCCAAAGCCACCTCGACATCGCCCTCGACGATGACGCCGATGCTGCTGCCCTCGTCGCCTTCCCGCATCAGGATGGTATCGGCTTCGATGCTCCGCCACTTGCTGATGCGTAGCGTCTCCCACAGCTCGACATCGCCGAACTCGGTGAAGAAGGCCAGCTTGCGCAAGGCATTGAAGCGCGTGGAATCCATCGGCACGTAGGTGTCGTCGAGGATCTGGTAACGGACCGCGGTCAGGTCCTTGGCCATCTCGGCGCCGTTCTTGTAGCGGGAGTAGAGATCCTTCTCCAGCGCACGCTGAAGGATCTTGTCCATGGCCGGCGGCAGATTCGGATTCACCACGGACACCGGCGGCGCATCGGCGTTGATGATCTTGTAGATCAGCTGAGCCCGGTTGGCGCCGCGAAACGGGCGGCGCCCGGTAAGCAGTTCGTAGAAGACGACGCCGAGCGAATAGAGGTCGGTCTTCTGGTCGAGCGGATATTCCTTGATCTGCTCGGGCGACATGTAGGCCGGCGAGCCGACGCCCATGATGAAGGTCGAGTCGTATTGGCCCTGCTTCTTCAGGTCGAGCGCCAGACCGAAGTCGGTGATCTTGACCTCGCCGGCATCGTTGACCATGATGTTGGCAGGCTTGATGTCCCGGTGGATGATGCCCTGCCGGAAAGCGTAGTCGAGCGCCATGCAGCACTTGAAGACGATGCGCACGACCTCGTGTACCGGCAGCAGCTTGCCGAAGCTGGTGAAGGCTTCGAGCGTGCGGCCCTCGACGTACTCCATGGCGATGTACGCCTGCTCCTCCTCGACCGCATAGTCGTAGACGCGGACGATGTTGGGGTGCTCGAGCATGCGAACGACCCGGCCTTCGATTTCGAGCAGTTTGGCGATGCGGTGGGTCCACTTGCCGGCATCGGCGTCGTTGAAACGGACCACCTTGATCGCAACCGGTTCGGCCCGGTCGGGATCGGTCGCAAGATAGACCTTGGACGTCGCGCCCCGCCCCAGTTCCCGGAGGATTTTGTATTTGCCTATTGTCTGGTTCATGGCCGCACCTCTCGAACGGCCCCGGAATCTCTCTGTCGGCTCCCCCGGGCTGTTGTCGTTTCCTCGCTTTGGTGCATTCTAGCGGTCTTTCCGGCACTTGAAATGCGCCGCAGTAGCCCCAATTGTGAGATTGTTTTCCACCGAGACCCCCTGAATCATCATGCCGGACACCGAAAACCCGCCTCCGACCCCATCTTTGCCCGAAACGGGCGCCATTCCCGAGACCCCGACCGCCGACACACCGGCCAGCCAATCCGCCGACGCCCCGCCCAGCCTCGAGGACCAGATCAAGGCTGCCGAACTCAAGGCCGCCGAGCATCACGACGCCTGGCTGCGCGCCAAGGCCGAGGCCGAGAACATCCGCCGCCGTGCCCAGGAGGACATCGCCCGGGCCGGCAAATTCGCGATCGAGAAGTTTGCCGGCGAGTTGCTGGCGGTCAAGGACAGCCTCGAAGCCGCACTCGCCAGCGAAAATCAGGATGCCGCGGCCTTGCATGGAGGCGTCGAACTGACGCTTAGGCAACTGATCGCCGCCTTCGAGAAATCGGGCCTGGCCGAAATCAACCCGCTGGACGAGAAATTCGACCCCCACCGGCACCAGGCTATCAGCCAGATCGATGCCGATGGCGAAGCGAACCGGGTGGTCCAGGTGCTTCAGAAGGGCTATGTCCTGTACGAGCGGGTGATCCGGCCGGCCATGGTCGTGGTTTCCAAGGCCCGCCCGGCGCCTTGAAGATGGCGGACAAATCCCCATATCGGACACAAGCCAATCATTCACGATTTCATTGAAGGAAACGAACATGGGCAAGATCATCGGCATCGACCTCGGCACCACCAATAGCTGCGTCGCCATCATGGAAGGCGGCAAGCCCAAGGTCATCGAAAACTCCGAAGGCGCGCGCACCACGCCGTCCATCGTCGCGTACGCCGAGGATGGCGAAATCCTGTGCGGAGCCCCGGCCAAGCGCCAGGCGGTCACCAACGCCAAGAACACCCTGTTCGCGGTCAAGCGCCTGATCGGGCGCCGTTTCGAGGAAAAGGAAGTGCAGAAGGACATCGACCTGATGCCTTTCAAGATCGTCAAGGCCGACAACGGCGACGCATGGGTGCAGGTACGGGACAACAAGATGGCCCCGCCCCAGGTCTCGGCCGAAGTGCTGAAGAAGATGAAGAAAACCGCCGAGGACTATCTCGGCGAGGAAGTCACCGAAGCCGTCATCACCGTGCCCGCCTACTTCAACGATTCCCAGCGCCAGGCAACCAAGGATGCCGGCCGCATTGCCGGCCTGGAAGTGAAGCGCATCATCAACGAACCCACGGCCGCCGCGCTCGCGTTCGGCATGGATAAGAAAGAAGGCGACCGCAAGATCGCGGTCTATGACCTCGGCGGCGGCACCTTCGACATCTCCATCATCGAGATCGCCGAACTCGACGGCGAGCACCAGTTCGAGGTGCTGTCCACCAATGGCGACACCTTCCTGGGCGGTGAGGATTTCGACATGCGCGTGATCGACTATCTGGTCGATGAATTCAAAAAGGAAAGCGGAATCGACCTGCGCAAGGACGTGCTGGCGTTGCAACGCCTGAAAGATTCGGCGGAAAAGGCCAAGATCGAATTGTCCAGCGCGCAGCAAACCGAAGTGAACTTGCCCTACATCACTGCTGACGCCAGCGGCCCGAAGCACCTCGCCGTAAAAATCACCCGCGCCAAGCTGGAAAGTCTGGTCGAGGAG
>JBGOZF010000083.1:0-19433 GCA_041480065.1 Rhodocyclaceae bacterium
CAACGACCTGATCTGGTCGTTCGTGGTCAACAACTACCTGATGGGCAAGGATCCCTTCCCCTTCGACCTGCTGTCTTGGAACTCCGATTCTACGCGCATGCCGTACGCGATGCACAGCTTCTACCTGCGCAACATGTACATGAAGAACCTGCTCAAGGAGCCGGGCGGCATCACCCTGGCCGGCGTGCCGATCGATCTCGGCAAGATCAAGACGCCGAGCTACTTCATCTCGACGGTCGAAGACCACATCGCGCCCTGGAAGAGCACCTACCTGGGCGCGCAGCGCTTCAGCGGCCCCGTCCGCTTCGTCCTCGGCGGCTCCGGCCATATCGCCGGCGTCGTGAATCCGCCTGCCGCCAACAAGTATGGCTACTGGCGCAACGACGAGCTCGGCGAGACGGCCGAGGAATGGCTGGAGGGCAGCACGCAGCATCCCGGCTCCTGGTGGACGGACTGGCAGGAGTGGGTCACCACCCTGGACCACGGGAAGGTGCCGGCGCGCGATCCGGCCAAGGGCAAACTCGGCGTCATCGAGGATGCGCCCGGTTCCTTCGTCAAGTTCCGTCTCGACCTGAAGAAGTAGCGTCGGGATTCGAGTTTCGAGTTGGATACCCGCGCCCCGACGCGAAACCCGGCAGCCCCAAGTCCAGAGCCCGGCGCCACGCTGCGCGTGGTGCTGGACACCAACGTTCTGGTGTCGCTGTTCGTCTTCGCCGACAGCCGCTTCCTGCCGCTGCGCACCCGGCTCGAAAGCGGCAACTGGCTGGCGCTGACCAACGAGCGCTGCGTGGCCGAGTTCCGCCGCGTGCTCGCCTACCCGATGTTCTCCCTCGACGCCGCGGGCCAGGAAGCCGCGCTATCCGCCTACGCCGCGCTCGCCCATCGCGTCACGGCAACCCCAAGCCCGACCCAACCGCTGCCCCTGTGCTCGGACCCCGACGACCAGAAGTTCCTCGAACTCGCCCGCGACGGCGGCGCGGATTGCCTGATCACCTCCGACAAGGCGCTGCTGAAACTCGCGCGCAGACAGCGATTGGCACATCTATTTCGACTTCTCACCCCGGAGAAAGCACTTGCGAGATAGCTCGGCCTGTGCGTCCACCTGGCGCACTTACGGGCTCTGATGTCCTACCGCCGCCACCACAATACGAGGCCCAGGAACACCAGGCCCACCATTAGCGCGTTCAGTGAGAGCAGCGTCTCCAACCAGTTGGTATTCTCCATTCCGGCCCGCACGGATACAGTCATAGCCGTCGGTTTCAGGCCGATCTGATGCTCGAGACTAAGTTCAATGGCTCCCATGTCCTTGTCCTTGAAGGACAGCGGCAGGCCAACAGCACGGCCCTTGACCTTGGTGCCGGACACGGTCAGATTCTGCCGGTCAAAGCGAATCTGCTGCATCGGACCGCCTGTTTGGTTTTCCTGCTTGATCAGCCAGACGACTTCAAAGACATTCTCGGCGACAGCAGAGTCCGCAAGAAGCACGCCCTCGAAGTCAATCATCAGGCGGTGAGGGTTGTTGCTCGGCTCAAGGACGAAATTCGGCGTCGTCCACCGAAGGCGGGTCTTGCCGGTCGTATCTGCGGCAAAGGCCTCGAGTTTCTCAGGCGGCACGAAGTAGGCAGCCACGGTGATGTTGCCCGGCACTTGGTCCCGTCGGGCGCACCCGCCAAGCAGTAACAACGCTGCTACTGCGCCCATTGCGACCAGTATCGTCGCTTTGGAGAAGAGAGCCATTAGTGAAGCGCCGGCCGTTCGAGGATCCAGCGATTGTGCCGTTCGCGTTCGCGCCTTTCGCGCTCCAGCCGTTCCTCTTCGTGCTTTGCTTCCTGCTCTTTCCGTTCCGCCCGGTACGCTTCCCGTTCGGCATCCGTTCGTGCCTGCATGCTTTCTCTCTCGCCACGACGATCGGCCTCGCGCAGCGCCCGCTCGCTTTCGTTCCGGTTGCGCCTCTCCAACTCCTCGGTTTCCCGCCGCAGCCTCTGTTCTTCCACACGCGCCTGTTCGGCCTCCTCGCGCTGCTTGCGCTCCTCGTCCGCCTGGTGGGCACGCAGGCTGATCTCGCGCTCCCGCTCCAGCCGAATCCTCTCCTCTTCACGGCTGAAATGCCCGTAGAGGAGCAACCCGCCGACCACCAACAGCGCCAACACCAAGCCAATCCAGAGCCGTCCATATCCCGACTCCGGCTCCGGTGGTCGGGAACGAACTGTCGGTCGACTGCCGCCAGCCCCAATCCCTCCCCCGCCACCAGCGGTGGAACGCGCAGGCCCTGACTCCCTGAGACGCAACGTTTGATCGTAAATATCTCGAGCTCCCGGATCCGAAAGGAGCTCATATGCCTTTTTGATTTCGGCTAGTCGTTCGCGGTTGCCTGGATCCGCTTCAAGACGTCGGTACGCCTCAATTATCTCGTCCCTGCTCGCGTGGCGCTTTACGCCGAGCACGGTGTAGTAGTCACTCATGTCATCCCTGATTATGTTTTGTTGCCGGCACGCGAATTATCCTGCGCCGGTATAACGAAGGCAAGTGCCGAATTGCACAGTTAGCGCTGCACACAGATCCTACGGTTGCAACTGGCCGCTTAGACACGAGATGACCGTAGCGCACCCGCAATCAGGCGGTGCGGAACCCGGCTGCGAGCCACCCTGACTGGGAACCAACTGCGCACGTCCTGGTCGAGGCCGAGGCCGTGCATGTAGTTGTAAAGCGCCTTGTTGAGGCCGATGCCAAGGGCATCGTGATCGACGCCCGCAGGATCGATGAAGCCGACGTCATTCCTGGCGAAGGCGCCGGCGGGCAGAGGCTTCAGCCTGACGCCATAGCGTTCCGGGTGCAGTCCCACCGGCGAATGCACGCTACAGGCGAAGCGGTGGAAGTAGCCGGACTGGATGCAGCCGGCCTCGAAGAGCTGGCGCACGTATTCGAGGGCGTCGACCGTGTCCTGCACGGTTTGCGTCGGGAAGCCGTACATCAGGTAGGCGTGCACCAGGATGCCGGCCTCGCTGAAGGCATGGGTCACGCGGGCCACCTGCTCCACCGAGACGCCCTTCTGCATCAGCTTGAGCAGGCGGTCCGAGGCGACTTCGAGGCCGCCGGAGACGGCGATGCAACCGCTGTCGGCGAGCTTCGCGCAGAGTTCGGGCGTGAAGGACTTTTCGAAGCGGATGTTGCCCCACCATGAGATCGCGCGATTGCGCCGTTTCAGTTCCTCGGCGAGGGCGGCCAGGGCCTTGGGCGGCGCGGCTTCGTCCACGAAATGGAAGCCTGTCTGCCCGGTCTCGGCGATGACGGCCTCGATGCGATCCACCAGCGTCACGGCATCGGCGCAGTCGTAGCGCGCGATGTAGTCGAGGCCGGTGTCGCAGAAACTGCATTTCTTCCAGTAGCAACCGTGGGCCACCGTCAGCTTGTTCCAGCGCCCGTCGGACCAGAGCCGGTGCATGGGGTTGAGCATGTCGAGCAGCGACAGGTAGCGATCCAGGGGCAAGCCGTCCCAGGTAGGCGTGCCGACGTCGGCGAAGGGTATGTCGGGCTCGCCGGCGTCGATGTAGCGCACCGCGCCGTCCCGGCGCACGTAGGTCCGTACCAGGCCCTCTTGCGGGCGCTTGCCGGCCAGGTGGTCGAGCAGCGCCAGCAGCGGACGCTCGCCGTCATCGAGGGTCACGTAATCGAAGTAGTCGAAGACCCGCGGTTCGGCGAGCTCGCGCAGTTCGGTGTTTGCATAGCCGCCGCCAAGGACGGTTCGGATTGCCGGGTTCCGTTCCTTGATCGCCTGCGCGATGCGAAAGCCACCGTAGACGGCACCGGGGAAGGGCACCGAGATCAGCACCAGGTCCGGCGCATGCCGCGCCAGGGCCTCTTGCGTCAGCTCGCGTAGCGTCCGGTCAACGAGATTGACAGGCGCTGCCAGGGCCTCGGCAAGCGGATCGAAGCTGGCCTGGCTCAGGGCCAGCGATTCCGCGTAGCGCACAAACTCGAAGCGCGGGTCCACGGCTTCGCGCAGCACGTCGGCGATGTCGTCCAGGTAGAGGGTCGCCAGGTGGCGGGCGCGGTCGTGTACGCCGAGGGCGCCGAAGGCCCAGGCCAGCGGATCGCCGCCATCCGGATCGATATAGACGTCGAGCGACTCGAAGCGCGATCCCTCGGGCAGAAAATTGCGGCTGGCGATGCGATGGCCCATGCTGGGGTCGCGTCCCTGGAGGAAGGCGACAGCGGGACCGATCGAGGCGACGTAGCGGTCGAACTGTTCAAGAAAGGCCGCCACGCGGGCGCTGCGCTTCTGCTTCGGCAGAACTTCGATGCAGGCGCGCACTTGCCGCAGCCCTTCTGCCGAGAACAGCTGCAGCACCAGGGCCAGGGCCAGGTCTTCCTGCACCGCGTCGACGCCCCGCGAGCGCAGGAAACCGGTCAGATAGGCCGTCGACGGATACGGAACGTTGAGCTGCGTCATCGGCGGGATGATGGAAAGGACGCGCATGGCCGGTTTGGGGCGGAGAACGGGATCGAAACCCTACACCCAATTCGTAGGCACTAGGAACTCGGCGTAGAGAGGCGCGTCGAGCGCCACCTTTCCGCTGCCGAGTTCGGAAAGGTTCTCGGACGTGCCGTCAGACTCCCCACTCTTCGGCAAGGAAGGCCAGAGCATGCCCGTGGGCGTGGGCCCGCCCACGTTGTCAGTCGAAGGTCTAACAGTGGGCAGGACAGGTTGATTTGAAAGACTTTCCCGCTGAGATAACATGCGACCTTAGGGATAGGATTTTCAGGGAGATCGTGTGGCATATATCGTCGACATGAAATCGTCCGCTAATCGCCATTATGAAGATGGCCGGAAGCTGGAACATGAAAAGCGATACGACAATGCCGGGTATCACTACGGTTTCGCGGCCGAATGCGCCGTGAAGCACTGTTTGCGTCAGGCGGGTGTGCGTGATGACGACGACGCCATTTGGACACACTTCCCCGCATTGAGAAATACGGCGCTTCTTGCCCTGTCATCAAGACGTGCGGCCGAGTTGAGAAAACTGCTATCCCGCCAAAGTTTCATGCAGTCGTGGGATGTAAGGATGCGCTATTCGAGTAACGGTTCTGTCGCAATGCCCGAATTGGCCAAGTGGCAGCGGGATGCGGACGAAGCTATCGGACTACTTGTCGTTTCGTGAGGGGAACTGATTCATGACAAACAAAGATGAAGCCGCGCGATTCGATACCAGTCTTGCCATCTTCTTCAGTACGTTATTGCGGACTCTTGGCAAGGACTTGGCCTTGGGGGGCTGGGTACTGAGGGATTCCACGGGAAGACTGGCCTACATCGCACCCAGTGCTTTGGCTGACTCCGATAGGGCGCGTGTCGCCGATGCCGTCGCGGCTTCAGTGCCCCAGTACCGACATGAGGGAGAATGTGTCCTTGATATTGAGCAGCCAGGCGTCCGAAGTCTGGTCGACTCTGCCAACCCTTTTAGCGAAACCATTCAACTTGGCGAAGCGGACAATGGCGAGTCCGTCACAATTCGACTGATCGACCATCGTATTGTTGGACAGGACTGGTTGTCGCGGCCTGCACCGGGATGGGTTCCTCCTCAATCGGCTCGGATCGTGTTTGCCAGTCTGAAAGGCGGTGTGGGTCGGTCTACTGCTCTTGTCGTTGTGGCCACTGAGCTAGCCCGACTGGGGCGCAAGGTATTGGCGATCGATCTCGACCTGGAGGCGCCGGGAATCGGCACCATGCTGCTTGGCGAAAACGAGAAGCCGAAATTTGGAGTCCTGGACTGGTACGTGGAGCGTGGCGTAGGAAGCATTGATGTTGAAGACCGCACGTTCCTGCTCGACATGATCGCGCCAAGCCGGTTTGGCCAAGGTAAAGGCTTGATCGATGTAGCCCCCGCCGTTGGCCGAACTTCAGATGCTTATCCGGCCAATGTGCTCGCCAAGATTGCGCGCGCCTACCTAGAACTGCCACAGGAGGAGGGCCGTGCAATGACCTTCCTTGCGCAGACCCAGGTGCTCATTAACCAACTCACTCAACTGAATAGTTACGACGCTGTCTTGATCGATGCGAGAGCAGGACTAAATGAAAGTACATCGGCGGCTCTGCTTGGGCTGGGCGCAGATGTGTTGCTGTTCGGCGTGGACACATCCCAAACATTTGCGAGCTACAGATACTTACTAGCGCATCTCGCGCGTTTCGAGCGTGACGTGAGTGATGATTGGCTCTTGCGGTTGCGTATGGTGCATGCCAAGGCATCGCGCGACAAACAGCGTCAGTTGGCTTTTCGGGACCGCGCCTTCGATCTCTTCTCGGAATTGCTCTACCGTCGTGATACACCGGTTGAGGTAGATGAATCCTCGAATATCGAGTTCGGCCTCGACGACCCGACGGCCCCTCATCATGCTTGGACGGTCTTGTGGGATGGCAACTATGCCGAGTTCGATGCACCGGGAAACGCCATGCAATTGGCGCCTGAGTATTATCGAGAGACTTTTGACGGCCTCCTGACTGGGGTGACTGAATTGTTACGCGTAAGCGAGGACGACAGGTAATCATGGTTGAATCGACAGACTTCAAGAATCTCCGACAGTTGCTGATGCAGTTAGACCCGCTACCGGCACATCACGCAGATAGCGCTCCTAACATATCCAGCATCTACTCTCCCTCCGGACACGAGGCAGCACTGGATCCCGAGCGCCCCTTAGTTGTGGGAGGCCGAGGCGTAGGGAAGAGCTTTTGGGCCGGAGTATTGACGGACGACACGACAAGAAACGTGGTCGCTGGTCGCTACCCTCGACTAGGACTCGATAAGTGTCGTGTGGCGTTAGGTTTCTCGGGGCTTGATACGGCACAGGGAGGTCCGCCATCTCCGGAAGTCGTTACCGATCTGATGGAGAAGGATGGATTTAAGGCCGAGCATATCTGGCGTGCCGTGATATTGCACGCTCTAAAGGATTACGTGGATGACGATATTCCGTCCAGATGGGCAGGCAGTAATGGCCTAGTCGCATGGGCGGCCGAAGATGCAGAGCGCCTGCAATTGACCTTGCAGGCAGCGGATCGACGTTTAGCTCAAGACGGATTGCGTCAAGTCGTTGTGTTCGATGGCCTGGATCGGCTTGGAAGCGATTGGACACAGATTCGCGAGCGAACCAAGGCGCTCATGCGAGTGATTCTCGCCTTTCGCTCTTACAAAGCGATTAAGCCAAAGATATTCATGCGGATCGATCAAGCACAGGATCAATCCCTCGCAGGGTTTCCCGACGCGTCGAAACTCTTGGGCGCCAAAGTCGATCTCGCGTGGGAGTGTCGAGATTTGTTTGGTTTGCTTTTCATGGTACTTGCTAACAATCCACTTGCAAGCACATCGTTCAGGAAACTCGTCGCAGAGCATTTGGGAATATCACTAAAGAACTCGGAGCGTGTTGGCTTGCCGTCCGATCTTACGGATGACGAGCACAAACAGGAATTGCTGTTTGCCGCAATGGCGGGCCCATACATGGGCAGTGATCGAAGAAGAGGCAAGACTTATGCATGGGTCTACAACCATCTCGCCGACGCATACGGTCAAGTGAGCCCGAGAACGTTCTTGGTCGCATTTCGTGTCGCGTCGGAACATGGTCAGGCTTTGGATGATAAGGTCGTCGACCCAAAGGGTTTGCAGGCTGGCTTGCGTGCAGCGTCTGCACAACGTGTAGAGCAACTACAGGAGGATTTCTCTTGGATTCGCCAAGCACTTGAGCCGCTGGCCGACTTGAATGTTCCGTGCTTCGACGACTCGGTGTTCGCTCGCTGGTACGATGCCAAGACTGTTGCGGCAATTCAGCGTTCTTCAAAGACCGAGAAGTTTCTCGAACCAGTCGAGTTCAGTTCAGGGGAAAGCGATACCCATAAATCCCTTCTCGACGCGATGAGGCGAATTGGTGTAGCGGAGCGTAGGCCGGACGGGCGAATCAATGTGCCGGATATCTATCGAGTCGCTGCTAGGTTGCTGAGAAGAGGGGGAGTCCGGCCGTAACGCTGACTCGGCGTGGTGCGCTCGATCCCCAAGACACGGAGCGGCACGGGCAACCGCAATGAGAGGCAGCGCCCCCTCTAGTTTCCGCGCTGGTGTTCTCACCTGACCGTATCCCGAGCAACTGGCTATGTTGGCAGACGATGCCTGCTAATCAGGACTTGGCCCGGCCTAGCCACCGTCAAGCTTTCGCCCTTGGCCCCGGGAATACTTGCGCGCAAGCCGATCCAGCTCCACGCTGTGGTAGAAATCCAGGCACTTGATAAACACTAGATCATCGCCGTAGATGTTCTTGTAATCGCGCGCCAGGAAGGTCTGGCTGAGTTGCGCCGCTTCGGTATAGGCTTCAATCGGGAACGTGCCATGCTCGACATACTCCCGGGCTGCCGCCCCCGCCTTGTCCGCCGCCTCGCCTGGCCCCAGCCCCTTGGCAATGCATACCGCGAAGGCGTGGTTCTTCAGGGCCATGATTGGATTGGTCTTCTTGGGCGGTGTTTGGCCGAACGCCGGCCCGGCCATCATCAATCCCGCCGCCATCAACGCCACTACTTTAGTAGCCATATCGACGCTTCCGAAGCATTGGGAAAGTAGCAATGATCGGAACAGGTAGACCCATCCCATAAGGTCGCATGCCCGGACGCGTCGCTCCATCCACTCACCGAGAAGACGAGGATTCCCTTGTCGCTTGTGAAATCGCTCGGCTTAGGATTCTTGATGGTCTTGTCGGGCTTTCCAAATTCCTGATTCAGGAAGACGAGTGAGTCAGAGACTCGGAAGATGTACTGTTTGCCGTCCGCGCCAGTAACGGTCTTCCACACTCCGCGCGGTATCGTGTTACCCGAGTAATTCAGGCTGTAGCTCATCCTGATAGCGCAGGCATTCTTGAACCCCTGTACCGGGTCGGTTGTCCCAAGCTGGATGTTCTGCTCCACTTTTCCGCCGATCTTCGTTCCAACACCGGCAACAGAACCATCGCCGTGGATGACTGTGAATTGTCCCCAAATCATGCTGAATGCGGGCCGGGCGCCTGCCATGATGTTGTCTCCTTGCTGATTGGCATAATGATCATAGCATTGCCGCGGCTCCCAGGGGGCCGAGAATTGCCGGGCCCGGCGCATATTGACCGCCGAACCCGTGGTGCGGCAACTCGTACGACGTTTCGCCCCTCTGGACGGCCCCGTTCAGGGCATGAGTCCCCGCCGCTTCCTGCCGGCGCGTGAGGCCAGCGCGTCGAAAACGGCGTTGGGCAGCAGCCGCATTAGCCTGGAAACCACAGCCATCTGCCAGGGCACGACGGCGTAGCTGGTGCCGGATTCGATGACACGGACGATGCGACGCGCGCCGTCTTCGACCGTCAGCAGGAAAGGCATCCGGTAGTCGTTGATGGCTGTCATCGGCGTCTCGATGTAGCCCGGCGCGACGGTCACCACCTTGACGCCGCTGCCGCGGAGATCGCCGCGCAGGCTCTCGAGATAGGAAATCGCAGCCGCCTTCGACGCCGAGTAGGCGCCCGAGCCGGGCAGGCCGCGAATACCTGCAACCGAAGCGATGCCCGCCAGCGTGCCACCACCGGCGGCACGCATGGGCTCGATGAAGGGGTGGAAGGTATTGACCAGGCCGAGCACATTGACCTGCAATACCCGTTCGAAGACCGGCAGATCCGCCGCTTCCTGGGTGAGTGTGCCAGCCGAGATTCCGGCATTGGCGATCACTCGGTCGGGCACGCCGGCGCGGGTCAGGAAGTCGTCGCCGGCGGCCGCCAGTGCGGCGGCGTCGGTAACGTCGAGCGGGTAGAGGAAAGTCTCAGCCGGCAGTGTCGCGGCGAGCCGCCGCAACTCGTCGCCGCGGCGCGCCACCAGCCCCAGCGTGGCGCCGCGAGCGGCATACAAACGGGCCAGTGCAGCGCCGATACCGGATGAAGCACCGGTGATAACGACGCGCAAGCCGGCGGCCCCCGAGCCTACTTGTTCGCCGCGTGATCCTTGCGGGCCATGTCGATCAACTGGTCGACCACCACCAGCGTATCGTCGTAGCTGCCGCCGGCGCCGCCGGCCGGCCTGTAGCGGCCGTCGACGATCAGTGCCGGCACGCCGTCGAGGCCGTGCGCCTCGCTCAACTGAATCGACCGCCGCACCTTGCTCTGAATGGCGAACGAATTGTAGATGTCGGTGAACTTGCGGACATCGACGCCCTTCTTGGCGATCCAGTCGAAGAGAGCGGCATCGTCGCTGATGAGCCGGGTCTGGCGGTCCACATGGACGGCTTCGAATATGTCGCCGTGAAGTCTCTCGAGCAGGCCCATGGTCTCGAGCGTGTAGTAGAGCTTCGCCCCCGGCGCCCACGGACCCGGGCCGCCGTCCCTGCCCGGGAACACGGCGGGCACGCGGCGGAAGACCACATCCTTGGGCAGCTTCTTCAGCCACTTCTGAAGCAGCGGCTCCAGATTGAAGCAGTGACCGCAGCCATACCAGAAGAACTCGGTGACCTCGATGCGGCCCTTGGCCTCGGTCGGCTGTGCCGGCCTATAGACCGTGTATTGCTGGCCTTCCTTCAACTTGACGGCGCCGGCCAGTCCGGTCACGGCAGCCAACACCAATCCAACAACCAACGCTAGTTTGCGCATGAGCTTCCTTCCTCAGTTGTTCTTGCCCTTGACCGGTGCGGCCTGGACGCCGTTCTGTGACAACAGTCCGCGCACCCGGTTCATTTCGTCAACGCTCGAGAGCGGCCCGACGCGGACACGATGCATCCTGCCCTTGTCGGGAATGTCGACCTCCTGAACGCTGGCATCCACGCCCATCAGGGCCAGCTTGGCCTTGAGATTGTCGGCATCGGCGGCGCTCTGGAACGCCCCCGCCTGGAGGTACAGCGGCTCCGCCGCGGCGATGGGCTTGGCCGGCTCAGGCTTGCCGGGCTCCGGCCTGGGCGCGACCGGCGCCGGCCCGGCTTCCTGGCTGCCGGGAAGTATCTTGTAGAACTCGAAGCGCGGCTTGTCACCCACCTTGTCGCCGGGTTTGCCGGGCAAGGTCACCGGCGCAGCGGGCACTTCCGATTCGCCGGCCGGCCGTTCGGCCCGCGTCGCCTTGTCCCGGAACGGCAGCGGCGTCTTGTTCATGTACCAGACGACGCCGAAAGACAACAGCACGCCGATCAACAGGCCGATGAATACGCCCAGCAACGTACCGCCGCCGCTCCTCCTGCGCGCGGGAACCCCGGCGCGGACCTTCTTTCCAGTCATTACATCGCCTCCGGCGCCGAGACGCCTAGTATCTGCAAACCGTTCCTCAACACCTGTCGGACCGCGACCGCGAGCGCAAGTCGCGCGCGCTTGACGGCTTCGTCTTCAACCAGCAAGCGTTCGGCGTTG
This sequence comes from Rhodocyclaceae bacterium, assembly GCA_041480065.1. Classification (GTDB taxonomy): domain Bacteria; phylum Pseudomonadota; class Gammaproteobacteria; order Burkholderiales; family Rhodocyclaceae; genus Fen-999. The sequence goes on from JBGOZF010000083.1 coordinate 11,368, forward strand.
TACCAACTATGAAACTCGCCGGCGAGATCGCGCAGGTAGAACGCCAAGGCGTGAGGCGCAAAGTCCGCCGCCGCCTGGGCAATCACCTCCGGGAACGCGTATATGCCACCGCATAACCCGAGTTCGCGCTCGCCGGTCAGCGGCGCCAGATCCACCGCCGCCAGTTCCGACTCCCGGCCGCCCCATTGGTTCAGGACCGAACAGATGCGGGCATGCGCATACTGAACGTAATAGACGGGGTTGTCGTTCGATTCCGAGGTCGCCAGGGTCAGGTCGAAATCCAGCGCCTGATCCTGCTTGCGCAGCAGGTAGAAGAAGCGGCAGGCGTCGTTGCCCACTTCCTGGCGCAATTCGCGCAGCGTCACGTACTGGCCGGCGCGGGTGGACATGGAAACCTTGGCGCCGTCGCGAAAGAGGCTGACGAATTGCACCAGGGCCACGTCCAACCGGTCCGAATCGAGATCGAGCGCTTTGAGCGCGCCCTTGACGCGCGGGATGTAGCCGTGGTGGTCGGCGCCCCAGATGTCGATCACCTTGTCGAAGCCGCGCTCGAACTTGTTCGCGTGGTAGGCGATGTCCGAGGCGAAATAGGTGTAGAGGCCGTTTTCGCGCTGGACGACGCGATCCTTCTCGTCACCGAAGGCAGCCGAGCGGAACCACTTGGCGCCGTTCTGGACGTAGATGTGGCCACGCTTTTCCAGCTCGGCGACGATCTTCGCGACCATGCCGGTATCGAAAAGCGAGCGCTCCGAGAACCAGCAGTCGAAATGCACGCCGAACTCCTCGAGGTCCTCGCGGCAGTCGGCCAGTTGTTCGGTCAGCGCATGCTGGTGGATGTAGGCCCATTCCTCGCCGAGCAAGTCCTTGGCGGCCGCGATCAGGCCGTCGAGGTGCGCTTCGAGCTGTTCCTTCTCCTCCTTCGTGTATTCACCTTCCTCGCGGCGCGGCGGTGCCGGCGGCGCGCAGGCGAGCAAGGCCTCGGCCGGATGCACGTAGCGGTCGCCGTGAGTTTCCTGAACCTGCTCGGCCATGTCGCGCACGTACTCGCCCTGATAAGCGTTGGGCGGGAACGGCACATACTCCTCGTGAAGTTCGAGGTAGCGCAACCAGGTCGACACCGCCAGGATGTCCATCTGGCGGCCGGCGTCGTTCACGTAGTACTCGCGGCAGACCTGATATCCGGCGAAACCCAGCAGGCTGGCCAGACTGGCGCCGTAGGCGGCGCCGCGGCCGTGGCCCACGTGCAGCGGCCCGGTCGGATTGGCGGAGACAAACTCGACTTGCAGCTTGCGGCCCGAAGGCGCAACGCGGCCGAAGTCGTCGCCCCTGGCCAGCACCTGCTGCACCACCCGCGTCTTGGCCGCCGGCACCAGCGTGAAGTTGATGAAGCCGGCGCCGGCAACCTCCGCCTTCTCCAGCCAGGGCGAAGCCGGCAACTCATGGACCAGCCGCTCGGCGATGCGGCGCGGGTTGTCCTTCAGCGCCCGTGCCAGTTGCATGGCCACGCTGCTGGCAAAATCGCCATGTGCCGACTCGCGCGGCCGCTCCAGCCGAATTTCGGCGCTGGTGCCGGGCGCGACGCTTTCGAGCGCGGCGCGCAACAGTCCGGCCAGGTGGGCTTTCGGGTCCAAGGACATTGGTATGCTCGATCGGCAAAGAGTGCATTATACCGGCCCAATGCGGTCAACCCTTTCGGCTGCCCGGGAAACCGGGCAAAATCGTCGCCTTCGGCCAACTTCCCATCCGCTCCCTTGCGCATACTTCGTTTCACCAAGATTGTCCGCGTCGGCTTCGGCTTCGGTCTCGACCGGTTGCTGCTCGATCACGACCCAAACAACCGCATCGCCCGCTTGATCGGTGCGCTGGGATTCTGGCGCGACCTTTCGGTGCCGCGTGCCGTACGCCTGCGCCAGGCGCTGGAGGCGCTAGGCCCGATCTTCGTCAAGTTCGGCCAGGTGCTGTCCACCCGCCGCGATCTGATGCCGCAGGACATCGCCGACGAACTGGCCAAGCTCCAGGACCAGGTGCCGCCCTTCCCCTCGGAACAGGCGATGGCGGAACTCGAGCGCGTTTATGGCAAACCTGTGGACGCGGTGTTCAAGTCGTTCGAGCGCGAACCGGTTGCCTCGGCCTCGGTCGCCCAGGTCCATTTCGCCACCCTGCCCGACGGCCACGACGTTGCCGTGAAGATCCTGCGTCCCGGCATCGAAAAGGTGATCGGCCACGATCTCGCCCTCCTCGACACCCCGGCCGGGCTGCTCGAGCATCTGTGGGCGGACGGCAAACGGCTGAAGCCGCGCGAAGTGGTGGCCGAATTCGCCAAGCATCTGCACGACGAACTCGACCTCATGCGGGAGGCCGCCAACTGTTCTCAACTGCGACGCAACTTCGTCGACTCGCCGCTGCTTGCCGTGCCCGAGGTCCATTGGGACTGGTGCACGCCATCGGTGATGGTCATGGAGCGCATGCACGGCACACCGATCTCGCAGATCGAGCGCCTGCGCGCCGACGGCGTCGACCTCAAACGCCTGTCGCGCGCCGGCGTCGAGATCTTCTTCACCCAGATCTTCCGCGACGGTTTCTTCCACGCCGACATGCATCCGGGCAACATCCTGGTGGAGCCAAACGGCCGCTACGTCGCGCTCGATTTCGGCATCATGGGCACCTTGAACGAAGTGGACAAGAACTACCTGGCAATCAACTTCCTGGCCTTTTTCCGCCGCGACTACCACCGGGTCGCCGAAGCGCACATCGAGTCCGGCTGGGCGCCGAAGGATACCCGCGTGGACGAACTCGAAGCCGCTGTGCGTTCGGTCTGCGAGCCGATCTTCGATCGTCCGCTGAAGCAGATTTCCTTCGGCAAGGTGCTCCTGCGCCTGTTCCAGGCCTCACGCCGGTTCAACGTCGAGATCCAGCCGCAACTCGTGCTGCTGCAGAAGACGCTGCTCAACATCGAAGGCCTCGGCCGCCAACTCGATCCCGACCTCGACCTCTGGCAGACGGCCAAGCCTTTCCTCGAGCGCTGGATGTCGGAACAGCTCGGCTGGCGCGGACTCGTCAATCATGTCAAGCGCGAAGCGCCGCAGTGGGCAGCCCTGATCCCTCAACTGCCGCGGCTTGCGCACCAGGCGCTCAGCAACCCGCCTCAGGCGACACTGGCCACCGAGCTTGCGGCCCTGCGCGAAGAGCAGGCGCGCCAGCGCCGCAGCGTAAACTGGTTGGTCGCCCTGGTCGCAGCTCAATTCGCAGTCGTGCTAATTCTGCTATTTACCTGATCACCGCGAGGCTTCCTCATGCTCCTCTGGTTCGTCATCATCTACTGGATCATCTCCGTCGGCATCGGCCTTTACGCCGCGACCCGCGTACACACCACCAAGGATTTCGCCGTCGCCGGCCGCCACCTGCCCTTCTACATGGTGACGGCAACGGTCTTCGCAACCTGGTTCGGTTCCGAAACCGTGCTCGGCATTCCGGCCACCTTCCTGAAGGAAGGCTTGCACGGCGTGGTGGCCGACCCCTTCGGCTCGTCGCTATGCCTGATCCTGGTCGGCCTGTTCTTCGCCGCGCCGCTGTATCGCATGAACCTGCTGACCATCGGCGACTTCTACAAGAAGCGTTTCGGCCGCAGCGTCGAGGTGCTCACCACCATCGCCATCGTGCTCTCCTACCTGGGCTGGGTCGGCGCCCAGATCACCGCCCTGGGCCTGGTTTTCAACGTCGTCTCCGACGGCGAGATCAGCAAGCTGACCGGCATGTGGATCGGTTCCGGCACCATACTCATCTACACGCTTTTCGGCGGCATGTGGGCGGTCGCCATCACCGACCTTCTTCAGATGGTCATCATCTGTATCGGCATGCTCTATATCGGCGGCTCGGTCTCCGGCATGGTGGGCGGCGTCGGCGCCGTGGTGGATCACGCGGTGCAGGCGGGCAAGTTCTCGTTCTGGCCGTCGCTCGATCTCAAGGAGGTCATCGCATTCGTCGCCGCCTGGATCACCATGATGTTCGGCTCCATCCCGCAGCAGGACGTCTTCCAGCGCGTGCAGTCATCGAAGACCGAGAAGATCGCCGTCTGGGGCTCGGTGCTGGGCGGCAGCCTCTACTTCCTGTTCGCCTTCGTGCCCATGTTCCTCGCCTACTCGGCGACGCTGATCGATCCCAAGATGGTCGCCGACCTGATCGACACCGACCCGCAACTGATCCTGCCGCGGCTGGTGCTGGAAAAGGCACCGCTCTTCGCCCAGGTGATGTTCTTCGGCGCCCTGCTTTCGGCCATCAAGAGCTGCGCCTCGGCCACGCTGCTGGCGCCCTCGGTCACCTTCACCGAGAACATCCTGAAGCCCATGATGAGTCACATGACCGACCACAAGCTGCTGCGTTCCATGCGCGTCGTCACCCTGACTTTTACGGTGCTGGTCACGATCTACGCCGTTTACTCGAAAGAGAGCATCTTCAAGATGGTGGAAAACGCCTACCAGGTCACGCTGGTGAGCGCCTTCATCCCCCTGGCCTGCGGCGTCTATTGGCGGCGTGCCACCAACCAGGGCGCCCTGGTGTCGATCTTCCTCGGCGTTTCGGTCTGGCTGTCGGTACTCATCGGCGGCCCTGAGGATCCCTTCATTCCCGCCCAGTTCGCCGGCCTCATCGCCAGCGCCATCGGCATGGTGGTCGGCTCGCTTGCGCGCCAGTACGTGCACCACGATCCCCACATTCACGACCAGTTGCGCCTTGGCCACCACGCCGCCGCCGAGACCCATCACGTAGCCGAGCACCCGCACCACCATCCGCAGTCCTGACAGGTACCGGAACTCGGTGACCGATGCAAAGGCTGCCTGCCGGTGATGACCGCTTTGAGGCGTGATCTCTGGTTGTCTTGAAGGGGACGAAGCCGACCAGTGAATTCCATCTGTCATGAGGCCGCTCAGGTCGGTTCCCGACATCCTCAGGCGAATCACGAGTCTCTTGGTTGGTCCCTTGCCTGCGGACACCCGTATTTAGCGGCCGCCGGGCATGCATCGACCTGAAAGCGCCAGTTGGCGGGCATTCTGGCCAAGCTGGTTTTCGCGGCGGATGCCGCGCGCAGGTCGGCAGACCTGCAGGGGTGGAGCAAATGCCCTCAAGGAACGGCGGGAGAGAGGAGAACAGCGTCCTCTCTCCGGCTCGATCTCGGCGACCTACGCGAATCCGTGCTTGACCTTGCTCTCCTGTTCCTGCTTCCTGAACAGACCGAAGCGCGGCAGGAACTTGTCCCAGTCGATGAGGTGGGCGTCGATCTCGGGGCCGTCCACGCAGGCGTGCTTGCGCACCATCTTGCCGTCGATGGTCACCGGCACCATGCAGGCGCCGCACATGCCGGTCGCATCGACCATGATGGAGTTGAGGCTGGCCACGGTCTTGACGCCGTAAGGCTTGGTCAGGTCACTCACCGCCCGCATCATCAGCGGCGGGCCGATGGTGACGACTTCGGCGATCTTGCGCCCCTTGCCCTCTTGCGCCTGCTGGAGCAGGGTCTCGAGCGGACCGGTGACGAAGCCCTTGATGCCGAAGCTGCCGTCGTTGCTGGTGTAGATCACCGCCAGTTGCTCGGGGAACTCCTCTTGCAGCCGGCCGACGCGCTCGTCTTCCTTGGTCCAGAAGAGCAGGTCGGCATTGCGGAAGCCGGAAATCAGGGTGACGTGATTGCCCAGGCGCAGATGCTCGCGCATGATCGGATAGACCGGCGGCAGGCCGACACCGCCGGCGGTGAATACCACCGTCTGGTTGCCCTCGTAGCGGTGCAGCGCGCTGGGCAGTCCGAGCGGGCCGGCGATGCCGGTGAAGGCCTCACCCACTGCCATCTTGTTGATGGCCAGGCTGCTGGTACCCATGCCCTGGACGACGACGGTGATGGTGCCGAGCCGTGCGTCCCAGTCGGCGAGCGTCAGCGGAATCAGCTCGCCCTTGGCCCAGGGCAGCACGCGCACGAACTGGCCGGCGCGGGCGGTCTTGGCGACCAGCGGCGCATTGACGACGAACTCGACAATGCCTTCGGCCAGTTCGATCTTCTCCAGGATGGTCTGCGGCGCCGCGCCGAGGCTGGTGTAGTGGCCGGCGTTGTGCACCAGGCGGCGGATTTCGCCGTTGGTCAGATTGATGTCGCCGACGATCTCGCGTGCCGCCGCCTGGCCGTCGCCGGCCGCGCGGATGGCCGTGGAGCCGCCGCGGGCGGCGTCGCCGCCGGAAAAGACGCCTTCGAGCGAAGTCTGTTGCGAGCCCTTGCCGGCGACGTCGATAGTGCCCCACTTGGTGGTCTTGAGGCTCGGCTCGGAGTCCTTGATGATCGGATTGGGCGTGTTGCCCAGCGCCATGATGGCCAGATCGATGTCCATCGGCTCGGTGCGGCCGGTGGATACCGGGCTGCGGCGGCCGGAGGCATCCGGCTCGCCCAGTTCGATGATGTCGAGAATCGCGCGCTTGACGAAGTGGGTCTTGTCGTCGCCGACGAATTCGCAGGGGGCGCGCAGCACCTTGAGTTCGATGCCTTCTTCGAGCGCATGGTGCAGTTCCTCGACGCGCACCGGCATTTCGCCCTGGGTGCGGCGATAGACGATGGTGACAAGGCCTCCGAGGCGACGCGCGGTGCGTGCCGCATCCATGGCGGTGTTGCCGCCGCCGATGACGATGACTCGTTTGCCCTTGGTCTCGGGCAACGGCGTCTCGTATTCATCGGAGAGGCCTTGCATCAGGTTCACGCGGGTGAGGAATTCGTTGGCCGACATGACGTTGAGCAAATGCTCGCCGGGAACGTTCATGAAGCGCGGCAGGCCGGCGCCGGTGCCGATGAAGATCTTCCAAAAACCCGCGTTCTTGAGATCTTCGATGGTCGCGGTCTTGCCGACGAGGAAGTTCCTGACGAACTTGCCCCCGAGCCGCTTGATCTTGCCGACCACGTCGTCGATCAGTTCATTGGGCAGGCGGAACTCGGGAATGCCGTAGCGGAGCACGCCGCCGAGTTCGTGGAAGGCCTCGAAGACGGTGACCGGATAGCCTTCGGCCGCCAGCAGATAGGCGTTGATGAGCCCCGCCGGGCCGGAACCGACGACCGCGATGGGCGGCTTGTCGGCCTTGACCCAGGGATCGACCACACCATCGAATTGCTTGGCGAGGCCTGCGGGATTGACGATCTTCTCCCGCTGGGGCAGGTACCACTCCAATTGGCCGATCTCGATCGGTCGCTTGGTGTGGGCGCAGACGCCCTGGCACTGTAGCTCCTGCGGACAGACGCGGCCGGTAACGTTGGGCAGCGGATTGCAGCTCTCGATCAGTTCCATCGCCTGGCGGAAACGGCCGGTGCCCAGCAGTTCGAGCATTTCCGGGATGTGGATCTTGACCGGGCAGCCGCCCTTGTTCTCGGGCTTGCCGGGGACGTGGACGCCGATCTCGCAGGGCCGCTCCTCGCACTGCTTGTCGCGCAGCGCTTCGAGCCAGACGAAGAGATCGACCTCGCGGGGGCTGAAGCCCTGGCCGATGTAGCCCAGGTAGCCCTCGTTGACCAGGCCGAAATCGCGCGAGCGCTCGTCGGCATCGCGCATGAAGGGCGGGATGCTGTTGTTGGCCGGCCAGTCTTCCGAGAGGCCCTTGAACATCGGGTAGCGGTCGGAAAGATGTTGGTCGATGGCCTTGACGAATTTGCGCTTGAGCTTCAGCGGCACGTTCCAGATGAAACGCATCAGCACCGTGCTCATGTCGTTGTTCTTCAGCAGCAGCTTCCAGAGCGTGCGCGTGAACTCCGCGCCGAGCTCTTCCTGCTGGAATTCCCATACCACCGCCTGCATGCCGTCGGTCATGAACATGTCGCGGAAAGCCTGCGGTTCGGTGAGCAGCCGGCGCTGCAACAGCGCCAGCTGCTTCTGGTACACACCGACGGCCTCGCTCTGTTCGAGGGCCTCGAGCTGGGAACGCGTGCTCTCCAGCGCCGTGGTGGCGTGCAGGTAGCGCTGCAGGTCGTCGGGGCCCGCGTTGGGAGTGGGCGCGCTCATCGAATGATCTCCACGTCGCAGTTGGCGGCAACCTTCTTGATCCGGTTC
>JBGOZF010000084.1:0-19127 GCA_041480065.1 Rhodocyclaceae bacterium
CTTTGCCATCAACAACAAGAAGGGCGACAAGGTCCGCGGCGCCATCAAGTCGATCACCGATTTCGGCATCTTCATCGGTCTGCCTGGCGGCATCGACGGTCTCGTTCACCTGTCCGACCTGTCCTGGTCGGTGACCGGCGAAGAGGCCAAGCAGAACTACAAGAAGGGCGACGAGGTAGAGGCCATGGTGCTGTCCATCGACGTCGAGAAGGAGCGCATTTCCCTCGGCATCAAGCAGCTCGAAGGCGATCCCTTCACCAGCTTCGTTGCCACCCACGACAAGAACAGCGTCGTCAAGGGTACGGTGAAGAGCGTCGACCAGCGCGGTGCGGTGATCGATCTCGGCAACGACGTCGAAGGCTACCTGCGTGCTTCCGAGGCCACGCGCGAGCGTATCGAGGATCTGCGCAGCTTGATGAAGGAAGGCGATGCCGTCGAAGCGCTCATCATCAACGTCGATCGCAAGTCGCGCAGTCTCAATCTCTCGATAAAGGCCAAGGATCAGGTCGAGCAGAACGAGGCCATGCAGAAACTGGCGGCCGACAGCGGCGCCAGCAGTGGCACCACCAACCTGGGTGCGCTGCTGAAGGCCAAGCTCAACCAACAATAGGCAAAGCAGGTGCTGCTCGGGGCTGCCATGACCAAATCCGATCTGATCGCCCGGCTTGCGGGTCGCTTCCCGCAGCTCGTGGCCAAGGATGCCGACTATGCGGTGAAAGTCATTCTCGATGCGATGACCGCGGCGCTCAATCGTGGCGATCGCATCGAGATCCGTGGCTTCGGCAGTTTCGCTCTCAACTATCGGCCGCCGCGCACCGGGCGCAATCCGAAGTCGGGCGAGCGGGTACAAGTTCCGGCCAAGTACGTGCCGCATTTCAAGGCCGGCAAGGAACTGCGCGAGCGGGTCGACGGCCAGGAAGTGTAGCTCCCGCCCCATGCGTGTCGGGAAGAGGTGAACCGGGCGGCACCCGCGGCAAGCGGGTGCCGTTCCTTTATCCAGGTCGTGGCGTTACCGCCGGTGCTGAAACCATGTTTGTCGAGGCGAGATGAGGTTCCTACTCTGGCTGTTGCGCGTCGTCGTGTTCATCGCGCTCTTCGGCCTGGCCATCAAGAACAGCGCTCCGGTCGACCTGCGCTTCTATCTTGACGGCGTCTGGCAGGCGCCGCTGTCCCTGATCATCCTCGCCGCCTTCTTCGCCGGTGCCGTGGTCGGGCTGACCGCGACCGTCGTCACGCTGGTCCGGCAGGGGCGCGAGTTGCGTCACCTGCACACTCGGCTGAGGCGCGACACCACGGAAACGAAGAAGTCATGATTTCCTTCGAGCTCTGGTGGCTGCTGGTCCTTCCGGCGAGCTTCATTCTCGGCTGGATTGCCGCGCGCATCGACCTCAAGCATCTGCTGAAAGAATCGCGCGCCTTGCCTCGCTCGTATTTCAAGGGCCTCAACTTCCTGCTCAATTAGCAGCCCGACAAGGCCATCGAGGCCTTCCTGGAGGCGGCCAGGGTCGACCCGGAAACTGTGGAAATGCATTTCGCCCTCGGCAGCCTGTTTCGCCGTCGCGGCGAAACCGACCGGGCGATCCGGGTGCACCAGAACCTGGTCGACCGCGAGGGGCTGAATGAGTATCAACGCCTGCAGGCCCTGGCGGAACTCGGCCACGATTACCTGAAGGCCGGCCTGCTCGATCGCGCCGAGGAGATCTTCCTCAAGCTGCGCGGGACCGGTCGCGACGAGGAGGCGCTGAAGGCGCTGCTCGAGATCTACCAGCAGGAGAAGGAATGGTTGAAGGCGATCGCCATCGCCGAGGCGATGCCCAACCATGCCGAGTATCTGTGGCAGAAGGAGATCGCCGAGTTCCACTGCGAACTTGCCTCCAGTGAAATCCTGCATGGCCGGCTCGACCAAGCCAGGCAACATCTGGATGCCGCCCTGGCGGCCAACCGCAAATGCGTCCGGGCGACGATCCTGCTCGGCGATCTGGCCGCCAGCGAAGGGCGGATGGACGAGGCGATCGACGCCTGGACCCGCATCGAGCAGCAGAGCCCCGCCTTCCTGTCCCTGGTGGCCGAGAAGCTGATGGCGGCGCATCGCCAGAATGGCCGCGCCGCCCATGGCAGCCAGTTGTTGCGCGGCTATCTCGACAGGCATTCGTCGCTGGACCTTCTCGATGCCGCTTTTCAGGCGGAGCTGGCGAATGGCGGCCCGGAATCCGCCTACACGCTGGTGCGCGATGAATTGCGCCGCAACCCGACCCTGCTCGGCCTCGACAAGCTGCTGGAGGCACAGGTGTTGGTGGCGCCGCCCGAACGACGCGCCGACCTGGAGCTGGTGAAGAACCTCATCCATGCTCACACCCGCCGCGTCGCCCGCTACCAGTGCGAAAGCTGCGGCTTCAAGGCGCGCCAGTTCCACTGGCGCTGCCCGGCTTGCGGCGGTTGGGAGACCTACCCGCCGAAGCGCACCGAAGAATTCGATTTGACGCTCTAAGGAAATTACTGTGAAGATCACTGTCATCGGTACCGGATACGTCGGCCTCGTTTCGGGAACCTGTCTGGCCGAAGTCGGCAACGACGTACTTTGCCTCGACGTCGACGCCAACAAGATCCGCATCCTCAATGAGGGCGGCATTCCCATCCATGAGCCGGGCCTGGAAGCCATGGTCGCGCGCAACAAGGCCGCCGGGCGGCTGCGCTTCACCACCGACGTCGCGGAAGCGGTCGCCTACGGCACCATCCAGTTCATCGCCGTCGGTACGCCGCCGGATGAGGACGGTTCCGCCGACCTGCAATACGTGGTCGCCGCCGCACGCAGCATCGGTCGCCACATGACCGACTACCGCATGGTGGTCGACAAGTCCACGGTGCCGGTCGGCACCGCCGACAAGGTCCGCGCCGCGATCGCCGAGGAACTCAAGGCGCGCGGTGTCGATGTCCCCTACAGCGTCGTTTCCAACCCGGAGTTTCTCAAGGAAGGCGCCGCCGTCGAAGACTTCATGAAGCCCGACCGCATCATCGTCGGCGCCGAGGATGCCCGCGCCATCGACCTTATGCACCAGTTGTACGCCCCCTTCCAGCGCAATCACGAGCGACTGATCGTCATGGACGTGCATTCGGCCGAACTGACCAAGTACGCCGCCAATGCCATGCTGGCCACCCGCATCAGCTTCATGAACGAACTGGCCAACCTGGCCGAGAAACTGGGTGCCGACATCGAACTAGTGCGCCAGGGCATTGGTGCCGACCCGCGCATCGGCTATCACTTCCTCTACCCCGGTTGCGGCTATGGCGGTTCCTGTTTCCCGAAGGACGTCCAGGCGCTCTCGCGCACGGCCCACGATGCCGGCCAGGAGCTCAAGGTGCTCGGTGCCGTCGAGGCAGCCAACGAAGCGCAGAAGAAGGTGCTGACGAACAAGATCGTCAGGCGCTTCGGAGAAGATCTTCGGGGCAAGACGGTGGCGCTCTGGGGTCTGGCCTTCAAGCCCAATACCGACGACATGCGCGAGGCACCCAGCCGGGTCCTGGTTGCCGACCTGCTGGCGCGCGGCGCCCGCGTGAGCGCCTACGACCCGGTCTCGATGCCGGAAGCCAGGCGCGTGTTCGGCGACGAGTCGCGCATCGTCTACGCCGATTCGCCGATGGCGGCGCTCGAAGGCACCGACATGTTGGCAATCGTCACCGAGTGGAAGGAATTCCGCAGCCCCGATTTCGCCGCCATCAAAGCCAAGCTCAAGACGCCGGTGATCTTCGACGGCCGCAATCTCTACGATCCCGCTCACGTTCGCGCCGCAGGGCTGGAGTACCACGCGATCGGCAGAAGATGAAGATGCATTGCACCGCAGAGGACGCAGAGAGCGCAGAGAAGAACTTGCACTGTCAAAGAGGCTGTTTGGCCTTTCCTCTGCGTCCTCCGCGTTCTCTGCGGTGAAATCGAATTTGAACTAGAGCCCGTTATGCAAGTACCCGATACCTCCAAAGCACGCATTCTCGTCGTTGGCGACGTGATGCTCGACCGTTATTGGTTCGGCGACGTGTCGCGCATTTCGCCCGAAGCGCCGGTGCCGGTAGTCAAGATCGAGCGTGTCGAGGAGCGTCCGGGCGGGGCGGCCAACGTCGCCCGCAACGCGGCGGCGCTTGGGGCCAAGGTCGGCCTGCTGTCGGTGGTGGGGGCCGACGAGGCGGGCCAGACGCTGTCACGTCTATTGGCCGATTCGGATGTTGACGCCAGCCTCTACGAAGACGGCCAGCTCAACACCACCGTCAAGCTGCGCGTCATCGGCCGTCAACAGCAACTGCTGCGCATCGACTTCGAGAATTCGCCTGCGCATGAAGTGCTGGAGGCCAAGCTGGCCGAATTCGTGCAGCGGCTGCCGCAGTGCGACGTCGTCATCCTGTCGGACTACGGCAAGGGCGGCCTGGCCCACATCACCGAAATGATCCGCTTGGCGCGCGCCGCCGGCAAGCCGGTACTGGTCGATCCCAAGGGGGATGACTATGCGCGCTATGCCGGCGCCAGCATCATTACCCCGAACCGTGCCGAACTGCGCGAGGTGGTAGGGCGCTGGCGCGACGAGGCCGACCTGCGGCGGCGCGTGGAGAAACTGCGCGCCGATCTCGGTGTTGACGCGCTCCTGGTCACCCGCTCCGAGGAGGGCATGACCTTGTTTACCGCTGCGGGCGCCAGTCACGAACCAGCCCAGGCGCGCGAGGTTTATGATGTCAGCGGTGCCGGGGACACAGTGATCGCCACCCAGGCGGTGATGATGGCCAGCGGCCTCGGTTTTGCCGACGCCATGAAGCTCGCCAACCGCGCTGCCGGCGTCGTGGTCGGCAAGCTGGGCACCGCGGTATGCACGCTCGATGAATTGAAGCGAAGCTAAGGATCCGTCATATGTACTACGTCGTCACCGGCGCCGCCGGGTTTATCGGCTCCAACATCGTCAAGGCGCTCAACGAGCGCGGCATCGGCGATGTGATCGCGGTCGACAATCTGAAGCGCGCCGACAAGTTCAGGAACCTGGTCGATTGCGAGATCGCCGATTACATCGACAAGGACGAGTTCCTCGAACTCATCGAGACCGGCCATTTCGACGGCGCCATCGAGACCATCTTCCACGAAGGCGCCTGCTCGGACACCATGGAGACCGATGGCCGCTACATGATGGCCAACAACTACCGCTATTCTCTGGCCATGCTCGACTATTGCCTCGAGCAGGAGGTCCACCTGCTCTACGCGTCGAGCGCGTCGGTCTATGGCGGCGGCCGCGTCTTCAGCGAATCGCGGGCACACGAGAGCCCGCTCAACGTCTACGGCTACTCCAAGTTCCTGTTCGACCAGATGGTGCGCCGGCGGCTGCCGGAGGCCAATTCGCAGGTCGTCGGCTTCCGCTACTTCAATGTCTATGGGCCGCGCGAGCAGCACAAGGGGCGCATGGCCTCGGTCGCCTTCCACCATTACAACCAGTACCGCGAGTCGGGCAAGGTGAAGCTGTTCCAAGGTTGCGACGGCTACGGCAATGGTGAGCAGAGCCGCGATTTCGTCTTCGTCGACGATGTCGTCAAGGTGAATCTGTTCTTCCTCGACAACCCGGATGTGTCGGGCATCTACAACCTCGGCACCGGTCGCGCCCAGCCCTTCAACGATGTCGCCCGGTCGACGGCCAATGCCTGCCGCGCCCTTGAAGGGAAGCCGGCCATGTCGCTGCCGGAAATGGTCGCCGCCGGCCTGATCGAGTACATCGATTTTCCGGAAGCGCTCAAAGGCAAGTATCAGAGCTTCACGCAGGCCGACATCGCCAAACTGCGCGCGGCCGGCTACAAGGCGGAATTCGCCACCGTCGAGCAGGGCGTGGCGAAATACGTCGAGACGCTGGCTAAGATCTGAGGGTTCAGATCAGGATGTAGCGGTGCGACTGGGTCTCGCGCTTGATCGCGTCCAGCGCTTCCTGCAAGGGGAATTCCACCACGCAGACCAGCCACTTGCGGCGGTCGGCGCTGGCGAGCGTCGGCATCTGAACCTGGCATTTGCCGTCCTCGCCCACCGGACCGACCATCGGGTGACCCTCGCCGGTTTCCAGCCGCAGCCGCTGTTCCGGCGCGTGCAGCCAGTCGACCAGGGTGTCGAAGGCCCGCTGCGAACTTGTCCCTTGAACTGCCCGGTCCATTTGCTGGTTGAACGCCTCGTTCGACGCTTGTTCGGATGTGCCGTTGCCGGTCTCGCTGCGGCTCTTCAGTTCCTGCTGAAGCCGGCCTTCCGTATGCAGCAGTCCCCATTCCCGCTGCTTGTCCTTCATGCGGTCGGTGTAGGCCTTGATCAGGCTCGTGAAGGCTGCGGCGCAAGTGCATTCGCGAGTGTCGCGCTCGTCGGCGCCCAGGCTGCGGAAGGTGTGGTCGGCAAAGGCTGCGCTTCCGTTGGCGGCGTGCGGCCGCAGACGCATGCCCATCACCGCGTGGACGCGTTTGTGGCCGTGGTCCACGAACCAGGCGACCGAATCGCGTACGGCGATGCTGCGGCCCAGGCCCTGGCCGATCTCGTCGGCGGTGGGGAAGAGCGTATTCAGGATTTCGTCATTGCCGTGACTGGTCGTCGAGATCGGCAGCGGACCGGGAATCTGATCGACCACGCGCCGGTAGTAGTCGAGCGCGAACTCGATGGCGGGGAGCAATTTGTCCCTGGCGCCCGGCAGCGCCATCAACTCCGGATCGATGGACTTGGTGACCAGGGCCAGCGCGTGGTTCAGTGTCGTATCCGCGGCAGCCGGGTCGGACCGGAACATCGAGCCTATCTTGCTGATCAAACCCATGGACGACCTCCAAGCGATAACCGTAACAATGCTGCGGTAATTGTCACAGGATCGCGCCTTCGGCGCAATGCCCTCAGCTATTCAGTGCGACTCTCGGGTAACATGAGCCGATCCAAAGGCAGGTGCGGCGCATGAATACCCGGACACTCGAAGACTTCGTCGGCAACACCCCGCTGGTGCGCCTGAAGCGCATTCCCGGCGACGACAACGCGCGCCGCGGCAACCTCATCCTGGCCAAGCTGGAAGGCAACAATCCGGCCGGCTCGGTCAAGGACCGGCCGGCGTTGTCGATGATCCTGCGCGCCGAGGCGCGTGGCGACATAACACCCGGCGACACGCTGATCGAGGCCACCTCCGGCAACACCGGCATCGCCCTGGCCATGGCTGCCGCCATGCGCGGCTATCGCATGGTGCTGGTGATGCCCGAAAGCCAGAGCATCGAGCGCCGGCAGACCATGCGCGCCTTCGGCGCCGAACTGGTGCTGACGCCCAAGGCGGCCAGCATGGAAGGCGCCCGCGACGTTGCCGAACGCATGGTCAAGGAAGGGCGCGGCGTCATGCTCGACCAGTTCGCCAATCCCGACAATCCGCTGGCCCACTATGAAGGCACAGGACCGGAGATCTGGCGCGAGACGGAAGGCCGTATCACCCATTTCATTTCCAGCATGGGCACTACCGGCACCATCATGGGCTGCTCGCGCTTCTTGAAGGAAAAGAACCCGGCGGTCTGCATCGTCGGCTGCCAGCCGGCCGAAGGCTCGCAGATCCCGGGTATTCGCAAGTGGGCGACCGAATACCTGCCGAAGATCTGCGATTTCTCGCGCGTCGACCGGCTGGAGTCCGTCACCCAGGCCGATGCCGAGGAAATGACCCGGCGCCTCGCGCGCGAGGAAGGCATCTTCGCCGGCGTTTCTTCCGGCGGCGCGCTCGAGGTGGCGCTGCGCATTGCCCGCGAGGTGGAGAATGCGGTCATCGTGACCATCGTCTGCGATCGTGGTGACCGCTACCTGTCGACGGGCGTCTTCCCGGCTTAGCTTTTTTGCTGTCTGCTTCCTGGCGCTGCCGGCGTCGGCGGCGGTGTCGCTGTCGCTCGACAGCATCCGGCATCCGGCCTTCGAGGTCGATCGCCTGCAGGTGGATTTCGACACCGGCCGCCGGGGAGAGGCGGACATCCGCATCGGCCGCCTCGCCGTCGCTGGTGTCGAGTACAAGGATCTGGCGCTGGTCTGCGAGGATTTCGTCCTCGACCTGCGTCGCCTCGACTGCCCGCGCGGCCGCATCCAGCGTGCCGTCGCCCGCGGCGGCGAACGGCCGGCGCTGCCGTTCTCGTTTTCCTACCGCTTCTCGGATGGCAATCTGGCGCTCAGCGCCGTCGGCACCGATGCCATGGCCTGGTCGCCCCTGGTCAAGCGCCTGCGCGGCTATCGCCCGGAAGGCACCGTCGACCTCAGTCTGACTGCCGACCGCAAGCAGGCCGGCTTGACCGTTGCGATGCACAAGCTCAAGTTCTCCAGCAAGACCGGCGACCTCGGTGGCAATGGCATCGACGTTTCTCTCGATGCCACCGCAAAACGCAGCAAAGAGGGCTGGCAGTGGTCGGCCAAGCTTGTCTGGCCCGCAGGCGAACTCTACGTCGCGCCCTGGTATCGCCATGCCGGCGTCAAGGCCGATGCGGCGGGGACACTGACCAGCGCTGCGCTGCGGATCACCAGCGCGAACCTGGAATTTGCCGGCATCGGCAGCGTCAGCGCCGGCCTGCGTTGGGACCGGGTGGGCGGCGCGGTCACCGACTGGGCTTTCGTGACCGACCAGCTCGATCTCGCCACCGCGGTTCGGGAATGGGTGCAGCCCTGGCTCGACCAGTCGGCCGTGCCGAAGGTGCGCGCCGGCGGCAAGGTGCGTTTCGCCGCCTCCTGGTCGCGTGATGGCTGGCAGTCGTTCTATGCCGGCCTGGAGAATGCCAGCCTGACCGACGGCACCGACTATCTGCATTTCGAAGGCATGAACGCCACCATACCCTGGCAGCGCGACACCGATTCCGATGCCGAGTTCTCGGTCGCCGGTGGTCGCCTGGGCGAACTGCCGCTCGGTGGATTCCGAATTCCCATGCACATGCGCCGCGACGAGGCGAGCCTGGAGCAACTGTCCATACCGCTGCTCGACGGGCGTCTCTACATCGACGAATTGCGTGCCCAGACTGGCGATGCAGGGTGGCGCGGCCGCTTTTCCGGCGGCATCGAAGGCGTATCGATGCCCAAGCTGTCGCGGGCGCTCAAGCTGCCGCGCATGGAAGGCAGCCTGACCACGCGCATCCCGCAGGCCGAGTACGGCGCCGGCGTGCTGGCCCTCGGCGGCGACATGGTCATCGAAGTGTTCGACGGCCGCATCACCGTCACCGGGCTCAAGGTGCTCGACCCGCTGCGGCCGACGCAGCGCTTCGTCGCCGAGGTCTCCGCCCGCAACCTCGACCTCGGCATGCTGACGCAGACCTTCTCCTTCGGCAGCATCCTCGGCCGCTTCGATGCCGACCTGCGCGGACTCGAGTTGAGCGGCTGGCGACCGGTGCGCTTCGATGCACGCATCGCCAGCAGTCCCGGCGACTACCGGCGCAGCATCAGCCGCGGCGCCCTGCAGGACATCTCGTCGCTGGGCGGTGCGGCGGGTGGCGAGGCGGTGCGGGCGAGCCCAGCCGGCCTGTTCAACAACTTCGATTACGAACGCATCGGCTTCGGCTGTGCCTTGCGCGACAACGTCTGCCGTTTCACGGGGCTCGAAGCCGCCGACCAGGGCTACGTCATCGTCAAGGGCAGCGGCCTGCCGAGGGTCCAGGTCATCGGCTACAATCGCGACATCGACTGGAACCTGCTGGTATCCCGCATCCGCGCGGTCATCGCAGGCAAGTCCAAGGCGGTGATCGAATGACCCTCAACTCCCGACTGCTGGCCTGCGTGGGTGCGAGCCTTCTCGCCGGCTGCATCACCATCAACATCTACTTCCCTGCCGCCGCCGCGGAGAAGGCTGCCGACAAGATCATCGACGAGGTGTGGCAGCTTCAGTCCAAGTCGGCCGCCGAAGCGCCCAAGGAGAAATCGCCGTGATGCGCCTGCTCGTCTTCCTGTTCGGCTGCGTCTGGGCGCTGGCCGCCGCCGCGCAAGGCAACCTCGACATCAGTTCGCTGGCCATCGACCAGTTCAAGACATCGATGACCAAGCGCCATCCGCAGTTGCTGCCGTGGTATCAGGCCGGTGCCATCGGCCTCGCCAAGGACGGCACCATCGCGCTGCGCGACCCCGACGCGGTGCCGCTGTCGCAGCGTCAGTCCGTGACCAGCCTGGTCGCGGGCGAGAACGCCGACCGCGCCGGCCTTTACCGCGAGATCGCGCGCGCCAACGGCAATCCCGCCTGGGAGCCCGACATCCGCGCCACCTTCGCCCAGCGCTGGGCCGAACGCGCGCCCGCCGGCTGGTGGGTGCAGAACGCCACCGGCACCTGGCAGAAGAAGTGACGCCGACCCTCGTCTTCGACATCGAGACCATCCCCGATGTCGCCGGTCTGCGCAGGCTGCATGCGCTTGCGGACACGCTTTCGGATGCCGAGGTGGCCGAACTCGCCTTTCAGAAACAGCGGGCGAAAAGCGGCAACGATTTCCTGCCCCACTACCTGCAACGCGTGGCCGTCATCTCCTGCGCACTCAGGAGCGACGAGGGTTTCCGGGTCTGGTCGCTGGCCGAGCCCAAGCTCAACGAAGCCGAGATCGTCCAGCGCTTCTTCTCCGGCATCGAGAAATACACGCCGCAGATCGTGTCCTGGAACGGCGGCGGCTTCGACATGCCGGTGCTGCACTATCGTGGCCTCATCCATGGCGTCGATGCTTCCCGCTACTGGGAGATGGGCGAGGAGGACCGCGACTTCCGCTACAACAACTACATCAGCCGCTACCACACGCGCCATCTCGACCTCATGGACCTGCTGGCGCTCTACCAGCCGCGCGCCAATGCCCCGCTCGACGACCTGGCCAAGCTAATGGGACTGCCGGGCAAGCTCGGCATGGACGGTTCCGCCGTCTGGCAGGCCTGGTGCGATGGGCGCATCGACGAGATACGCGATTACTGCGAAACCGACGTGGTCAATACCTACCTCGTGTACCTGCGCTTCCAGCAGATGCGCGGCGTCGTCAATCCCGGCCAGCGGGCCGCCGAAGAGACCTTCGTGCGCGAGCAACTGGCGGCGACCGGCCACGCCCACTGGCAGGAATTCATCGCCGCCTGGCGGTGACTCACCGCCCCGACGGCTTGCAAACCCTGCCGCAAGGCAGTTATCCTCTCCTCAATCCTTTGGGGGGAGATGTCATGGACGAGAACACGATTTGCCGGCTGTCCGAGTTTGCCCACAGCTTGTCGACGGCGCTGGAAGAACGGGATTGCGACACGCGCCTGCATTCGGACCGCGTCGTCGACATCGCGATGGATATCGGCCGCCGTTGCGGCTTGTCGAAGGACGAGCTTTCCCTGCTCTGGCTGAGCGCCTCGTTTCATGACGTGGGCAAGATCGGCATTCCCGACAACGTGCTGCACAAGCCGGGCGTGTTGAACGAGCACGAATGGGAAACCATGAAGACCCACACCGTCGTCGGCGAGAAGATCCTGCGCGCGATCAAGGCGCCGGGCATGGACTGGGTGGCCGATGCCGTGCGCCATCATCACGAATGCTACGACGGCAGCGGCTATCCCGACGGCCTGACGGCCGAGGAGATTCCCCTGCTGGCGCGCATCGTCGCCGTGGCCGACGGCTACGATGCCAAAGTGACGTCACGGCCGTATCACCTCGGCGTATCGCACGACGAGGCGATGGACCAGATGCGCGAGGAAGTCGGCGAGAAGTATGACCCGGATGTCTTCCGTCATTTCCAGGCGACGGTGACCAAGACCCGTAGCGGCGGAAACTAGACCGCAGCGTGCAGCGCCGGGCCGATCGTCCGTTCGGCCAGCCAGTGGAGACCCAGCGGTTGCAGCGCGGCGCGCAGACGCTCGGGGTGCGCGGTCGCCTCGAGACGCAGATGACCTGCTCCGGCGGCGCTGCCGGCCAGACGCACCACCTGGCGCGCGACGGCGTCCGCCACATCTACCAGTTCGGCCCGATCGCCCGCCGCGGCTTTCAGCACCGGCGCCAGAAAGCCGTAGTGCGTGCAGCCCAGCACCAGGCGATCGGCGCCCGCCGCCAGCAGCGGCTCGACCCGTTCGGCCACCTCGGCGGCGAACTCGGCGCCATCGAGATCGAGCATCTCCACCCGCGTCGCCCATCCCGGGCAGGCCTGCACCAGTACCTCCGTATTGCCGGCATGGTCGCGGATCAGCCGCGCCAAACGCTCGCTTCGCGCCGTCGCTTCCGTCGCCAATACGGCGATGCGGCCGGTGCGCGACGATGCCGCCGCCGGCTTGACGCCGGGTTCGACGCCGACCACCGAAATGCCGGGATGCTGGTGGCGTAACTCGGTGACTGCCGCGGCGGTCGCCGTGTTGCAGGCGACGACGAGCACCCGACAGCCCGACTTGACCAGATGGTCGCCGATGGCCAGAACGCGGCCGCGCACGAAGTTCTCGTCCTTCGAACCATAGGGCACGTGGGCGGTGTCGGCGAGATACACGAGATCGGCGCGCGGCAGCGCGCGGGCAACGGCCGCCAGCACCGAGAGGCCGCCGAGTCCGCTGTCGAAGATTCCGATCATTTGGCGGTCCAGCCGATCTCGGCGGCCGTTGCGGCCCCGATCAGCGTGTTGTCGAGACTCTCCGGGATCTCGGCCTGCGTTTCCGAAACCGGAATGCGCCCGCCCATGATCTCGGCGTACGCTTGCGGATAGCGCGGCGAACGTTCCGGCTCGGCGTAGCCATCCGGAAAGCGCGGCAGGTTGCCGCCCGGCTCGTACTTGTCGGTGGCGCCGAGCGTATGCAGCAGTTCGTGGCTGATGATCACCGCATTCGAGCCCGCCATCGCCCGCGTCCCGAAGGCATTGATCAGGCCGATCATGCCGCGCTCGACGCCGACCGAATGCGGCAGGCTGGGGTGCGTCGCCGGGTCGAAGAACAGCACGAACAGCCGGACCTGAGGCTTCATGCCCGGCACCGCGTCGTGCCGCCAGGCCCAGTAGCGCATCTGCAGGCTCCAGACCACGTTGCCCAGAGCGCTGCCGCCGCGCGCCGGCTGCGGCGGCAAAGCGTCGAGCGCGGGCGCAGTCGTGACCTCGACCGGGCGAAACATGCTGCGACCATGGCGCTTGGCTTCCTCGTCGAAGAAGCGCTCGATGTTCTTGAAGGCGTCAGGCCCCAGACCGCGCAAGTAGCTGGCCGTCGCCTCGCTGCCATCGCCGTTGATCGGATACACGGCCACCCGCAACGAATCCTTCCAGGAAACCGCACGCGAACGCGAAAGCCAGGCTTCCTCGGCAACGGTGGCGAGGATCAGCAGCAGGATGGCGATGCGCAGGAGTTTGAACATGCGGCTCGAAGCAGGTGTAGAAGCCATTGTAACGGTGGGGCACGCAGGTTCGGTGGGCTACAATCCGACTATGTCGTTTGTCATGGTGACGTATGGACAAGCTCGCGCATCCGGGCCACTTGCTTGAGGACCACCTTCGGGCGGTTGCTACCCTGGCAGACCGATTTGCCGCGCCCACCGACTCGCCCGACTGGGCCGGGACTGCGGGCCTTTGGCACGATCTGGGCAAGTACCGGCCGGGCTTCCAGCAGCGCATCCACGCCGCAGATGGCGCCGATGCGCACTTGGAGACGCTGCCCGGCAAGGTCAGGCACGCCATCGTCGGTGCGATTCATGCAGCTTCTCTTGGTGCCTACGGCAAGCTGCTCGGCTATCTGATTGCAGGTCATCATGCCGGGTTGCCCGATTGGTACCCCTCGGGAAACGGAGCCGCATTGTCCCAGGAACTGGTCGATCAGCGGGATGCCCTCGCCGATGCTTTGTCCGGCGGAATTCCAGCGGCAGTGTTGGCTGCGGCAAATGGCGGTCTCTCACGTCCCCCAGTACGCGAGCCGGCCGAGTTGCATATGTGGCTGCGGATGCTGTTCTCCTGTCTGGTGGATGCCGACTTTCTCGACACCGAAGCGGCAATGGACCTGACTCGATCGAGTGAGCGCGGAGGCTACACGGACATCGCCGAGCTTTGTGCGGCTTTCGACCGATACATGACAGGCCATTTTGGGGACGCGGATACTCCAGTTAAGAAGCTGCGTGGGGAGATTCTCGCCGCCTGCCTTTCGCGTGTAGGCGACAGGCCGGGGCTCTTCAGCCTCACCGTGCCCACCGGCGGCGGCAAGACCCTGGCTTCCCTCGGCTTTGCGCTCCATCATGCCGCACGGCACGGCCTCAAGCGCGTTATCTACGTCATTCCCTATACCAGTATCATCGAACAGACGGCGGATGTGTTCCGGCGCGTGTTCGCCGGCATTGAGCCGGCGCCTGTTATCGAGCACCACAGCAATTTGGACGTAGACAACGAGACCCCCAAGAGCCGTCTTGCCGCCGAGAACTGGGATGCGCCCGTCGTCGTCACCACCAACGTCCAGTTCTTCGAATCCCTTTACGCGGCGAGGACGTCCCGCTGCCGCAAGCTGCACAACATTGCCGAAAGTGTTGTCATCCTGGACGAAGCCCAGTTGCTGCCGCCCGAGCACCTCCAGCCGATTCTGGACGGCCTGCGGCAACTGATTGGCCGGTATCGCGTCTCTGTCGTTCTTTCCACGGCTACCCAGCCGGAACTTACAAAGGATCGCAAGCGATTCGGCGAGAAGCCCCTTGTTGGCTTGGGCGAAGCACGGGAACTGGCGCCCGACCCCGCGCGGCTGTACCGCGAACTGGAACGGGTGGCCATCAGCCTGCCCAAGTCGCCGCAAGACCGTCGCGACTGGGATGACATCGCCGGGGAACTGGCAAGCCATGAACAGGTGTTGTGCATCGTCAATCGCCGCGACGATGCCGAGGCCCTATGGCGCAAGCTGCCGGCAGGTGCGATTCATTTGTCCGCACGAATGTGCGGCGCCCATCGTGCGGAAGTCATTGCCAGGATCAAGGCAGAGCTTGAAGCGAAGCGATCCGTGCGGGTGGTCAGCACCCAGTTGGTGGAGGCCGGTGTGGATCTGGACTTTCCGGTCGTCTATCGGGCCATGGCCGGCCTCGATTCCATCGCCCAGGCGGCGGGGCGATGCAACCGGGAGGGCCGATTGCCGGGGAAAGGTGGCCGAGTGGTTGTCTTCAATCCGCCGAAACCTTCGCCCAGCGGGCTTCTACTCAAGGCGGAGCAGGCCGCGCAAAGAGTTTTGTCTGGCTCATCTGGTGAGCCACTTGCCCCGGCAAACTATGCGCACTATTTCGACTTGTTTTATGGCGACGTGAACAGTCACGACAAAGAAGGTGTAATGGATCTTCTGACCAAGGATGCCGCCAAGGGCGAAATCCAGTTCCGCACGGCGGCGCTGAAGTTCCGCCTGATCCCCGACGAGGGCCAACGGGCAGTGCTGGTCCGCTGGGGCGACGGGGCGACGCTTATTGAGCGCCTGAAGTCAGAAGGTGCGCACAGGAATCTTATGCGCCGTCTGCAACGGCATTCCGTCACGCTCCACGACCGCCAATGGAAGACGCTGCTGTCCAGCGGCGACCTGGAAATCCACGAGGATTTTCTGATTCAACGAAGCGAAGCGCTGTATCACCCGGACCTCGGGCTGTTGCCCGAGGTGCCCGATTACGAACCGAAGAGTCTACTGGCATGAAAGGAGGACGCTTGAAAACCTATTGTCTGGAAGTCTCCGGCCCCTTCGCCTGCTTCACCCGGCCGGAGATGAAGGTGGAACGGGTCAGCTACGATGTCATCACGCCCTCGGCTGCGCGGGCCGTGTTCGAGGCCATCCTCTGGAAGCCCGCGATTCGCTGGCGGGTGCGTAAGGTCGTGGTGCTGAAGCCCATTCACTGGATTTCCCTGCGCCGCAATGAGGTGGGCGCGGTGGTGCCGG
This sequence comes from Rhodocyclaceae bacterium, assembly GCA_041480065.1. Classification (GTDB taxonomy): domain Bacteria; phylum Pseudomonadota; class Gammaproteobacteria; order Burkholderiales; family Rhodocyclaceae; genus Fen-999. Next base: position 15,818 of record JBGOZF010000084.1, read on the forward strand.
TGGGCAGCGTCAAGAGCGCCATGAACAAGGGCTCCGGCGACCTCGCGCTTTACATCGAGGACGAGCGCCAGCAGCGGGCCGGCCTCTTCCTGCGTGATGTGACTTACCGTCTCCATGCCGATCTGGAGGTGCTACCCACGGCCGGCCCCAGCAACCCGCCCCCCAAGTTCTGGGAGATGTTCGAGCGTCGAGCAGGCAAAGGGCAGTGCGTCAACCAGCCCTATTTGGGCTGCCGCGAATTTGCCTGCGATTTTCGTCTGGTGGGTGAGGGCGAAGCGGAGATGCCGATAGACGAAACCCGCGACCTCGGCTGGATGCTCCATGACATGGATTTCGAGAACGCCGCCGATCCCAAGCCCCGCTTCTTCCGCGCCGAGTTGAAATCTGGCGTGCTGGCGGTGCCAGATGCGGAGAGCCCGGAGGTCCGGGGATGATCCTACAGGCTCTGAAGGGGTACTACGAGCGAAAGCAGGCCGAGCTTCCGCCGGAGGGTTTTCAGTCGGTAGAGATACCGTTTGTCATCGTGATTAACAGGGCGGGCAGTTTCATTCAGCTACGAGACACACGAGAGGGCAAGCGTGGTCGCCAATTCGTTGTTCCACGAGCAGAGACACGATCCGGAACAATGGCGTGGTCCAAACCTAACCTGCTTTGGGACCACTATGGATTCGTTCTTGGCGAACCCAAAGGACTGACCGAAGCAGACAAAGTAATGGCGGCGAGACAGCACAAGGCATTTGTCGAGCGAGTTACGGCGGTGGCGCGAGACTTGGGCGACGATCATCCAGTCCATGCCGTCGCATTGTTCCTCGAACGGGGCGAGTTCTCGGTAGTACGCGACGCGCCGGGTTGGTCAGATTGCGTCAAGAAGAAAGGATGCAATCTGTCTTTCCAGCTTCTGGATAACCCATTTCTAGTTGCCGAGGATATCGCCCTTGGTCGTTTCTTGGGGGAGGAAGCGTCTGACGAAGGTGAGTCAGGCGACGAAGTTCTCAGAGGGATTTGTCTGGTTAGCGGGGAGGAGGATGCAATCGTCAGACTTCATCCGGCTATCGGGGGCGTTGGAGAAAAGCCAATTCCGCTGGCTGCGATCAATGACGGAGTGAGTCCGGCCTTTTCGTCGTTCGGAAAGTCGCAGGGATACAACTTTCCTGTTGGCGCCAGAGCATCCTTCGCGTACGCCACCGCGCTCCGACATCTTCTTCAGCGCGATTCGCGCCAGAAGGTGAGGGTGGCCGATGCCGTAGTTGTCTCTTGGGCCGAGAACACAAGCGGGGCAGAGTTCGAATCGGCGTTCCTCGATTTTCTTAATCCGCCGCGCGATGACCCCGATGCCGGGACTCGGGCGGTGGCGAGCCTTTACCGATGTGTCCGGGATGGCAAGCCCTTCACCGCCAACGACGATCAGCGATTTTTTGTGCTTGGCCTATCAGCGAACGTTGCGCGAATAGTCGTTCGCTTCTGGCATGTGGCGTCCATCGCCGAACTTGGGGTGGCGTTCCGGCGTTACTTCAACGAGGTCGAGATCGCTCGCCCCGCCTACGATGCCGACGCGCCTTTGAGCCTGCTCCGCTTGCTGGCCTCCACGGCGCTACTCGGTGAGGTGGATAACATTCCACGCAATCTTGGCGGCGACGTCATGCGTGCCATTCTGACGGGCGGTCGCTACCCGGAATCCCTGATGCAGGGGGTACTGCGCCGCATCCGTGCTGACGTAGCGCGAAAGAAGAATGACCGTCTCGTCGAGAACGTACCCTGGCCCCGTGCCGCTCTGCTCAAGGCCTATCTCATCCGCAACCTGAACGACAAGGAGATCATCGTGTCGCTGAACGAAGAAAACACCGATCCCGGCTACCGCCTCGGCCGCCTGTTCGCCGCGCTGGAGCGGGTGCAAGAACGCGCACAGGGGAACCTCAACGCCAGTATCCGAGAACGCTACTACGGCGCTTTTTCCGCCACGCCGGTGACGGTGCTGCCGTTGCTAATGAAGTTGAAGAATCACCACTTGGCCAAGCTGCCGAACCGGGGCGAGGCGGTGAACCTGGAAAAGCTGCTCGGCGCCATCGTCGATGGCCTTGGCGATGTGCCGGCTAGACTATCGCTAGCCCAGCAAGCCCGCTTTGCCGTCGGCTACTACCACCAGCGTCAGGCTTTCTTCGTCAAGCCAGACACCGAAACTCCCGATCAATCTGCTGACTGAGGAACGACCATGAGCCTGAACAACCGCTACGACTTTGTCCTACTGTTTGACGTCAAAGACGGCAATCCCAACGGCGACCCGGATGCCGGCAACCTGCCTCGCCTGGACGCCGAGACCGGGAACGGGTTGGTGACTGACGTGTGCCTAAAACGCAAGGTGCGTAACTATGTTGGAATGTCGCGTGGCGAGCAGCCGCCCTATGAGATATATGTCAAAGAAAAGGCCGTGCTGAACAAGCAGCACGAGCGCGCCTATGAAGGCATCGGCAAGAGCGATCTCCTTAAGGGCGACGACAAGAAGCGCAAGGGCGGCGATGCGGTGGACGAGGCACGTCAGTGGATGTGCAAGAACTTCTTCGATGTCCGGACCTTTGGTGCCGTCATGTCCACCGGCGTCAATTGCGGCCAGGTGCGTGGCCCCGTGCAACTCACCTTCGCTCGTTCGGTATCACCAGTCGTTGCCCTGGAGCACTCGATAACGCGCATGGCCGTGGCTACCGAGGCAGAAGCCGAAAAGCAGCAGGGCGATAATCGCACCATGGGTCGCAAATTCACCGTCCCCTACGGCCTCTACCGCGCCCATGGCTTTGTCTCCGCCCATTTGGCAAGGCGGACGGGCTTTAGCGAGGACGATCTCAAGCTGCTCTGGGAGTCCTTGGTCAACATGTTCGACCACGACCGCTCGGCCGCCCGGGGCGAGATGTCTACGCGCGGTCTCTATGTCTTCAAGCACGAATCGGAACTGGGCGACGCGTCGGCGCACGCCCTGTTCGATCTGGTTCAGGTTGCCCAAGCCAATCCCGATGCACCGGCGCGCAGCTTTGCGGATTTCACGGTTACCGCCCCGGCTGCCGGCCACCTGGAAGGGTTCTCGCGCGTTACGCTGGAGCGGATTGTCGGCTAAGCTACCGGGTATCGGCTGACCGGCGTGGAGAGTGAATCATGGGATCGACGAAGTTGCGTCCATGGGATTCCGCTGAGCATCTGAGAACCGAGGATGAGATGGCTCTCTATCTGGAGGCTTGCCTCGAAGAGGACGATCCGGCGCTTGTTGCCTATGGCATCGGCGTGGTTGCGAGGGCGCTGGGGTTTCAGCTTCATGCTTCGCCCA
>JBGOZF010000085.1:0-18571 GCA_041480065.1 Rhodocyclaceae bacterium
ATTGCGCGCATCCTCGGGGGATGCGCTGAACGCTGGGCCATTGTGGCCCGGACGCTGCCACCGCAGAGCGGGGCGGGCACGGCTATGGACTGATGAAACCCCGGCCTTTCGGCGTCACCGTCGCAGGGGCTGACGGCGCTCGTTCTACTACTGCAAATCCTCTACGGCCTTGCGGCCGGGCGGAGCCAGTCAACGGCTCCGCGAATCCTTAACATCTCTTCAGGGCTTGGTTTCCCGCGCGATGCGGCCGGCTTCCTAGCTGCCGGGTTGATCTGCGGCCTACTCTAGCCATCACGCATTCCGCAGGCAAGCGTTTACCCGACTATTTCGCGCCAGGGTATCGGATGCCACCCGCAAGACCCCATATAGGGCCGCTGGTGCGGCTTTGCGGACGTTGGCAAGGCGCGAGGGCGCAGGGTTGTCCATAGGCGGCCGCCAGCGCGCCTCTAACGCTGGCGGGCGGCCGCCTGTGGGGAACCCGTGTTAGCCGCGCCGCCGTTGCTTGACCACTGCGGGGGTTTGCCTTTGGAACTGGCGAACCGCCTGCGCGCCGGCATGTCCTCGGCCGGGCTACGGCGCAAACCCTAACCCCGCGCCTACCGGCCGACCGATGCGGCCTTCGGCCGCGTCGGCTGCAGGACGGCATGCCGGTGGACGACCTGCGGATGGCTACGGAAAGCGGGTCTTCAGGGAAGGGGGTTTGACGGGTTCGAGCCGCGATAGTGGCCGGCGAGGGAGAATCGCCGGAGACTGGCGGGCGCGTCGGCCCTTTGCTGAGGAAGACCCGGTGGACGACGGCGCGTCCACTGGGGCCACATCTACTTCTGCGCTGACTGTCGCTTCTCTGCTTCCTCCAGCAGCCGCACGACCTCGGCGCGGTTTGGCTGGTTGGGGAACTTTCGCAGCAACATAATTGCGTAGTCGAGCGGCGAATCTCCGGTTTCGTCGCGCACGTCCAAACGAGCGCCGTGCTTCAACAGTAGGTTCACTTCGCTAATGGCACCCGAAATCGCGGCGTCGTGCAATGCTGTCCTACCTTTGAAATGCTTCGACCCCGCATTGATGTCGACGCCACGGGATAGAAAGAGTGAAAGCATCTCCTCGGCCAAGGCTGGGTCTTTGATCTGGACCGGTAGCCGGGCTCCCGCGTTGCTGTTCAGTTCGGCGACCTGATCGGGCCTCAAGCTGTCGTGCAGCAGCACTTGTTTGCAGGTCCAGGCAGTCCAAGGATAGTCGACTTCCGCGCAAGCCAGCAGCAGCGGCGGCTCATGGTGGGTTGTTTCGCGGACCAGTTCGGCGTAGAGGCCGACGGCGACGACAAGGACCACGACGACGACCCAGGCGAACTTGCGTCGTGTCGTCATGGTCAGGCGGCCTTGGTGCTGATCAGGAGCGCGATGGTTGTCGAGCCGCGGCGCAGCGCCAACCCGTTTCGATACTCCTCCAGACCGTGCCGGAGGTCGCGGGCGACGGATGCCCGGACGCTCTCGTAGATCCGCACGTTCTGTAGCAAGTCTTGTTGAGTCGTGTGGCGCCACCAATGCCGGATGAAGTTCCGCGCGAGACGCCGCGCCAGTTGGCGGATATCGCCGTTCGGATGGGTGACGCGGTGCGTGAGGGCGTCCCAGAGGATGTTGATGTAGCCCATGGCGTAGGAACCGTCTATCGCGGCGATGAGGGCCGTTTGCGCGAACGCGCGGACACTGTTGGTGATCGCAAGGCCGTCGATCGGCGTGGCATAGTCGGGCCAGAAGAACTTGAGGATCGCGCGGGTTTCGGCTTCGCTGTAGATGAGGTCGGCGTCGGGAATGTCCGGTATGGTGATGATGATTGAACCCACGATTTTCCTTTCCGTAAAGGGACTTGATGCATGACGAACAAATGCTGTCATCCTAGCATCATGGAGTGGAAATGGGCAATCGTCCGAAAGTTCTACGAACCAGCCTGCGCCCGAGCATGACCACGAGATTGCGTGGGCCTACCGCTGGCGTAGCCAGATCGTAGCTACGCGCCGCCGCGATTGCGCTATTTGAGGCTGTCTTCCGCCACCTTGCGAAATTGCGGGCGCTGCAAGGTATTGAAGTTAAAGAGATGCTAGAACAAGCCTGATTCTCAAAATCCGCCGCCGCAAGGTGTGGGGGTTCGAGTCCCCCTCCCGGCACCAGCAGGACTTCCAGCGAAGTCCGGCAATATCCAGAAAACCAGCATCCAGCAAGGCCGCATGCCGAATCTGTGGTCCGATTCGGTCCGGCCGAGGCTATTGGACGACATAGGCTCACCTGACGATCTACCAGCGTTTGCTGATTGACAACCGTATAGAGACGCTATACAGTACAATTTGTGATCAAATCATTTCGACACAAGGGGCTTGAAGAGTTCTTCAGGCAAGGCAGCAAGGCTGGGATTCAGCCGGCCCATGCAAAGCGGCTCCGGTTGCAGTTGGCCAAACTGAACTCGGCGAAGGGGCCTGATGACATGGCGCTGCCCGGCTGGAAGTTGCACCCCTTGTCTGGGGGCCGCAAAGATCACTGGTCGGTGTGGGTCAATGGCAATTGGCGCATGACCTTCACCTTCGAAAATGGCGATGCGATCCTGGTGGATTACCGGGACTACCACTGACAGAGGACATCATGACGAGAATGCACAACCCGCCGCACCCTGGCGAAGTCCTGCGGGACGGGGTTTTCAGCGACACCGGCATCACTGTGACGGAGTTCGCCGAACGGATTGGGGTTACCCGCGTAGCGCTGTCTCGCGTGTTGAACGGCAAGGCCGGTATCAGCGCAGACATGGCCGTGCGGCTTGCTGCGGCCCTCGGTGGCAGCGCCGAGTCCTGGCTGCACATGCAGGCGGATTACGAGCTCCGGCAGGCCGAGAAGGCGCTCAAGCGCGAGGTGGCGAAGATCGAGCCGCTGAAGTTGGCCGCGCAGGTCTCAACCGCCCCGACCGGGATTGCCGGGAAAGCGGGCCGAAAGCTGCGGTAACACCAGACGGCCCTGGCATTTTCTGGGGCCTTCTGATCGGCGTCCCGGCGTGATTGGCTCTGTGAAGCGCCTCTTCGGGCGGTGTCTCGGTCCCCCTCCCGCACCAGACCCTTGGTCGTTCGCAGTACCGCTTGACGCCGCACATGTTTGCGCTACCGTACCAGCATGTGCGGACGCTACGCCCTTTACGGTCCCCAATCTCGCTATCGCGAGCATTTCGGCGTCGATGACGAATTCGACCTGGCGCCGCGGTTCAATGTTGCGCCGTCGGCACTGATGCCGGTGCTGCGCGAGTCCGAGGACGGCCGGCGTTCGTTCGTTGCCGCCCGCTGGGGGCTGATTCCGTCATGGGCCAAGGACGTTGCCGGAATGAGGAAGCCGATCAACGCCAGGGCGGAGACGGCCGCGGTCAAGCCCATGTTCCGTCATGCCTTCATGCGCAGCCGGGTGCTGGTGCCGGCCGATGCCTTTTACGAATGGCAGGTCGTCGATGGCGGCAAGCAGCCGTATCTCATCCATATGCGCGATGGTGCCCCCTTCGGCATGGCCGGGCTGCTTGAGCGCTGGCAGGGGCCGGATGGGGAGCAGGTCACGTTTACCATCCTGACGACGACCGCGAATGCCGTGGTTGCCCGCTTGCACGATCGCATGCCGGTCATCGTCCGGCCCGAGGATTACGGGCGCTGGCTCGACGCGCGACTGGTCGACGTGGCCGAACTTCAGGGCATGCTTTGCCCCTATCCCGAGCAGGCGATGGCGGCGTATCCGGTGAGCCGCAGGCTGAACAGTCCGGCCAATGACGGGCCGGAACTCCTGGAACCACTGCCGACGTAGCCAGGCAGCGCCTTTGCCGAGTGCAATGGACGGCGCCTCTCGTCGCGCCTTGGTTGCTATTTGGCTAAAGTAGTATATTGGCCTTGCGGTTGGCTGGGCTGGGAGCTGGCGAAGCAGACGTCCAAAGGGCGCTCCGGCGCCGTTCGGGGCGAACATACTGGAAGAGGCCTTCCCTCCGGGAAATGAAAGAGCATGCCCATAGGCCGCGCGCGGATCGTACTGGGGACCATCGCTGTGGTTGCGCTGGCGTTGTTGGCTGTGCAACCGGCTTCACTGATGGAATGGGCGCATCTTGGCGCCGGTGGTAGTGGCGAGCGGCTGCGTCTGGCGGCCTACGAGGGCGACGTCGGTGCGCTGGAATGGATTGCGCACGAGAAGGACTTCTTCGGCAAGGTCGGGCTCAGCGTCGAGATGAAGGGTTACGCTTCCGGCAAGGAGGCGATGGTCGCGCTTAACACGGGCCTGGTCGATGTGGCGACCGCTTCCGACTTCGTTGTCGTAGCCGGCAGCTTCACAGATCCCGAATTGCAGGTCCTCGGCAACATCTCCTGCTATCGCAACAAGGGTATCGTCGGGCGCCGCGATCGCGGCATCGCCAAGCCGGCGGATCTCAAGGACAAGCGGATAGGGCTGACTTCGCCGTCGGGCGCGGAGTACACCCTGCATGTGTTCCTGGCGCGCAATGGCCTGACCGACAAGGATGTGACGACAGTCAATCTCTTGCCACAGGGCATCGTCGACGCCATGACCAGGGGCAGCATCGACGCCGCGATCACCTGGCAGCCGCATGTGCAGGCGCTGCAGGCGGGACTTGGCGCGGATGGCGTGACTTTCGAAGGCAGCGTGTCGGATGTCTACCTTCTGCTGGTGACGCATAAGGATGTACTGGCGGCCAAGGACAAGGCGATGACGAAACTGCTGCGTGCCCTGGTGCTGGCCGAGGAATGGGCCCGGTCCAACCCGGAGCAGGCCAAGGCCCTGATCGCCGGGCGCTTTGGTCTCGATGCGGCGGCGGTAGAGGCGCAATGGCGGCGCATGCAGTTGGCCGTGACGCTGCCGCAGGAATTGCCGGTGGCGATGGACGGCGAGGCCCGTTGGCTGGCCAAGCGGGACGGCAAGACTGCGACGGCGATACCGAACTACTCGACCTTCGTCGCGTCCGAAGCACTGCGGAACGTGAAGCCCTCGGCGGTGACCCTGTCGGCGGATACCGGGCCGACATCGGGCGTCCGCGTACCTGCCGCGGTGGACGCCCGATAGACGCGGATCAGGACGGGATTCCATCTTCGAGCCCCTGCGTCGCAGCCTCAACCTTCGGAACTAACTCGTCGCGGTCCACCGTCGCCGCCGGGCGGTCCAATCCAGCGTCGGCCAGGGCAGGTCGACGAAAGCTTCCATGACGATCAGCGGTTCGCCCTGGTGCCGGAAGGTCGAGCGCCGTGCCGGCGATGCCCACGTGTGGCCGACGGCTCGCGCCAGAGGATCGCCGGCGGCCATGCGCGCGTATTCGAAGGGGCCGCGACAAATGCGCAAATCGCTCCAAAGCAGGGTTGCCAGCGGTTGGCGGCCGAGCCGGCGCAGGCGTTTCCAGCAGACCCGAATGCCCTTGATGGTGGTGACGCTGCGTGCCAGCACGGCGGCCTTGCCATCGCGACGCACACAAACCAGCCGCGCGTAGATGCGCATTCCCGCCCGGGCCAGCCCGAGTGCGGCCGCTTCGTCGGGGCTGGCCGCCTGCCAGCCGCTGGCGAGTACATCGACGGTGACTTTGCCGCTGCGGGCGAGGCGCGCGGTCAGCGATCCCGGCTGACGGAGCGGGCGCGCGGCGGCGTGAAGCGGGGGGGCGGGTACCCAGCGAGGCGGCAACATGACGAGGGCGCGATTCTATCAGGCGCGAGCACCGCGTCCGGCAACCCGGCCGCCTGCCGGCGGGTGCGGCGAAATGCCGCAGTGATGGCCGTCCGGTCGCGCATTGGCGTCCGATCGCGGATAATGATTGCCATGGCCGATTCGCCGCCCTTCAGGCAGACCCCGGACACCTTGACGACCTTGCGGCGTCTGGTCGTCCTGCGCTGGTGGCTGCTTGGTGGTGAGGTGACGGCGATTCTTGCGGTGCCGTCGCTGCTGGGCATTGCCTTGCCGCGGCTGCCGATGCTTGCTGTCGTGGTCGTGCAGGTGCTCGCCAACGGCCTGGCGGCGCGGCGCGCGGCGGGCTCGACGAACCTGGGTGACGTCGAGTTGCTGGTCCAGTTGATGACCGATCTGGTCGCCTTGTCGGTCCTGATGTTCTTCAGCGGCGGCGCCGCCAATCCGCTGATCTCGCTGCTGCTGCCGCCGGTCGCCATCGCCGCGCTGGCGCTGCCGCCGCGGCCGGTGGCGGTTGTTGCCGTGCTTGCCGTCGCGGCCTATTCGCTGCTGATGGTGGTGTATCTGCCGCTGCCGATCGCCGATCCCGGGCGCGCCGCCCGGCTGCACCTGGCGGGCATGTGGTTCACCTTCGTCGTCTCGGCGGCGATGATGGCCTGGTTCGTCGTGCGTATGACCGCCTCGATCAGACAACGCGACGCCGAACTCGCCGCCGTGCGCGAGCAGGCGTTGCGCGACGAGCGCGTGGTCGCCATGGGCACGCTGGCGGCGGGAGCGGCGCATGAATTGTCGACGCCGCTCGCGACCATGGCGGTGATCGCCGGCGAACTCGATCACGACCAGAGTCTGGGCGAGGCCGCGCGCGCCGATATCGCCGTGCTGCGCCGACAGGTGGCGGCCTGCAAGGACATCATCAGCGGCCTGGCCGAACGGGCGGGCGCCGGCCGCTTCGACAGCGTGCAGGCGGTGCAGGCCGACCTGTGGCTGGAGGCCGTCTACGAGCGCTGGCGCAGCCTGCGGCCGCAGGCCAATGCCTGGCTGGCGATCGAGGGTGAGGCGCCGGCGCCGACACTGGCTGCCGAAGCGACCCTCGAGCAGGGCCTGATCAATCTCTTCAACAACGCCGCCAACGCCGGCAGCGAGGTCGAAGTGAAAGAGGACTGGGACGCGGACTGGCTGACCATCGAGGTGCGCGACGACGGCCCGGGATTTCCGGCGGAAGTTCTGGCGCAGGCCGGTCGGGTGCCGTTCCCGGCACATGCGGGCGGCAGCGGTATCGGTTTGTTTCTGGCCCACGTGGCCATCGAGCGGTTGGGCGGCAGCCTGATCTTGTCCAACGGCGCCGGAAGGGGCGGCGGCATCGCCCGTGTCCGTCTCCCTCTCGGCAAGCGTGGTGAATGATGGACGACAGAATCCTGGTGATCGACGACGATGTGACCTTCAGCGAAGTGCTGACGCGGGCCTTCCTTCGGCGCGGCCTGGCGGCCGAGGCTGCGACAGACGGCGAATCGGCATTGGCGCTGGCGCGGCGCAACCGCTACGGCCGCGTGGTGCTCGACCTGAGCCTGGCGGGCAGTTCCGGCCTGGCGCTCATCGAGCCGTTGCTGAAGCTCAACCCGGCCTGCCGCATCGTCGTATTGACCGGCTACGCCAGCATCGCCACGGCGGTGGACGCCGTCAAGCTCGGCGCCGTCCAGTACCTGGCCAAGCCGGTGGAGGTGGATGCGATTCTTGCGGCTTTCGATGCCGATATGCGGCCGAATGTCGAGGAGCCTCCGGGAACCGAACCGCTGTCGGTGGATCGGCTGGAGTGGGAACACATCCAGCGCATCCTGCGCGACCAGGAGGGCAACATCTCGGCCACCGCGCGTGCCCTCAAGATGCATCGGCGCACGCTGCAACGCAAGCTCGCCAAGCGGCCGGCCAAGAACTGAACCGGCCGCGGGCGGGCGACGTTCAGTGCTGGTGCGCGGAGTGATCCATCGGCGCCGGCGCCGGACCTGCCGGCATGGGGGCGGGCCTCATCACCGGCACGTCGACCTGCTTGCTGGAGCCATCGTCGAAGCCGAACGTGATGGCGATCTTGTCGCCTTCCTTCATCGGCGCGGTGAGATCGATCAGCATGACGTGCAGGCCGCCGGGTTTGAGCACGGCTTCGCCCTTGGCCTTGATGTCGATGGCGGCGACCGGGCGCATCTTCATGACGCCGCCGTCGTTGATGTGCTCGTGCAGTTCGGCGATCCTGGCCGCCGGGCTGGACGCCTTCACCACCTTCACGTCCTTGTCGCCATTGTTCTTCAGGACCATGAAGGCGCCGGTGGCTTGGGCGCCGGGCGGCGCCAGGCGTACGAACGGGCCGACGGCGGTGATGCTGTCGGCAGCGCCGGCGGCAAGGGCGGCGGTCGAGAAGCCGGCTGCCAGGGCAGCCAGGGCGAGTGCGAGAGAAAGACGTTTCATGATGTTCCTTTCGTGATTGGAGAGGGAAGCCACTTGCGGATTTCAGCAAGAATCTGTTCGGGCGGCGTGCCGTAGGCGAGGCGGCCGACCAGACGGCCGTCCGGCGCTACCAGATAGGTCCAGGCGCTGTGGTCGACGACATAGCTGGCCTTGCTGCCGACGTCCTGGCGCGCGTAGACGGCGCCGTAAAGACGCGCGGCCTTGGCGACCTCCTCGTCGCTGCCCGTGACCCCGACCATGCCGGGATGAAAGAAGGCGGTGTAGTCCTTGAGCCGCTGCGGCGTGTCGCGTTCCGGATCGACCGAAACGAATACCGTCTTGACCCGATCCAGCTCGGCCGGCGCGAGTGCTTTCAAGACCTGGGCGACGGTGACCAGCGAGGTCGGGCAGATGTCGGGGCAGTAGGTGTAGCCGAAGTAGATCAGCACCACCTTGCCGCGCAGGGAGCGGGTGTCCAGCGGGCCGTCGGCCGACTGCAGGACGAAATCGCCGCCGGCGGGCGCGTCCGGCGCGCCGGGTTGTCCCGGCTGCCAGAACAGGGCCAGGCCGATGACCGTCGAGGCCAGCAGAAGGATGAGGGCGAACAGCAGGCGCTGGGACATTCAAATGGCGCCGATGGGCGCGTCGAAGTGGAAGGGTACGGCGATCCGCTGCTGGTCCGTTTCGACCAGCAAGGTGACCAGCCATTCCATGCGGCCGGTGACACAGACGGGCAACGTCGCGTCGCCGACGTAGCGGCCGGCGTCCGCGGGCTGAAGGGTGACGCGGTTATAGCCCATGTTCATACTGACGCCGGCAAAATCGATTTCCACCTTCCGGGCGACCAGCCCGGACACGGTGGCCTCCACCCGTAGCGGCCTGACCACCGGGATCGGGTGCGGCGTGATGCTCAATTCGATCGCGCCGCCGCCGGGCAGTTCGGCGCGACAACTTTGCCGGTGCAGGTCGCAGGCGGCGGCAGGCGCAAGAGTCAGGTCGGACTTGGGCAGCAGCAGCGGCGAGACCTTGTAGCCGACGACGGCGATCGCGGCCAGCACAAGGACGATCGCCAGGTCGACGAGTATGGGGCGATTCGGCAGGGTCACAGGGGCGAGGATAATCGATTGCGGGGGCATTGCCGCCAAAGCTGTGGCAAATTGCCGCAGTTGTGAGTGCGTGAATTATGTCGTTGGTTGCTGCCAGAAGTGACGAAATCACCGCATCAGTGTCATGGCTGGCGCTTCGGACCTGTCAATAGTGGCTGTTTGTCGGTATTCCGGATGGCAAGCGGCTCAATTTCAGGGCGCTCACGCGGGTGGCACGGACCTTGTATTAGCAAATGCTGAAACCACTGTCGGACCGGGCTTCCGGCATCGGGGAATGCGGATTGTCAAAGCACCCCCCTTCGCTGTCGATGGTTCGTCGCTCCGTTCAAGTCATGCCGGATTTCCCCCCAAATCCGGCGCGTCCGCCGGAGGCCGCAGTGGCCGGCAGTGGTTTCGCTTCCGCCCTTGGCACGACTTCTGGGATCTTTCACCGGCGCGTATCATGGCGCCCTTTCCCTGCCTGACTCCGTGCCGATGAACGAAGAATCACGCCTGCGACAACCGGCCGGTTCCGGCCCGCGCCTGGCCTTTGTCGACCTGGAAACCACCGGTGCCACGGCGACGGCGGACCGGATCACGGAGATCGGTATCGTCGAGGTGGACGAAGAGGGCGTCCGCGAATGGTCGAGCCTGGTCAATCCGGAAACGCGGATTCCGGAATTCATCGAGCACCTGACCGGCATCAGCAACGCCATGGTGGCGTCGGCACCGACCTTCGACCAGTTGGCCGAAGAGGTACGCGAGCGGCTCGCTGGTCGGCTGTTCGTCGCCCACAACGCGCGTTTCGACTACGGTTTCCTCAAGAACGAATTCGGCCGCCTCGGCATCGACTTTCGCGCCACGGTGTTGTGCACCGTCAAGCTGTCGCGCAAGCTCTATCCCGAGCACCATAAGCACAGCCTCGACAGCCTGATCGAGCGGCACGGGCTGGCGGTGGGGGATCGCCATCGGGCGCTGGCCGACGCCCGGCTGATCCACCAGTTCTGGCGCCACCTGCATGCGACCTTCGATCCGGAACAAATCGATACTGCGGTGACGCTGCTGACCGCACGGCCGAGCCTGCCGGCGCATCTCGACGCCTCCTTGATCGACGCGCTTCCCGAAGGCCAGGGCGTCTATCTCTTCTACGGCGAGAACGACCTGCCGCTCTACGTCGGCAAGAGCAAGCAGATCAGGAAACGCGTGCTCGCCCACTTCGCCGCCGACCGCAGCTCGGCGAAGGAGATGGGTCTCGCGCAACAGGTCCGGCGCGTCGAGTGGATCGTCACCGAAGGCGAGATCGGCGCGCTGCTCACCGAGGCCGCGCTGATCAAGCGCCTGCAGCCCGTGCATAACCGGCGCCTGCGGCGCAACGACGACTTGCGCGCCTGGCAATTGCGGCAGGAGAGCCGGGACCTGTGGCGTCCGCATCTCGTCACCGTCGGCGAGGTCGACTTCGCCCGCACCGAGGACCTCTTCGGTCCGTTCAAGAATGCCCGCGAAGCGACGCGGGTGCTGACGGAACTTGCCGACGAGCACGGACTCTGCCACGTGGTGCTGGGGCTGGAGGAGGGCACGGCCGGCCGTCCCTGCTTCGCTCACCAGATCAGGAAATGCAAGGGTGCCTGCGTCGGCAAGGAGCCGCTATCGACGCACTCAGGCCGGCTGATGGCGGCGCTGGCCAGACTGAGGCTCAAGCCCTGGCCATTCAACGGCCCCGCATTGCTGCGCGAAGGCAGCGAAGCGCATGTCATCGACGGCTGGAGCTACCTCGGCACCGCGACGACGGAAGATGAGGTCTGGAGCCTCATCGAGTCCGGCCGTCCCGCTTTCGATCACGACACCTACAAGATACTGGTCAAGGCCGAGAAGCGGCTGGTGGAGCTTGTGCGCTGCTGAGGCGCAAGCCGGCCCATGATCCGAGTTGTGTTGCGACGGTTACTTATCGCCTCTGTTTCGAGCGGCACCTTTACGCCCCATGCCGGCAAGCAGAAGAAGACCGCCGCCAAGGAGGACATATGTCGCCGGTTCGGGAACATTGACGACGGCGTAGACACCCTGGGCGCCGGCAAACTGAACGATATGGGCATTCGGGTTGGTGCCAAGGTCAAGAATCGATTGTCCATTCCCGCTGCCGAGTTTCGAAATGCCGGCGAATATCGGATGTGGGCTGTTGATGGTTACGCTGCCAAGTCCGTTGTAGGCTGAAGATACAAACGCGAGGCCGAAGTGATTCAGAAATGAACTCCACCCGGCAGCTTCGTTGGCGGGAGACGGGCCGACTCCACCAGCGAGATAAACACCACCTCCGCCATTGACATAGTTGATCAGTGCGGCGTTGTTTAGGAACCCAACGCTCGGGAAGTCTTGGGCGACGAACAGCGCGTCGTAGGTTGAGAACGGCGTCGTGTAGTTCGAAGTGACCGTCACCGAGAAGCCGGCACCTCTCAACGCAGTCAGTACGCCCGGGGCAAAGTTCCGAGTTCCATCGCCGGGGTTCGATTCAAACAGCAAGAGGTTCTTTGTCGCGCCGCCTGTAGTCAGGAATCCCGCGACATTGACCGCGAAGGCATCCTCTTGACTCCCGGCGACGAAGCTTCCAAGTGTGTTGACGTCGTGGCCAACGACAATTCCGCTTGCGTTCACGTCTCGCGATGTGCCGGCAAGAATCGACAGGACCAGACATAGTCCGGTCGCCAGCGAACGCAGTTTGCTACGCTGGGGCAAATGCATGCAGGATGGGCCATTCGAACTCTCGCGTTGACTCGAGACACTCGTACTGTTCATGTCGTTCTCCAATGGTGGATGGTGCCGAATGACCGGAAGAAGGCTCGCCTCTTTCGCCGCAGAGGCAAGCACCCAACTGCGTCTCGGTATCTGAACGCTTGCGGCGGGGAACGACGCAATTCGGCCCAGGTTCCGCGCTGTCCGGCTTGCGATGTCGGCGGACAGCCGAGCGTTCTGGTGCAACCCCGCTGCTCGGGACTCGTGAAGAAGGGCGCCCAAGTGCCGGAATGGAATAGTTGGTTCGAGCACCGGTCGATACATGGCAACAGGTTTCTACCGACATCCCGGGTTCAAGGCAATGGCTCTTTGGAGCTAAACCAAAAGGCATAAACGCGATGGCCGTTGCCGACGCGGAGGGGGCAATTCGGACGCGGGAACCGCATTGGATCACAATCAGTCAAATGGCCACAGTCCCGGGAGTCCGGCCATGGCGAAGCTGAAAGAGTCCATCGAAATGCCCCGGACCGCCGAACGGCCGGTCTGCCATGTGCGCGATCAGCCCGAAGCCTTGGGACTCATGGCGGTTGTTCTTTGCGGTATAAATAGAATAGTCGCGCAATCTACAAAGAGGAGCGGTTGCACGCTTAACGCAATTCCTGAACCCTCGAACTGAATCGAAAGGGCAACCATGAACAGTTTCTCGGCATTTGGATTCCATCGCCCGCGGCTTCTGGCCGGCATTGCGGCGGCAGTGCTCGCTGCCTTCTCGTGCGCCGCTGCTGCCGACGCGATCAGGGTCTCGCTCAGCGGCGATATGGAAGTGCCACCGGTGCGGACCACGGCCTCGGGCAACGCCATCATCAATGTCAATCCCGATATGTCCGTCAGCGGTATGGTTGCCACGACCGGCGTGGCGGGAACCATGGCGCACATCCACCACGGCGCGTCGGGAAAGAATGGCCCCGTTCTGATAGCCCTCGATAAGAACGGCGACAACGGCTGGATGGTGCCGGCCGGCGCCAAACTGAGCGATGCGCAGTATCGGGCCTACAAGGCCGGCGAGCTCTACATCAGCGTGCATAGCGCCGAGCACAAGGGCGGCGAAATCCGCGGCCAGTTGAGTCCTTGATCCGACGGGTAGAGGCGTTCATGGCAGCCTCCATCTACGACTTCACGGCGCCGCGCCTGGGCGGTGGCCAGCTTCGCCTCGACGAGTTCAAGGGCAAGGCCTTGCTGATCGTCAATACAGCCAGCGAGTGCGGCTTCACGCCCCAGTATGCGGGATTGGAGAAGCTCTACCAGGGCTTCAAGGACAAGGGACTGGTGGTGCTGGGCTTCCCCTGCAATCAGTTCGGGCAGCAGGAACCGGGCGACGCCGCGACGATTGCCGACTTCTGCCAGAGCAACTACGGCGTCACCTTCCCGATGGCCGACAAGATCGAGGTCAACGGCGAGGGCACGCATCCGCTCTACGCGTATCTGAAGGCCCGCGCGCCCGGCGTTCTCGGCAGCGAGTCGATCAAGTGGAATTTCACCAAGTTCCTGGTCGACCGCAATGGCCAGGTGGTCGGCCGTTATGCGCCGGCGACCAAGCCGGAAGACCTCGAGGCGGAGATCGAACCGCTCTTGTAGCGGCTACGCGGCCCGGCGCCTGTCGGGGAAGTTGATCACGACGGCGAGCTTGCGCCGCTCCGTCGGCAGGGATTGAGCTGCCGGCGCGAAGTCCGCCATGCCTTGGCCTCCGGTCAGCGCGGACCTTCCGATCAACTCGACCAGCGCCGTCTGGGCCTGGGTGACGACCTCGAACCAGTCATTGACCACCTCGATCAGGCGCGCGGTGTTGGCGCGATCGGGCTCCTGAGGCGCCATCTGCGTCATCGCCATCACCGCCCTCAGCCAGGCGGCCTGAACGGCGGCGACTTCCACAAAGACGATCTCGGTGGCCTGCTTCTGCAGGTCGAGAAGACGTTCATTGCAGGAGGCCAGTATGGCGTTCAGTTCGCCCGTCAGCCCGGTGGCCGGCAGCGAGATGTCAGCATTCACGGTGGCAGCTTCGACTGCCTGTTCCTTGTGCCTTTTCACGGTGGGACCTCCCTCAACCAACTCTCATCTTGTTTGCGCGGCCGACGATGCCGCAGTTGTCCTTGGTCGTATGCCTAACGCCGGCAACGCCTCTGCCAAAGTATTAGCGTGGCACAGTTGGCGTTCGAGTTCAATCGCAAGCAGCAGGCCGCGGCCGCGCGAACAGGGCGCCGGCGATGTCCACCGCCAGGCGCGCGGTGGCGCCGTCGGCGTCGCGCCGGCCGTCGCATTCGGCAAGTTCCACCGCCAGGCAATCCGGATGCGCTGCCAGTCCGCGCAGGACCTCGATCCAGGCCGCCGCCGGCTGCCCGCCGGGCGCCGGCGTGTTGACGCCGGGCGCCTCGACGGGATCGAAGACGTCGAGGTCGATACTGATGCCGAAACCGCCCGTGCCCGAACGTGCCAGCGCCAGCGCCTCGGATATCACCGCAGCCAGTCCGCGCCGGGCGATCTCGGCGTCGTCGAACACGCGCACGCCCAGCCGGCGGACCCGCACCGCCTCCTCGGCTTCCCAACTGCGCGCCCCGATGATGCAGACATGTTGCGGCGACAGGCAGGCGTGGGCAAGACGGCAGTCGCCCTCGCCGAACAGCAATGCGAGCGGCATGCCGTGGGGATTGCCGGTGGGGCTGTCTGCGCTCGTGTGCGAATCGAGGTGGGCATCCAGCCAGAGCAGCCCGAAGGGGCCGGCAAGGCTATCGGCGATGCCGCGCCAGGTGCCGGCGGCGATCGCATGGTCGCCGCCCACCACGAAGGGCAGGTGGCCGGCGCGCCGGCTGGCGCCGACGCCGCCGGCGAGACGTTCGCAGAGTTCAGCCAGGTCGTTCCAGCGATCGGCAGCCGCCGGCGCGTCCAGTTCAGTCGTCCACTCTGCCGCGTGGCCGCAGCGATGCAAGGCCGCCAGCAGGCCGGCGCGCCGCAAGGCATCCGGTCCGCCGGCCGTGCCGGTGTCCGGTGCGCCCAGGGCGCAGGGCACGCTGATCAGATCGATCTGGCGGATCATCCTGATCGGTTTTCAGGTTGACTGAATGTGAACAGACGCTAGCTCCGGCGCCGCTTCTCGTGGTGGCAGGTGCGCAGCAGTTCCACCACGCCGTCGGGACCGACGGTCTCCAGGCGGACGGCGAAGCCCCAGAGGTAGGCAAGGTGATCCATCACCGCTTCCATGTCGTCGCCGAGCGGGCGGCGCTCGCGCGCCGTGTGGCGGACGGTCAGCGTGCGGTCGCCGCGGAAATCGACGTCCCAGACCTGCAGGTCGGGTTCGCGGCTGCCGAGGTTGTATTGCTCGGAGAGCTGCTGGCGCAAGTCCCGGTAGCCGGCGTCGTCGTGGATGGCGGCGATGCGCAGCCTCGGTTCGCGATCGTCGTCCTCGATGGTGAACAGGCGCAGGTCGCGCATCAGCTTCGGCGACAGGTACTGCGCGATGAAACTCTCATCCTTGAAGTTGCGCATGGCGAAGTCGAGCGACTCGTGCCAGTCGCTGCCGGCCAGGTCCGGGAACCAGGCGCGATCCTCGTCGGTGGGCTCCTCGCAGATGCGGCGAATGTCCCGCCACATCGAGAAGCCGAGCGTGTAAGGGTTGATGCCGCTGAACCAGTCGGCGTTGTAGGGTGGCTGGTAGATGACGCTGCTGTGCGACTTGAGAAACTCCAGCATGAAGCCGTCGGCCAGCAGGCCTTCGTCGTAGAGCGTGTTCAGCAGCGTGTAGTGCCAGAACGTGGCCCAGCCTTCGTTCATCACCTGGGTCTGGCGCTGGGGATGGAAGTACTGGGCGATCTTGCGCACGATGCGCACGACCTCGCGCTGCCAGGGCTCGAGCAGCGGCGCGCTCTTCTCGATGAAGTAGAGCAGGTTCTCCTCGGGCTCCTTGAGGAAACTCTCCTCCTTGTCCTCGGCGGCCGGGCGTTCCTGGCGGGGCAGCGTGCGCCAGAGATCGTTGACTTGGGCCTGGAGGTACTCCTCGCGTTCGCGCTGGCGCTCCTTCTCCTTGAGCAGCGACAGCCGGGGCGGGCGCTTGTAGCGGTCGACGCCGACGTTCATCAGCGCGTGGCAGGCGTCGAGCAGATGCTCGACCTCGTCCTGGCCGTAGCGTTCTTCGCAGTCGGCGATGTAATTGCGGGCGAAGACGAGGTAATCCACGATCGCGTCGGCCGAGGTCCAGGTCCTGAACAGGTAATTGCCCTTGAAGAAGGAGTTGTGGCCGTAGGCGGCGTGGGCGATCACCAGCGCCTGCATGGTCAGCGTGTTCTCCTCCATCAGGTAGCAGATGCAGGGATCCGAGTTGATGACGATCTCGTAGGCGAGCCCCATCTGACCGCGCTTGTAGTGGCGCTCGGTGGCCAGGAAGTGCTTGCCGAAGGACCAGTGGTGGTAGAAGACCGGCATGCCGATGCTGGCATAGGCGTCCATCATCTGCTCGGCCGTGATGATCTCGATCTGGTGGCGGTAGCAGTCGAGACCGTGCGCGGCGGCGACGCGGCCGATTTCGGCCTCGTAGCGGCGCAAGGACTCCTCGGTCCACTCCGAGTCGTAGGGCAGGGGGGCTTTGTCGCTCATGCGAGTTTCTTGCTGAAGAGTTCCCGAAACACCGGATAGATGTCCTCCAGCTTCTCGATGCGCTGCATGGCGAAGTTCTCGTGGCTGTCCGCCAGCTTCTGGTATTCGAGCCACAGGTTCTGCGGTTCGGCGGCGATCTCGATATAGGCGAAATACTGCACCAGCGGCAGGATGCTGCTCGCCAGGAGCTCCCGGCAATGCGGCGAATCGTTTTCCCAGTTGTCGCCGTCCGAAGCCTGGGCACCGTAGATGTTCCACGACGCCGTCGAGTAGCGTTCGGTAATCACGCGGTGCATGACTTCCAGCGCGGTCGAAACGACGGTGCCGCCGGTCTCCCGCGAGTGGAAGAAGTCGTCCTCGTCGACCTCGTAGGCCTGCGTGTGGTGGCGGATGAAGACGACGTCGATGCGCTCGTAGGTTCGCGTCAGGAAGATGTAGAGCAGCATGAAGAAGCGCTTGGCCATCTGCTTGCGCTGCTCGTCCATCGAGCCCGAGACGTCCATCAGGCAGAACATCACCGCCTGCGTGGTCGGCTGCGGCACCAGCACGCGGTTGCGGTAGCGCAGGTCGAAGCTGTCGATGAACGGAATGTGGTCGATGCGGGCGCGCAGGCGGGCGATCTCCTCGCGCAGCGCCTGGATCTCTTCGTCGTCGGAGGCGGAATGGTTGGCCACGAGTGCCTCCAGCTTCGCCTCCAGTTCGTGCAGGCGGGCCAGATAGGGAGTGCCGACGGCGATGCGGCGGCCGGCGGCGCCGCGCATCGAGCGCACGATGCTGATGTTGGTCGGCACGCCGGTCTGGGTGTAGCCGGCGCGCACGCGGCGGTAGTCCTTGATGCGCGCCAACTGTGTCTTGACGAGGTCGGGCAAAGCCAGGTCGTCGAAGAAGATGTCGAGAAATTCCTCCTTGCTCAGCGTGAACGCGAAATCGTCGATGCCCTCGCCTTCGGGGCTGCCGCCGCGGCCCTGGCCGGCACCGGCGTCGGGCGGACGTTCGAGTTCATCACCCTTGCCGAAGCGGTCGTTGCCCGGCAGCACGCGCAGCCGGCGGCCGCCCTTGCCGAGGCTGAACTGGGGTTCGGAGATGTCCTTGGCCGGGATGCCGATGCGCTCGTCCTTCTCGATCTCCTTGATCGAGCGACGCGAAATGGCGTCGGCGACCGCCTTGCGGATCTGGCCGCGAAAACGCTTCAGGAAGCGACCGCGGTTGGTCGCGCTCTTGTTCTTGCTGTCGTAACGCCGATCGATGATCCGCAACACTTTTCATGCCTCCCCTGCGGCGCAGGTTCAAGAGGATTTGCGTACGCGCAAATACCACTCCGCCAGCAGCCGGACCTGTTTCTCGGTGTAGCCCTTGGACTTCATCCGGTTGACGAAATCCTCGTGCTTCTTGTGCTCGTCGGCGCTGCCCTTGGCATTGAACGAGATGACCGGCAGCAGTTCCTCGGTGTTCGAGAACATCTTCTTCTCGATGACGCTGCGCAGCTTCTCGTAGGAGGTCCACGCCGGGTTCTTGCCCTCGTTCTTGGCCCGCGCCCGCAGCACGAAGTTCACCACCTCGTTGCGGAAGTCCTTCGGGTTGCTGATGCCGGCCGGCTTCTCGATCTTTTCCAGTTCGTCGTTGAGCGCCGAACGGTCGAGGATCTCGCCGGTGTTGGTGTCGCGGTACTCCTGGTCCTGGATCCAGAAGTCGGCATAGGTGACGTAGCGGTCGAAGATGTTCTGGCCGTATTCGCTGTAGCTTTCCAGGTAGGCGGTCTGGATCTCCTTGCCGATGAACTCGGCGTAATGCAACGCCAGGAACTCCTTGATGAACTGGACGTACTTCGCCTCCTGCTCGGGCGGATACTGTTCCTGCGCGATCTGCTGCTCGAGCACGTACATCAGGTGCACCGGGTTGGCCGCCACTTCGCGGTGGTCGAAGTTGAACACCTTGGACAGGATCTTGAAGGCAAAACGGGTCGACAGCCCGGTCATGCCCTCGTCGACGCCGGCGTAGTCG
>JBGOZF010000086.1:0-18352 GCA_041480065.1 Rhodocyclaceae bacterium
AAGCGCCCAGTTCAAAACGCACCTGGTCGTTGCCCTTGCCGGTTGCGCCATGCGAGATAGCCTGCGCGCCGGTCATGGCGGCGATCTCGATCAGGCGCTTGGCGATCAGCGGACGCGCGATGGAAGTGCCGAGCAGGTATTCGCCCTCGTACACTGTATTGGCACGGAACATCGGAAACACGAAATCGCGCACGAATTCTTCGCGCAGATCGTCGATGAAGATGTTCTTAGCCTTGATGCCGAGCTTCAGCGCCTTCTTGCGCGCCGGTTCGAGTTCCTCGCCCTGACCGAGATCGGCCGTAAAGGTGACCACCTCGCACTTGTAGGTGTCCTGCAGCCACTTGAGGATCACCGAGGTATCGAGGCCACCCGAATAGGCCAAGACAACCTTGCCGGTTTCCTTGCCACTGACTTTTCCTGCTACGGTCATTTCTGTCTTCCTAGGTATTGCCAATTACTGTGTTCGATAAGCGCGGTGGCAGCCGACGCAAGCGCCTGTCACCGCCTGCAAGGCGCCGAGCGACTTGCCAAGGTCGCCGGTCTTTGCTGTCTTGGCGAATTCGCTGGCGGCACCGTGCATGTTGCGCGCGATCATGTGCATGTCGTTCGGCATGAACATTCCTGGCCGCGCATTGGGCGGCGAATTGCGGTGACGGCCCATGGCGGAAAGGCCGATCTGCCGTTCGGCGGTATCGGCTGCGTCGGTGAATTTGCCTTCGCTGAGCGCAACTACGATCTGGTGCAAGGCAGTCTGAAAGTCGAGCATCTCGCTGCGCAATTCGCCACGGGCTTCTGGGGACATCTGGACAAACTCGCGTGCATCCTCTGCTGCGAGGACGTTCGTCGCGGCGATCACCAGCGCACCACACAGCGAAGCCGTCAAAGTCCTCATGGACTCACCCGGCCCAACAGCAGATATTCCATCAGCGCCTTCTGTACATGCAGGCGGTTCTCGGCTTCGTCCCAGACCACGCTCTGCGGACCGTCGATGACTTCCGCCGTCACTTCCTCGCCGCGATGGGCAGGCAGGCAGTGCATGAACAGCGCATCGGGCCTGGCCGCCTTCATCATCTCGCCATCGACCTGCCAGTCGGCGAAGTCGCGCAGGCGCTCCTCGTTTTCGGCTTCGAAGCCCATCGAGGTCCACACGTCGGTGGTCACCAGGTCGGCGCCATGGGCGGCGTCCATGGGATCGGCAAACTCTTCGAAATTGTCGGTGCCGTAAAGTCCGGCCCGCTACGGCTCCACCTCGTAGCCGGGTGGCGTCGACACATGGACGTTGAAGCCGAACACCTCGGCCGCCTGCAGCCAGGTATTGCAAACGTTATTCGAATCGCCGATCCAGGCCACCGTGCGGCCCTGGATGGGCCCGCGATGCTCGATGAAGGTGTAGATGTCGGCGAGGATCTGGCAGGGGTGGTATTCGTTGGTCAGGCCGTTGATGACGGGCACCCGCGAGTGGCCGGCAAAGCGCTCGATGATGTCCTGCTCGAAAGTGCGGATCATGACGATGTCGCTCATGCGCGAGATCACCTGCGCGGCATCCTCGACCGGTTCGCCGCGACCGAGCTGCGAGTCGCGGGTGTTGAGGTAGATGGCCGAACCGCCGAGCTGCTGCATGCCGGCCTCGAAGGACAGGCGCGTGCGCGTGCTGGCCTTCTCGAAGATCATCACCAGCGTGCGATCCTGCAGCGGCCAATACTGCTGGTAGGACTTGAACTTCTGCTTGATCCAGCGCGTGCGCTCGAAAACGAATTCGAATTCGGCACGGCTGAAATCCTTGAACTGCAGGAAGTGCTTGACCGCAGCCATCATGACCTCGCCGGGCCGCCCCAAGAGGGCATGCGCCCCCCCGTGGGGGGCAGCGAACAAACGTGAGCGTGGGGGGCCATAGCTTCAGACGCCGAGAAACTTTCGGATCAGAGGCGCCAGCAGGTCGACCAGTTGCCGCGCTTCTGCATCGGACAGCACCAACGGCGGCAGCAGGCGGATCACCCTGTCCACCGTCACATTGATCAGCAGGCCGGACTCGCGTGCGATATTGACCAGCTCGGCGCAACTGCGGTCGAGCTCGATTCCGATCATCAGACCGTCGCCGCGCACGTCGACCACGCCGGCGACGCCGTCCAGCGCCTCGCGCAGACCGCCCCGGATCGCCGTACCCAGCGCCGCCGCCCTTGCCATCAGTCCATCACGCTCGATCACGTCGAGCGTGGTCAGGGCAGCGACGCAGGCCAGCGGATTGCCGCCGAAGGTGGAGCCATGGTTGCCCGGCTTGAAGACACCAGCCGCCGGGCCGGCAGCCAGGCAGGCACCGATGGGAACGCCGGAACCGAGGCCTTTGGCCAGCGTCATCACGTCCGGCTTGATCCCGGCATGTTGATACGCGAACCAGACGCCGGTACGGCCGATTCCGCACTGCACCTCATCTACCATGAGCAGCCAGGCGCGCTGATCGCATATCCGCCGCAGCGCCTGCATGTATTCTCTGTGGGCAAGGTTGATGCCGCCTTCGCCTTGTATCGGTTCGAACAGCACGCCAACGACATTCGGGTTGTTCGCGGCCACCTGCTCGATCGCCGGCAGATCGTCGAACGGCACACGCACGAAGCCGGACACCAGGGGTTCGAACCCGGCCTGGACTTTGCGGTTGCCGGTGGCGGAAAGGGTCGCCAGCGTACGGCCATGAAACGCATGCTCCATGACGATGACGGCAGGATTGTCGATGCCCTTGGCATGGCCGAACATCCGCGCCAGCTTGATCGCCGCCTCGTTCGCTTCGCAACCGGAATTGCAGAAGAACGCCTCGTCCATGCCGGCCAGCGCCGTCAACCGGTCGGACAGGGCTTCCTGTTCGCGTATGCGATAGATGTTTGAGGTATGGATCAACCGCGCCACCTGCTCGGTCAATGCCTCCACCAGTCTCGGGTGGGCGTGGCCCAGGGTGTTCACGGCAACGCCAGCCAGGGCGTCGAGATAACGCCGCCCCTGCTCGTCGTAGAGATGGCAACCCTCGCCGTGGGTAAATGCAACCGGCTGCCGATTGTAGGTATTCATCAAATGCGGCATGGATTCTCCGCGCAAAAAAACAGACGGCGGCCACCGTGGCAGCCGCCGTGTTTGCGTGTTGTTATCTTAAGCTAAAAGCAAATCCCTGTACAGGGAACCGAAGCAGGTGCGGCGCACCCCGGCTTCAGCCGAGATTCAGTTGCGGCGCCTGTTCCAGTTCGGCCACGACAGTTCGCACGCCATCGCGATAGCACACGCACTCGATGATCTCGCAATCACGATACATCTGGCGCAATTTGCGACGTGCCTCCGCCGGATTATTGCCGTGGATCATGAGATTGTTCATGACCAGGCCAACCCGCGTCCTAATACGGAAGCCATATTTCGTTAGTACGGGCCGCAGCATCTAAAACCTCTTCTAGATCAGGGACATTTGTGCAGTATATGCGGGCATCACAGACTGCGCAAGCCATATAACTAATTTCCCTGAATATTTATTCGTCGGCGACTCGCTCTATCGCCGGCCGCGGCAGTGTCGACTCGATCGAGCCGGCGAAACGCTGTCATCCGCTATGCTAAACCTCTGCGGCAGAAAGAGAAACGGGCCGCTAGGCGGCCCGTCCGGGAAAACCTGCGACTACTGTCAGAGTGCCTTGATGGCGGCCGACAGGCGGCTCTTCTGGCGGGCCGCGGTGTTCTTGTGGATGATCTTCTTGTCGGCAATGGAGTCGATGACGCTTTGCGATTCCTTGAAAACCGCCTGCGCGGCGGCCTTGTCACCGGCACCGATCGCCTTGCGCACCTTCTTGATGGCGGTACGCAAACTGGAGCGCAGACCGACATTGTGGGCGCGCTGCTTGACGGCTTGACGGGCACGCTTGCGTGCTTGGGCGCTATTGGCCATAGATTCTTCCCTGTCCTTGCGGGGCTAAGCTGCAAAAGCGCGCGATTATAGGGACTTCTTTCCTCCTTTGCAAGGTGTCAGGGAAGACCGGAACCGATACCATTGCCGCCCATGAGTTCCCCCGGCAGTCTCCTACGCGCGCTGGCCACCGTCAGCAGTATGACCTTGCTGTCGCGCGTCCTGGGTTTCGTGCGCGACTTTGTCATCGCCCGCAGCTTCGGCGCCGGCATCGCCACGGACGCGTTCTTCGTCGCCTTCCGCCTGCCGAACCTCTTGCGGCGCCTGTTTGCAGAGGGCGCGTTTTCACAGGCTTTCGTGCCGCTACTCGGCGAATACCGCAGCCGCCGCGGCGAGGAGGAAACGAAGCACCTGGTGAACCGTACCGCAACCGCGCTATTTCTCGCCGTGCTTCTTGCGTCGCTGCTCGGGATCGTCGCCACGCCGCTGCTGATCTATGTCTCAGCCCCCGGCTTCTCCGCCGACGCCGACAAGTTCGCCCTGACTGTCGAGCTCACGCGCGTCACCTTCCCCTACATCGTGTTCATGGCCCTTGTAGCGCTGTCGGCCGGCATCCTGAATACCTGGGGTCGATTCGCTGTGCCGGCCTTCACACCAGTGATGCTCAATCTGGCGATGATCGGCGGTGCGCTGTTCCTGGCGCCCTACTTCGACCGTCCGATCGAAGCGCTGGCCTGGAGCGTCTTTCTCGGCGGCATACTGCAACTTGCCATCCAGATACCTGCGCTGAAGAGAATCGGCATGCTGCCGCGCTTCGACCTCGTTTTGAAAGACGAAGGCGTGCGCCGCATCCTGAAGCTGATGGGGCCAGCGGTGCTCGGCGTTTCGGTCGCGCAGATATCGCTCCTCATCAACACGATTTTCGCCTCGTTCCTGCCGTCGGGCAGCGTCTCCTGGCTCTACTACGCCGATCGCCTGATGGAATTTCCGGCCGGACTCCTGGGCGCCGCACTGGGGACTATCCTCTTGCCCAGCCTGACGAGGTCGCACGCCACCGAAGACCATGCCGAGTTCTCAGCGCTGCTCGACTGGGGCCTGCGCGTGACGCTGATGCTGACCCTGCCTGCGGCTTTGGCGCTGGCGATACTGGCGGTGCCGCTGATCTCCACCCTGTTCCAGCACGGCGTATTCGGTGCCAACGATGTCTTGCAATCGCGCTCGGCGCTGGTCGCCTACAGCGCCGGTCTGGTCGGGTTGATCCTGGTGAAGATTCTTGCGCCGGGCTACTACGCGCGCCAGAATATCAAGACGCCGGTCAAGATCGCGCTGGTGACGCTGGCGGCGACCCAGGCGATGAACCTCGCCTTCGTCTGGCCGTTGAAACACGCCGGCCTGGCACTCTCGATCGGGCTGGCGTCCTGCCTGAACGCCGCGCTGCTGCTGCGCGGACTGCGGACCGGCGGTGCCTACGTGCCGCGCAAGGGCTGGGCAACGTTCGTAATCAAGATCGCCATCGCGCTGGTGGTCATGGGGCTGGCCCTCTGGTTCCTTGCCGGGCCGGACGACGCCTGGTTGAACGCAACGTCGACAGTACGTGTCGGTCGCCTCGCAGTCGCGGTTGCCGGCGGCGGTTTTGCTTACCTGGCAACGCTGTTCGCGCTCGGCTTTCGTCTCGCGGATTTCCACCACCGGGGCAGCTGAAATAGAAAGGGCAACCCGCAGGTTGCCCTTTCGCTGGACTGCAGTCGGCGCTTGCTTAAGCGATCAGCGGCACGATCAGCAACGCGACGATGTTGATGATCTTGATCAGCGGGTTCACCGCAGGGCCGGCGGTGTCCTTGTAGGGATCGCCGACGGTGTCGCCGGTCACCGCCGCCTTGTGCGCCTCGGAGCCCTTGCCGCCGTAGTTGCCTTCCTCGATGTACTTCTTGGCGTTGTCCCAGGCGCCACCGCCGGTCGTCATCGAAATGGCGACGAACAAGCCGGTGACGATGGTGCCGAGCAGCACGCCACCGAGAGCGACGGGGCCGAGGATCAGGCCGACCAGGACCGGCACCAGTACGGGCAGCAGCGAGGGGATCATCATTTCCTTGATCGCCGCCTTGGTCAGCATGTCGACACAGGTGCCGTACTCGGGCTTGCCCGTGCCTTCCATGATGCCCTTGATCTCGCGGAACTGACGGCGCACCTCGACGACCACCGAACCGGCAGCGCGACCGACCGCTTCCATGCCCATGGCCGCGAACAGGTAGGGCACCATGCCGCCGATGAACAGACCGATGATGACCATGTGGTTGGACAAGTCGAAAGCGGTGCTCACGCCCAGTTTAGCTTCGAGCGCGTGGGTGTAGTCGGCGAACAGGACGAGAGCGGCGAGACCGGCGGAACCGATCGCATAGCCCTTGGTCACCGCCTTGGTGGTGTTGCCGACGGCGTCGAGTGGATCGGTGATGTTGCGAATTTCATCCGGCAACTCGGCCATCTCGGCGATTCCACCGGCATTGTCGGTGATCGGACCGTAGGCGTCCAGGGCGACGATGATGCCGGTCATGGACAGCATGGAAGTCGCCGCAATGGCGATGCCATAGAGACCGCCCAGCGCATGGGCGCCCCAGATCGCCAGGCAAACGGCCAGCACCGGCGCGGCGGTGGCCTTCATCGAAACGCCGAGGCCGGCGATGATGTTGGTGCCGTGGCCGGTGGTGGAAGCCGCCGCGATGTGGCGCACCGGGCTGTATTCGGTGGCCGTGTAGTATTCGGTGATGACCACCATGGCCGCGGTCAGGACCAGTCCGATGATGGACGCCAAGTAGATGTTGAGGGCGGAAATAATCTTGCCGCCGGCCTCCACGCCTTCCGGAAACATGGCGTTGGTGATCGGATAAAAAGCCACCAGGGCAATGACGCCCGCCACGGCCAGACCGCGATAGAGAGCGTTCATGATCTTGCCGCCCTCGCGCGCCTTGACGAAGAAGGAGCCGACGATGGAGGCGATGATGGATACGCCGCCGAGCACCAGCGGATAGATCACCGCGTTGGCCGCTGCGGCGCCCGACACCATCAGGCCGCCCAGCAGCATGGTTGCGATGATGGTCACAGCATAGGTTTCGAACAGGTCGGCGGCCATGCCGGCGCAGTCGCCGACGTTGTCACCGACGTTGTCGGCGATCACCGCCGGGTTGCGCGGGTCATCCTCGGGAATGCCGGCTTCGACCTTGCCCACCAGATCCGCGCCCACGTCGGCGCCCTTGGTGAAGATGCCGCCGCCCAGACGGGCGAAGATGGAAATCAGCGAACCGCCGAAGCCCAGACCGACCAGGGCATGAACGGCGTCCGAACTGCTGGCGCCGGTGGCGGTGAGGGCGGCGTAGTAGCCGGCCACTCCGAGCAGGCCCAGTCCGACGACCAGCAGGCCGGTGATGGCACCGCCCTTGAAGGCGATGTTGAGCGCGGCGTTAAGGCCGTGGCTGGCCGCCTGGGCGGTACGGACATTGGAGCGCACCGAGACGTTCATGCCAATGAAGCCGGCAGCGCCCGACAGCACAGCGCCGATGACGAAGCCGATGGCGGTCGGCAGGTGGAGAAAGATGGCGATCACGACGGCCAGCACGATGCCGACCATAGCGATGGTCGTGTACTGGCGCTTGAGATAAGCCTGCGCGCCTTCCTGGACCGCGGCTGAGATTTCCCGCATCCGGTCGTTGCCGGTCGGCTGCTTCATGATCCACTGCGCCATGATCCAGCCGTAGGCGATGGCCGCCACGGCACAGACCAGGGCAAATAGCAATCCTGTCGACATCATTCCCTCCTTGACTAGTTGTTCAAAATCAGAGCATTAGAAAAAGACTAAAACGATCCCCATAAAAAAGCGCGCATCCAGGATGCGCGCTTTTTATCACAACTTGAATTCGCCCGACAGCTTTTTCGGTACGGCGACGTTCTTCAGCGTCACGTACTTTGGCAATCCATCCTGGTATGGGGGATAGTCTTCGCCTTTCATCAGCGGTGCCAGATACTGCCGGCACTTTTCGGTGATGCCGAAGCCATCGGCAGTGATGAAGTTCTTGGGCATCATCTTCTCGACATTGGCTACCTTGGACAACGGAGCCATGCCCACCTTCCACTTGTAGGGCTTGTCGGAAACGCGATCGACGGTCGGCATCACCGAGTTGTGGCCCTTGAGCGCGAATTCGACCGCCGCCTTGCCCATGGCATAGGCCTGGTCAACGTCGGTCTTCGACGCGATATGGCGTGCCGCACGCTGCATGTAATCGGCGACGCCCCAGTGGAACTTGTGGCCGAGCGCATCCTTGACCATATTGGCGACCACCGGTGCGGCACCGCCGAGTTGCGCGTGACCGAAGGCGTCGCGCGTGCCCTGCTCGGCGAGGAACTTGCCATCCGGCCAATGGCAGCCTTCGGACACGACCACGGTGCAGTAGCCGAATTTCTTGACCAGGCTGTCGACTTTGGCCAGGAATTTCTGCTGGTCGAAAAGCACTTCCGGGAACAGGACGATGATCGGGAGTTCGGTACCCTTGGTCGAGGCCATCGCTCCGGCAGCAGCGATCCAGCCGGCATGGCGGCCCATCACCTCGAGCACGAAGACCTTGGTCGAGGTCTTGGCCATCGAGCGCACGTCGTAGGTCGCCTCCAGCGTGGACACGGCGATGTACTTGGCCACCGAGCCGAAGCCCGGGCAGTTGTCGGTGATCGGCAGATCGTTGTCCACCGTCTTCGGCACGTGGATGGCCTGCAGCGGATAGCCCGTCGCCTCGCCCAACTGCGATACCTTCAGGCAGGTGTCGGCCGAGTCGCCGCCACCGTTGTAGAAGAAGTAGCCGATGTCGTGCGCCTTGAAGACCTCGATCAGCCGCTCGTATTCGCGCTTGTTGGCCTCCAGGCTTTTCATCTTGTAACGACAGGACCCGAAGGCGCCCGAAGGCGTGTAGCGCAAGGCCGCGATGGCGGCAGCGGACTCTTTGCTGGTGTCGATCAGGTCTTCAGTCAGCGCGCCGATGATGCCGTTGCGGCCGGCGTAGACCTTGCCGATCTTGTCCTTGTGCTTGCGCGCGGCCTCGATGACACCGCAGGCTGATGCGTTTATCACCGCCGTCACACCGCCCGACTGGGCGTAGAAGGCGTTTCTTTTCTTTGTCACCATTGCAGACTCCTGTTTACTTCAATGCAGCTAAAGCGCGGTCCCGGATTTCCTCGACCTTGCCCAGGCCGTCGATCTTGCGGTACTTCGGCGCACCGGCAGCGCCGCCGGCCGCCCATTTGCCGTAATAGCCGACCAGGGCCTCGGTCTGTTGGTGATAGACATCCAGGCGCTTCTTGACTGTTTCTTCCTTGTCATCGTCGCGCTGAACCAGCGGCTCGCCGGTGACGTCGTCCTTGCCCTCGCCCTTGGGCGGATTGAACTTGATGTGATAGGTGCGTCCGGAGGCAAGATGCACACGCCGGCCGCTCATGCGGGCGACGATCTCGCTGTCCGGTACGTCGATTTCGAGCACGAAGTCGATCGGCACGCCGGCATCCTTCATGGCCTCGGCCTGCGGAATCGTGCGCGGAAAACCGTCGAACATATAGCCATCCCTGCAATCGGGTGCCAGAAGCCGGTCCTTGACCAGACCAATGATGATGTCGTCGCGGACGAGGCCGCCGGCATCCATGATCTTCTTGGCTTCGAGGCCGAGCGGTGTGCCGGCCTTGACGGCGGCGCGCAGCATGTCGCCGGTGGATATCTGGGGAATGCCGAATTTCTCTTTGATAAAGTTGGCTTGGGTACCTTTGCCCGCGCCGGGCGGCCCCAACAAGATGAGTCGCATGCTAGTCCCTTGGTGTATTGGTTAATGGGTCGATTATATTGTCTTATGAAACCCCACTCCACGCGGCACAACCTTAAACTCATTCGGCACCGCGGTTTAACGGATGTATAAATGCTCCGATTTTGTCGCCTTATCTGCCGGACCAGATGCTGCGCACCCGTTCCAGATCCTCAGGCGTATCGACGCCGGGCTCGGGCGGATGATCGACCGTGATCACGCGTATGCCGTAGCCATGCCAGAGCACGCGCAGTTGCTCCAGGGCTTCGGTGCTCTCGAGCGGTGACGGCGCTAGCCCGCCGAAGCGTCGCAGGAACCCGGCCCGGTAGGCATAGATGCCGATATGGCGCAAAGCCCCGAGATCAGCAGGCAGTCGCTCGCGGTCGACCGCAAAGGCGTCCCGTGCCCAGGGAATCGGCGCGCGGGAAAAGTAGAGCGCGCGGCCGACCGAATTGCAGACCACCTTCACCACGTTGTAACTGAAGAAGTCGCCCGCGGAGTTCAACGGCTGCGCCGCCGTGGCGACCATCGCTTCGTCATCGCGCGCCAATGCCTGCGCCACGGCGTCTATCAGGGCCGGTTCGATCAGCGGCTCATCGCCCTGCACGTTGACCACGATCTCGTCATCGTGCCAACCAAGAGCGTCGGCGACCTCGGCGATCCGATCCGTGCCGCTGGCATGATCGCCGCGCGTCATGCGCACCGCATATCCGTGCGCTTCAACGGCGGCGCGCACGCGCTCGTCGTCGGTGGTGACATGGACATCGCCGGCAGCGCTCATCAATGCCGCCTCGACGACGCGGACGATCATCGGCTTGCCGGCGATGTCCGCCAGCGGCTTGCCGGGCAGGCGCGTCGAGGCGTAGCGCGCCGGCACCACGACATGAAAGACCATTTCAGTCCTCGTCCGCAGGCAGTTCGCGCGCCTCGTCCTCCAGCATCACGGGAATGTCGTCGCGGACCGGGAAGGCAAGCCGGCAGGCCTTGCAGACCAGTTCGGACTTCTCCTTGCGGTAATCGAGCGGGCCCTTGCAGAGCGGGCAAACCAGGATTTCAAGCAGGCGGGCGTCCATCGATTCTCTCCAAAACGAATTGCGCGAGGTCCGGTTCGATCGCGGCGGTGACCGGCAGCACCCATACCGGCAATGGTGTCGGTGCGGCGAATTTTACCGCGTCCTTCTCGGTCGTCAGGATCGCGTCGCCGGACAGCGCCAGATCGGCAGCGACGTACCGGTGATGATCGGGAAAGGGATGCGCATCGAAGCGCAGCCCCAATGCGGTCAGGTGGTCGAAGAAGCGCTGCGGTTCGCCGATGCCGGCCACTGCGTGGAGGTGCAAACCGCTCAGATCGGCCGCATTGCAGGTCACCGCGGAATCGTCGACGCGCTGGAAGGTATTGCCGATGAGCGTCATCTCAAACGCCGCCGGCCCCTGCCAGCCATTGGCCACCACGGCATCGACCTCGGCCAGTCTCGACATCGGCTCGCGCAGCGGGCCGGCAGGCAGCGGCCAGCCGTTCATCGCGCCGCGCCGGTCGATCACCGCAATCTCGACGTCGCGCGCCAGACGGTAATGCTGCAGGCCGTCGTCGCAGATGATCAGGTCGCAGGCATGCGCTGCCAGCAGTGCCTGTGCCGCGGCAGCGCGGTCCCGGCCGACGAACACCGGGCAGCCGGCACGACGGCGTATCAGCAACGGCTCGTCGCCGACTTCGTCAGTGCTGCTCTCGGGCAGCACCTCGCGCACTGCGTCGCCCTCGCCACCATAGCCGCGACTGACGACGCCCGGTCGTCGGCCACGGCGCGTCAGTTCCGAGACGAGCCAGAGAACCACCGGTGTCTTGCCGGAACCTCCGGCGGTGATGTTGCCGACGACAACCACTCGCGCAGGAAGGCGCGCGGTCTTCAGAATCCCCGCGCGGTAAAGGAATCGCCGAAGCGCGGCAAGGGCAAGGAAAGCGGCTCCGACAGGTAGCAGCAGCCACGCGAGCAGCCCGCGTCGCTGCCAGATCGTCTCAATGCTGAACCTGTTGCGTAGCAAAGGAGATATGCGAGAGACCGGCCTGCTGCGAAGCCTGCATGACGTCGATGACGCTCTGGTGGGTTGCCTTGGCATCGGCATTGATGATCACCACCGGTTCCTTCGATTCGCCGGCGGCACGCTTCAGCGCGATACCGATCGCCTCGACGTCGTGGCCGGCCACCGGCACCTTGTTGACCATGATGTCGCCGGCGACGGTCACCGTGACGTTGATCTCGTTCGGCTCCTCCTTCTGCGTCTGCGCGTCGGCGGTCGGCAGGTTGATCTCGAGGCCCGCGAATTTCGAGTAGGTGGTGGTGATCATCAGGAAGATCAGGATCACCAGCAGCACGTCGATCATCGGGATCAGATTGATCTCCGGCTCCTCCCGGTAGTGCCCCTTCTGGAAGTTCATCGTGCCTCCGCCCGGGCCAGCGAGCTACATTCGGCGCGGGGGGCCATCGCTGCCTCCGCCGGGCCGCCCCAAGGAGGCAGACGCCCCCCTGTGGGGGGCAGCGAGCCGATCCTGCGAGCGTGGGGGGCCATCAATTCCTCCGCTCGCCGTGCGCCAGTTCCACCAGTTTCACCGCCTGCAACTCCATTTCGATGACGAAGCTATCCACCTGCGCCCGGAAGTGCCGATAGAAGATCATGCTGGGAATGGCGACGATGAGGCCGAAGGCGGTGTTGTAGAGCGCCACCGAAATCCCGTGGGCGAGCGCCTGCGGGTTGTTGCCGCTGCCGGCGGGCGCGCCGAAAATCTCGATCATGCCGACGACGGTGCCGAACAGACCCATCAGCGGGCTGATCGACGCGATGGTGCCGAGGCTGGTGAGAAACCGTTCCAACTCATGCGCGACACTGCGGCCGGCTTCTTCGACGGCATCCTTCATCACTTCGCGCGAGCTCTTGACGTTGCGCAGGCCGGCGGCAAACACGCGGCCCAGGGGCGAATGGACCTTCAGGCGCTTGACCAGGTCATCGCTGGCGCCTTTCTCCCGATATTCGGAAGCTACGCTCGCGAGCAGCCCGGCAGGCACGATCTTCGACCGACGCAAGGTGGCCGCACGCTCAATGATCAGGGCCACGGCGATGATGGAAGCCAGCAGCAGAAAGTAAATCGGCCAACCGGCAGCCTGGATGATTGAAAACACGGTTACTCCTGGAAACGCGAATGAACGCGCACTTTAGCGCCCGGCGGCGGAATTGGCAAGGCGTTAGAATTGCCGAATGAATGTAGCGGAAGACAGCGCCGCAACGGCACGGGCTTGGCTGGCGAGCCTGTTGGCGAACGACGGCACTGCTCTCACCGCGACGCCGGCACCCGCCGATGTGGCGCCGGCATTGGCCGTTGTCGCCGCCGAAGCCATGGCGTGCGATCGCAGCCTCCTCGTTGTCACGGTCGACGACCAGGCGCTGGCGGACATTTCCAACGCGGTCGACCTCGATCTGCGTCCGTTATGTCTAGTGTTGCCCGATGCGCACTATGCCATGGGCATCGCCCTGCGTGCCACGCTGTCGCTGCTGAAGAGCCGGCTTGCCCGTGCCTGCGACGACACCGATGGACCGGCTTGGGCGGCACAACGGCGCCGCATGAACGAAGCGGCTGCGCTTTGGCAGGAATGTCTGGCCTGGAGCAATCGCGGCCTCGATGCCGAAGCCTGGCCGCCCGGATTGCCGCGGCTGTTCCCGGTCCGCGTGCTACCGCTGGCGCTGGCCCGGCGCATCGAGGCCACTGCCGACTGGGTCGTGATCGTCGATACCGGCCGACAACCCGAGGATGTGCGGACACCCTGGCCCGGCGCGCTTCGCACGCTGCTGCTGGGCGGGGCTGGGCCCGCAGGCGGTCTGCCGGCGCCCGCCGACGCCGCGAGCCGCCTGCGCGCCGAACTGGAAGTGCTGACGCAGGAGCTTTCGGAGCTTGAACTGGAACTCGCCACCGCCCAGGCCGAGATCGCCGACTTCACCCGCCGCTATCACGCCCTGATCGGCGCCCGCATGGCCATGCTGGACGAGTTGCGCGCCGAGCTTGCCGCGCAGCATGCCGCCGCCGATCCGGAAGACCTCGATGCAACTCACGCTGCCGAATCCGCACAAGCGCGCGCCGAGCGATCGCGACGGGAGAGCGAACGCTTCACCAGCCCGGAGACGAACGACCCGCGGCCGTTCGTGGCCAGCGCCGACCTCAAGAAGCTCTACCGCAAGCTGGCCCAGAAGATACATCCGGATCGAGCGCGAGACGAGAACGACCGCGCCTGGCGCACCCAGTTGATGTCCGAGGCGAACCGCGCCTATCGCAACGGCGACGAGTCGGCGCTGCGCGAGGTACTCGCTCTCTGGCAGGAAGGCGTCCACCGCGAACAGGCCGTCGACGCCATCGACCTCGCCGCACAGGTAGACCGGCTGAAGCGGCGCATCGGCGATATCGCCGGCGAGCTCAATCGCCTGTTCGGATCGAAGCTTTACGAACTCTTCACCGCCGCCAACATCGCCCGCCGCACCGGCCGCGATCTGCTCCAGGAAATGTCCGACCGGCTCGACGCCGACGTCGCCGCCATTCGCGCGCAACTGACCGGATAGACTCGGGAAAAGAGTTGCACCACCAAGGACGCTAAGGACAGCAAGAGGGTCAGTTTCTGCAGGCCATCGGGTGGTGCTCGGCGCTTCACCTCAAGATCGCCTTCCTTTGCGTCCTTGGCGTCCTTTGCGGTAAATGAACTGGGGTTCTTGCAGCTAGTTCAGCGGCCCGTCCTTCTCCACCCGTTCCAGAAACGCCTGCGCCTGCTGGTGGCCGAGGCCGGCGGCCGAGCGCAGCCACTTCATGGCCAGGCGCAGGTTGACGGCGCCGGTCGCGCCGCGGTAGTAGGCGCTGCCCAGTTCGTACTGGGCGTCGGTTTCCCCCAGCAGGGCCGCCTGGCGCAGCCAGCGCATACCCGTGCGCGCGTCCCGCCGCGCGCCGTGACCGTGGAGCAGGCAGTAGCCAAGGCTGTACATGGCATAGGCATCCTCGTGCTGGGCCACGGCCTGCTCGTACCAGCGCACCGCTTCGCGCGCATTGCGCTCCACGCCCCAGCCGAAGTAGTACATGTCGCCGAGCGCGATCTTGGCGTCGAACAGCGAAGCCGCCTTGCGGTACCACACCACCGCCTGCGCCAGATCCGGATCCGCGCCGATGCCATGGCGCAGACATTCGGCGAGCATCAGCGCCGCGCGGCGGTGGCCGAGTTCGGCCGCCTTGCGGTAATAATCGAACGCCGCCGCGGGATCCGGCCTGGCGTCGTGGAACAGTCGCTCGCCCTTGGCGAACCAGTGCCTTTCCAGTTCGCCCAGGGCGGAGGTCCAGCCGCCTTCGGCCGCTGCCCGCAGCAGCGCTTCGCCGCGCGCCGGATTGACCCGGATGCCGATGCCGTGCAGCAGGCAACGGCCCAGTTCGGCCTGCCCTTGCGGATCGCCGGCCTCGGCGGCGCGCCGGTAATGTTCGACGGCCTGCACCGGATCCGCCGCCACGCCCTCGCCATGCTCGCAGCATTCGCCGAGCCAGACATCCGCCTGGACCTCGCCGGCATCGGCGGCACGCCGATACCAGGCGACGGCGATGCGCTTGTCCTCGGGCACCCCGTCGCCCCAACGGTAGCAGTGCCCGACCTTGGGGCGAGCGCGCGCGTGTCCCTTGCGGGCGGCCGCGCGCCACCAGCGCACGGCTTCGGCCAGGTCCGGCGCCGCGGCCGCGCGGCCGGCGGCATACGCCTCGCCCAGTTCGAACTCGGCCTCGCGACTGCCTTTCTCCGCCGATTTGCGATACCACCCGATGCCAGCCGCAGGATCGCGCACCACGCCCAGCCCGAACATGTGGCACTGGCCAAGCAGGAACATGGCGCCGGAACTGCCCTTGCGGGCCGCCGCGGCAAACCAGTCGGCGGCCTCGGCGCGGTCTGCCGCCACTCCTTCACCGGCATATAGGCAAAGACCGAGGCAGAACATGGCAGCGCCGATGCCCGCCTCCGCCGCCTGGCGCCAGAGCCGCACGGCCTCGGGCCGGTTCTCGGCCATGCCGCGGCCGAAGAAATGACAGCGGGCCAGGAGATCGACCGCCCGCGGCACACCCTGGCCCGCAGCGGCTGTCAGCCAGCGGATGGCTTCGCCGAAATCGCGCTCGACATGCTGGCCAAGGTAGTGAAGCCTGCCCAGCCAATACTGGCCAAGCCGGACGCCGGCGGCCGCGGATTCCCGCAGGTACTGAACGCCGCGAGCCGCGTCGGCCTCGACGCCGTGGCCGCGAATCAGGCACAGCCCCAGCCAGACGCTGCCCCGCAAATCGCCGCGAGCCGCTGCGCGCCCGAACAGGCGCGCCGCTTCGGCGTGGTCGCGCGGCAGGCCGAAGCCGTGATAGAGCAGCCAGCCGAGTACCGCTTCGCCGGCCGCGCAGGCGTGTTCGGCGCTTTTCGTAGCCCAATGGACCGCCTGGCCGTACGACTTGGCCAGGCCTTCGCCGACGGCCCAACGCCAGGCCAGTTCCGCCTGCGCCGCCGGATTGCCGCCCTCGGCCATGCGCTTGACGTCGGCCAGCGGCACCTGGCGCCAGAACCCGTCGGCGGGCCCGAGGAGTTCCAGCCCCTGGACCGCGCCGCGCTCCACCAGGCTGCTTTCCAGCGCTTCCCGGAAGAGCCCGATGAGCGCCGAACCATGCAGCGGAACCAGGGCGGTGGAAGCAGCGGGAGAGACGGTCATAGCGTTGCCGAGGTTATCGTAGATACACGTAAAGGTTGTCCACAAAAACTGTGGAAAAGTCTGTGAGTCCCGGCTCAACAATTGACCTAAGTACGCCAGTAACAAAGCCTTTTTCTAGGCCGAACAAAATTTAAGCCGACAAAATGACAATGTTTTCAGCAACTTAAATAAGAAGCCCTGATTGCAGGCGGGTTTCAGGACTGTTACGCCCGAAAAAGCGGCCTTGTGGATGAGCTAGAATCGAAGCCGGTCTTCAGCCCACTTCAACCGCCGAACCGCACCCCGCCGTGCTCCCCGAAATCCTCAGCGTTTCCGAGCTAAATCGGCTCGCCCGCAGCGCCCTGGAACGCGAGTTCCCGCTGCTCTGGGTCGCCGGCGAAGTCTCCAATCTAACCCGGGCGCCCTCCGGACATTATTACTTCACGCTCAAGGATGCCCAAGCCCAGGTTCGCTGCGCCATGTTCCGCGCCCGCGCCCAGACGCTGGCCTGGCGCCTGGAGAACGGCCAGCAGGTCGAGGCCCGGGCCCTGGTCACGCTCTACGAGGCACGCGGCGACTTCCAGCTCAACGTCGAGAGTCTGCGTCGCGCCGGCCTTGGGCAACTCTATGAAGCCTTCCTGCGACTAAAGGAGAAACTCGACCGCGAGGGGCTCTTCAGCGACGAAAGAAAGCGCGCCCTGCCCCGCTTCCCGCGTCGCATCGGCGTCGTCACCTCGCCGCGCGCCGCGGCACTGCGCGACATCGTCGCCGCACTGGCCAGACGAGCGCCGGGGCTGCCGGTGATCGTCTATCCGACCCTCGTGCAGGGCGCCGATGCGGCCGGCCAGATCGCCGATGCCATCGAGACCGCCGGCCGGCGCGCCGAGTGCGACCTGCTGCTCCTCGTCCGCGGCGGCGGCAGTCTGGAAGACCTCTGGTCCTTCAACGAAGAAATCGTCGCCCGCGCCATCGCCGCCAGCCCGATTCCGGTGATCGCCGGCGTCGGCCACGAAACCGACGTCACCATCGGCGACCTTGCCGCCGATCGCCGCGCCGCGACCCCGACTGCCGCCGCCGAACTCGCCAGCGCCGGCTGGTTCGAAGCCGGCGCCGAAGTAGCCGGCCTGGCCGCGACGATGAGTGGCGCCATGCACGCCGCCCTGGAGCGGCGCATGCAGCGCGTCGATCTCCTGGCCCGGCAGTTGGTGCATCCGGCCGAACGGCTCGCCCGGGCAAGACAGCACCTGGATCACCTGGCCACACGCATCAGCGCCGCTGCAGAACGTCAATTGCGGCGCCAGGGCACGCGGCTCGCCAACCTGCGTTTACGCCTCGCTCGCTCGCGACCGGCGATCGAAGCCCATCGCACGCGGCTTGAACGGCTCGCCGCCAGCCTCGCCGCCCTCAACCCGCAGGCCGCCCTGGCGCGCGGTTACGCACTGGTGCGCGACCCCGAAGGCCGGCTGGTGCGCAGCCATCGCCAGTTGCAAGCCGGAGAGGCGCTTTCACTGCGCTTTGCCGAAGGCGGCGCCGAAGCGCTTGTCAGTCGCATAATTCCTGACTAGACTTGTCAGGATTACACAACAAACCCTTTAACAGGAGAGACCACATGGAACACACCCTGCCTGCCCTGCCCTACG
The DNA here is from genome assembly GCA_041480065.1 of Rhodocyclaceae bacterium. Classification (GTDB taxonomy): domain Bacteria; phylum Pseudomonadota; class Gammaproteobacteria; order Burkholderiales; family Rhodocyclaceae; genus Fen-999. The sequence goes on from JBGOZF010000086.1 coordinate 18,066, forward strand.
CCAAGGACGCCCTGGCGCCGCACATTTCCGTCGAGACCATCGACTACCACTATGGCAAGCATCATCAGGCCTACGTCACCAACCTCAACAACCTGATCAAGGGCACCGAATACGAAGCCCTCGATCTCGAAGCCATCATCAGGAAAGCGCCCGCTGGCGGCATTTTCAACAACGCCGCCCAGGTCTGGAACCACACCTTCTTCTGGAACAGCATGAAGCCCGCGGGCGGCGGCGCCCCGAGCGGCGCACTTGCCGCCGCCATCAACAAGAAGTGGGGCTCGTTCGAC
>JBGOZF010000087.1:0-18089 GCA_041480065.1 Rhodocyclaceae bacterium
ATCTTCAGGCGCAGTCGGACACCATCAGTGTCCAGGCCAAGGATGAGGTGAACGTCATGAGCGCCAACGCGCACATCGACTGGGTGGCGGCCAAGCGCATCGTGATCAGGACGGCAGGCGGAGCCTGCATGGATATGAGCGGTGGCAACATCATCTTCAAGGCGCCCGACACGATACTGGTGCAGGCAAGCCAGAAGAGTTTTAGTGGGCCGACGCAAATGCACCCCGAAATGGTCCCCTTCGTGCCGCATGAACCTGGTCTCGACGACCAACTGGTGATCTACGGCCGCAATGGCAAGCCGATGCCGGACCAGCCTTTCAAGATCGTATTTGAAGATGGCAAGACGATTCAAGGCATCACCAACGCCGCTGGCAAGTCCGAGGTGCTCGACCGCAAAGACTTTGCTTCCTACCGGATCGAACTGTTGCCCAAGTCCTGAGATAACCTGAAAACACCATGGCGGAACAACTACGCGATCAGTCAGCGACACAAACCGGCCTCGGCAGCAACGGTCTGCCGACTTACCGCTCCTTCGTTTCCGGGAAGAGCGATGTTCGCCGGACTTGGGTTCAGACGCCCCCGAACACGGTGATCCCCGTCGTTTTCGTGCCGGGCATCATGGGCAGTAATCTGAAAGCGAAAGTCGACATTCGCGACCGCAAGGGCGACGTCAAGATCGGGGCTGGCAACTGGGTCTGGCGAGTCGACAACGAGTGGGACATGAAGAGTTGGCCCTTCACCAGCTCCGCCACGCGCCAGCTATACCTCAACAAGGACGTATTGGAAGTCGATCTGCGTGGGAACATTTCCCACGGCATGCTTAACGACGTGACGCCGCTCGCGAACGTGCCGGTGGCACTGGCCCGTCAGCGAGGTTGGGGTGAGATCAGTGCCATGTTCTACGGTACCGTGCTGGACTGGCTGGAACACCAACTTAACGGGGCCACGATTTCGCCTACCGGCGAGGCGAATGATCTCCTCAAGGGACACTTGGAAAACCTGAAAGGCAAGTTGCCTTCTGGCGTACAGGGTAAACCTCGAGCCCTCACCGATGACGAAGTCAAGCGCGTTACCAGCTTCGGCTTCCCAGTACATGCCTTCGGCTACAACTGGCTCGATTCGAATCTGGAATCCGGACGGCTACTCGCGAAGCGCATCGGAGACATCACGAAGGAATACCAAAGCAGGGGATTACATTGCGAGAAGGTGATCCTGATCACCCACTCCATGGGTGGCTTGGTTGCACGAGCCGCCTGCAAGGCGCATGGCGCCGAAAGCCTGGTCTGGGGCGTGATCCACGGCGTCATGCCTACCGATGGTGCCGCGGCGACGTACAAGCGATTCGTTGCCGGCTTCGGGGACGAGGGCGGTGGCGCTGCCGGTTGGGGAGCAGGCCATGTCCTTGGCAATACGGGAGAGGACACCACGCCTGCACTCGCATATGCCCCTGGGCCGATGGAACTGCTACCCAACAAGCTCTACAACCAGGGCAAGCCTTGGTTCTGGATCGAGAATTGCGAAGGTTACGAACAGCTGAACAAGCTCCACAGAGAGGGTGCGCCAGGGTCAGGGATCGAGAGCGGCAAGTGCAAGGAACGATTGAAGCTTCCACAGAAGGGCGACCCCTATGAAGAAATCTACAGGCGCCAAGACGTCTGGTGGCGAATGATCAACCCGGATTGGTTGAACCCGGCGGAACTGCCGGAGCGAAAGGGCAAGAGCTATCTCGGACTGCATTTGGACATGCTGAAGGAAGCAGAGGCATTTCACACGAAACTCGGCGGGAAGTTCCACTCGAATACTTACGCCCACTACGGCATGGACAATGGACGTCGCTCTTGGGGTACGGTCGGCTGGACGGCGGTTCCCGAAATGGCGCCGGACGCACCGCCAGGTGGGAAATGGGAATCACAAAGTTCCGGCAGGGTGGAGGAGTGCTGCCGGCCCTTGGTGTTTACGCAGTGTTTGCCCCGCGCGGCCATCAGTCTCCAAGATGTGCCCGGTGACGGCACGGTTCCGGGTCTTGCCTCCGGTGCCGGAGTCGATGCGGCTGCACAGGTCGTCTGCCGCCAATCCGGGTATGACCATGACAAGAGTTACAACGACCCGGCCGCGAGGCAGAGTGTACTTGATGCAATACTCCGGATCCTCGCCTTGGTCCCTGAGCCGAAATGACCAAAGTCCTCTTGCTGTTGGCTGTATCGCTGCTATCTGCCGCCTGTAATGGCTCCGACGACAAGGAAATCAGTTCCATGACTCCCTTCAAGCACCTCAAGACGGAATGTATCGGCCGCGTGCTGATCGGCTTGCCAAATGGAGTTGAAAGCTGGACGCAGATGGTCGAAGCCATCGACATCAAGCGCTCCGAAGCCAAGGACGAGAAGGAGTTCTGGGCAGGAGCCGACGCCGAAGAAGCAACGTTGCGGGCGAGCAAACATGATGATGAAGGGTCGCTGCTCTCCCACGTGAGTCGAGGTGACCCGTCTCGTTTTCTGTTTCATAGAAAGAACAGTTGGGATCGGGTTGGCTATCAAGTAAAGGGGTTCTACTGGGCAGGAAGAAACGGATACCTTGCCAATGACTCTATGCTATCAACTGAGAAGTTCGAAGATGTAGTCCGAATCTTCACTCATCCATTCATCCGCTTGAAGAACCGTTCGCCAGACGACGCCGCGCTTGCTGAAGGCTTCTGCATAGACGGCGCCATAGTCACCGGCCCCCCGAATAACGTTACCCGCGCCGACTACAACGTCCGCCCCATCGAACGTCCGGGCCTCAGCATCGGCCTGCTGGTCGAAGAGAATCAGGAGCACCTTGGTGGTTCTGCTTTTGACTCCCTCAAGACCGAAGAGCGTTCCGCCGGAGGGCGAGGCGGGGAAGTCGGGCTGAAGCAGTTCAAGGTACTGCGCAAGCAACAGCGCAACCTCGATGGCTTCGACGGAGAGGAAACAATCTCGCTGACCGAACTCAAGAACGGTACCAAGCTCTATAGTTTCCGTTGGCGTACGCTTGGCCAACTCAAGTCCATCGTTAGCCCACATATCACGATCACGATGGATACCAACAATCCACTTCAGGACGGCACCTACATCAAGACACCGCCAGCGGAGGAAATGATCGGGCTGTGGGATGCCGTGCTCGACTCGCTGCGCCACCGACCCGGAGCGTTGCCGCCTGGGGCCAAATAGCCTCGCGATCCTGGCGATTTTCTTTGGCAAGCACCTGTCTTTGTCGCTGCTCCTGAAATGACCAAATACCTGTTACTGGTAGCGGCGATGCTGCTGTCTTCGCCCTGCAACAGCCATAACGACAGGGACATGAGTGCCATGAACCGGTTCAAGCTGCTCAAGACGGAATGTGTCGGCCGCGTGCTGATCGATTTGCCGATTGGCACCGCGAGCTGGATGCAGAGTTACGGTTATGGCGAGATCACGAAGCTGGACGCTGCCTCATTGGAAGAGTTCCGTCATCTGGTGTCGGCACGGAAAAGCACTCTGAAGGAGGCGAAGCACGAAAAGGCCGGGTCAATGCTCGTTGCATACACGGAGCCAACCGATACCTCGGCGGCTATGGTCCTGCACACTGACCCCGACGTTGATATCGGTCCTGATTTGGAGGAGTACCTGTGGCTCAAGAAGACCGCGTACAAGATCCGTATCCGGGCGCTCACTGAGAACAGTCTTGAATACGCTTCCCGGTTCTTCCCAATATTGAGCGATTTCGCGCCTTTCCCCGACGATGGCGGCGTGCCAACTGCGCCTGGCTTCTGCATTGACCAGGCGTTGCTAATAGGAAGGCCCATAGGCGAGTATGGAACCCGCGCCGACTACAACGTCCGCCCCGTCAAACGTCCTGGCCTCAGCATCGGCCTGCTGGTCGAAGAGAATCAGGAGCGCCTTGGTGGTTCTGCTTTTGACTCGCTTAAGACCGAAGAGCGCTCTGCCGAAGGGCGAGGCGGGGAAGTCGGGTTGAAGCAGTTCAGGGTACTGCGCAAGCAGAATCGCGACCTTGACGGCTTCGACGGAGAAGAAACGATCTCGCTGACCGAACTCAAGAACGGCACCAAGCTCTACAGCTTCCGCTGGCGCACGCTAGGCCAACTCAAGTCCATCGTGCATCCGCATATCACGATCACGATGGATACAGACAATCCGCTCCGGGACGGCACCTACATCAAGACGCCGCCGGAAGAGGAAATGATCGGGCTCTGGGATGCCGTCCTCGCCTCGCTGCGCCATCGCCCGGCTGCCCTATCCCAGGGAGCCAAATAGCATCGCCGGTGCGATGATCCCCAACGCTCGCATGCGCCCGCCCGCCGATACCGCCAAGCCCTGGTCCGCGAACCCCCGCTTGAGCACCCCTGTCGTTGCGGCGGCTGGCGCCTATCCAGAGTTGATCGCCTTGTTCAATGCCCAGCATGACTGCGCGACCGCCAGCACGCTGCCGCATCCCGTTTGTGCACGCAACAGCAAGCTTCTCGCTGCGTGGCGGAACATCGAGTCGAAACAGTACGGCTCAGCCGGGCCGCTGATGAACACCGTGCGCCGCCCTTTCTACCAGAACATGGGCCTGCTGCGCGACACCGTCATCCATGAGCCCTTATGGGCGCGAAACCTCCAAACCCGAGATCCGACGGCCGCCGACGCTGCCTTGGTGCTGACGACGGCGCCACTGATGTTCTGGTCCGGGCGCAACGCCATCATCGAACCGACCGACGCGCTGGAACGGATTCTGGTCCATTCGGACCTGGGCGACGACTTGAGTGTGGACATGCTGCGTCCTCCTATTCCCGCGTCCTTCATCCGCTTCGGCAAGGCGTTCCAGGATGCCGTTGTTCCCGCACCGAGCCTGGAGAAATCCTCTGTCCAGGGCGTCTACGTGTTCGAGATGGCGCGCGAGAGGGAGCGCGTACTGACGCTGGTGCCGATCATCACCGCGCATGGCCAGCGGATGATTTTCGTCAATACGATCGAGATATTCGTCAATGATGTGGGGCAATCGCTGACCCAGTGCATCCGGGATGTCTGCGAGCCGGTCGGTGTCGGCCAGAGCGCCCACGTCGAGTCGGTGATACAGATCATCGCCAAGGTCTTCCTGTACATGAGCCTGCCCCAAACCGTGCGGATCGAGGAACGCGACTACTCGGCCATGCACGACCGGTTGAACCGGATCGGCCCAAAGAAGGCGGCCAAGCTGCAACGCCGGCTACCCGATCTCTACGACCGCATCATCCTCGGGCCGCAGGAAATCCACGTGCACGGCCATGGCGAACTTTCGCCGCATCTGCGCCGCGGACACTTCAGGTTGCAGCCCCACGGGCCTCAGAACTCGTTGCGCAAGTTGATGTTCATCGCGCCGACCTGGGTACGCGCCGACAAACTGGCGGTGTCTGGCGACTCGACCAGGTAAGGCGCGAGAGTCTGGGCAAGGCAGGTGCCAGCGACAAGCCGCGCCGTCGTCATCATTGACCCTAGAAACAGCAGTTGCACCGCCAAGGACGCCAAGGAAAACAAGGCTTTTGATATCTGGGGGTCTTCACCTTCCCGGTGACACATGCATCGTCTCAAGATCGCCTTCCTTTGCGTCCTTGGCGTCCTTTGCGGTGAATGAACTGAGGTTTTTGGGTTGACTGCTTGTCCTGCGCTCGGCGGCCATCTATCCTCGAACGAAGGGGGCATGGTCATGAAACCCAAGATCGACGCTACCGAGTTCGGTTACCTCACCATCGCCGGCAAGCGCATCGAGCATGATGTGTTGATCCGGCTTTCCGGCGAGGTGGCGAAGCGCAGGAAGAAGCTCTCCAAGGCCGTGTATGGGACCTCGCACACCATCTCGCTCGAGGAAGCCGAGTACATCTGCGAGAAGGGCGCCGAACGGCTGATCGTCGGCGCCGGCCAGAACGGCATGGTGGCGCTTTCCGACGAGGCGGCCGAGTACTTTGCCGAACGGAAGATCGCGGTCGATCTGGCGCCGACGCCCGAAGCCATCGCGCGCTGGAACAAGGCCAAGGGAGCAGTCATCGGTTTGTTTCATGTGACCTGCTGAGCTTCCTCGCGGCCATGGCATCATCACGCAGGCATTGCTGGCGCAGGCCGTCCCGCTGGCTGGTGGCCGCAATGACGCTGTTTCTTCACTCCTTCGTCGCGGCCGACGATCGCACGGGCAGCGAACGGCAGGCGATGGTGGACGAGGTGGCGTCGATGGCGCAGGCCTTCGGCGCCGGTACCGGCAAGAGGACGATCGATCCCCGGGTCATGGCCGTGCTCACTCGCGTGCCGCGGCACGAGTTCGTGCCCTTGCTGCTGCGCAGCTACGCCTACGCCAACCGGCCGTTGCCCATCGGCCATGGCCAGACGATTTCCCAGCCCTACATCGTCGCCGTAATGACCGATCTGCTCGCGCTCGAGCCCGGCCAGTCCGTGCTGGAAATCGGCACCGGCTCCGGCTACCAGGCAGCGGTGCTGGCCGAACTGGGCGCGAAGGTTTCGTCCATCGAGATCGTCGAACCTCTGGCCAGGGACGCCGCCGACCGCCTCCAGCGTCTCGGCTACCGGCAGGTGGCGACGAAGGTCGGCGATGGCTACGATGGCTGGCCGCAGCGGGCGCCCTTCGATGCCATTGTCGTTACTGCCGCATCGAGCCACGTGCCCCCGCCGCTGCTGCGCCAGTTGAAGCCCGGCGGACGCATGGTGATCCCCGTCGGCGCCCCCTTCCAGCAGCAGCAGCTGATGCTGGTGGAAAAGCACGCCGACGGTACGGTGACGACGCGACAACTGATGCCGGTAAGTTTCGTGCCGCTGACCGGCGGACATGACTGACTCGGCTTTGCGGCCGCCGCTCGCCGCCGTCGGCTTGCTCTCTGCCGCTGCCCTCGGTTACGAGGTATTGCTGCTGCGACTGTTCGCGATCATCCAGTGGCATCACTTCGCTTACCTCGCCATCAGCGTCGCCCTGCTGGGTTTCGGCGCCGCCGGTACCTTCGTTACGCTGGTCAGGTCGCGCCTGCTGGCCGCTTATCCCCTCAGCTTCTGGCTATTCGCCGCTGCCTTCGCCGTCGCCGCACCGGCCTGTTTTGCCGCCGCCGAGCGGGTGCCTTTCAACGCCCTCGAGATCGCCTGGAATCCCGGGCAGTTCCTGGGCCTGACCGCCATCTACGTGCTGCTGTTCATGCCCTTCTTCTGCGCCGCCACGGCCCTGTGCCTCGCCTACGCCCGCTTCGGCGAACATATCCCGCGTCTTTACGGTGCCGATATCCTGGGTGCCGGCCTCGGCAGTGCGGCTCTGCTGGCCATGCTTTTCTTCCTTCATCCGGCCGATGCACTGCGCGCCATCTGCGCCGGCGGCCTCGCCTCGGCGGCCCTGGCGGCATGGCCGGCATCGAAGCGCTGGGGCAGCCTTCTCGCCGTCGCAACCCTGATCGGGCCGGCCCTGCTGCCCGCGCAGGCCCTGCAACTCATTCCCTCCGACTACAAGGATCTGCGCCAGGCGCTGCGCGTCAAGGACGCTCGCATCATGGCGGAACGCTTCAGCCCCCTGGGGGTGGTGACGGTGGTGGACAGTCCGCTGGCGCCTTTGCGTTACGCGCCGGGCCTGAGCCTCAGCGCCGCGACCGGGCCGCCGCCCCAGATGGGGCTGTTCGTGGACGGCCAGGCAGCGGGAGCCGTCACCCGCTATGACGGCGACACCGCCGCGCTGGCCTACCTGGGCGACACCACCTCGGCCCTGCCCTATCGCCTGCTGGAGCATCCGCGCGTGCTGGTGCTCGGCGCCGGCGGCGGCGCCGACGTGCTCCAGGCCCTCTACCACGGCGCCGCGCAAGTGGATGCCGTGGAAATCGACAGGCAGGTGACAGCGCTGGTCGAGGAGGATCTGGCGGCCTTCTCCGGCCGCCCCTACAGCGCACGGGGCGTGCGCCTCCATGTGGCCGAAGCCCGCGGCTTCGTCGCGGCCAGCCGCGAGCGCTTCGACCTGATCCAGGTGGCATTGCTGGATTCCTTCGGCTCCAGCGCCGCCGGGCTGGGGTCGCTGGCCGAGAGCAACCTCTACACCGTCGAGGCTCTGGAGGCCTACCTGGGCCGGCTTTCTCCCGGCGGCCTGCTCGCCATCACACGCTGGGTGATGCTGCCGCCGCGCGACAGCCTGCGCCTTTTCGCCACTGCCGCCACCGCCCTCGAAGGTCGCGGCGTAACCGAACCGGGGCAGGCGCTGGCCATGATCCGAAGCTGGAACACGGTCACGCTGCTGGTGAAGAACGGCGCCTTTTCGCCGGAGGAGATCGCTGGCATCAAGCACTTTTGCCGGCAGCGTTCGTTCGACATCGTCCATGTGGCGGGCCTTGCCGCCGCCGAAGCCAATGTCTTCAACCTGCTGGAGCGCGACGACTTCTTCGCCGGCACCCAGGCGCTGCTCGGCCCCGGCCGCCGCGAGTTCATGGAGCGTTACAAGTTCGACCTGGAACCGGCCACCGACGACCGCCCCTACTTCTTCCACTTCTTCAAATGGCGCACGCTGCCCGAGTTGCTGGAATTGCGCTCCCGCGGCGGCCTGCCGCCGCTGGACTGGGGCTACCCGGTACTGGTGATGGCGCTGGCGCAGGCAGTGGTGGTGAGCCTGCTGCTGATCCTGCTGCCGCTCGCGCTTTCCGGCACCCGACTCGCCTTCGCCTCGGCACCGGCGGGTTTGCGGCGCCGGCTGCCCGGCTATTTCCTTGCGCTCGGGCTCGGTTTCATGGCCATCGAAATGCCGTTGCTACAGCGCTTCGCGCTGTTTCTCAGTCACCCGCTCTACGCAGCAGCCGTGGTGCTGTCGGTCTTTCTGGTCTTCGCCGGCCTGGGCGCCCGTTACTCGGCGCGCCTGCCACCGGCCGCGCGCTGGCCTTTCGCCGCCATCATCGCAATGGCGGTCGCCTACGCCTTTCTGCTGCCGCCGCTGTTGGCCCAGGCTATGGGGATCGCGCAAGGCTGGAAGATCATCGTCACGATGCTGCTGGTGGCACCGCCGGCCTTCTGCCTCGGCATGCCGTTCCCGCTCGGGCTTGCCGCCGTGTCTGCGCGCGCCGCGCCCCTGGTGCCCTGGGCCTGGGGCATCAACGGTTTCGCCTCGGTGGTGGCGACGCTGCTGGCAACGCTGCTGGCCATCCACTCGGGCTACGCCGTCGTGCTGCTGTCGGCGGCGGCTCTATACGGTGTCGCCGCCTGGCAGTTCCCGCGCGAAGATGGGGGCTGAGCGAGTCGATTTGACCAGTATGCGCAGTCACCACTGACCAGCCAGTGCGCCAGCCGAACGGATTGTTGAAATCGTGGTTGAAGCAGCCTTGGTCATGCGCAACCGAAGTCGCGCAGGATGGTCAATCCGTGGCGCGGACAAGTAACCCCGAGCGAAGAACTCTCCTCCGCGCGGGGTTCTCGTCGTTTCCGCCAGGAGCTACTCCGGCCGGATATTCGCGGCCTGCTTGCCCTTGGGACCCGTCGTTACATCGAACGACACCGGTTGTGCTTCCTTGAGCGTCTTGAAGCCGCTGCCCTGAATTGCGGAGAAGTGGGCAAACAAATCCTCGCCGCCATCGTCCGGCGTGATGAAGCCAAAACCCTTTGCGTCGTTGAACCACTTAACCTTGCCAGTTGCCATTCGAATCATCTCCTGTTGAACATGCTGCGGGGAATTTCCTTGCGGTGCTGCGATCAAGTGGCACGAAAACACTGGTATGTCGCCATCGTAGCCAAGGCTTGAAGCACAGCGCCGCTGTGGATTTAACACGGTAGCGTCATGTTGAGTCAATACGTGCGTGCCCGCACTCGGGCGAGCGGTCATTGTCGCGCCAGCGAATGGGCCAATTGGGCGGGCGAAGGCTTGCAGTACGCGACCGGGGGACCAATCGAATGCTCGTCAGTCGGCGACGCGAAAACCGTATCGGCGAACGTTACTGGAGGGGCCTCTTTCTGACACCATGCCCGAATTGGTGCTTACGGCCAACTCCTGCCGGTCGTGCTTACATTTCGTCTTCATCGTGCCGGAAGCAATTTCGCCCTGGCAGAGAATCGTGTTGCTCTCAACCAACCAATATTGCCATCGATACCCATTTGGGTATAATTGTCCGATGATCAAGCAAGTGGTCAAAGCGCTGGAATGGGTTGGGTCGTCAAAGAAGGATCTGTTGACCATGCCCGACACCGTTATAGATGTCGTGGGGTACGCGCTCCATCTGGCGCAGCAAGGTCTCAAACACGATCAAGTAAAGGCGCTGAAAGGATTTGGCTCTGCCGGAGTGCTGGAGGTTATTGAAGACGACGATGGCAAAGCGTACCGAGCGGTCTACACGGTTCGCTTCAAGAATGCCGTATATGTGCTGCATTGCTTCCAGAAGAAGTCCCACAAAGGCATCTCAACGCCGAAGCACGAGATGGATGTCGTCGAGGCGCGATTGAAGTTGGCTAGACAGCATGCGGAAGGAGTAATGAAATGACACAAATCGAACATGGCAGTGCCAACGTCTATGCAGACCTGGGGGTCGCGGACGCAGAAGAGATGCTGGTCAAGGCGCAGCTCGCCACCAAGATTGGCGAAATCATCAAGCGGCGTAAACTGACCCAAATCCAAGCGGCAGAACTGCTCGGCATTCCTCAGCCAAAGCTCTCAAATTTGTTGCGAGGTCAATTTCGCGGGATATCCGAGACCAAGATGATTGACTGTCTGACCCGACTGGGACGAAACGTCGAGATCGTCGTTAAGACCGCTTCGCGGTCCAAGGCTGCCGGGCACGTGTCGGTGGTGTTCGCCTGACCAACTGCTCCTCGCGGCAAGATCAGTTCTAGTATCCCAATTGGAAGGCACTACCAATCGGCAACTGGCGGCCAGTTCCGGCCGTTCGCCAACTCGCTTTTTCCACGACTTGAATGGCCGCTGATTGGTGCGAAGGCGCCATCCGCGCGAATTGCATGTCCGGCTGGACATCACGCTCTGCAAAACCTCACGCAAGGCCAAGGCGCGACGACCACCGCACCGAAGGTTCTTTGGACCTCCTATCCAACGCTTGACAAGTGCCACCCATGTCCATATCATTTGCTTACACATGCATACAATTGAGCTGCATGTGAATTCGTTTGATTGCGAATCGGAGGTGCGCACATGGCACAAATGCAGACCATCTCGATCCGGGTACCGGATGAGGATTTTCAGTGGCTCCTGTCCCTGGAGGACCCCGCCGCCCGAACACCCAGCGAGAAGTTGCGGGCCTTGCTGGCCAAGGCCCGCGCACAGGAAGCGGGAATCACCAATCCGGAACTCTGTTCAAGCTGGATGCGCGCGCTGGCACAACCCTTTGTTGATAGTGTTGCCGCGCATGAACGAAAGCAGAAAGACCACTCTGACTTGGTAAGCGCCGTATCGGAGTGGATTCCCCAGATCATGGCCACTCTGGTCTCCTCGCGCCTGTCGGAGAAGCACGCGGCGGACGAGGCAATTGAAATCGAGGCGATTCTCGCCCAACAGTGCTTTCGCCTGCTGACGATGCTGCTGAGAGCGGCCGTCACTTCAGTGCCCGCCACTTACGACAAGACGGTGCTGGATCGCTACATGACCGATATTCTCGAAATCGCCGCAATCATCTCAACCAGAAAAGGAAGGAGCTGAACCATGGCCGACACCATTGCAACCCGCGTCTCCCGCATCATCGCCGGCGGCGCCCATGCCTTGCTCGACAAGGCCGAAAGCCTGGCGCCGGACGCCGTCATGGCCCAGGCCATCCGCGAGATCGATCAAGTCGCCGCCGAGGTGCGAGCCGATCTAGGCAAGGCAGAGGCGGCCAAGCATCTGGTGCTATCGCAGATCGCCAAACTCAATGCCGAGCACGAGAGGCTGACCGAGCAAATCGACACGGCCGTCGCTCAGAGCCGTGACGATCTGGCCAGCGCCGCCATCGGCCGCCAGGCCGACATCGAGGACTTGTTGCCGGTGCTGCAGAAGTCGCTCGACGAGCAAACCGAGCGCGGCAAGGAACTGGAGAGCTACATCGTGGCCCTGTTGGCCAAGAAGCGCGAGCTCGGCCAGACCCTGATCGAATACCAAGCCACCCTCGCCGACCAGGCGAGCAGTCCATCGGCGCGAGGCAGTTCGGATCGCCAGTCGCGCGTCGAGGATGCCGAGTCATCGTTTGGCCGCATCCTGGCCCGCCAGACCGGCGCCGCTGGCCTGGCGACCGGGCTCAACAGCGAAGCCGGCAAGCTCAGGGAACTCGCCGAGATGCAGCGCAACAACCGCATCGCCGAACGTCTTGCCGCCCTCAAGGCAACACGGGGCGACAAGTAACTGCGAAGGGATCGCGATGGAACTCTTTCTCGCGCCGGAGTCCTGGCCCTTTACCGTCGCCGTGATGCTGTTGATCGCCATCACGGTCATCGAGGGCATGGGGCTACTGGTCGGTGTCAGTTTTTCCGGCTGGCTCGATCACTTGTTGCCCGATGCCAGCCACGGCCTGGAGGGCATTGCCGACTCGTGGCTGGGCTGGCTGCATATCGGCAAGGTGCCGATGCTGGTGCTGCTGGTCGTGTTGCTCACCGCCTTCGCCTTGATCGGCTACACCATCAACGCGCTGGCCCATGGCATGCTGGGCTTCTATCCACCGGCTGCGCTGTCCGCCCTGGTGGCGTTTCTGGGCGCGTTGCCGGTGGTGCGCGTCTCCGGGGCCACCATCGCCCGCCTCATCCCGCGCGACGAGACATCGGCGGTGCTGCTGGAAAGCCTGGTCGGCCGGGTCGCCGTGGTGGTCAACGGCACCGCACGCGCCGACTACCCCGCCGAGGCACGGGTGAAAAACGAACATGGGCAGACACTCTACGTGCGCGTCGAACCCGACCACCCGACGGCGCAATTCGGCCCCGGAGAATCGGTGCTGCTGGTGAAACAGATTTCCGGGTCGCGCTTTCAGGCCATCGCCAACCCGCGCCCCGACCTACTTTGAAGACAAGGGAGAAATAAGAAATGGATCAATTGTTCAGCATGGGCATCCTGGCTGGAATTGCGCTGATCGGCCTGTTCGCCATCGGCTTGATCTTCTCGCGCCTCTACCGTCGCTCGTCGAAGGAACTGGCCTTCGTCCGCACCGGCCTGGGCGGCCAAAAGGTGGTGATGGACGGCGGCGCCATTGTGCTGCCGGTCTTCCATGAGTGCGTCAATATCAACATGAACACCCTGAAACTCGAGGTCTCCCGATCAGGCGCGGACAGCTTGATCACCCTCGACCGCCTGCGGGTCGACGCGGTTGCCGCCTTCTTCGTACGCGTCATCCCCAGCGTCGAAGGCGTCGCCAATGCGGCGCAGACCCTGGGCCAGCGCACCATGCATCCCGACTCGCTCAAGGATCTGGTGGAAGACAAGTTCGTCGACGCTCTGCGCGCCGCCGCCGTGTCCATGAGCATGCACCAGTTGCTGGATCGCCGCGCCGACTTCATCCAGGCGGTGCAGAACGCCGTCTCGGAGGACCTGCTGAAGAACGGCCTGGAACTCGAATCGGTCAGCCTGACCCGACTTGACCAGACGCCGATCAAGTTCTTCGACGCCCAGAACGCATTCGACGCCGAGGGCCTGACCAAGCTCACCCAACAAACCCAGCAGCGCGCCCGCGAGCGTAACGAGATCGAGCAGGACACCGCGGTCGCCATCGCCAAGAAGAACTTCGAGGCCACGCAACTCAAGCTCACCATCTCGAAGGACCAGACCTTCGCCACCTTGCAGCAGCAACAGGAGGTCGCCACCCGCCAGGTGCAGCAGACCGCCGAGGTGGCGAGCATCACCGCGCAACGCGAGCGCGAGGCGCAGCAGGCGAAGATCGACGCGGAACGACTGGTCCAGGAGGCCGAAGTGGAGAAGAACCGCGCCATCCGCCAGCGCCAGATCGAGGCCGACCGCGAGGTGCAGGTCGCCAAGATCGACCAGGAGAAGCGCACCACGCTCGCCGACCAGGACAAGCTGATTTCCATCGCCGAGAAGTCCAAGGCCCAGTCCGAGGCAGAGACGCAGGCCAACGAAGCACGGGCCCTCGCCGCCCGCGCCGAAGAACAGGTGAAGACCGCCCGCGAAGTTGCCATCGCCGAACGCGAAAAACAAATCGCCCTGGTGGCCGCCGATCAGGAGGCCCAGCAGCAGGCCATCGGTATCCGCGTCGCGGCCGAAGCGGAGAAGGACGCGGCGCAGAACCACGCGCAGGCCGTCAAGATCCGCGCCGAGGCACAGCAGGTGCAATACCAGGTTGACGCCAGCGGCATCGAAATGCGCAACGCCGCCCTCAACACGTTGGCCGCCGAACAGATCGCCATGCAAATCAAGATGAAGCTGCTGGAGGCGCTGCCCGGCATCATCGAGGCGTCGGTCAAGCCAATGGAGAAGATCGAGGGCATCAAGATCGTCCAGGTGGACGGCCTCAATCGCGGGGCCGGCAACGGCGGGCAGACGGGCGGCACCGGCGGTGGCGGCGGCAATCTGGCGGAACAAGCGGTGGCGGCGGCGCTGGCCTACCGCGCCCAGCAGCCCATCCTGGACGCCGTGCTCAACGAGATTGGCATGAAGGGCGGCGACCTGCATGGCCTGGTCGAGTCGGTGCGTCAGGAAATCATCACGAAGCCCCAGGCCGATGTACCAGTGCCCGAGGCCGGCACCAGTGCCGCCGGAGGGACCTCGTGGGGCACGGTCAAGGTATCGGTGCCAAAACAAGATGCATAAGTACAATCCGAACCTTGAGCCTTCTATCCTTCATGTAGTACTGAAGCTATGGTTGCGATAACAATACCAGCGGGGCGTCGAGGCACGCGCGAGACAGCCCCGCAGGTCCAGCCGCGGAGGTTGAATCACATGCCGAGAAGACCGATCGCGTTGTCGGGTGTGTCGGCCGCCCTCGTTGTTAGAGCAAAGCGGCCGGGCTGAAGGGGCCAGATTCGGATTGACTTGGAACACCCCGCAAATCCGCACCCAGTCGGCCTTTAGCGGATGGCTGCTAACTTGAGAAGGGCAGAGACGGTCGCAGTCCGCAAGACCAAGTTACCGTTTTCGGTACAACACCGGCCATGTCACTTGCCAAGGTCATGTGGCAACTCAGGGCACAGGGCGGTCAGCCATGCAACGAGGAAACTGACGTTCAGTGTCGATCCAAGAAATCGTGGGCTCGTCGACCTGTAGCAAGAAGTGTTGCGTCGCTCGCTGCTGATGACAGGCGGAGCGCGCGGAAGCATGTCTTTGCCGGGGCGGTGTTGGAAGTACAACGTTGCCAAGGCGGCAAGGATATGGTTCCCGGGACATGCTTACGCCTCGGGGTCAGCGAATTCCCGGGCTACCCTGAAGAAGTCTTGGTTCCTGGCCTCGAACGCGGCAACGACCGCGGGATCGAACTGCGCGCCGGATTCCCGGGCAATGAAATCACGTACCTCAGCGTGCGTGAGTTCCTTCTTGTACACGCGCTTGCTGATGAGGGCGTCGTAGACGTCTGCCAAGGCCATCAGCCGGCCGGCCAGGGGGATTTCTTCGCCTCGCAGCCCGTGGGGATAGCCTTGACCGTCCCAGCGCTCGTGGTGGGATTCGGTCATCTGGCGGGCGTAATCCAGAAAGGTCTGCTTTTCCGGGTGGCCCGTGCCCACGACGATCTTGGTTAGAGCCTCGGCACCGATCGACGTATGGGATTGCATGGTCGTGTATTCGGCCGCGGTCAACTTGCCCGGCTTCTGCAGGATGCTGTCGGGGATGCCAACCTTGCCGATGTCATGGAGCGGCGCCGATTTGGCAAGAAGCTCGATATCGGACCCGGTCAGGTGCGCGTATCGGGGGGTGGTGGCGAGTTGTCGGGCGAGAATCTCCACATAGCGCTGGGTGCGCTGGATGTGGACGCCGGTTTCCTTGTCGCGGGCCTCGGCCAGCACGGACATGCTGACGATGATCTCGTCCTGTGCCTCGAGCAGATCCAGGGTGCGCAAGTGCAGCTTGCGGGCTTCGATCGCGTATTTCAACAGGCTCAGGAAGCTGATGACGACCACCAGCGTCAGTATCGGCAGGAGCGGCGAAAGGTGCACTCCCTGCATGACCAGCAGTTGGCGTGCTCCCCAGTACAAGCCGGCAGTGCCGCCAATCACGGCAAGCAATGACCACGTGAAGCCGGATCGACTCAGCAGCAGCGTGCAGATGATGCCGGCGACCAACACGGCGAACAGTTCCACGCCCCTGGCCCATTCAGGCCGGACGATGAACGTGCCGGCAAGGATGTCGTCGATGACGGTGGCGTGGACCTCCAGGCCGTTGAGGGATTCGCCGGAGGGAGTCAGGTGCAAATCCCCCAGACCCTTGGCCCATGCGCCCACCAGCACGATCTTGCCCTGCAGGCTGCCTGGCGCTGCTTTGCCGTCGAGGATCGTCTTCGCCGAAAGGTAGGGATGCGGCTTGCTGCGGTAGTCCAGCAGCATGTTCCCCGCCGAATCGAGGGGAATGATCCGGTCGCCCCAATGCAGGGATGTCTCTGCACTGCCGTTGGTGAGGCGCAGGGCGCGCTGCGGCGAGGCAAGGAGCAGGGCGGCCAGGGCCAGCGACGGCAGTTCCCTGCCTTCAGCCGAGAGCAGCAGGGGAACGCGGCGCAGCGTGCCGTCGAGGTCTTCGAGGGCGTTGGTGAAGCCTTCTGCGCTTGCTGCGTCCGTGAGCAGCGGCAGGCTGCGGATCTGCCCCAGCGGCTTGGGCCAAAGGTCGGTGCTGTGAGCGGAGCGGGTGACCACCGTGCCCGCCGGCACGGCTGGCGGATGCTGCTGCCGGCTTGGGGCGCTTGGGTGCGAGAAGTCGAGGTAGTAGCCCAGGACCGTTGTGCCTTGCCCCAGGGCGGCGGCAAGGCGCTGCGAGTTGCTGTCCTGGTCGGCAGGCAACCCCGGAGTGGCCGCCCCTGCGAGATCCCGCTGACGCTCCATCCGAATCACCTCGGCCGAACTGCGGTCCGGTTCCGGCATCAGGATGTCCAGCGCGACTACCTCGGCTCCGAGATGCTGCAATCGTTCAACGAGCATGGCAAGGCGGTAGCGGGGCCAGGGCCATTGGCCAAGAGCCGCGAGGCTTTCTTCGTCAATCGCCACCAGCACCGGCGCGGTGGATTGCGGCGGAGTCGCACGGCCGGCCACCATCAGGTCGTAAAGCAGCAGATCCGCCTTTTGCACGGATCCGGGCGGAAAGACCGACAGCAGCGCCACCGCGAAGGTGAGGCAGAGCCCGGCCGCGTGGAGCAGAAACTTCCCCTCCCGGAAGCGGCCGCGGTCTTGCCGGAGCCTGTTGTTGGCTGTGCCGTCGGTCATCGCGGAAGCGGCGGTCCGGCGCGCAACGCGGCTGGCATGAGGGCTAGTGCACGATGACCACGACCCGCCGATTGCGCGGCTCCGGTACGCCAGCGGGGGTGGCAACGGCCGGGTTGCCCTTGCCATGGGAGCTCACGGAAATGAGCTCAGGCTTCACGCCCTGTTCCAACAACAACGTCTTGACCTGTTGCGCCCGTTCGAGCGCCAGGGCATCGTTGAGCTTGTCTGAACCGGTGGCGTCGGTGTGGCCGCTGATGCTGACGCTGATGGCTGGACGCCGTTCGACGGCAGAAACGATGGCAGCGATGATCTTCCGGGAATCTGCCGTCAGGACAGTGGCCCCGGACTCAAACATCAGGGTGAAGCTTTGCGGCGGCGGCGGCTCGACAGCCAGGGCCTCGCCAAAGGTGGTGGCGATGAAGGCCGGGTCGGCCGTGGTGACGGCGGATGGCGGGTTCGGGCTTCCGCTGGTGCGGGTCATGTCGCCGGGTTTTTCCAGCGTCTGTTTGCCTGCGGACGTGGTCACCTCCGCCTTGCCGACGCGGCCGTCAGGATCCGGAACCAGGATGATGGACTGTCTGGCGGCGCAGCCAGCCAAGGCGACCAGCATCAAGCCAGCCACCCGCAGGCCAGGTAACTTGTCTCTAGCAGCCTGTCGGACTTAACCAGTAGTATGCGATAATCATAGCCATTGAGTCTGCTGGAAATCGCCATGGCCTTTCACCCGATTGATCGAGACACCGACTACCTGTTGCCGCCGTCGGTGCAAGAGTGGTTGCCGGAGG
>JBGOZF010000088.1:0-17843 GCA_041480065.1 Rhodocyclaceae bacterium
AAGGTTTTCGAGCGCGTGCATCCGGTTGGGCAGTTCGAGGGCACTGGTACCGGCCTGGCCATGGCCAGGCGCATCGTCGGCCGCCACGGTGGCCGCGTTTGGGCCGAAGCCGAGCCGGACGTCGGAGCGACGATCCATTTCGCCTTGCCGGCCAAGGAGGATAGCCATGACAAAGGTAGATGACGCCGTCGAGATCCTGCTGGTCGAGGATACGCCAGCCGACGCGGAGCTGACCATACGCGCGCTGGAGACGCACCACCTGGGCAATCGCCTGGTCTGGGTCAAGGATGGTGCCGAAGCCCTCGACTTCCTGTTCGGGACCGGCGGCTATGCCGATCGCAACGTCGGCTGCTCGCCGAAGGTGGTGCTGCTCGATTTGCGCCTGCCGCGGGTCAGCGGCATCGAGGTGCTGCGCCGGATCAAGGGCGACGAGCGCACCCGCCTGATTCCGGTGGTGGTCCTGACCTCCTCGAAGGAGGATGTCGATATCGAGGAGTGCTACCGGCTCGGGGTCAACAGCTACATCATCAAACCGGTATCCTTCGACGACTTCGTCAAGGTGGTTGGCGAACTCGGCCTCTATTGGGTGCTTATGAACCGGAGTCCTTGCGAGTGATATGCCGGCTGAGCTGAAGATCCTGATGCTGGAAGACGAGCCGGCCGATGCCGAACTCGCCCAGGAGGAGTTGCGCCGGGCCGGTATCGACTTCTCGTACATGCGCGTCGACACACGGGACAGTTTCATCGCCGCCTTGAAGGATTTCCAGCCCGACATCATCCTGGCCGACTACCGGCTGCCGGCCTTCGACGGCCTCTCGGCGCTGGCCATCGCGGTGGAGCAGGCGGCTGACGTGCCATTCGTCTTCGTCTCGGGGGCCATGGGCGAAGAGTTCGCCATCGAGACCCTGCACCAGGGGGCGGCGGACTACGTCATCAAGAACCGCCTCGGCAAGCTCGCCCCTGCGGTTACCCGCGCCTTGCAGGAAGCCGCGGAACGCCGACTGCGCCGCCGCGCCGAGGCGGAACTGGCAGAGAGCGAGGAGCGTTTTCGCAAGATCGCCGAGTCGGCCCAGGATGGCATGATCATCATCGGCCAGGACAAGTCGATCGCCTACTGGAACCGGGCGGCAGAGAAGATGTTCGGTTACAGCGTCGGGGAAGTCCTCGGCCGGTCGTTGCACGAGCTGCTGGCGCCGGCGAGGTATCACGAGGCTTTCCGCCAGGGCTGGCACCGCTTCCTCGAAACCGGCGAGGGGCCGATGATCGGCCACACGCTGGAACTGTCGGCCTTGCGCAAGAGCGGCGAGGAATTTCCGGTCGAGCTGTCGGTTTCTTCGGTATCGATCGATGGCCGCCTGCACGCCACCGGCATCGTGCGCGACATTTCCGAGCGCCACCGGGCCGAGGCGGTGCGCCGCGAACTGGCCGCGATCGTCGAGTTCTCCGAGGATGCCATCATCGGCACGACCGTGGATGGCCACATCACGACCTGGAACAATGGCGCGGCGAAGATGTACGGCTACAGCGCCGACGAGGTTGTCGGCAAGTCGGCGTCCATTCTGATGCCGGAAGAACGCCAGCAGGAATTTGCCGATCTGCTGGCCAGCATCGCGGCGGGCAGAAGCATCGCGTATCACGAGACTGCGCGGCGGCGCAAGGATGGCGGGCAGATCGAGGTGTCGCTGTCCCTGTCGCCCATCCGCGACGCCTCGGGCGCGATCAGCGGCATTTCCAGCATCACCCGTGATATCAGCGAACGCAAGGCCGCCGAGCGCGCTTTGCAGCGCAGCAACCGCTTTCTGCGCACGCTCAGCCGCTGCAACGAAACCCTGGTGCACGCCACCGACGAAATCGGCTTGCACGAAGACATGTGCCGCGTGGTTGTCGAAGCGGGCGGCTTCCCGATGGCCTGGGTCGGCTACGTCGAGCACGACGCGGACCGGACCATACGGCCGGTGGCGCAGTTCGGTGAACGCGCCGCCGAATACGTGGCCGCGCTCGGCCTGACCTGGGCCGATTCCGATCGCGGCCAGGGACCGACCGGCCGGGCCGTGCGCAGCGGCCGGATACAGGTGGCCGAGGACATCGCCACCGACGCGGGTTACGCCCCGTGGCGTGCGCGGGCGCTGGAATTCGGCTACCGTTCGAGTGTCGCCCTGCCGCTCAAGGCGGATCAAGGCGTGATCGCCATCCTCAACATCTATGCCGGGGAGGTCGGCGTGTTCGGCGAAGATGAACTCGGCCTGCTGGCCGAACTCGCCGCCGATCTGGCCTTCGGCATTGCCACCGTGCGTACCCGCGCCGAGCAGCAGGAAAGCGCCCGCAAGCTCGGAAAAGCACTGGAAGACACGATCCAGGCGATCGCGACGACCATCGAGGCGCGCGATCCCTACACGGCCGGCCATCAACAGCGGGTCAGCCGCCTGGCCGCCGCCATCGCCCGCGAAATGGGCCTCGACGAGGCACGGGTGGCCGGCGTCGAGCGCGGCGGCGCGATTCACGACATCGGCAAGGTCTATGTGCCGTCGGAAATTCTCAATCGGCCGGGCCGCCTCAACGACATCGAATTCTCGTTGATCAAGACCCATTCCCAGATCGGCTACGACATCGTCAAGGACATCGACTTTCCCTGGCCGATCGGGGCGATGATCCTCCAGCATCACGAGCGGCTGGACGGCAGCGGCTATCCGAACGGCCTCAAGGGTGACGCGATCCTGCTGGAAGCGAAGATTCTCGCCGTTGCCGACGTCGTCGAGGCCATGATGAACCACCGCCCCTACCGCGCCGCCCTCGGCCTGGATGCGGCGATCAAGGAGATCGGCCGCAACAGCGGCCGCCTGTTCGATCCGGCGGCAGTCACCGCCTGCACCCGGCTGCTGAGCAAGGGCGAGTTCTCCGTCTAACGCCGAATGGCCGGCGCCCGCGCCATCACGCCGGATGGCCCTCGGCAGTCAGTCAACTTGAAAACCTCTCACCACCAAGGACACCAAGAAAGGCGATTTCAAGGCAAGGCGCAGATCACCCGCAGGGTCAATGCCTCCTGAAATTGACCCAGTTGATTCTCTTGGTGTCCTTGGCGTCCTTTGCGGTGAATGAACTGAGGTTTTTCGGTTCAAGGCAGTGGAACGGGAGCTCGCGCCGGAGCCCCCGTTTGACCAACGCTGCCGGCAAGTCAATAGACGATCGCTTGCGCGCGGTTGGTGGCATTGCCTTCCAACTGCGGCGTCTGGGCAAACCCGCTCGCCATCAGCGTCCGCATCTTGGCAATCACACCCTTGCGCGAAAGCTGGTTGTTCGTGTCGCGCATCACCTTGACGAAGTAGTAGGTGAACGCGCCGTTGTAGCGACCGTTGAAATACGCATCGGCACTGGTCTGGTTGGCTTTGCAGCCAGTCCAGAGTATGTGCCGCGCGCCGGCGACGACATCCTTGCTGGATTTTGCCGCGCCCTTCTTCCCTTTCGACTTGGGTGGCCGGTCAAGCGTGAAGCCGCGCATCCTGGCCGTCTTGTCGCCGAACTCATGGTCGGGCGGTGCGACGAAGCGAGCTCTCGGCGCATGCAGCCCGAACTCCGCCCCGCGCAACCCGCTACCGCTGTGGCAGGTATCGAGGTAGACCTCGAGCAGCACGTTGGCCGGTAGTTGCACAAAGAGGTCGTGGAGTTCATCGTCACAGAGGATATGGGCCGGATCCCAACTGCCGTTCTTTTCGGCGATGTCATGGGGCACGAAGGCTTCGTCCTTGCCATCGGGCTCGTCGCCGCTGGTGTCGTTCATCTGGGTGCCATGCGAGGAAAGACTGAACACCAGATAGTTGAGCTTGCCGGCTTTCGCGTCGGCAACCATCGCTTTCAGCTTGGCCATGATGTTGGCCTTCGTTGCCTGGGCGTCCGTAAGGATGCTCATTTCGCTGGCCTTGAAACCGAGCAGGTCCTTGTAAAGCACAGCCATGTCCTTGGCGTCATTGACACAACCATTGAGCGTGAATTGCGGGTAGTTTGCGAACTTGTTGATGCCCGCAAAGAGAGCTTTTTTCCCAGCCATACATTGCCTCCTTTCAAGGCCGCAGCAGAGGAATCTGTGGTGGTGCGGCATCCACGACCAAGGCATAATGCCTCTATCATTCACAAACAACAATAGTTGATCCTGAAAACCGCACACGCAGGCGCAACGCATCAGCGGATGTACGCCTCCGCCGCATAGCGCCGCATCATCCGGTGGCTGTTGAAGATGGAGGCGTTCTTGCTGATCGCGCCCTGCATCACCGCGATCCAGCCGCTGCGGTTCTCGTGGTAAAGCGGCAGCACCGTGCGTTCGAGCTTGTCATAGAGCGCCCTGCGCATCACCGGTCTGGTCTTTTCATAGGCCGCGCCACACTATCGTCCTTGACGGCTCTAACAACTACACCATTCCAGCCTAATACGATTCGTTGCTCATCCAACCGAAACACTGGCACGCACGCATCACTGTCAAGCAGCATGGTCTTCGCAGGTAATCCCGCGTCGGCTGTTGTAATCCCGTAATACTTCTCCAATACTGGACCCGTCTCAACCTCGACTACCCTAAGGCCCTTAGTAGGCTTGCAATTCTGCCTATCGAAATCGATACCTGTATTTGAAATGACCAGAACCTTCCCAATCAGTCTCTTTGCTTCCGGCATGCCTCCAGAAACGTCACCATAGCCAACGACATCGGTAACGACCCATCGACCAACAAAATCGCTCATCGGAGACGTCGACTGCTGTGCAAAGGAAATACCGATGCTCGCAAGAAACAGGCAGGCACATAGCGCTCTACGGACCATTAAGGATTTCCTCCATTGAGGAACGGTGCAGCTTCACGACGACGACGGTTTACGAGTCCAGGATTAAGTCGTCCCAGTCCCGTCGAACGTCCTTGCGCATCGCGAGGATGAACGTAAACATTACGCATCAACTGCTGCCCCACGGCAGCCATATCACCCCGGTTTGCTGGCTCCAAAGCGTTACGAATGTTTGGCGTTCGCGAGTTATACGCAAACGACACAGCCGCGTCGAACTGCGCTTGCGTTAAAGGATGCTGATCCACCGTCGCTCGCACGATCCGTTCAGCCTCTTGAACACGTTGATGAAGCATCCCATCGACCTGTTGCGGCAAGACAGTACGCCGCATTTCCTCTTGGGTGCATGGGCCGTAGTGCTCCAACGTACCAACACCCCAGGTGCAATTGCCATTCGTGCGTGCATCGTTGTAATAGTGCATCACGACACCCTCGTTAGCCCGAAGCGCAGCATACCCCGCCGCGCTCGTATGCATATTCTCGTTCGCCATGCGGACTTCTGCTTTGATCAGCAACTACGACATTCGGGTCTTCCAGCGCGCCGCTTTCCCGGCCCAAGGCGGCAGCGCCAGCGCATTCCAGCCACCGACACCAGGTCAAACACCGTTCGCACCTAGTCGCGATAGGCACGAACGAAGACCCCCAAGCTGTCGAATTCAATCTTGTGAGTGTTTAGCCAATACACTTCAGTGCAATTATCACTCTCAAGCAACACAGCTTTCGCCGGCAATTCGGCGTCTTCGCGCGACGCGCCCGACTTGGCACGCAAGTCCGCCGCAGTATCCACCTTGACCACTCGAAAGCCTGTATTCGGCTTGCACAACTCCTTTCCGAATCCAATCCCATCAGCGGCGATTACCAAGACCTCGCCAAGCAGTTCTTTGGCATGCGGAACCCCTCCACCCATGTCCGCATAACCAACCACGTCGGTGACAGTCCATTTCCCGTAGAAATCCTTGACTGTCGGAATTCTCGACTGCCCGTAACAAGCACCGGCCAGCAGCATCAGAACAACCAACAGCGCCTTAGCCCTCACGGCTGCCCCCTCAGAAAAGGCTGTACTTCCCGCTCTCGACGATGCACTAGACCCGCATTGAGATGCGCCGTGCCAACCCTATGGCCCTGACGATCACGCGGAACGACCATCACATTCATCCGCATCTGCCGAGCTACTTCAGCCATGTTTCCAGTGTTCGCAGGCGTGAGTGTGTCCCGAATGTTTCGTGTGGTCGAGTTGTACGCAAATGAAACGGCAGCATCAAACTGCGCTTGCGTCAGTTGTTGCTGCGTCACCGTCGCTCGCACGATCCGTTCAGCCTCTTGAACACGTTGATGAAGCATCCCATCGACCTGTTGCGGCAAGACAGTACGCCGCATTTCCTCTTGGGTGCATGGGCCGTAGTGCTCCAACGTACCAACACCCCAAGTGCAATTGCCATTCGTGCGTGCATCGTTGTAGTAGTGCATCACGACACCCTCGTTAGCCCGAAGCGCAGCATACCCCGCCGCGCTCGTATGCATATTCTCGTTCGCCATGCTAAAGCCCTCCGTAGTTGAATCGCTACGACGATAGGGTAATGACTCTACCATAGTAGAAACTGCCAGAGAGCAAACCGACCATGGGCCATGCCTTCGGCACCGGGCCTCTCGGGTTGCCGCTTCTTTGTCTAACGACCGCGCTTTCCGGCGCGCATCGCGGGCACTCCGCCGGCATGCTGTCCAGCAGCAACGCATCAGCGGATGTATGCCTCCGCCGCATAGCGCCGCATCATCCGGTGGCTGTTGAAGATGGAGGCGTTCTTGCTGATCGCGCCCTGCATCACCGCGATCCAGCCGCTGCGGTTCTCGTGGTAAAGCGGCAGCACCGTGCGTTCGAGCTTGTCGTAGAGCGCGCCGGCATCGCCCCCGTTCGCCGACGAGGCGCTGTCCCCGACGGCCCAGCCGGTGACGCCCTCGATGCAGCCCTCGATCCACCAGCCGTCGAGTACGCTCAGGTTGGGCACGCCGTTGAAGGCGGCCTTCATGCCGCTGGTGCCGGAGGCTTCCATGGGGCGCAGGGGCGTATTGAGCCACACATCCACGCCGGAGACCATGGACAAGGCGATATCCATGTCGTAATCGGGCAGGTAGGCGATGGTGACGCGGCCGCGCAGTTCGCGCATATGTGCGTGCAGCAACTCGATCAGCGACTTGCCGCCGTCGTCGCGCGGATGTGCCTTGCCGGCCAGCACGATCTGCAAGGGCCAGCGCTGCGCCAGCGCAGCCAGCCGCGCGATGTCGGCGAACAGCAGATCGGGACGCTTGTAGGCGGTCATGCGGCGGGCAAAACCGATGATGGGCAGTTGCAGGTCCAGCTCCACGGCCGCGAGCGCCCAGACCCGGGCGATCAACGCCCGCTTCGCCTCCTGGTGCGCGTCCCATACTTCCTGCTTGTCGACGCAGCATTCGACGCGCATCAGCAGTTCGGGCTCGTGGTTCCAGCCCGGCAGGTGGCGGTCGTACAGGGCCGCGAAACTGGGGCAGGTCCAGGTTCTCGGATGGACTCCGTTGGTGATCGCATGCACGACGTAGCCGGGAAACATTGCGCTGGAGACCTGGGCGTGCGCCTTGGCAACGCCGTTGACGTACTCGCTCAGGTTGAGGGCGATGCGTGTCATGCTCATGGCATCGTCGCCGCCCAGCCGCCGCAGGGTGGCCGGTTCGACGATGTCGCCCAGCAGGCGCTGCGCCAGATCGTAGGGGAAGCGGTCCTGTCCGGCCTCCACCGGGGTGTGGGTGGTGAAGTTGCACATCTCGCGGATGCGGGGGATGTCGTAGGGCCAGTCGCCGGGGCGCAGATCCTCGGGCGGAAAGGCGTAGCGGCGCAGCAGTTCGATGGTGAGCAGCGCCGAATGGCCTTCGTTCAAGTGGTACTGTCGTACCTGGAAGCCCAGGGCCTGCAACATGCGCATGCCGCCGATGCCCAGCACGATTTCCTGCTTGAGCCGGTAGACCTTGTCCCCGCCGTACAGGTAGTGGGTCAGTTGCCGGTCTTCGGCGTTGTTCTGGTCGAAGTCGGTGTCGAGCAGGATCACCGGCTGGCTGCCGCTCTTGTATGCTTTCATTTCATACAGCCAGCCGCCGATCCAGACCGGCCGTCCCTCTATGGTCACCGCGATCATCGCGTCGAGCCGGGTCGCCGCACTGGCGGGATCCCAGGGATCAGGATGTTCCACCTGGCGCCCGTGGGCGTCGATCTCCTGGCGGAAATAGCCCATCCGGCTCGCCAGCGTCACCGCCACCATGGGCAGGTTCAGGTCGACGGCGGCGCGGATGGTGTCGCCGGCCAGCACGCCGAGACCGCCGCTGTAGGTCGGGATGTCGTTGCTGAGCGCAATCTCCATGGAGAAATAGGCGACGCGCGGTTCATGGACGTAGTTGTCGAGCATAGCCATTGCCTCCAGGTTGCGGTCACTTCGGTTCGCCAGCTTAACGCCAGAACCGGCGCATGGTAGTAGGGAACATTGACCTCAGCGCAAAAGATCCACTTGGGGTATCTGGTGATTTCGAGCGGAGCGAGCCGAATAGTCGCCTCACCCGCGAGGGGGGCGTAGGCGGGCGTTTATGCTGTTTATGCGCGTCTTTCATCGCTCGGCGGTGGCTTTCCCGAAGCCATGAGCGCTAAGCCGGATGGCCTTCGGCGATGCGCTGGTAGACCAGGCATCTCAGCCAAAGTGCAGTCTCGGCCGGAACCTGGGCAAACGCGACGCCGTGCTCCCACACTGTCCGCCCTTCATCGGCAGTGGGTCTGACAGGGCGCACATGCCGGATCGCAGCGTCGAGGGCCAGCGAGGTCTTCATTTCGTCGATGCCGGCACGGAACGTGAGACGCAGGATGTCGCCCGGCGCGCCCATGGCGACCGGAACGTGAAGCTGAGCGCCGTCCGGACTGAGATTGACGATATGGGCGAATTCTTCCCTTCCCCGCGGATCCGCAACGGAGGCAGCGAGATCCACTCTGGCCCAAGGCGATCTGCGCAGTGCCTGGATCCGCACCCGGGCCGGGTATTCCAGATGCAGATAATGGACTGGGCTGACGCACAGGCGCTGGATCGCGGTCTGAAAGACGTAGATATTGCCGCCGGTCAGCATGCGCACCTCGACCATTTCGTCTTCCACCATGTCGATGTGCTGACCGGCCGCTTCCGGTGTCGTGATCAATATGCTGCGATCCTTGATGTAGCCGATCAGGCGGACCGGGTAATGGACTTGTGCGTCTCTGCCCAGCAGGCGCACTTGCAGCCTTTCCCACACTTGAGGCTTGATGCCCTGGGGCGGAAACAGTTTGCCCGGCGGAAGATCCTTGATTTCCTGCCAGTCCGGCGCCTCCTTCGCCTCGGGCAGCGCATCCACGTCCCGCAGCAGGCCCTCGGCAAGCAGGTGCTCCAGCGACTTCCGGTCAGCGACGATTTCGCCGCGCGCGAAGACCGTATAGCCGTAGGGGTCGAATATCCGCCACGGCAGCGGTACGCCGATGGGGATATCCTCGATTGCCAGGGGTTGCAGATTCATCGTTCGTCATCCCCGCGAAAAGGTTCACCCGGAGGGGCGGACACACACCGTTGTGTAAATTGATCTTAGATCGCACGAGCGGCAATAGCCATCCCGCCCTTTGACCAAGGCGACTGCCGGCAGGCATGGGGACGCGCCATGCTGCCGACCGGAGCCGGACCCCGGAGCACTGTTTCCACGCCGGTTGCCGGGCGGCACCGGTTTGCCGATCCGCACGAAGAGGTATGCCGGACGGAATAGGCACTTGGTCATAGAGCAGCCTGCCGACGGCGCTGCGACGCAGTCGACACACGGTTGCAACGTGCTTGCGCAAACGAATTTGTTGGTGCACTCTTGCTCGCGCTGCGGGCGAGAATCGGCAGTCATCTGCGCGTAGCACCCCTGGAATACTGTCTCTTGCTTGCCCTATCGGTGGCCACCCTTGGGTGGTGGCGGTCGTTGCTCCTCTTTCTTGGTTGGACAGCACATGCAAAGCGACGGAACGATCCATCACGCCCTGGTACTCAATCTGCACCAGCCCGCGGGAAACCTGCTGGAGTTGCTCGGTGGCCAAGCCTGGGAAACCCATGAAATCCTTCGTGCCATCGACCGCATTCCGCGCTCGCTCTGGGGTTACGAGGATGTCGCCCGCGTACATCTCGCGCTGTCGGGAACTTTGCTGGAAGCACTGGCGGACCCCGACTTCCAGGCCCGCATGTACGGCGTGGTCGACTGCGGCTCGCTGCTCTGGCAGCTCCAGAACCGCGACCTGATCCGCATCCTCGGCACCGGCTACTACCATCCCGTGCTGCCCCTGATCCCGGCAGCCGACCGCGAGGAGCACTTGCGCCGCTGGCTGGGCATCGGCTGCCACCTGTTCTGGCGCACGGACTTCCAGGGCTTCTGGCCGCCTGAGATGGGCTTCTCGATGGAGCTGATTCCCTTGCTCAAGCGCCTGGGCTATCGCTACGTGGTGGTGGATAGCGAGCACGTCGAGGCGGTCACGCCGATGTCGTGGCAGGAACTGCGCTACCGGCCCCACACCGCCCGCTACGGCGACGACGAGATCATCGTCGTGGTGCGGGACCGCGACTTGTCCGACGCCCAGGAGTCGGGCATGGATCTCGACTGGTTTTCGCACGAGCTGCATGAACGCACCCGCTGGTGCGACTTTCCTCCGCTGGTCACAACGGCCACCGACGGCGACAACGGCGGCTGGTTCCGCAATCCGCATCCCAAGGCCAATTTCTGGGGCTTCTACCGGAACCTGCTCGATCAGGCACGCGCCGGCGCCGGCAACATCCGCCCGACCTTCATCGACGACTATCTCGACCGCTATGGTGCCCACGGCGAGGTGCACGTCGGCACCGGCGCCTGGAATACGGGTTGGCACCACGGCCACGGCTTCCTGCAGTGGACGGGCTCGCAGGCCCAGCGCGATGCCCTGGCGCGCGTGGCGGAAACCAGCCGCGCCGTGCACGAGGCGCGCTGGCGGGCCGGCGAGATGCACAGCCACGACGCGGAACTCCATCACTCGCTGGAGAGCGCGATGTGGCAGTTGCTGCGCGCGGAGACCAGTTGCAACTATTTCTGGGGCGAGGCGTGGGTGCCGCGGGCACACCAGGACCTGGATGCCAGTTGGGCCAACCTCGATCGCGCCCGCTCGCATGCGGGCGGCTTGTTGTCTTAATCCGGTCGGCGCCGAGACCAAACGGGAGTACTTCGTGAAACCGGAAAACCGCAGGCGTACGAACAAGGGGAGACCCTCCCCTTGTTTATCCCTCGAATGGGAACAAGGGGGCGCGCCCCCTTGTAAATCCCCCGACAACGGTTCTCCGAAGAAGGCTTCGCGGAGACTGTCAAGACCCAGCCTGCAACCTAACTTCGATTAGGCGATCGCCCATGTACATCGTCATGGTTTCATCAGAATGCGCGCCGGTCGCCAAGGTCGGCGGCCTCGGCGACGTGGTCTTCGGCCTGAGCCGGGAACTCGAAATCCGCGGCCACGCCGTGGAGATCATTCTTCCCAAGTACGACTGCATGCGCTACGACCACATCTGGGGCCTGCAGGTCTGCTACGAGAACCTGTGGGTGCCGTGGTTCAACTATCACATCCACTGTACCGTCTGGTTCGGCTTCGTACACGGGCGCAAGTGCTATTTCATCGAGCCGCACTCCGGCGACAAGTTCTTCAACCGGGGCGCCTATTACGGCTTTGCCGACGAGCACATGCGCTTTGCCTTCTTCTCCAAGGCCGCCCTGGAGTTCATGCTCAAGACCGGCAAGCGGCCCGACATCATCCACACCCACGACTGGCAGACGGCGCTGGTGTCCGTAATGCTTTGCGAAATCTACAAGTTCGGCGGCATGGAGAACTGCCGCGTCTGCCATACGCTGCACAACTTCATGCACCAAGGCATCGCCGGCGAGAACGTTCTCTGGTTCACCGGCCTGGGGCGGCCCGGCTATTACTACGACCGCAATCGCATGGGCGACGACTTCAATCCGACCGCCATCAATTTCACCAAGGGGGCGGTGGTGTATTCGAACTTCGTCACCACGGTCTCGCCGCGGCACGCCTGGGAAGTCCGCTTCGGCGAGTGGGGTTACGGTCTCGGCCACATCCTCCACCTCTACCAGGGCAAGTTCGGCGGCGTGCTCAACGGACTCGACTACGAGATGTGGAATCCGGAAACTGATCCCCACATCCCCCACCATTACAGCATCGGCGATTTCGCCGGCAAGAGCAGGAACAAGCAGGCGCTGCGAGAACGATTGCTGCTGCGCCAGGAAGCCAAGCCGCTGATCGCCTACGTCGGCCGCCTCGACATGCAGAAGGGTGTCATGCTGATTCGCCACGCCTTGTTTCATTCCCTGCGCCGCGGCGCACAGTTCGTGCTGCTCGGCTCCAGCCCGGAACTCGGCATCAACGCGCAGTTCTGGCAACTCAAGCACGAACTCAACGACAATCCCGACTGCCACCTGGAGATCGGCTATGACGAGGAACTGGCCCACCTGATCTATGCCGGCGCGGACATGCTGGTCGTGCCCAGCCTCTTCGAGCCCTGCGGGCTGACGCAGATGATCGCCCTGCGCTACGGCACGGTGCCCATCGTGCGCTGGGTCGGCGGCCTGGCCGACACCGTCTTCGACCGCGACTATTCCGAGCGTCCCGTCGGCGAGCGCAACGGCTATGTCTTCCACCAGGCCGACAACCCCGGCATCGAGTCGGCCATGGACCGGGCCATCGGCCTCTGGTTCGACTACCCGGACGAATTCCGCAGCCTGGCCGACAACGGCATGCACTACGACTACTCGTGGAACCGTCCGGGAACAGACTACCTGAACATCTATGAATTCATCCGACACAAGTGACCGCTTCCATCGGTCGCCTTCGCAATAAGGAGAATCACCCTATGGCCCAACTGCCCGAATACATCGACGGCCTGCCCAACATCTGCGGCCAGGAGCGCGAGATCGAGCGCGTCATCGCCGAGGCCCAGGGGCGGCCGGTCTTCCTGCCCGACAGCAGGATCGACTTCGGCCGCATCAAGAGCGCGTTCGCCAATGCCCTGCACATGCACCAGCCGCTGATCCCCGCCGGCGGCGGCGATCTGCGCACCGCGGAGGTGATCAGCAACCTCCAGTACATGATGGAGAACCCCGGCATCGGCGACAACCACAATGCCCCGGTGTTCCGCCGGTGCTACAAGCGTATGGGCGAGTTCATTCCCCAGCTCGTGCACGAGGGCAAGGAGCCGCGCATCATGCTGGAGTACTCCGGCACTCTTCTGCATGGCCTGCGCAAGATGGGCGCGAACGACGTCTTCGACAGCCTGGCGAAGATCACCTGCAATCCCGACTACCGCCGCTGTACCGAATGGCTGGGGGCGCCCTGGGGACACGCGGTCGCTCCCTCGACGCCGACGCAGGACTTCCGCCTGCACGTGCGCGCCTGGCAGCACCATTTCGCCGCCATCTTCGGCAACGAGGCGCTGGCGCGCGTGCGCGGCTTCTCGCCATCGGAAATGGCCCTGCCCAACCATCCTGACGTCGCCTACGAATTCGTCAAGACGCTGAGGGATGCCGGCTACCAGTGGGTGCTGGTGCAGGAGCACAGCGTCGAGCAGCCGGCGGACGGTCATCACCCCCGGCGCCCCCACCTGCCGCACCGCCTGGTCTGCACCAACTCCAAGGGCGAGACCGCCAGCATCATCGCCATCGTCAAGACCCAGGGCTCGGACACCAAGCTGGTGGCCCAGATGCAGCCCTGCTACGAGGCGCGCAGCGCCGGCATCATGGAACTCGCCGGGCGCCGGGTGCCGCCGCTGGTGACCCAGATCGCCGACGGCGAAAACGGCGGCGTGATGATGAACGAGTTTCCGCCCAAGTACATCGATGTCATGCGCGAGAGCAGCGGCTCGGAGACCCCGGCGATGAACGCCACCGAGTACCTCGAACACCTGTTCGCCCTGGGCGTGGCCGAGAGCGACCTGCCGGTTCTCCAGCCCGTCTTCCAGAAACTGATCTGGGAGCATATGAAGCCGGGCGAGGGCCCGGACCGGCTGGCCAAAGTCACGGAGGAAATCAAGCGCCAGAACCACCGCTTCCACATGGAGGGCGGCAGCTGGACCAACAACATGTCCTGGGTGCGGGGCTACGAGCACGTGCTCAAACCCATGGACGAGGTCAGTTCGCGCTTCTTCAACACGGTGATCCAGCGGGGCATAGCGACCTCGGATGGCCGCTACCGCAATGCCCTGTTCCACCTGCTCTCATCCGAGACCAGTTGCTACCGCTACTGGGGCGAGGGAATATGGACCGACTATGGCCGGGAACTTTGCCGGCGCGCCGATGCGATTCTGATGAACGACTTCTGATGCCTGTCGCCACACGGGAACTGCCATGAACCAGACACGACTTGCCGGCGAAATGACCCGCATCAGCGAGGCCCGCCATCACGACCCCTTCAGCGTCCTCGGCCGGCACCCCGACGGCGACCAGGTGGTGCTGCGCGTCTTCAATCCGCACGCCACCGAGATGCTCATCGCCGAGGGCGGCTTGCCGCTGGAACGGCTGCCGGGAAGCGCCTTCTTCCAGTGGCGCGGGGACGGCGCCCGGTTGCCGGAGCGCTACCGGCTGATCTGGCGCGACGAGGCGCACTACGAGCACATCGCCCACGACCCCTACGCCTATGGCTCGCAACTGCCGGACTTCGACCTGCACCTGTTCGGCGAGGGACGTCACCGCAACGTCTACCGCTTCTTCGGCGCCCATCCGCAGGAAATCGAAGGCGTCGCCGGCACGCGCTTCGCCGTCTGGGCGCCCAACGCCGAGCGCGTCAGCGTGGTGGGCGATTTCAACCGCTGGGACGGCCGCTGCCATCCCATGCGGGTACGCGGCGGCAGCGGCGTCTGGGAACTGTTCATCCCCGACCTGGAGCCGGGCCACCTTTACAAGTACGAGATCCGCAATCGCCACACCGGGCAAGTGCTGATCAAGGCCGACCCCTACGGGCAGGAGCACGAACTGCGCCCGCGCACCGCCTCGATCATCCCCGCCGCCAACGCCTACCAGTGGGGCGACGGCGAATGGATGGCAAGACGCCGGCAGGCCGATTGGCAGCACTCGCCCATGTCCATCTACGAGGTGCACCTGGGCTCCTGGCAGCGGGGCATCGAGGGCGAGTTTCTCGGCTACCGCGAGCTGGCACATCGCCTGGTGGCCCACGTCAAGGACATGGGCTTCACCCATATCGAGCTGTTGCCCATCACCGAACACCCTTACGATCTCTCGTGGGGTTATCAAGCGACCGGCTACTTCGCGCCGACCAAGCGCTTCGGCGAGCCGGACGATTTCCGCTACCTCGTGGACCACTGCCATCGCCATGGCATCGGCGTACTGCTGGACTGGGTGCCGGCGCATTTCCCCAAGGACGCCCACGGCCTCGCCCGCTTCGACGGCACGCCGCTCTACGAACACGAAGACCCGCGCCTGGGCGAGCACATGGACTGGGCCACCCTGATCTTCAATTTCGGCCGTAACGAGGTGAAGAGCTTCCTGCTTTCCAGCGCCGTGTTCTGGCTGGAGGACATGCACATCGACGGCCTGCGCGTCGACGCCGTCGCCTCGATGATCTATCTCGACTATTCGCGCGAGGAGGGCCAGTGGCTGCCCAACCAATATGGCGGCCGCGAGAATCTGGTCGCCATCGACTTCCTGAAGGAACTCAATGTCGCCGTGCACGACCAGTGCCCGGGCATCCTGATGATCGCCGAGGAATCCACCTCGTGGCCGCTGGTCAGCCGCCCGACCTACGTCGGCGGCCTGGGCTTCGACCTGAAGTGGAACATGGGCTGGATGAACGACACCCTGCGCTACATGGAGCACGAACCGGTGCATCGCCAGTACCACCAGGACATGCTCACCTTCAGCATGCTCTATGCCTTCACCGAGAATTTCCTCCTGCCCTTCTCCCATGACGAGGTGGTGCACGGCAAGGGCTCGATGCTCAACAAGATGCCGGGCGACGAGTGGCAGCGCCACGCCAACCTGCGTGCGCTCTACACCTACCAGTTCACCCACCCGGGCAAGAAGCTGATGTTCATGGGCACCGAATTCGGCCAGGGCCTGGAATGGAACAGTGCCGGCGTGCTCGACTGGTATGTGCTCCAGTACCCGAAGCATCAGGGCATGCAACGCCTGGTCCGGGACCTCAACCGCCTCTACGGCGCTTCGCCTGCCCTCCACCGCTACGAGTTCGACTGGCAGGGTTTCGAGTGGATCGATTGCCACGATGCCCATCAATCGGTACTGAGTTTCCTGCGCAAGGGCAACGCCGGCGAACTCATGGCGATCGTGCTCAACCTGACCCCGGTGCCGCGCCACGGCTACCGGATCGGTGTCCCCGTCGCCGGCCGTTATCGCGAGGTGCTCAACTCGGATTCCGAGTACTACGGCGGCGGCAACCTGGGCAATGGCTCCGGCGACCTTGTGACAGAGGAGCGGCCATGGATGGGGCGGCCCTATTCGCTTGCCCTGACGCTTCCCCCGCTGGCCGGAATCGTCCTGAGCTGGCAGGCCTGAACGGCCGGATAACCTTGGAGAATGCCATGCAACTTCCAGTGCAAATCACGTTTCGCGACATCGCCCGCTCCGAAGCGGTCGAAACCGCCATTCAGGAGCGGGTCGACAGGCTGGACCGGTTCGCCGATCACATCATGTCCTGTCGGGTGACCGTAGGCATGATCGAGAAGCACAAGCATCAGGGCAAACTGTTCAACATCCGGGTCGACCTGAAGCTGCCGGGGTCGGAGCTCGTCGTCAACCGCGACAAGGCGGAGGACATCTATGTCGCGATACGCGACGCCTTCGACGCCGTGAAGCGAAAGCTCGAAGAACACGTCCGACGGATGCATGGCGAAGTCCGGCAACACGAAGTCGAATCGCACGGGCGCGTTGCGCGAATGTTCACGGATCAGGGCTACGGGTTCATCGAGAAAGCGGACGGCACCGAGTTGTACTTTCACGTCTATAACTGTGTCCATCCGGATTTCGGGCAGTTGAACATCGGCGACGAAGTGGTCTTCCTGGAAGAAACAGGCGGCGATGGACTGCAAGCCAACCGCGTGAGCAGAGGCAAGCACAAGCTTCCGTGATGCGGCGGCTGCCGGTGACACCCGGCAAGCGCGAACGCTGGTCCCAACGCGTAACCGAGACCAGCAATGCCCTGGACCTCGATCCCGGCGTATTCACGTGGCACGATCCGCGCCAGATCGCCCGGTCGCTCAAGGCCTCCGCCGAACGCAGCCGGCGCCGCAAGTCGGACCCCTTCCGTTCGGCCATGTCGATGCTGGTCTTCTACATCAATCGCGCCGGCCGGCAACTCCCGGCCGGCCAGCGTGCGCTGCTCGATGCGGCGAAGGACGAACTGCGGGCGCTCTTCGACAAGCCGCGCCGTCGTCATCATTGACCCTAGAAACAGCAGTTGCACCGCCAAGGACGCCAAGGAAAACAAGGCTTTTGATATCTGGGGGTCTTCACCTTCCCGGTGGCACATGCATCGTCTCAAGATCGCCTTCCTTTGCGTCCTTGGCGTCCTTTGCGGTGAATGAACTGAGGTTTTTGGGTTGACTGCTTGTCCTGCGCTCGGCGGCCATCTATCTTGGCATCAAGGCGGACCTGGAAGAACCAGATGCACCTCGACCCCGCTTCGGCACTATCTGCAGCACCTTGCCCGTCTATGCCAAAAGCGATATGGACCTTCCCTGGCGCTGGGTCTATTATTCGCCGATCATAAATCCACAGGCCGCCACCTTGAACTCAAATGCCTCCAATCTGATCTCGCCTTCCCAATTCGACGACCAAACCCGCCTGATCCGCATCCGCATCGCCAAGCACGCCGACAAGCGTTTCATGCCGGTCCGCTTCAAAGGCCGCAATGCGCTCTCCACGACCTACGAGTACGTCGTCGACCTCGTCTCCACCGAGGCCGGC
>JBGOZF010000089.1:0-17659 GCA_041480065.1 Rhodocyclaceae bacterium
CGCCAACGGCGGCGCTCTCCGGCGGCAGTAACCGCGCCACCACCCTGTTCCTGAATGCTTCTCCGTACCGAGCCATCTTTCATCCTTATCGCCCCCAAGTTCAAGATCATATCGGGACGACAACTATTCTGACGCAGGGGGGCATGCCTATGCTAACAATTCGCCATTCATCAAGCGTGGCAGTAGCAGATCACGGGCAGTGCGGAGCTTCTGGTTGGCGAAGGTTAGCACCTTCAACTGAGTGATGATCGGTTGAATCACACCGTCAAAAGTGCGCAGCACCCCAGAAGTTGGCAGGGACACCGGATAGGCCTGCATCTGCTTCCAGTCTGCGCGGGGCATCTTGGAACCTTCCTTCATGGTCTGAGACGTCACGGCGACGAATTCATCGCTCGATACGGTCATCAGCACCAAACCATGGAGCTTTTCGTCCACAGGGCAAATCACGATGGCGTCCGACGAGGCAACGCCATCGACAAATGCGACCCCTACCTTGTGGAAGTAAGGGCGAATTTTTCCGAACAGGATTTCGCCGGCCTTGAATCGACTCTTGCTACTTGTTACCTGCTCAACCTTGCCCCAATCGTTGAGCGAAATGGAACGGCGCGGCAGATGTTCGAGCCCGATGTAAGGCGTATCCGGTTCCAGCGCGTCGGGCGACACTGACTCGCGAATTTCGCTGCACAAATCGCCCAGGGTCTTCCGCTCCCATCCCTCCGGCACACCATCGGTGATACGGGTATGTTCATAACCAGGGAAGCGCAGGCGGACGAACCATTCGCGGTAGAGCAGTCGCGCCGACTCCTCCAACAGCGCCATCCGCCGCCGGTTGTTTTCGATCAGGTCGTCGTAGGCAAGGACAGTCTCCGCAATTGAGGCCTGTTTATTTACGTCCGGAACTCGCACACGAACGCGATAGATTCGTTCCGGCGCGGTGTGACGAACCTTCGTGCCGGATGCACTGCCACTGATCTGCGCTCTGACAGAGCGGGTATTGAAAAGGAGGTAGAGGAACCGCTTATCCAACACGGATGCATCTATCTGATCTACCAAACCCAAACGCTGGTTGTGCAAGTAACGATTCGCCCGCGGTACCAATGCCGCGCTGCCAAGCAGCCCCGCACCTTGCTCAGTCATCGCCACGATCAAGTCGCCTTCGCCGAGCACGTAGGCTTCCGGGATGTCACCCGCGTAAGCACGGTCCTTCTCGGGGCGGATACGAAACCCACCCTCTTCGTTGAAATTACCGGGCGTAAGGACGATGTACTCGCCGCTATCCGCAAAGAATTCGCCCTTGAACGCATAACCATGTTTCACATGAATAGCTGGCCCGAGAGCTATTTCCCGCCAGCTCATACCCCCACCTCTCCCTTCTTCAGCGCGAATTCCCCCCGCGGGTCGGCTTTGAAACTGGTAATGGATTTGCCTTGGCGCTCATGGGCACGGGCATCGATCTCCGAAGGCAATAGTGAAACAAGCTGTTTCACTACTGAGCCTTCGGACAACATTGTGCATGCACTGCGTGCACAATTCGCACATTAGGAAACGTCTTGGCGAATTTCACCATGCGATTGAGCGAGGATTCGGTAAAACCGTTGCTGTACCGTTGCGTCAATTGTTGCGACACTGTCGCAACAATTCGTTCGCCATACGCCGCGCGATCTTCTTCCTCAAGCAGAGGCCCGACTTCGCTGCTCTGGCGCGGCTGAATGTCGCTCATACCCCCAACTCCTCAAAGTTCTCCTGAATCATCAAAGCCAGTTCCACCGCCTCGCGATTCAGGTCGGCCAGTTCGACATGAATGTCGCGCAGGGTCTGCTCGAAGTCGAAGTCCTCATCCACCTCGGCCGGGGCGACGCCGACGTAGCGGCCGGGGGTGAGGCTCCAGTCGGAGGCGGCAATTTCGGCGCGCGTGACGACCTTGCACAGGCCCGGCACGTCCTGCATTTCGGCCTTGGGGAAGCGGTCTTGCAGCCAGGCGATCTGGCGGTGGAGGTAGGTTGCGGCCTTGAGTTGTTCGACGGCGGCGCGGCGCTCTTCGTCGAGTTGCTTGATGAGTTTGCCGGTGGCGCGGCGGTCGAAGAACTCGGCGGCGGCCTCGTCGCTCGCCAGTTCCTGCGCCAGTTGCGCGGCACGGGCGGCAAGCTTGTAGAGCAGGTCGATCTGTTTGACGAGGCCGCGCGCCGCCTCCGCCAGTGGGTCGAAGGCCAGTCGGGCCTCGTGTTGGGCGCCGTTGGTCTTCGGCGCGGCCGCCAATTTCTTGCAGAAGGCCGCGAGCCCTGACGTCAGGGCGCTGCGGTCGGCGGCGTAGGCCTTGGCGGCATCCGTCCATTCGGCCAAGGCATCCGCGAAGGGCTGCTGCTTCTCCGGTGATATGGCATCGAGATCGGCAACGCTGGCAGCGAACTCGGCCAGGGGGGCGCGGCTGTCCGTGAGCTGGGTTTCGAAGGCAGTAAGCGCCGGGGCAACGGCGGCGCTTTCGGCGGCGAGCCGGGTGCAGTAGTCCTGCACCAGCCCGAGAAATCGCTCCTGCTGCCCGCGATACAGCCAGACGATGGCGGTCAGGTTAGCCTGCTGCTCGGGGCTGAAGTCGTAGACCTTGCGCGTGACCTTGCGGTAGACGTTGCGGGCGTCGAGCATCAGCACCCGGTCTTTGCGCGCGGCCGGTTTGGCGCGGTCGAAGTGCCAGAGTTCGCAGGGGACGGTGCGGGTGTAGAAGAAGTTGGAGCGGATGGCGATCATCACATCGACATCGCCGGTTTCCACCAGCTTGCGTCGGACTTCCTTCTCGCCATGGCCAGCGCTGCTGGCCTGGGAGGACATGACGAAGCCGGCGCGTCCCTGCTTCGAGAGGTAGCTGTGGAAATAGGAAATCCACAGGTAGTTGCCGTTGGAAACGCGCTTGTCCTTGTTCACGCCGGGCAGGCCGAAGGGCAGGCGGCGGTCGTCCTTGACGCGCTCGGCGTCGACCATGTCCACGTTGAACGGCGGATTGGCCATGACGAAATCGCAGTGGCCCCACAGCGCGCGGCCATCCTGCAAACGGTGCACGTCGTCGTAGAAGGAATTAGCTTCGCGGATGTCGCCCTCAAGCCCGTGCACGGCGAGGTTCATCTTGGCCAGACGGATGGTGGTGGCGGTTTTTTCCTGGCCGTAGAAGGTGGCGCGCTTCATGGTGTCCAGCCCTTCGTGCTCGATGAAGTGGCTGGACTGCACGAACATGCCGCCGGAACCGCAGGCGGGGTCGAATACCACCCCATGGTCGGGCTCGATGACGTTGACCAGGGTCTGGACCAGCGAGGGCGGCGTGAAGAATTCGCCGTTGTCCTGCGCACCCTGCATGGCGAACTTCATGAGGAAGTATTCGTAGATGCGGCCGAAGACGTCGCCGCTGGCAGTGCGCAGGGCTTGGGAGTCGAAGTTGCGCAGCAGGTCTTCGAGCAACTTGTTCTCGAAACGGTCGTAGTCCTTGGGCAACTGGTTGGCCAGCGGCTCGAAGTCGGCCTCGATGGCAGTCATGGCTTCGACCAGCGCGGCGCCGAGGTTGGCGCCGGCGGGCAGCTTGAGCAGGTGGTCGTAGCGGGCGATCTCGGGCAGCATCAGCGCGCGGCGCATGATGAAATCGCCCTTGACCAATGGGCGCTTGGGCATCTTGCCCGCCGCCTGCTCGGCTTCGATGGCCTTGAGGGCAGCCTGATAGCGGTTGGTAGCATGGCGCAGGAAGATAACGCCGAGTACCGGCATGCAGTACTCGCTGCTGGTCAGCTTGGAGTTGGCGCGCAGTTGATCGGCAGCCTCCCAGAGGCTGCCTTCAATCTTGGCGATATTGTGGAAGGCGTTGGCACTCATCGGATCGTCGGTTCACTTCTTGTGGGTTTTCTTTGATTTGCCGGCCTTGATACCGGCCTGCTCTGCGTGAGGCATTACGGGTATTTCCAGCTTGGCCGCTACAGCACGATGCTTTCGCTCGGCGGCCTGGCGAATGTACTGCCTCTCGCTGATTGCGGCAACGCCGCCACCGTTGTCTATTTCCTCTTTCCACGCGATAAATTCCAATGGCCGGATACCAAAGCGGATGGCGTTACCCTCGTGCAGATTCTTGAACTCATCCTGCATCAGCGCACGAAACCGGGCCTGATCGTCATCCGCCACCGTCGCGGGGATGACGGCGCGGATGGCCTCGTCGCCTGGCGGCCGGCCTGCCCGCACGATGGCGCGCATTGCTTCGGTGAGTTCCGCCCGATAACGCAGCCGGAAGGTATCCGGCGGAATCAGTTGTTGCCGCACAGCCACGTATTGCTGGCAGGAGCGCTCGTAGGCCCAGACGAACACA
Source organism: Rhodocyclaceae bacterium (assembly GCA_041480065.1). Classification (GTDB taxonomy): domain Bacteria; phylum Pseudomonadota; class Gammaproteobacteria; order Burkholderiales; family Rhodocyclaceae; genus Fen-999. The sequence goes on from JBGOZF010000089.1 coordinate 4,334, forward strand.
TCGCGTAGTAATTCGACCCGATTGAGTTCATAAACACCGATCATGCCATCCACGTAAGCCTGCCCCGGCACGTCGATGAACGACAGCGGGCAGAGGTTCATGCGGATGAGCGGAATGTTCGCCGCGAGGCGGGAAACGCGCTTGTTCACGTCCTCGAAGGGTTGCAGATACGGCAGGTGCACCATGAGGAAAAATGCCTGTTCAAATGGATCGTGGATTTCCGCCGCCATATCCAGCACGATACCGAACAGTTCCTCCAAGCGTTGCGGCAGCGCGACCGGCAGATAGACGCTGCCGCCAATCTCCACTGCCCTGTTGCGCACCCGGCCGCCGGCTTGCGGATCCCGCAATAGACCGTCGGAAAGCAATGCGTGGAGAGCGAGGGTGGTCTCGGTGTTAACGCCGACACGATTGACCTCTCGCACCAGATACTCAATCGCCACCTTGTGATTGAGGATCATTTGGGTTTCGAGTGCGTCCTTGCCCTCGGCGGCCTGACCGAATTCGATGAGCCGTTCGGTATCGAGGCGCGTGTAGGTGTTGCCTTCCAGGCGTGAGGAGGCCCACGACAGATCGATCAGCAGCCGATTCATGATGTCGCGAGCAAAAGTGCCCGCGGCGGATTGCTCCGCGGGAGAGCGGCCCAGAGAATGAAGCTGGGCACGCAGTGCTTCGGGCAGGTAGAACGTCTCGTTGGGGCGGTACCCCTCGAGGAACTTCAGGTCATAGCTCACCGGGCGGCGTTGTTGCATCGGTTGACGCACGTAGGCCTTGATTGCATCGCCCTCGGTTGAAAGCGGAACGTAGACCTCGGCAGTGATATTGACCGAAGGCACCGGCGCGACAGCCGTCATGGTTCCGATGATCGGCGCCAGCCGATATTTCAGCGCCCGCCCTTCGCCTTCGGTAACAACACGTTCCAGCTTGGCAAGGGTGGCAAGTCGACGCTGAAGGGTGCGACGGGGAATCCCAGTTCCGACAGCTCGTAGCAATCCCTCCAGACCAATGCCGTCCGGGTGGCAACCGATCAGTTCGGCGACTTGATTCAGTTCCTCTGGCGAGACGACTTTGGGCATGGCATCCTCTCATGATTGTGGCGCGATGATCAGTATAGCGCCATCTTAAATGGCGCGACTTGAGATATCGCGCCATCAATGTGCTCTTTGTGGCGCGATATTAACGATTGCTCCTGCAGCCATCTGCGCCATTATTCTTGCGAGAGTAGTCATCAATCCAAAAACCTCAGTTCATTTGCCGCAAAGGACGCCAAGGACGCAAAGGAAGGCGATCTTGAGACGATGCATGTGTCACAGGGAAGGTGAAGGCCCCCAGATATCAAAGGCCTTGTTTTCCTTGGCGTCCTTTGCGTCCTTGGCGGTGCAACTGCTGCTTCTAGGATCAATGCACCGTACAGACCATGCAAGGATCGAAGGAGCGGACGATGTGATAGACAGCAGGCGGTGTCGCACCTTCGACCGGCAATCCCGCGAGTGCCTGTTCCAGGGGACCGGGCGTGCCTTCGGCATCGCGCGGCGAGAAGTTCCAGGTGGTGGGCGCGACGATCTGGTAGTTGTGGATGCGGCCCTGCCTGACGCTCAGCCAGTGTCCCAGCGAGCCTCGTGCCGCTTCCACCAGCCCTACGCCTTCGGCCTCTTCGGGCATTGCGCCGTGAACACAAAACGGCGCGCGGGGCATCAGGGACTGAACCCAGGTCTCCATGACCGGCAGCAGCCGGGCGACCTCCACCAGCCGCATCGCCACGCGGGCCAGCACGTTGCCGCCGTCGCGGGCCACCAGGTCGCGCGCCAGCGGATGGCCGGCAACCACTTGGCGGGCCAGGGCGCCGACTTCCATGACGCGGCCGTCCAGGCGCGGCGCCTTGCACCATGTGTAGGCGCCCTCCTTGTCCGCTCGTGGCCGGGTCTCGCCTTCACTGGGATGGCGCGGCACTCCTTCGCCGGCGAGCCAGGCGTGGCTGACATCTTCACGAATCGAAGCCGGGTCCAACTCGCCGAGGCCTCGATCCCAGGTGCCAGCGGGGAACAACCGGGTCGCACCTTCGAGGTCGTAGGCACCGTAGCTCATGAAGCGGTCGCTTGCCCGTCCCAGTTGCCAGAGTTCGAGTTCGCCGGCGATGTGCAGGAAGCGGCCGAAATCGCTCGCCGCCGGCCCGACCCGCTCGCTCCAGGCGATCAGGGCAGCGAAGGAATCGAGCGCCGCAACACTTTCCAGCCGGTCACCGAACAGCGTCGATTCGAGGAAGGTTCGAAACTCCCGCAGCAACACGAACAGGCGCACGGTATCGGCGGCCTGCGTCGGCCGCGACGAACCGCCCGGCTGCAAGGCCAGGGTGTGCGGCCATTTGCCGGCCATGACGCCCATCAACTGAAGCAGGCCTGCCCGCGCGGGCAGCCACTGCCGCGGTCCGCTGCCGGTGATGGCCTTGAAGCGCGCCGCCGTCGCCGCGTACCACGCATGGCCTTCGTATTCGGGGCGTGCGAAGTCGGGCATGAAGAAGAGGTAGAAGTGCGACAGGTGATCGGCCACGTTCTCGGCCGCCAGCACCAGATTTGCTGCCAGCCGGCCGTTCTCGGGCGGAGACAGCCCGATGACGCCGGCAAGCGCCTTTGCCGCCGCCGCCGACTGGGCGACCGAGCAGATGCCGCAGATGCGCGGCACGAACACCAGCGCATCCAGCGGCAGCTTGCCGGCCAGGATTTGTTCGAAGCCCCGATAGAGCGGCGAACTGACATAGGCTGCCGCTACCCGCCCGTCCGCGATCTCCAGGCTCACTTCCAGGTCACCTTCGACCCGGTTGAACGGCCCCAGCACCAGCCGACTCATTTGATGCCCGTCTTGCGGATCGCCGGTGTCACCACCATGTGGTCGACGCGCGCATTCTCGCGCAGCCGGCGCGGCGTCGCCGACTTCGACAAGGCCGCCAGGGCCACGAACCATGCCTTGGGCATGTCGGACGGCAGGCCGATGGGAATGCCGGCCACCTTGGGCGTCTCGGCGAACGGATGGCCCGGATCCTCGAAGCCGGGCGCCGTGCAGTTGATGCAAGGGTAGCCGCCGCGCAGGCAGGAGCCGCTGCCGTTCCACAGCCGGGTGTTGCAGTCGGCATGGGCCTGGGTGCCCTTGCAGCCGAGGTTCTCCATCAGGCAGCCCTGGTCCGATGCCTTGGCGGCGCTGGCCTTGAACTCGTAATACTCGTTGCGCGGACAGCCGTGATGGACCAGGTGGTCGGCGTAAAAGTGCGGCCGGCCGAAGGCATCCAGATCGCCTGGCTTAAGGCGATCCTGCGCCAGGCAGATCAGGGTATCGAGCACCCAGCCCGGGTGGGTCGGGCAACCGGCGGCGTTGATGACGGGCAGGCCGCCGCCGGCCCGCCAATCCGATCCCAGCAGGCCGCCCGGGTGATCGGTATCGAACTGCAAGCCGCAGGCGTCGGTCGGGTTGCTGCCGGCTGAGGGGATTCCGCCGAAGGCGGCGCAACTGCCCACCGCCACGACATGCCGGGCCTGGGCTGCGAGCCGGGACACCCAGGCCGTCATCGCCTCGCCGGACCCGGCAAGCCGGTGAAAACGGCCGCTGCCGTGCGGCCCGCGCAGCATGGCGCCCTCGACGCACAGGATGTCCAGCGGGGCTTTCCCTTCGGCGCACCGGCGTAGCAGATCGAGGGCTTCGTCCCCGGTGGCTTCCGACAGGCTGGGATGGAACAGCAGTTCCAGGCCGGCATCGGCCAGCAGGCCGAAGAGGTTCGGGCTTTCGGCGCCGAGCAAAGACATGGAGCAGCCGCCGCAACCGCCGGACTGTAGCCAGAGGATATTCATTCCTCGGATTCCAAACCGTAGCGAAGCAGCTTCGCTCGCAAGCCGACGCGAGAGAGGCCCAGCTCGCGCGCCGCGCGCGACTTGTTGCCGCGATGTCGGGCCAGTGCCTCGCTGACGAGTCTCGCTTCCAGGCGCTCGATCTGGTCCTTGAGTCCGCCATCGCCTTCGACGACAGGCTCCTCGGGCTCCATTTCCGTCTCGCCATCCGCCCCCGTGCATGAGCGCACGCGCGGCGAAAGCAGCTCGGGGCTCAACCATTGATCCTGCCCGAGCACCAGCATGCGCAGGATTTCATTGCGCAGCTCGCGCACATTGCCCGGCCAGCGATAGGTTTCGAGACATTGCAGTGTTTCCGGCGAGAAACCGCGCACGCTGCACCCCAGTTCCTGCATGCTGCGGCTCAGCAGCCCCTCGGCGATCAGTGGAATATCCATCGGCCGCTCGCGCAGCGACGGCAGATGCAGGGTGACCGTGGCCAGCCGGTAGTAAAGATCCTCGCGGAAGCGCCCGGCGAGCACGTCCGCCTCGAGGTCACGGTTGGTCGCCGAGATGACCCGCACATTGACGGACAGCGGCCGCGGACTGCCCAAAGGCCGGATTTCGCCTTCCTGCAGGACGCGCAGCAGTTTGACCTGGAAGGCGGGCGAGGTCTCGCCGATTTCATCGAGAAAGATGGTGCCTCCGTCGGCCTGCTGGAAGAGGCCGATGCGGTCCTCGTAGGCGCCGGTGAAGGCGCCGCGCTTGTGACCGAACAGTTCGGATTCCAGCAACTGGTCCGGCAGCGCGCCGCAGTTCTCGACCACGAAGCTCTTGTCGCCGCGGCTACCGCCGTAGTGGATGGCCCGGGCCAGCAGTTCCTTGCCGGTCCCCGATTCGCCGGTGACCAGCACCGACACATGGTGCGGCGCGACCCGTGCGGCCAACTCGCAGACGGCATTGAGCGGGCTGGTCGGCGTGCGGATCAGGCGGTCCATGGCGAACTGCTCGCGCACTTGGCGACGGCGGTTCTCCACGCGCTGGCGCAAAGCCGGCGGGCTTTCGCGCAACTCGAGCGAGAGGCGCTGGTTCTCCTGTTGCAGGCGGTAGGCATCGACGGCGCCGCGCAGCGTCAGCAGCAGCTGGTCGGGTTGCCAGGGCTTCAACAGGTATTGCCAGATGCCGGCCTCGTTGATGCCTGCGATGATGCTTTCCGCCTCGATGTAGGCCGACAGGATGATGCGCACCACATCCGGCCAGTCGGCCCGCACGCGCTTGAGAAACTCGACACCCGACTGGCCGGGCATGCGCTGGTCGCAGACGATCACGTGGACGAACTCGCCGCGCAACACCGCCAGCGCCTCCTCGACGCTCTGGGCGGTAAACACCGTGAAGTCCTCTTCCAGGGTGCGCCGCAAGGCCTCGAGCGAACGGACCTCGTCGTCCACGATCAGGATGGCAGGCAGGAGCGGAGCGGCGTTCATTGCGGGTAGTACTTTCGATGCAGCAGGGCGCACATTTGATGCGGCTTCGCCGTGGCTGTCAATTACCCGAGTGAATCCATCGCCAGTTCCAGCAGGACCGGCTGATGGTCGGAGGCATCGGTCAGGCCATCGATCTCGACGTCGACGACACGATCGCGCAGGTTCTCGCTGATGAAGAAGAAGTCGTAGCAGGCGGGTCCGGCGGTGAAGGTGGCCAGATGGACGCCTGCCGTGGCTGCGTGCGCTTCGCCCGGATGCGCGATGGTCCACGCATCGACCAGCCGCGGCACATCAGGAGCGATCTCCTCCTGCATGCGCGCATGTTCCGGTGCGCCGGCCGGAAAGTTGAAATCGCCGCAGAAGACCGCCATCTCCCCGCGTGGCAGGACGGCGAAGGGAGGATCGGTTTCTGCATCCGAACGCGGCGCCTGGGCATGGCGGTGCCCGTCGGCCTGAAGCTGTCTCAAGGCTTCGACCTGGGCAGCGCGTTGCGAGGCGGAGTAGTACTCGAGATGTGTCGTCACGACGCGCAGTGCCTCTTGGGGCGTATCGATCGCCGCCTCCACTGCCACTCGCTGCATGCTCGGCACCGCCGGATCGGCCGGCCAGGGCAGCAGACGACGAAAGGCCTGCAATACCGGCAGCCTCGAAAGGATCAGGTTGCCGAACTGACGCCGGCCACCATTGCCATCCGTCAGATCGCTGCCGACCCCATAGATCGCCTCGTAGCCGGCGAACAGCCGCGCCAGGCACTTTGGTTGATCGTCGTCCGCGCGGCCCGGGAGGCCAGGGTGATGAACCGCGACCTCCTGGAGGCAAATCACATCCGCATCGGCAGTCTTCAACACCTGAACCGTACGCTCGAGGTCGACGCGACCGTCGACACCTCGCCCCCATTGAATATTCCAGCTGATGACCCGCATTACATAACCCTCCACGCATAAGGGGCAGACCGAACTTGACTCAACGCAACACTATGCAACATGCTTGCGGTATTCTGGTGCTGCGCCGCAACAGGAGGCTTCCATGCCCAACGTCACCGAATTGCTTGCTGCAATCCTCGAACGCCATCACCGCGATGGCACGCGACTGATGCAGATTCTGCGCGAGACCCAGGAAGCGATCGGCTGGCTGCCGCCCGAAGCCATCACCGGGATCGCCAAGGGGGTCGGCTGGCCGCGCGCCAAGGTCGAAGGCGTGGCGGGCTTCTACAGCTTCTTCCACACGCGGCCGATGGGGCGCTATCGCGTGCTCTGGAGCGACAACATCACCGACCGCATGCTCGGCAACCGCGAGCTCATGCAGGCCATGTGCCAGCGTTTGTGGCTGGAACCCGGGCGCGTCTCGGAAGACGGCCTGGTATCGGTCGACACCACTTCGTGCACCGGCATGTGCGACCAAGGTCCTGCCGTCCTGGTGAACTACCGTGCGATCACGCGCATGACCGCGGAGCGCGTCAATCAGATGGCCGATCTCATCCGCAGCGAAACACCGGTCGCCGAGTGGCCGCCCGAGTGGTTCCGCGTCGACGACAACATCCGCCGCGCCGACATCCTGCTCGACAACGCCTTGCGTCCGGGCGAGGCCCTGAAAACAGCGCTCGCGCGCGAAGCCGAAACCGAGACGGCAGCCACCGCCCGATCGTGGCGTGAAGGCGTACATGCCGACATGCACGGTCCCTCAGCCGTGCTCGAGGAAATCAAGAAATCGAACCTGCGCGGCCGCGGCGGCGCCGGCTTCACCGCCGGCATCAAGTGGGAAGCGTGCCGCCACGCACCGGGCGACGAACGCTACGTCGTCTGCAACGCGGACGAAGGCGAGCCCGGCACCTTCAAGGACCGCGTGCTGCTGACGCGCCAGGCCGATCTGGTTTTCGAAGGCATGACCGTCGCCGCCTACGCGATCGGCGCACGCAAGGGCTACCTCTACCTGCGCGGCGAATACCGCTACCTGCTCGATCCCCTGAACGAGGTGCTGGCGCGCCGTCGCGACATGAACCTGCTCGGCGCCAGGATTCTCGGCCGGCCGGGTTTCGAATTCGACATCGAGGTGCACCTGGGTGCCGGCGCCTATGTCTGCGGCGAGGAATCCGCGTTGATCGAATCGCTCGAAGGCAAACGCGGCGTGCCGCGCAGCCGCCCGCCCTATCCGGTGACCAACGGCTTCCTCGGCAAACCGACCGTGGTCAACAACGTCGAGACCTTCGCCGCCGCGGCACTGGTCGCCGCCAAGGGCGGCGACTGGTATCGCGCCATCGGCACCGCCAAGTCGGCCGGCACGAAGCTGCTGTCCGTTTCCGGCGACGTCGCCCGGCCGGGCATCTACGAATACGCGTTCGGCGTCACCGTGCAACAGGTGCTGGACGACGCCGGCGCAGCGAATGCGCAGGCCGTGCAAATCTCGGGACCCTCGGGCGTCTGCGTCGCCGACAACGAATTCGGCCGCCGCATCGCCTTCGAGGACATTCCCACCGCCGGCGCCTTCATGGCCTTCGACCACAGCCGCGACATGTTCGAGGTCGCGCGCAACTTCGCACAATTCTTCGCCCACGAGTCCTGCGGCTTCTGCACGCCCTGCCGCGTCGGCACCACGCTGCTGAAAAACCTGATGGACAAGATCGGCAATGGTCACGGCACGCAGGTCGACATCAACGAGATATTCCAACTCTCGAGACTCTTGCAGATGGCCAGCCACTGCGGCCTCGGCCACACCGCACCGCATCCGCTGCTCGACACCCTGGAGAAGTTCCGGCCCGCCTACGAACGGCGGCTGAAGTCCCTCGACTTCGAGCCGGCCTTCGATCTCGACGGCGCCCTGGCGCAAGCGCGCCAGATGACCGGCCGCGACGATTCCGCCGCCCACCTGGAGAAGCAGTCATGAGCAATGTCTTCACTGTTGACGGCCAGGAAATCCCCTTCGAGCCCGGCCAGACCGTCATGCAGGCGGCGCTGACCGCGGGTGTCTTCATTCCGCACCTCTGCTACCACCCGGAGTTCCGGCCCCACGGCAGTTGCAAGCTGTGTACCGTCAAGGTCAACGGCCGCCCCGCCACCTCCTGCACGTTACCCGCCGCATCCGGCATGGAGGTCGAAAGCGACAGCCACGAAATCCGCGACAAGCGCCGCATGCTGGTGCAGATGCTGCTGGTCGAGGGCAACCACTTCTGTCCCTCCTGCGAGAAGAGCGGCAACTGCAAGCTGCAGGCACTCGGCTACGCGCTGGGCGTGATGACGCCGCACTTCACCCTGTTCTACCCGGACCGGCCAGTGGATGCCTCACACCCGGAGATGCTGCTCGACTTCAACCGCTGCATCCTCTGCGAACTGTGCATCCGCGCCAGCGCCGAGGTGGACAAGAAGGGCGTGTTCGCGCTCTCCGGGCGCGGCATCACGAAACACCTGATCGTCAATGCCGAGTCGGGCCGACTCGCAGACACGGACTTCTCGCCGAACGACAAAGCCGCGCAGGTGTGTCCGGTGGGAGTGATCCTGAGAAAGGGCAAAGGCTTCGCAGTGCCCATCGGCCAGCGCACATACGATGCAAAGCCGATCAGCGCCCAGGCCGAGCGCTTCAAGCCGGTGACAACGAAGGAAACAACATGATAGCCCCCACGCTCACTACGTTCGCTGCCCCCACAGGGGGCGAGGCCTCCCTTGGGGCGGCCCGGCAGGAGGCCTGACATGGATGCCCCCCTGAAGAAGAAACTCCGCGTCGCCACCACCAGCCTGGCCGGCTGCTTCGGCTGCCACATGTCCTTCCTCGACATTGACGAGCGCATCCTGACGCTGCTCGAACTCATCGAGTTCGACCGCACGCCGCTGACCGACATCAAGCATTGCGGTCCCTGCGACCTTGGCATCGTCGAAGGCGGCGTCTGCAACGCGGAGAACGTCCATGTGCTGCAGGAGTTCCGCCGCAGCTGCAAGATCCTGGTCGCCATCGGCGCCTGCGCTGTCAACGGCGGCCTGCCGGCCCAGCGAAACCACCTGGACCTGCGCGACATCCTCGAAGAGGTCTATCACACCGATCCGGGCGTCACCCATGGCGGCATCCCCAACGATCCGGAACTGCCCCTGCCGCTGAACAAGGTGCATCCGATCCATGAAGTGGTGAAGGTGGATTACTTCCTGCCCGGCTGTCCGCCGCCGGCCGATGCCATCTGGAAGTTCCTCACCGACCTGATCGCCGGCCGCACGCCCGTCATGGGCCATGGCCTGCTGTTTTACGATTGAGAGCCATCATGAGCTTCGAACTGGAAACCGCCAGCCATCCAGAGACGCTACGCCGCGTCGCCATCGAACCGCTCACGCGGGTCGAAGGCCACGGCAAGGTCACCATCCTGCTCGACGACGACAACAAGGTGCACCAGGTGCGCCTGCACATCGTCGAGTTCCGCGGCTTCGAGCGTTTCATCCAGGGCCGCCCGTATTGGGAAGTGCCGGTGATGGTGCAGCGGCTGTGCGGCATCTGCCCGGTCTCGCATCACCTGGCCGCCTCCAAGGCGATGGACATGATGCTTGGTGCGACCCTGACGCCGACCGCGGAGAAGATTCGCCGCCTGATGCACTACGGCCAGATTCTCCAGTCGCACGCCCTGCATTTCTTCCATTTGGCGTCACCCGATCTGCTGTTCGGCTTCGGCTCCGACGTCGCCAAGCGCAACATCGTCGGCGTCATTGCCGCAGCCCCGGAAACGGCCAAGAAGGGCGTTCTGTTGCGCAAGTACGGCCAGGAGATCATCCGCCTGACGGCCGGCAAGCGGGTGCATGGCACCGGCTCGGTGCCCGGTGGCGTCAACAAATCACTTAGCGCCGAGGAAAGGGCTCTGCTGCTGAAGGACATCTACCAGATGGTGGCCTGGAGCCGCGAGGCGGTGCACATCATCCGCGGCCTGTTCGAGAAGAACCTCGCCGAGTACAACGCCTTCGGCCGCTTCCGCGCCCATGGCATGAGCCTGGTGCGGGCCGACGGCGCCCTGGACCTCTATCACGGCGGCCTGCGCGCGCGCGACTTGACTGGCCGTGTCCTGTTCGATCATTTCGACTACGGGCGCTACTGGGACGTGATCGGCGAGGACGTCAAACCCTGGTCCTACATGAAGTTCCCGTACCTGAAGAACCTGGGCGTCGACGACGGCTGGTATCGGGTCGGGCCGCTCACCCGGGTCGTCAATTGCGATTTCATTCCGACGCCGCTGGCCGACCGCGAGCGGCAGGAATTCCTGGCCTTCGACAACGGCAGCGCCACGGGTGCAACGCTGGGTTACCACTGGGCGCGCATGATCGAAATGCTACATGCCGCCGAGAACATCAAGGATCTCTTGCACGACGACGATCTGCTCGGCCACGACCTGATGGCCACCGGGGGCGAGCGCCAGGAACGCGGCGTCGGCGTCATCGAGGCGCCGCGCGGCACGCTGATCCACCACTACCGCGTCAATGAGAACGACGAGGTGACCCGAGCCAACCTGATCGTCTCGACCACGCACAACAACCAGGCGATGAACGAGGCCATCCGCCAGGTGGCGAAGCAGTACCTGGACGGCCGCGAACTCACCGAAGGGCTGCTCAATCACATCGAGGTCGCCATCCGCTGCTTCGACCCCTGTCTGTCCTGCGCCACCCACGCGCTCGGGCAGATGCCGCTGGAAGTGACGCTGGTCGACGCCGAAGGGGCGGTACTCGATTACAAGCAGCGCAACGCCGCGCACTGCACCGCGTGACGGCGCCGATCCTGATCTTCGGCTGGGGCAACCCCAGCCGCGGGGATGACGCGCTGGGCCCGCTATTTGTCGAACGTGTCGAGGCGCTGAGTCTGCCTGGTGTCGAATGCCTCACGGACTTCCAACTCCAGGTCGAACACGCCCTCGACCTCCAGGACCGACAGCGCGTGTTGTTCATCGATGCCAGCCTGGATGCTGCCGAGCCGTTTACGGTGACCACCATCGAGCCGCGCAAGGACGCCAGTTTCACGACCCATGCCATGAGCCCGCAGTCCGTGCTGCAAGTCTATTGCGACCTCACCGATGAACAACCGCCGCCGACCTGGCTGCTGGCTGTCCGTGGCGAGCGGTTTGAACTCGGCGAATCGCTGTCGATCGCGGCCGAGTCCCGCTTGGCGGCGGCGATCGAATGGCTCCATGACTGGCTTGCACAGGCAGCCGGCACGACGCCATGAAGCGCCGCTGGTTCGGTTAACATGTACCGCAACCAAATACGGCCATTGCCCGCCAGCTCATGATGCAGTTCCTAGCCGCCGTCGCCTTGTCCTGCCTGACCGCGCTATCGGCATTTGCCGCCGAGCGACCGCAGACGGATTCCAATGCGCAGCAGGCCGCCGACGTGCTGGTCGAACTGTCTTGGCGCAGCGGAATACGGGAAGCCGAGTTGTCCAGGCTACTGGCAAATTGCAACGCGAACCCGCAAAGCCTCTACTTGTGCGCCTGGCGAAACCAGATCGCCACGGACCGGGCTCTCGGATCAGTACTTGCCGACAAAGCGCTACGACGGCCCGAATGCCGGGCCACCATCGAGAACAGGATCGCCGATTGGGCACGGCTCCGCGACGCTTCCTGCGAGCGCCGGACACGGGAGAAATGGGGAGACGGGCCGATAGCACCGACCGCAAGACTGCGTTGCATCGAAGAAGAGACGGCGCGCATGACGTCACGCCTGGCGCGGGCTCGGCGCTGCGATCTCCAGTAGTGCCGTACATCGGAGCAGCGCCGCTCACGCCGACAGTCTGCCAACGAACCCTATGCGGCCTCGAGATCCTCAAGCGCCATGACACGGTTGCGCCCCGCCGCCTTTGCTCGATACATGGCCTGATCGGCCTGCCGCCTGATATCCGCAATCGATTCATGGTCGGCCTGGTTTCTCGCCACGCCGATACTGACCGTGACCCGGATGCGGGTTGCCCCTATCGAGGGCATCAGCGCCTCGACGTTCTGACGCAGTTTCTCGGCCACTAGTTTCGCTCCCGAAAGGTCGGTATGGGGGAGCAGCATCAGGAACTCCTCGCCTCCGATGCGTCCGAGCACATCGCTTCTTCTCGTGTGTTTTGCCAGGCAAGCCGCGACTTCTTTCAGGACCGCATCTCCCGCATCATGACCGTAGCGATCATTGATCGATTTGAAGTGGTCCAGGTCGACGAACAGCACCGAAAACGGCGCACCGGACCTCTGTGCATCGTGAACCAGATGATCGCTGGTCTCGTAGAAGGCACGCGCATTCTGAATGCCCGTCAGCGGATCTCGGCTGGACATCTCTCGCAACAATTCGTTTGCTTCGGTCACGCGCTGGCGATAAGCGATGAAGCGCTTGGTGTAAGAGTGCAGGAAGACACTGACGGCGCAAAGACTGCAGACCAGGGTGACCATCGCATTACTCGAGAATGGGACCGGCAGGTACCGGTTGGCAGCGACGATCGTGGCCAATGCAAGCACCGCAGTGAAGAGACCCGAAGATGTCCCGAGAATGGTGTATACGACCCCGACCTGGACAAAGAACCAGATGGGCCGGAATTCATTCTTGGGGATGAAACACAGTGCCGACACATCGACCAGAAACCAGACAGCGAAAAAACTCCACGCCACTGCGACGAAGCGTTCTTTGCGGCCCCATAGGAGAATCGTCAACACCAGATTGTTCAAGAAGAAGGCTTCGAGGACGGCCAAGTGGATACGGCCCTGATCGTTCACTCCCCACCAGTCTGCGAGGACGAGAGCCCCACTGAAGACCACTGCCACCGCCAGCGAAACTTACAGGAGGCGAAAGCGGAACTGAAAAAACTCCTCGTCGGTTCCGAATTCGACTCCACCAACGGCTATCGATTCCAGCTTCGACATTGTCCTTGACCTTGCGGCATTCCATGCCAGACCCTACTAAAGTGCCTCGTCAGTAAAATCTGTGGGCGAGTTGAGGTTCGGGTAGTTTGCCAAGTGCATGATACAAGGCAAGTTCTGTGATTCGGAAGGTTCGGAAGCCATAGGATTTTCTCATGGTGACTTTGGCCTTGTTGTTCAGGCCCTC
>JBGOZF010000090.1:0-17601 GCA_041480065.1 Rhodocyclaceae bacterium
AGTCACGGTTTCTGCGCCACCTGCAATCGCGTCCGGGTCACCTGCTCCGGGCGTCTCGTGCTCTGCCTGGGCGAACGCGGCGGCGTCGACCTGCGCGCCGCGTTGCGCGGATCCGAGGCCGACCAGCGGCTGGAAGCCGAGATCGTCGCGGCGATCGCCAGCAAGCCGGCGGGCCACCACTTCGGCACCGACGGCGCGCGTGGCGGCACGCAGCGCATGTGGCAACTGGGCGGATGAATCCCACCCTGGCCATTCCCATCACAACACCAGACCTCACCATCCCCATCCGAGGAAACAATCATGTGCGACAACTGCGGCTGCAACGTCACCGATGCCAACCGGCATCTGCTCGATGCGGATGAGCGCCACACCATCGAGGTGCTGGAGGATCTGCTGCACGAGAACGATATGCAGGCCGATCACAACCGCGAGCATTTCGACGACCAGGGCGTCTTCGCCATCAACATCATGTCGGGACCCGGCAGCGGCAAGACCAGCCTGCTCGAGGCGACCATCAAGGCGCTGCCAAGGGGCCTGCGCGTCGCCGTGATCGAGGGTGACCTGGAAACCGAGAACGACGCCGAGCGCATTCGCCGGCATGGCGTTCCTGCCGTACAGATCACCACCGGCATGGCCTGCCACCTGGATGCCCACATGGTGCACGCGGCCCTGCACGAACTCGAATTGAAGGGTGTGGACATCCTGTTCATCGAGAACGTCGGCAATCTCGTCTGCCCGGCCAGTTTCGACATCGGTCAGCATTGCAACGTGCTGCTGTTGTCGGTGACCGAAGGCGACGACAAGCCGGCAAAGTACCCGGTGATGTTTCGCGCCGCCGACCAGGTGCTGATCACCAAGACGGACCTGCTGCCCTACATCGAGGAGTTCAGCGTCGACCGTGCCCGCGCTGCCGTTCGGGCAATCTGCAGCGATCTGCCGATCACCGAGCTGTCGGCGAAGAGCGGCCGCGGGCTGGATCAGTGGATCGACTGGCTGGTCGAGTCCGTCGCGGAGCGCAAGCTTGCGGCGGGAGTGGCCTGAGCCGCGCGAAGCAGACGAGTATGGCCACCGATGGCACTGCCGTGTCTTCCGGCCAACTGTCAATGGCGGCTGGAAGCGGTCTTGCGGACTATTACGAATACGCGGGCGGGCCGCGACAACGACAGCGCCCCGACCACCAGCCCCAGGGCCAGGCCGCCGGCTACGTCGATGGCTACGTGCTGCTTGGTTGCGAGCGTGGAATAGACGATCCCCGCGCACCAGAGTCCGTTGACCAGTCTCACCGCGGCGGGACCGCCCAGTTCCCGCAACTGGCGATCGAGCCACAGCCCGGAAAAGACTGCCGTGGCGACGTGCAGGGATGGGCAGGCATTGCCGGCGGCGTCCACGCCCTTGAGCATGGAGAAGCCGGAAAACTGGGCGACATCGATGTCTCGCGCGGGGACCGCGGTCGGCCACAACAGAAAGCAAGCCATGCCGAGCAGGCAGAGGCCGCCGATCATCCAACCGTAGCCGACAAGTTCGCGCCGGGTCTTCAGCAGCGCCGGCGGCAGCGACACGTAGAACCAGAGAGACACGTAGAGCGCCAGCGCGCCCGGCTGAAAGCTCACGAGGCGATCGATGCCGGTGAGTGGCATGACGGTGACTGGAAAGAGCGGGTTGTGCAGCAGGTGGAAGTAGGCGACGAAGAACGTGGTCATGAAGACCGTGGTGCCGATCCCCTTGAGCCACCAATGCGCCCTGATCCTGGCGGTCGCGTGCAGACACCACGGCGGGATCGTCCGGTGGCGTTGGCGATGATCGCGTTCGAGGGTTGCGTCCCGGGCTCTCTGCATGGCGGTGCTCGTCACTGTCTTGTTGTGGCTCCTTCACACAATACAGCGGGAACCACAAATGGTTCCACCGATGGCGAGGTGAATACCCGTTTCTCCACGGATCGCTGGAGAATATCAACGGAATCTTTTCTACTATGAAGCAGGGCGCCATCGACGGTCGGGTGGTGCTGGAGTTCTGAACTGCCGACGTTGTCGTGTTATGTCGGCGCATCATGTCCGCGCACTCCGTGAGACGCCATGTGGTCGTATAAGTATCTTTTGATATACCTCAATACCGATCATGGTGCGCTGCGCAAAATCGTTTTTGCGACGCCCGAAGATGGAGATCAAGATGAAGAGCTTCTTCGAGAACCAGATGCCACCGACCGCGACAGTCGGCGCGGCACTTGAGCAACGCGGCATCGACCGCCGCGAGTTCCTCAAACTGTTCGGCTCGATCGCTTCGATGATGGCGTTGCCCGCTGGCGCGGCGGAGCAGTTGGCCGAGGCCGTGATGAAGGCGCGGCGGCCGTCGGTGATCTGGCTCTCCTTTCAGGAATGCACCGGTTGCACCGAATCCCTGACGCGCTCGCACAGCCCGAGCCTGGAAAGTTTGATCTTCGACCTGATCTCGCTCGACTATCACCACACGCTTCAGGCAGCGTCGGGCGAGGCCGCCGAAGCGGCGCGCGAAGCGGCGATGAAGGACAACGCCGGCAAGTACATCGTGGTGGTTGACGGTTCGGTACCGATGGGCAATCCCGGCTACTCGACGATCGCGGGCGTGGCGAATGTCGATGTTCTTCGCGAAACCGTCAAGGATGCGGCGGCGGTCATCGCCATGGGTACCTGCGCCGCCTACGGCGGCCTGCCGGCGGCGCAGCCGAATCCTACCGGGGCGGTGGCGATCTCCGAACTTGTGAAAGACAAGCCGGTGGTGAACATCCCCGGTTGCCCGCCGATTCCGACCGTGATGACCGGCGTGATCGCGCACTTTCTCGCCTTCGGCTCGCTGCCCGAACTCGATGCCTTGGGCCGGCCCAAGGCCTTCTACGGCGAGACGATCCATGACCGCTGCTACCGGCGGCCGTTCTACGACCAGGGCAAGTTCGCCGAGACGTTCGACGATGAAGGTGCGCGCCGCGGCTGGTGCCTGTTCAAGCTCGGCTGCAAGGGGCCGGTGACCTACAACGCTTGCGCCACCATGAAGTGGAACGGCGGCGTGTCCTTCCCGATCCAGTCGGGGCATGGCTGCATCGGTTGTTCCGAGCCCGGTTTCTGGGATGGCGGCGGCTTCTATGAGGCATTGTCGATGCCCGCTCGCCCGCTCCAGGCCGGCCTTGCGGCTGCTGCCGCCGGCGTGGCGGCGGGCGTCGCCGTGACCTTCTTCAATCGCAGGAAGAAGGCGGCCGCCAAGTCCGAACACGAAACCACGACGCTGGACGACCTGGAGAAATAATATGGGCCAACTCCAATTTCTGACCTGGGTCCGCGGCACCGGCCTCAACCTCGCGCTGGTGATGTTCGTGCTGGGCGTGCTGTGGCGCCTGTTTGAGATCTACGGCCTGGGCCGCAAGAAGGATCTCTCGGCGCCGCGCAGCACGCCGGGCGCTTCCGGCTGGGCGACCGTCTTCCGTCGCTCGTTGCCGCCGCCGGGAATGCTGACGACCTCGCCGGTCAGCTATATCGGCGGCTATGTGTTCCACGTCGGCCTGGCCGTGGTCGTGTTCCTCTTCGCGCCGCACATCGCGCTGCTGACGAGCCTGATCGGCGTGGTGTGGCCGGGCCTGCCTTCGCAGGTGGTCGACTTCGTCACGGTCGTGACGATGGCGGCGATGGCCGCCGTCCTGATCGATCGGTTCGCCCGCCCGGTTAAGCGCTTCCTCTCCACCTTCGGCGACTGGTTCACCTGGACGCTCACCTTCCTGCCGCTACTCACCGGCTGGCTGGCGGTACATCACCTGCTGCTGCCCTACACACTCATGCTGGCGGTGCATATCCTGAGCGTTGAACTGCTGCTCGTCTTCCTGCCTTTCACCAAGCTGTTCCATGCCTTCACGGTCTTCGGCTCGCGCTGGTTCAACGGCGCGATGAATGGCCACAAGGGGGTGCCGGTATGAGTGCCTCACTAAACAAGGGCGTGCGCGTCCTCAAGGAGATGATCGACGCGCCGATCGCCAGTTACTTCAGCAGCTGCGTGCATTGCGGCATCTGCGCCGAGGCCTGTCTCTTCTACACGGAGACCGGCGACCCGAAGTACACGCCGATCCACAAGCTGGAGCCGATGCGCCGCATCTACGAACAGGAATACACGCTGCTCGGTCGCCTGGCGAAGGTGGTCGGCTTGGCCAAGGCCGTCACGGATGCGGAACTGGCCGAATGGCAGGAGCTCGTCTACAACAGCTGCACGCTGTGCGGCCGCTGCTCGGTGGTGTGCCCCGTCGGCAACGACATCGTCTACATGGTGCGCAAGATGCGCGAGGGCATGTCGGCCGCCGGCCACTCGCCGGAAGGCATCAAGGGTGCAGTCACCCGCACGATCAACATCGGCAGCCCCATGGGCGTCAAGCTGCCGGCCGTCAAGGCGCAGATGAAGCATGCCGAGGCGGACTATGGCGTCCCGATTCCGCTCGATCAGGAAGGGGTGGAATACCTGGTCACGCTCTCCTCGATGGAGATCATCAACTTCCCGGAATACCTGGGTGCCATCGCCAAGATCATGCGCCATGTCGGCAAGACATGGACGCTGAGTTCCGAAGCGTTCGAGGCCACCAACGCCGGCATGCAGATCGGCAACTCGGACCTGGCGCGGGTGATCGTCTCGCGCGTCGTCGCCGGTGCCGAGAAGCTCAAGGTGAAGACGGTGATCAGTCCGGAATGCGGCCACGCCTACACGGCCTTGCGCTGGGAAGGCGCCAACCTGATCGGGCGGCCGTTCACTTTCAAGGTGCAGCATATCGTCGAGGTGCTGGAGGAATTCCGCGCCGCCGGCCTGCTCAAGCTCGAGGGCATGGCGACGGATCGCCTGACCTTCCATGATCCCTGCCAACTCGCGCGCCGCGGCGGAGTCATCCAGCCGCAGCGCAACCTGATGAAGATGGTCGCCAAGGACTTCGTCGAAATGCCCGATGCCGGTTTCATGAACTGGTGCTGCGGCGGTGGCGGCGGCGCCAGCAGCATCGAGGAAGGCGAGGAACTCCGCCTCGAAGCCTTCAAGCGCAAGAAGCGGCAGCTTGACGCGGTGAAGCCCGACCGCCTCGTCACCGCCTGCGCCAACTGCCGCATCGTTCTCGAAGAGGGACTCGAACACTACAAGATGAATCTGCCCGTGGTCGGCCTGACGGAAACCATCGCCGAACACATTCCCGACGCGGAATAGGAGTGCGGAACATGACCATCACCAACGACAAGGAATTCAAGGCCGCGCTCGCGGTGCTCGATAACTGCACGCGTCGCCAGGCGACTGCGTACCTGATTCGTCAAGCGCTCGACTTGACCCCGGACTCGCGCGTCCGGGCCGGGCTGGACCTGGCCGTTCGCTGCGATGCGAATGAAGCTGAGCTCGCCGTCGCCGCCGCCGGCGTGAACTCGGCCCGGGTAGCGAGTTATACCCAGTGCGGGCACGACGCAAACTGGACCTGCCAGGCCAGCCACTTTGTGGCGCGCGCCGCACAGGAATGCGTCAAGCCCGAGATCAGCGCCAGCGGCGCCTGGGAAGCGGCCATGCAGGCGCGCATGGCGCGCATCTGCCAATCCATCGCCGCAGGCGAAGGCACCAGCAACCGGGAGGCTGAGGCGCAGTACCGCGCGCTGGATGACTACTTGAAGGCAAAGGGAAGCGCATCATGAGCGAACGTCTGGTCATCGATCCCATCACCCGCATCGAAGGCCACCTGCGCATCGAGGCGCGCATGGCAGGCAATGCCATCGAGGAGGCCTATTCCTCCGGCACGATGGTGCGGGGGCTGGAACTCATTCTGCGCGACCGCGATCCGCGCGACGCCTGGGCATTCGCGCAGCGCATCTGCGGCGTATGCACGCTGGTGCATGGCCTGGCATCGGTGCGCGCCGTCGAGGATGCGCTCAAGTATCCGATTCCGCCCAACGCGCAGTTGATCCGCAACCTGATGATCGGCGCGCAGTACGTGCACGACCACGTCATGCACTTCTACCACTTGCATGCGCTCGACTGGGTGGATGTCACTTCGGCGCTGAAGGCCGATCCCAAGGCGACCTCGACGCTGGCGCAGTCGCTCAGCAACTATGCCAAGGCGTCGCCCGGTTACTTCGCCGACGTGCAGAAGAGGCTCAAGGGCTTCGTCGACGGCGGCCAGTTGGGCATCTTCAGCAACGGCTACTGGGGCCATCCGGCCTACAAGCTGCCGCCGGAAGCGAACCTGATGGCGGTGGCGCACTACCTCGACGCTCTCGCGTGGCAGCGCGACGCGGCGGCGCTGCACGCGATCCTCGGCGGCAAGAATCCGCACCCGATGCTGGTCGTCGGCGGCATGCCCATCGCCATCAGCATCTGGCCCGAGCACCGGGGGCAGGGCAAGGGGCCGCACTTCCGCGGCGGTCAGAGCGGTACCGCGCTCGACGTGACCGGACTGGCGCGCATCCAGGAAGTCATCAAGTCCATGCGCGACTTCGTCGACCAGGTCTATGTGCCCGACACGCTGGCCATCGCCGGCTTCTACAAGGACTGGTTCGCGCAGGGCGAGGGCCTGGGCAACTTCATGACCTACGGCGAATTTCCCGCCAAGGGCATGGACGATCCGGCTTCGTTCATGGTGCCGCGCGGCGCCATCCTCAATCGCGACCTCTCGCACATCGAGGAAGTCGATCTCAACGCCGAAGGCGAGATCGAGGAGTTCGTCAGCCACTCCTGGTACGACTACGCGGCCGGCAAGGACCGCGGCCTGCATCCGTACAAGGGCGAGACGCGCCTCAACTACACCGGCCCGAAACCGCCCTATGACCAACTGGAAGTCGACAAACCCTACTCGTGGCTCAAGTCGCCGCGCTGGAAAGGCAAGGCCATGGAAGTCGGCCCGCTCGCGCGTGTGCTGATGCTCTACGCCAAGGGTCACGCGCAGACCAAGGAACTGGTCGAGATGACCCTGAAGAAGCTCGACCTGCCGGTGACGGCGCTGTTCTCGACGCTCGGCCGCACGGCGGCGCGCACGTTGGAGACCAAGATCATCGCCGACGCCATGCAGGGCTGGTACGACCAGTTGGTCGCCAACATCAAGGCCGGCGACGTCGACACCTTCAACGAAGCGCTATGGGAACCCTCTACGTGGCCGAAGCGTTGCCAGGGCGTTGGCTTCATGGAAGCCCCGCGCGGTGGCCTCGGCCACTGGATCGTCATCGAGAACGGCAAGACGGCCAACTACCAGGCCGTGGTGCCGAGCACCTGGAATGCCGGTCCGCGCGACCACCAGGGCCAGGCCGGCGCCTATGAAGCCGCGCTCAAGGGCCACGAGGTCCACGACAACAAACAGCCGCTCGAAGTCCTGCGCACCATCCACAGCTTCGACCCCTGCATCGCCTGCGCGGTGCATGTGGTGGAGTTGGAGCACAGCGAACAAGTCAGCGCTGACGCCCGCTGAACCACCCGGCCGTGGTGCCCGGCGGCGGCATCGCCGCCGCAAGGCGGCCTCCGATTGTTCCGCGTCTTCCGGTCAATCAGCGGTCCTTTGCGATCAAGGCCGCTGTCATTTCCGTGCCATGCGCAAGGCATTGCCATGTATCATATCGATTGGCCATATCTGGCTGATTCGAGCGGAAGCGAAAGCATTGAAAGAAGGAAGCGAAGAATTTTGATCATCTTGATAGTTGCCCCGTTTCCTGTCTTCATTAGAAGGCGACAAACCACGTCTTCTCCTCCTTCACTCGCTCATACATCCACTTCGGATCAAGGTCGGCGCCGTTAGGCCAAGTCACGACACCGAGTTCGATGCTCGCCTGCGCAAAGGCGTCGGGAGCGGCCAGTGCGGCAAAAACGCCGCAGGAAGCATCCGCCCTCACGGAGGACATATCCACGATTCCAGACGTACCGTCCCTGAATGTCACCGATAACCGGTAACCGGGCAGGATCGAGAGCGCCTGAACGCGCCACGGTGCGGCGGGAATTACTCCAGCGGCGGAATCTTCTTGGGCTGTTGCTTGGCTTGGCATAAGTCCCAGTCCTCCATCAAGTTGCTCCTGTGCTCGGCAGCCCATTGGATCGTCAGTGCCAAAGCTCGTCTAGGGAGCTTGCCATCGAGTACTTCCAGCGTACAAATTCGATCAGCGCTTCAAATTCGCCATATAGCGCGTGAAAATGCGGCGGTGCATGTTCGCGCCAGAACATCTGGATCACGATTCCGAAAAACTGGCTGATCGTCGGCACTTGAATTCTCCACTTGCATGGCTGGCAAATATCCTTCAGCGTGCAGGCAAATGTACCCGATACCCCGAAGGGTGAGGTCATGGGCCCACGGGCGTCTGTCACATGGTCCCCCAATGGTCTCGGGCACAGGATCGTCATCGAGAACGGCAAGACGGCCAACTACCAGGCCGTGGTGCCGAGCACCTGGAATGCCGGCCCGCGCGACCACCAGGGCCAGGCCGGTGCCTACGAAGCCGCGCTCAAGGGGCGCGCCGTGCACGACGGCAAGCAACCGCTTGAAGTCCTGCGCGCCATCCACAGTTTCGATCCCTGCATCGCCTGCGCGGTGCATGTAGTGGAGGTGGACAAGAACTAGCAGCCGGCCAGCTTCAGGGCTTTGCACCACCTGCCAACGCTTCTTCCCTAGGGGGCCGGGGCGCAGGCAGGCGCTAGGCGCGCCTGCGGTGCCTAGCGTGCCAGCAATACGCGGTCGATGCAGAGTTTCACCGATCCGGACTGAGGATCCTGGCCAAAATCGGTAACCCCGACTTGGACTGCCTTGTTTTGCAGAAATGCAGTCTTGAGCAGGTCGAAATGCAAATTGCTCGCAGTGACGGCATAGTCTGCGCCGGTGGCTGGATCACAGAACCGGACAATCTTGTTGTTGACCACCACTGTCGTATACATCGGCAGTTGGGCGGTAAAGCTGGTGACCTTTCCGTTTACCCATGAGAATGGTGCTGCATAGCTCGAAGTCGTCGCGATGACGGCAGCAGCGGCCAGAAGTGATCTTTTCATGCGGTTCTCCCAAGTAGTGAGAAATGGCGGGGGCGGGCGTTGCTACACGCGATCCCGTGCGTAAGCCTATCCATGTGGCATTCGCACGTCAATTGGACAGAAGACATACGGTCCCGATCGATGACGATGCGGTCGATGCAAGATCGGCCCGCCCGGCATCACCATCCGGCACTCGTGCTTCGGCGTCTTCTGCGAGACAATACAAACGCATTGCTCGACAGACTTTCCAGAGCCTGAAGCATTGGCCACTACGTCTACAAATCGGTACCAGGGCTCGGACAGCTGGGAAATACAAGGGGAGGCAGGCCGTGGCAAATGTTCTGATTTTCCTATCGACCGTCAGCAAGGAGTTCGGCAGTTACCGCGAGGCCCTGCGCCGTGATCTCGCTCGGCCCAATGTGACGGTGATGATCCAGGAGGACTTCATCGTCACCGGTACGGAGACGCTCGACATGCTGGATCGCTATGTTGAGAACTGCGATGCGGTCATTCACGTGGTGGGCGACATGACTGGAGCCATGGCGCAGGCGCCGTCGGTCGAAGCCATCCATAGTCGTCATCCGGATTTTGCAACTCGCTTTCCGCCCATCGCGCGCTATCTTGAGGCCGACGGTCCGAAGCTCTCCTACACTCAATGGGAAGCGTGGCTGGCCCTGTATCACCGGCGGCTATTGATCATTGCCGTTCCGGAAAAGGGAGCCCGGCGAGATGCAGCCTGCCGCGATAAAGCCAAGCGGGAAGCCGAGCGGGCAGCCCAGCGGGCCCACTTGGCGCTCCTTGCCCAGGTCGAGAGGTTTCCAGGTTTTACCTTCAAGAATGCCGACCGGCTGGCCGTGGGGGTACTGCGGTCGGGTCTGCACGACATCCTGGCGGCGGCGAATCCGATCAAGGCACCGATGATGGCGCCGAATATGCCGGATATGTACGAAATGGTCGGGCGCAAGGGGCAAATCGCGGACATACGGCAGTCGCTGCTGGATGGCAAGCCGCGTTCGATCGCCATCAAACTCATTCCCGGCATCGGCAAGACGGCACTCGCATGCTTTTTGGCCAACGACGCGGAGTTGCAGAAGCACTTTTCCGGGGGCGTGCTTTGGGCACACCTCGGCAGCGATCCGGATATCCGTAATGAATTGCATCGATGGGCGGAGAAACTGTGTGGCGAGGGGCAACAGTCGGCCACTATCGGCAACGCTTCGGAAGGCAGCCAGGACTACTGGCAGGGCAGAG
This sequence comes from Rhodocyclaceae bacterium, assembly GCA_041480065.1. Classification (GTDB taxonomy): domain Bacteria; phylum Pseudomonadota; class Gammaproteobacteria; order Burkholderiales; family Rhodocyclaceae; genus Fen-999. The sequence continues at coordinate 10,216 of JBGOZF010000090.1, forward strand.
TCAAGGAGGCGCTGGCGGAAAGGCGGAGCAATACCTTGCTGGTCGTGGACGACGTGTGGAAGCTCGAGCACGGCAAGGCTTTCAAGATCGGCGGGAACTCGTGCTCGTATTTGTTCACGACGCGCTTTCCGGAGATCGCCAAGGACCTGGCCGGCAAAGTGATCGAACTCGTCAAGCTCGACGCCGACTCCGCCATCGACCTGCTCAGGCAATTCGCCTCCGAGGTGGTCGATACGCGCACCGATGAAGTGCGGTCGCTCGTCGTGCGTGTGGGCGGGCTGCCGCAGGCCCTGATCCTGTTGGGCTGCATCCTGCGTGACGCATCGCGCAACCACCAGAATCGCCGCGTTGACGAGGCGCTGGCGAACCTGGAGGACACTCGTCAGTTGTTCGAGAAGCAGCAAGAACCGGAATACTCGGGCGATGTACCGCGCTCTCTTTCGAGCATGATCGAGGCCAGCTACCGATGGCTGGGAAGTGGCGACAGCACGCTGGACGGTGACATGCTGCGCCGGACCGTCGAGAGTCTCGCGGTTCTGCGTCCCGACCCATCGGTCTTCTGCGAGAACCTTGCCGCGCGCATGGCAGGCGCGACACCGCAGGCTCTCAATGCGCTCTGCGACACGGGGCTGATCGAAGGCCGGGGTGATTACTACACCATGCATCGAACGATTTCCGAGTACTTGCAGACCAAGCTCGGCCAGGAACGCAGGAACGAACTGCATGCGGCGGCAAGGGATTTCTATCGCGAGCGCTTGAACGACATTGAAGAGGTCTACCAGAAGCGGGATAGCCAGTACGGCTTTTGGTACCGCTACGAAGATAGGGACTGGGGCGATGCCGAGGACGAGTGGTTGTACCACCTGAGCCGTTGCGGCGACTACCGAACGATTGTGATCGCCTTCCTGAGGGCCTGGTTCGACGGGTTCTGGTGGTGGGGCTGCTTTCTCGACTTTCATTTCTGCGATCAACTGCTGCGCGAATGGCAGCAGCGCGAGGTCCGTCCGGAATCGCGCGAAGGTCTGCGCTTACTGGTGCGATTCATGGAGGTGTACCCGAAGGAAGCGGCCGACAGTCGTGACGGAAACTGGACCGAGATTGCATCCATTCTCGATCGATTGCGTTCCTGGGTCGGGATCGCCGAAGGCGATGCGCTGCCGTCAGAACCCGACGCACTTCACCTGCGTGGACTGACCAGCATACTTCTCGCCGAGGCACGGCGTTTCGGGGCTCGCGACTACGCGGATGCAGAACGGCTCTATCGCGATGCACTCAAGCAATTTATCGACAACAGGGACGACTGGGATATCGCCTGGACTTGTTATCACCTTGCCGACATGCTGGTCGAAGCCCGCCGTTACGCCGAGGCCGAGCCATTCTGTCGGATTGCACTGCCACTTGGCGAGCGCGAGAAGGATCCGGAAGTACAGGCCAACCTCTGGCGAGTTCTAGGTGACATTGGGCTCGCCAATGGCAACGTGGAGCGGGCCGGCCAGGCATTCGGCTTTGCCGTCCAGGAGGCCTATCGTTTTCAAGTGGACCCCGAGGAGCCCGACCCCTACACGATTTGCTTCTACGCAAAGATCGCCGAACGCGTGTCCGACCGGCTTATCAATCTGCATCAGCGCTGTCCGGATGCCGCATTGAGCCTGATGACAGAGTTGCACGCTGGCTGGTGCGCTGCTGGCGACAATGCGCGAGCCGATTTCGCGGCGGCACTAGGCGGTCCTGTGCAGTTGGCAGCGGCGCTCTTCCCGCCGAGCCTGCCCGCTTCGCAGTTGAAGGCGGAAGGCAAGCGCTATGCGGATCAGGTGCGCACCCGGATGACGACACGGCGGACCAGAACTGGCCAACCATGAAGTAGGGGGGCGCGAAGGCCACCAAAGCCGACCCATCCAGGCACGGCAACGGTCGCCGTTGGCGCGGACGTCACGTCAAGCTATTCGACGGCACCACGGTGTCGATTTCGGATACGTCGGAGAACCAACAAGTATTCCCCCAGAGTTCAGAACATACGCCGGGGCTGGGATTGCCGATCGCCCGCATCGGCGCCGGCCTTGGGCCGGTTGCGACCGGCTCGTCATCCTCCGCCCCACATCAGGCGGAGCGCCCGGTCGAAGGTCCACACGGCCGGAATCTCGACGATGTCGTACTCGATGGCAAGTTCCCGCGGAAGGGGGGTGTAGGGATCGAGCATTTCGATGATGCGGCGCACGGCATTGTCGATCTCCGGCACGCCGCTTGAGCGCTGGAACTTCACGCTTTCGATGCTGCCGTCTCTGCGCACGGCCGCGATGACTATGGGATTCACATACGACCGGGTCTTGCTCGCCTGCAACAGCTCAAAGGGACCGTTCAGATTGACCGTGTGGCGCCAGACTTCGGCGTAAATCTCTAGCGGTATATCCCTATCGAACCGGCCAAGCAGGGTTCCCCGGCGCACGTTGTTCGAGGGTGCGGGCGGCGCCGGGACGTTGGTCGGTCTGGCCGTGCGGGTGTCGACGCGGCCCGCAGGGTCGGCTGCCTTGGCGACGGCATTGCTGTGCGCGCCATCTTTCGCATCACCCGGACTGGTGCCACCGGCGCCACGCTTTTGGCCGGCCCCGCTGTCTCGGTCTCCTTGCCCGGACGTCGTCTTGTCGGCACCCGACTGTCGGGCGGCCAGTTGGTCGCCCGGCTGCTGCCCTTGGCGCGCCAAGGTATCCTGCGAGCGCCCGAGGGCGGCGGCCTGCTGACGCGCTGCCTCTTCGCCTGCCCGCCTGGCTTCGGCTTCCAGCGCCTGTTTCCTGCCTTCGATTTCGGCCGCCAGCCTGCGGGCTTCCGATTCCTGCGCGCGCCTGAACTCATCCGCTTCCCGCGCTTGCCGCACGGCTTCCTGGGCGCGAGCATTTGCGGCGATTTCCTGCGCCCGTTGGGCAGCCGCCTGTTCCGCCAGGCGCTGTCTTTCGAGCGCTTCGGCCTGCTGCCGGGCGATCTCTTCGGCCTGTCTGCGGGCCTCCATCTCGGCCGCCTGCCGACGTGCCGCCTCTTCTGCGGCGAGCCGCTTCGCCTCGGCCTCAGCCGCCTGTTTCCTGGCTTCGGCTTCAGCCGTCACGCGACTGGCCTCGATTTCCTGCGCGCGCTTCAGTGCCTCGGCTTCCTGCTGTCGCAACTCCAGTGCGCGAGCGTTCGCCGCCGCGATCTCACGCGCCCGTTGCGCAGCCAACTGCTCGGCCTGCCGCTGTCTTTCGAGTGCCTCCGCCTGCCGTCGGGCGATCTCTTCGGCCTGTCTGCGGGCCTCCGTCTCGGCAGCCTGTCGACGCGCGACCTCTTCGGCCGCACGCTTCGCCTCGGCCTCTGCCGCCTGTTTCCTGGCCTCGGCTTCCGCCCTCAGCCGGCTGGCCTCGATTTCCTGCGCGCGCTTCAGTTCCTCGGCTTCCTGCTGTCGCAACTCCAGTGCGCGAGCGTTCGCCGCCGCGATCTCACGCGCCCGTTGCGCGGCCAACTGCTCGGCCTGCTGCTTTTCGAGCGCCAGGGCCTGTTGCCGAAGGGCCGCCGTTTCGGCTGCCTGCCGACGCGCCGCCTCTTCAGCCGCGGCCCGCCGAGCTTCGGCTTCCTGGGCCAGCCGAATGGCCTCCTGTTGCCGCAGTTGCTCTTCGCGAGCCTTCGCGGCCTCCTGCTCGGCCTCTTGTAAGGCGAGCGCAAGCGCGTCCGGAGCGGCTTCGGGAGCCAAGACGCCCGCTGATTCCTCGGGCTCCGCCTTCGGTACCGCGAACGTCTCCTTCAGAGGTTTCTTTTGGGCGAGGATCTCCGGCTGCCGGCGTTTCTTTTGCGCGAATGCCTTGGGCGGTGCCGCATGGGGCTTGCGCTGCGTCGCGGCCCGTTTTGCGCGTGGCTTTGCGGCCGTCTTCTGGGGCGGTTTTGCGGCCGGCTCGGGTGCAGGTTCGGCGCTGACAATGAAAGCCCGGGTGCTCGCCGGCGCTGGCGGAATCGGAGTCGCCGGGGCTGGAGGCGAGGCCGCTGCCGGCGGCATGGCCGGGCGGGCATTGACCGCATCGGCGCGGGCTTCGGTCGAAGACGACGCATTGACGGGCGACGTTTGAGCGGGTGCCGGCGTATTGGCGGATTCGGCTCTGGCGGCCGCGCTTGGCGCCGGGGACAGGACAACCGTCAATTGCGGCACCTGGGCACGCCGACCCTGCCAGGGCAATCCAAGCTCGGGCAAGCCGAGTCCGGCAATTTCAAACTGCAGGCTCAACACGAACGCGTGGATCAGCAAGGAGACCACCAACGCCTTGGCAAGGCGTTCGCGCGCGCGTTGTTCGGACTGATCGCTCACGATGTTCAAGCCGGCACCGTCGGAGCGGGCAGATGGGCAGACAGCGACATTTCGTTTTCCGGTAATAGCGGAGATCAAGCCCAAGCTATCACAGCGTCGACCGCCCATCGGTATTCGGGAATTGACGACACTGGACGGCTGCAGAAAGGTCGCCCGCCAACGTGATCTCGATCCTTTTGCTGCGCTGCAACTGCCCTTCCGTTTCGGCCGGGGTCTTGGCAATCATGTGGCACTTCCACGCGTGAATCTCTTTACCCATTGCGTCGTGATGGCCTTCGCTCGATCTTGGTCAGCAGACGGAGGCCCGGTCCTGAAGACCCGTCACCACCAGCGACTTCAAGACGCTGCAAACGCGCGCCTTTTGAGCGGCATCGGGGCCGGGCTCACCTTTCTCTGGACTCGTCGACGCTGGACGGAAAGTATTGTCGATATGACCGGATCATTGTACGATTCCGGAAACCAGCCGGAGGAGATCGACCATGGCGCTACCAATGTATTTGACGTTGAAGGGACAGAAACAGGGAGAGATAAAGGGCGGTGTCACCCAGAAGGGGAGGGAACACAGCATCCGGGTCAACGCCGCATCCCACAGCATCATCAGTCCGCGAGATGCCGCCAGCGGCCTTCCTACGGGCAAGCGGCAACACCAACCCTTCGGGATCACCAAGACGCTCGACCAAGCCACACCACTTCTCTACAGCGCGCTTGTGAACAACGAGAACATAACGGAATGGCGCCTGGAGTACTGGCAATCGCTGCCCAGAAAAAGAGAGGAATTGGTGTATACCGTGCGGCTCATCAACGCCAACATTGCCTCCATCCACCATCGAGTTCAGAACGTGGACAGTCCCGACACCGTGCAACTGCCCGTCATGGAGGACATCCAGTTCTCCTACCAGAAGATCGAGTGGACCTGGCTCAACGGGGGCATCACCGCCGAGGACGACTGGGAAGCACCGGTGGTGTGAGGAGCGCGCGGCGCAGGCGATGGCGGTCATCAGCACGCACTTCAACTCGAAGCAGCAGGTCTTTCTCGACTTCGTTCTCTCGCACTACGTCAGCGTCGGCGTCGAGGAACTCGATCAGGCCAAGCTGACGCCGCTACTACGGCTGAAGTGCCACGATTCGATCGCCGATGCCGTCGTCGATGCCGTCGCCGATGCCGTCGCCGATGCCGTCGCCGATCTCCGCCGGCCCGAGGAGATCGGCCAGGTGTTCACCGACTTCCAGAAGTACCTCTACCAGGCTACGGCGTAGTCCCGGGCGGCAGAACCTCGCAAGATCGGAATCCTTCGCTGGGTTCAAACACGCCTGGTTTCCGTGGTGGGACGCTCACACGGCAAATATGACCACGAAATGATGCATATGCATCATTGAATACGCGCATGCCGCTCATTAGCATGCGCCTACGTCCACTTGTAGGGCTCCGGCGCGTCGTTGTTTCGGACACGGACACGGTCGGGGCGGTCTCAGGGCGACGACTCGACAATCAGGAAAGGGAGATAGCAATGAGCAACCGTGAACACAGAAGGCGCTGGCTGCCCGCATTCAGCGCAAGCCTCGTTGTGGCCGTGACATTGGCCATGCCATTTCAAGCCTGGGCCGTCGGCTCGACGCCCGTGACCGTCGTCAATGCGACAGATCTGGCAAAGGCCACCGGAGTTCAACACCCATTTCAAAAGTCGTTGAATTGCCTCGGCCCGGCCGCGAATTGTTCGAGCAGCTTCGTCGTCCCGGCGAATCAACGGCTGGTGATCGAATACGTCTCGGCGAAATGCTTCCTGGACACGGAAACCAAACTATGGGACCTGACGATTGAAACGAACGCCGACGGGACTGGCGCTGTCAGTCACCGACTTACGTTCGGAGACCCTAGCGCCATAGGTGTGTCGGTCGGACAACCGGTCCGCCTGTACGCTGCGCCAGGATCCACGGTTCAGGCTGTGGGAATCGAGTGGGTGATGGAAGGACCGACGCCGAGATTCTCCTGCCAATTCTCGTTGAGCGGACAAGCGATCGATGTTCCCTGATCGGGCTACTGGAGGATCGCGGCGATGAAAGATCTTCGAGTCAGCATGCCTGCGGGCATCCGCCAGGGCATTCTCTGGTCTTGTCTGCTGCTCATCAGCAGCGTGGCGAATGCGACGGTCATCACGCTGGGTGACCGCTCCGGCTTTACGGCGGCGGTCGCAAGCCGCGGTCTGGCGTTGTCGGCAGATGATTTCTCGTCCTATGCCATGGGCAACATCGCCAATGGCGAGTCGCGGGGCGCTTTCACCTACGCATTCGACTCAAGCGCCACACAGCCTGCCATCGTCTCCGATGGCTCGGGTGCTCAAGTGCTTGGCGGCGCGCCGTATGGTGTGTTCGTGCAGGGTGACATCTTCACGATCGTGTACGACGGCTCGAATCTGCTTGCAGCGATCGGCATCGAATTCGTCTACGCGCCATCGTTCGACGCCGTGCCGGCGGCTACCTACGGCGTCACGCTCGACGCCGGTGGTTTTCGCGGCAATCTGTCGGCTCTCGACAGTGCCGGCGGCAGTTTCTTCGTCGGTCTGTTGAGCGACGACACCACGACCGACTTCTCGCACATCGAGTTTAGCGTCCAGGTTCCCCTCGATGCCGACGGCAATCCGATCCTGGTGCCGGCCTATCAAGTCGAGAGTCTGCTATTCGCGCCCGCTGCCTCGACTCCCGAGCCGCCGATGCTGGCGCTGATGGGTCTTTCTCTGGTGATGGCCATCGCCGGCCGGGCGCGAGGCGGTTTGTTCAGTGCATGCCGGCGCCGCCGAAGCGCTCGTTAGCGGCGAGTTCGGTGTTTTCCGGCGCGCCGGTGCAGCCACCACGCCAAGGTTGCAAGCGCCGTCACCGTCACTGCGGGCGACGCCTACTCGACGCCCTGGCTGGCGAGGTATTCCTCGTAGGTGCCGCGATAGTCGGCGATGCTGCCGTCGGTCCTGATCTCGATGATGCGGGTGGCCAGCGAAGACACGAACTCGCGGTCGTGCGAGACGAAGACCAGCGTGCCCTTGTACTTCTCCAGCGCGTTGTTGAGCGACTCGATC
>JBGOZF010000091.1:0-17564 GCA_041480065.1 Rhodocyclaceae bacterium
CCGGCATCCGGTTGTGGATCTCGGCCATCAGCGGATTGGGCTCCGTGGTCAGGATCGTGAAGGTGGTCGATTCGCCTTGCGGCCCCTGCCAGTGCTCCAGGAGGCCTGCCATCCCGAACGGCGAGCCATCCCGCATGCGGATCAGGTACGGCTGCTTCTTGCCGGACACGACTTTCCATTCAAAGAACGCGTCGGCGGGCACCAGTATGCGGGAACTGCGGAAGGCGCGCCGAAACATGGGCAGAATCGCTACCGTTTCGGCCTTCGCGTTGATGGGGTGGTGGAGTTCGGCCGGATCCTTCACCCAGGACGGAATCAATCCCCAGCGGGCCATGACGAAATGCCGCCGTCCGTCCGGCGCCTGGGAGACGACGGGCAGCACCTGAGACGGCGCCACGTTGAACCGGGGCGCCAGGTCGAAGTCGTCGTCCCCACCGAATTGCTCCCGGTAGCGGGAATGAGGTCCATAAAGGGCATAGCGGCCGCACATGGAGTGAAAGGTTAACCGAGGGAGGGGATAGCGATATACTGATCTTATTTATAGTATGCCGAAAAATGCTCTTCAATGTCGTTCCGATCTGCCGGCAGGGAGTCCGCCTGGCCAGGGCCAGCCTGCGGGCCGCCGAGCCAATCCTGGGCCGCCTCGTGGTGGAGGATTGGCGGGAGGGAAATGCCGAGAGGAGGGCGCTGCGCGTTGCCAGGCTCCGACACCCGACGCAAGACTATTTCCCGGAACTGCTGCCGCCCCTTTTCGATCCAGTCCTGATCCGCAGCGACCAGCGGGGCATGGTTCTCTGCGGGTTTGAGTGCGAACCGAGGGGCAATGGCGAATCGGCCATGGTGATGCAGGCGTGGTGGCTGCGGGCGGTCGCGAAGGACACGCCGGGCGACCGGTGAAGACGCTTGCCGCGCCCAGCGCCCGGTCGACGCAGTGGCCCCTTCAATAGAAAACCCCCACAGCCTTTCGGCCATGGGGGTGAAGTGGACTCATGCGGCTTGCAGTACTTCCTCGCCATCGACCTTCGCGCTTCCCGCTTCGTCCTTGTCCAGGTCGAGTTGCTTGAGCAACTCTCGCTGCCGGACCAGGAGATCGGTCAGCCGGCCTTCATGCTCGAAGGCCCTGGCCAGTTCCAGCCGGAGGTCCTCCAGGCGCTTGCGGCGGGCATCCAACTGGGCCACGGCGTCGGCGTGATGCTTGCCGACCGACTCCAGTGCGCCCAGCAAGGCGGCCACCAGCGCCGGTCCCGTTTGATAGGGCTCGGCGTTGTACAGGCAGTGCCCCGCCAGGTACAGGTTGGGCGTCTCCTCGCCGCGTGCAGCGAGGATGCCGAGGTCGAAGCCGCCAAACCGGCCGACGATCCGTTCGATCATCCGGCTGGCCATGCGTACCTCTTCCCTGGCCGTCTTCACCAAACCGCGCAGCGCTTCGCCCACTGCGTCGGGGCCGGAAACCTTGCGCCCCGCCAATTCAACGGCGATGCCCTGCAGGGTCTGCGGCTCGATCCGGGCCGCATCCTGCGCGTACAGCGCCACCTTCTTCTCCAGCGCCTCGATCATCATCGGCAGTCGGCCCACTTCGCTCTCGTTGGCGTAGCGCTGGTTGCGCCACACCGAGAACAGCGTCGAGAGTTTGGCCACCTCCGCGTCCACGCCGGCCTTCTCGATCACCAGCGGATTGCCCGACGCCAGGGCTTTCACCTCGGCATAGGACAGCGCCGCCAGTTCGACATCCTCCAGCGACCGGATGCCCTTGTCGCCCTTCATCACCTGAGCGATAAAGCGCGCCTTGGTCTCCAGCGTCTGCCACATGTACGAATCGAAGGACCCTTCCGTGACATACCGAAAGATCTCCACCTCCTCGCACTCGTTGCCCTGGCGCAGGATGCGTCCCTCACGCTGCTCGACGTCGCAGGGACGCCAGGGCGCATCGAGGTGATGCAAGGCTACCAGGCGCGCCTGCACGTTGGTGCCGACGCCCATCTTGGGGGTCGAGCCCAACAACACCCGGACCCTGCCTTCGCGCACCGCCTTGAACAGCGTTGCCTTCTGAATATCGGTTTCGGCGTCGTGAACGAAGGCGATTTCCTTGTCGGGAATGCCGGCGCCGATCAGCCGCGCCCGCAGATCGTCATAGACGCTGAAGCTCTTGCCGCTTTTGGGCGACGACAAGTCGCAGAACACCAACTGGGCGCCGCGAAACGCCGCTGCGCGCTGCCAGATGGCATGAACTTCCCGCACGCAGGCGGCGACCTTACCGCGTTCGTCGAAGGACGCTGCGGGCGCCACCAGCCGGAAGTCCAGCGCGGCCTTGCGGCCGTCGGTGGTGATCGCCAGCATGTTGTCTTCGGTCGGCTTGACGTCGCCGTTGCGGATCGCCTCCGCCCGCTTGACCAGCGTCTGCACGAAGGCCTTGAGCGGTTTGCCCGCCGGACAGGCGACGATGCGCGGCTTGCCGCCGCGCAGCTTCGGCACCGGCAGGTCCAGCATCTCCGCCGTGCGGATGTCGGCCACTTCGCCGAACACCGCCATCAGTTCGGGCACGTTGATGAAACGCGCGAAGCGCGTGTGCATCCGGTAGCCGCTGCCGTCGGGCGCGATTTCCAGCGCCGTGACGCTCTCGCCGAAGGTGGCGGCCCAGGCGTCGAACTGCTGTAGGCCGAGTTCCGCCAACCGGTTGGGTTGCAGGTAGCGCATCATGGTGTGGATCTCGGCCATGGTGTTGGCCACCGGCGTCGCCGTCGAGAACTCCACGCCTCGCTGCGCATGCCCATGGATCTGCATCGTGTAGCGCGTCTTCAGGAACAGATCGAAAGCGCGCTCGGAACTGGTCAGCGGCAGACCCGCCACCCGCGTCATCTTCGTGAACCGGTAGAGGTTCTTGTGCAGGTGGGCTTCGTCTACGAACAGCGCGTCGACGCCCAGCAACTCCCAGGTGAGCAGATCGTCCTTCTTCTTGTCGGCCAGCAGCTTCTCCAGCCGCGCCGCCCAGTTCTTCTTCATCGCCTCGAGTTGCTTGACGATCCGGTTGGACCGGTCGTTGCTCTTCTCAGCGCGCACCGCCATCTCTATTTCATGAATGATCTCCTTGATGAAACTCTCGGTGAATTGCGGCGACATCCCGATGCGCTCGAAGCTCGAGTGCGTGATGACCACCGCGTCCCAATCGCCGGTGGCGATGCGCGACACCAACTCGCGCCGGCGCTCGCCTTCCAGGTCCTCCTTGCTCGCCATCAGTACTGAGGCGTTCGGGTAGACGCGGACGAATTCCGCCGTGTACTGCGCCAGCATGTGGTTGGGGACCACGTGACAGGGCTTGTTGGAGAAGCCCAGCCGGCGCAACTCCATGCTGGCGATGACGCACACTGCCGTCTTGCCGGCGCCGACCACATGGAACAATCCGGTGTTGCCCGACTGCACGATGCGCCATACCGAATCCAACTGGTGCGGATGCAGTTCGAAGCAGTGGGAGAATCCCGGCAGCTTCAGATGCGAGCCGTCGAAGCGCCTCGGCTGCGTGGCGTTGAACAGGTCGTTGTAGATCCTGCACAGCTTCTCGCGCCGTTCGCTGTCCTCGAAGGCCCAGGCCGCGAACCGCTCCTTGATCAGGCCCAGTTTCTCCCGCGCCGCCAGCGTCTCGTCGGGATTGACGAAATACTTGTCGGTCAGGGGATCGCGGTCGCGCACGGTGGGCACCTGCACGTTCAAGGCGCACTGCACCAGTTCGATCGCGTTCATGCGCGAGGTGCCGAATTCCTGCGTCACCTTGACGTTCTGGCGCGCTTCCCAGTCGCCGTACTTCACCGACCAGGCGCCGGCCTCGGCCGAATAGCCCACCTGGCAGTCCCTGAGTGCCAGGACCTGCTGGATGAACGCCTCGACGTCGATGGCCGGAATCCAGACCGCGCCCAGGCGCGGCTCGATGGCCGCCGGTGGCAGGTCTTCCGGCTGCACCTGCTCCAGCGCGTCGATGTTGCGCCGGCAGGCGCTGCCGGACAGGACCGCCTGCTTGAGCTTCGCCTTGACGTTGCCCGACAGGTAGTCGTCGACCGTCTTCCACTCCCCGTCGGCCGGGTCGAGGAAGATCTGGCCGGCTTCGGCCAGTGCCTCCAGGACGGCCGCTTCCGGTGCGGACAGCAATTCGGCCATGTAGGCCGGATCGACCCGGCCGCGCCACTGGATGGATGCCGCCAGCGCTTCGGCCGGCTCGCCCGCGCTGCGGGGTTCGACGACCCGCGTCAGCGTGCGCCGGGTGAACAGCGCGGCCTTGCGGGCCGTGTCGGCCTCTTCGTCGTAATGCTCCAGCGACAGCAGCAGCGGGTAGTCCGGGTCGCGCCGGAAGGCCAGTGCATTGGCGCGCGTGGACAGGTAGCCGTACCGGGCGACGTAGCGGTCGTAGGTCCCGCCGAGCATGGCCCGCAGGTGCCCAAGGCGTCCGTCGCCGTCATCCGCCAACTGCGCATCAAGCAGCGCCCGAGCGTGATCCCGGATAGCGCACAGGCCGGTGATGCGGGCCCGTTGCGTGGCGTTGAGTTGGTCATGGACATCGACCATCTCGCTGCCTTCGACCCGATGCACCCGCCCCTGGTGGAGACGGTAGCTGCCGGGCCGGGCGCCGGCTTCGGCCGGAACCACCACCCGCAGCGGCGCCGCCTTCTTCGCTGCCGGTCTGTAGACACCGGTCGGCAGCAAAGCGATGCGCTCGCGCAGGGCGGCTTCGAGATCGCCCTCGAACACCGCCACCGGCACTTCCTCGTAGCCGTTGCCCTCGCGGCGGATGCGGCCGATGCAGAACTGCGGGTGCTCGGCGTACCAGGCGTTGATCGGCAGATAGCGCTCGTGGCACTGGGGGTGCCGGAGGCTGTCGGGTACCGTGCCCAACTTCAACCATTTCGCCTCGACCGACTCGGCCCGTTGCCGCTTGCGCAGAAACAGGATGTCGGTCTGCACATCTGTCGAGGCAAGGCCCGCGAAAGCACCCTGGGGGAGCCGGATGGCACCCAGCAGATCCGCCTGCGAAGCGATGTACTCGCGTACCGCGTCGTACTGGGCATCCAGGGTGTGGCTGCTGGTGATGAAGCAGACCAGCCCGCCGGGCCGCACCAAGTCGAGGGCACGGCCGAAGAAGTAGTTGTGGATGCTGAAGCGGGCGTAGGCCCGGTTGCTCAGGTCGGCGACCTTGTACTTGCCGAAGGGAACGTTGCCGATCACCAGGTCGAACCAATGGTCGGGCAGGGAGGTCTTCTCGAATGGAGAAATCCGCACGTCGACGCCGGTCGGTGCGTAGAGCGCCTTGAGCAGGCGGCCGGAAATCCGGTCGATCTCGACCGCCGTGATGCTGCTGTGCTCGGCCAGCCCCTGCGGCATGGCGCCGATGAAATGGCCGATGCCGGCCGCGGGTTCGAGGATGCGCCCGCCGGTAAAGCCAAAGCGCTCGACGGCCTGCCACATCGCCTCGATCACGTGAATCTCGGTGTAGTGGCTGTTGTTGACCGAAGCGCGTGCCGAGTCGTAGTCCTCGGCGCCGAGCGTCTCTTGCAGTCGGCGGGCGCGTTTGGCCCAGGCGCTGTCGGTGGTGTCGAGATTGAAACTCGCGGGCAGTCCGCCCCAGCCGGTATAGCGCAGAAGAACGTGGCGCTCATCCGCGCTGGCCGGCCGGTTCTCGGCTTCGATCTGCGCGAGAAGACCGATCGCAGCCAGATTGGCTTCGTACTTCGCAGTCGCGCCGGTCAGGTGCTTCAGGTCGGTGCTGGTCAGTCGTTGCCAAAGGACGCGCGATATCGCCTCGGTCTCGGTGGCAACCACCCGCCAGTTGGCGCGGACGGCTGACGATTGCTGCTCCGGCTCCGCGTCGCGAACGCTTTCGTCAGAAGGCGCATCGGCGGGTGCGGCAGGCCCACAAGACTTGGGAAGGGAAACGACCTCTATCCGGGTGGGCAGGGCCGGGGCTGCCGGATCGAATCCGGGCAGCCACTGGGAAGGCGCGGTAGGACGGGCCATCGGGGTGTTCTCCAAAGAAAAATGGGGAACACGGCGACCCATCGGGGAGGCGTGCTCCCCGGGTGGGATGGGCAAGAAGACGGTCGCGGTCGACCGTCGGGTAAAGGCTGGACGCGCGCGACCACGCCAGGCTTCATGGCGAAGCCGGCATGTTCGGTGGCGACGACCGCCGAATGCTCAGGGAGCCTGCCGACGAACGTCGGCGGGCGCGCGACTCAGTTCAGCGCGAAGCGCGGAAACAGTCGGCGGCGATGGGATGCTGCCGGGATAATCAAGGCGGGTAACGTCCGCGACGCCCGAAGCGATTCGGGAGCGCTCAAGGGAGCGCGCGTTGGCCGAGGCCAGATGCGCTCGCAGTATGGCGCCCGGCGCTCGGTCTGGCCTGCCCATCGCCCAGCCGCCTGCGAAACCGCCGGTGGAGCGGGCGGGTTACGGGTGGCAACGGGTTTGGCATCCGCGCATGGCCGGGGCGGCGGCTTGATGCGCGCTCATTCCGCGCCAGGCTGGTTGCATGACTGCCCACCCATCCGATCTCATCGGACCGCTCTACCACGGTACCCGCGCGCAGGCCGCCAAGGCCATTCTTCGGGACGGATTTCGTCGCGGCCGAAGCCGGAGCTACACAGGCACCGGTATCTGCCTCAGCGAGAGCATCAGCGTCGCCTACGAGTATGGCATGTACGAAACGGGCGGCTCGATATTGCAGGCGTGGTTGTCGCCGACGGCGCGATGGGCTGACAGAAGCGGTTGCATGCCGTTGGAGTGCGCGGCTGGGCGCGACACGTGGGACGACTACTTCGCAACCTCCGGGCTGGATGCAGTACGAGCGTATAGCGGCAATGTCTGGGTGGTGTGGAGCCCACAAACCCTGGTGCAGGTGTGCAGACTGTCCCACCGCGAGGCGGTTCGGCAACTCTGCGCCGAGTTCGATGCCGATGGCCCCGATTGTGGCTACAACGGCGTCGTATCCGACTACGCCAGCATTTGGTGGGAGCAGTCGGCGGAGAATCCCAATCGCGTTCGCTTTCCGGATCATCGGAACGAATTGGAGCGGACGCTGAAGCGGTTCGTCGGCCGCACACATTCGCAGCAACTGCCGACCCCGATAGCGGCGACACAACATACCCGCTGATCGTGGCCTTGCTCGGGTGCTTGACACCGGGCGATGTGGCGTCCGCGCTCGGGCGCCGGCACACCGTCCAACCGCGAATACGGAAGTTGAAGAACCGTGGGCGGGTGAGATTCTGAATCCATGGCCACGCCCTTCGGCGTGGCCCCTTCACCCGTTCAGGAGACCTCATGAAATTCTCGAAAGCCGAAATCGACGCCATCATCGCGGCGTCGCCCCGTACCTTCGTTCCCTTCAACAAACTGATTCTCTCCGAAGATCATCAGGCGCGCTCCGCCGGCAGCACGCCGAAGATGAGCATCGCCGAACTCGCCGCCTCGATCAAGGAATGCGGCGTGCTGCAGAACCTGATCGTGACCCAAGGCACACGCGGACGCTACGAAGTCTGCGCCGGCGGTCGCCGCCTCGAAGGCCTGACCCTGCTGGTGGCCAACGGCGACATCGCCGAGAACTATCCCGTGCCGGTGCTGATTGTGCCCGCCGACAAGGCGCTGATCGCCAGCCTGTCGGAGAACTGCTTCCACATCCCCATGCACCCAGCCGACGAGTACGTCGCCTTCGCCAAGCTGATCGGACAAGGCAAGTCGGTCGAGGACGTGGCCGCCGCCTTCGGCGTGACACCCTTGGTGGTCAAGCGCCGCATGAAACTCGCTACGGTATCGCCCGCGCTGATGACGCTGTTCCGCGAAGGCCAGATCGGGCTGGACTGTCTGATGGTGCTGGCCTCGGTGGACGACCACGAAAAGCAGGAACAGGCCTGGGCCGCGTTGCCTTCGTGGAACCGGCGTCCCGACCACCTGCGCCAGTTGCTGACCCAGGGCGAGATCGAGTCCGACCGCGATCCGGTCGCCAAGTACGTCACCCTCAAGGCCTACGAGAAGGCCGGCGGTGCCCTGCGCCGCGACCTCTTCAGCGACGACGACAAGAAGGCCTACCTGCTCGACGCCGTCCTGCTGGAGAAACTGGCGACCGACAAGTTGCAGAAGCGGGCCAAACAGATCAAGGCGGAAGGCTGGAAATGGGTCGATGTGCGGCCCCGCTACGTCTTCGACGAATACGTGAAGTATGGCGAACTGCGCAAGACGAAACGCCCGCCCGACGTCGAGGAAGCCGGCGCGCTAGCCGACCTGGACAACCGCATCGGCGCGCTGCACCAGCAGATGGAGGCCATCGCCAACGAGGACGGCGACGAGGATGCGTTCTACGCGCTGGAAGAGGAAGCCGAAGGCTTGCAGGAACAGCGCAAGGTTCTCGAAGAAACCCTCGCGGTCTGGCCGTCCGACCTGATGGCGCGGGCCGGCTGCGTCGCCCACGTCGGCAACAACGGCGCCGTTGCCGTGAAGTATGGCCTGATCCGCCCCGAGGATCGCAGCGACATGGTGCAAGCCGCTCTACAGGCGGGGGATGGCGATAGCGACGGCACGCTGGTGTCGCTGCCGTCGCCCAAGACCCGCCCGATGCACTCCGAGAAACTGGTGCGCTGCCTCACCGCACATCGGGTTGCCGCCGTGCAGGCCGAACTGATCGATCGTCCCGACATAGCGATGGCCGCACTCACTGCGCATCTCGCGCAGAAGATATTTCGGAACAGCGTTGATTGCTACCAGCGCACGGAGAATGTCTTCGCCATCACCGCGACCGACAGCCAATCCGAATTGCGATCCGCCGCCGACGATATCGAGGTCAGCGCCGCCTGGGCAAAGCTGCAGGCCGAACGCGCCGCGTGGGCCGAGCGCCTGCCCGAGAATCTGGACGAGATCTTTCCGTGGCTGCTCACGCAGGAGTGGGCGACGGTGCTGCAATTGCTGACCTTTGTCGTTGCGGTGACCGTCACCGGCATCTACGGCACCGAACCCAAGCAGCAAAGCAACGATGCCCTGGCCAGTGCCTTGGGGCTGGACATGAGCAAGTGGTGGACAGCGACCGGCGCCTCCTACTTCAACCATGTCTCCAAGGCGCGCATCCTCGATGTCGTCACGGAAGCCGTCAACGCCAACGCCGCCAGTCCGTTGGCCGCGCTCAAGAAGGACGGCGTGGTGACGGGGGCGGAACAGACGCTGGCGGAAACGGGGTGGTTGCCGGCCGTGTTGCGCGTTCAGCCGATTGAGCGGTCGGGCGAGACAGACCAATCGACGGGGGCGGCAAGTTCGCACGAGACACAGGAAGAAGCGCTGGAAGCCGCGTGAGGCACAGCGTGCAGCGACGACGAACGGATGTGGGGCGGATACATGCCCGCCCCATCGCCCGTTGTCCGATCTTGAAGGGAGAGGCGTCACGCATGTCGAAGAAATGGACTGTGCTTTGCGAAGGTCGGCAGATCGGGACTGTGCGAGAAGACAACCTGACGCTGGCAAGGTGCGCGGCGCTCTCGAAGTTCGGCGTCGCAGATGAAGACCTCGACGCCATGGGGCCGCGCGAGGGGGATGACGTCTGCAACTTCGGCATCCCTCCGGGCGCGGATTTCGACGTCATTCCGGCGTGACGGCCCCGTCAGAATTTCGGCGCCTCGTTACGCGATTGGCGCGCGGAGAGCGCTGCGGCCTTCTCGGCGGGCGTCTGCCCTGCCTCGTCGTAGCGAACCGCGTGGTTGGCGACCGACAGAGTGTATCCCCCGATCAGGTTCGGCTTGCGCCAATCGCCAACTTCCAGGTTGGCCGAGACCACTGTTCCACAGGTCGCCCGGAAGTGCACAGGGATTCCGGCGTTGACGTCACACGGTTGCGCCAGCAGCGTCTTGCCGCCGGCCGATAGCGCGCCGCCGCGATCGTACATCCAGTAGAAGAAGGCGTCTCGCTCGGTGCCGACGGAAGGCGGGCCGAACTTGTCGGTGAATGCTTTCACCATCTTGGCCTTATCTACGCTCGCCGAGTCGTCGCCAAACAACTGCTTGCGAGCGACATACCACGTCGTGCCCGCGCGGGTGTCGGCAAGGGCCCAGAATACGTCAGGCGCCATCCGCTTCGCCGCGAGACCTGTGAACCGCGGCGACGGCACCAACGCCTGCCAGCCGATTACCTTGCCCTGCTTGTCCTTCATGGGTTCGAACTCGTATTTCGGGTTCACCTTGGCGATTGCGGCCTTCGCCTGATCGAGCGTCATTCCAAGCGTCACTCCGGCGACGTCGGGCGGCGCCTCAGTCCCGGTCGCCCGGGCGACAGTCGCCCAGGAAACAGCGCCGATCGCAGATGCAAGCACCCAGGCGGCCCTGCGGGCAGGGTTCGTCATCTTCTGGCCTCCGAGTAGAGAATGGTACAGCCCTTGTCAACGCCGTTCATTCTGTCCGGATGACAAGCGCGAGCAGTATTTCAGTGCGCCGGGCAGCCCGACGTCATGTCAAGCGTTTGATCACGCAGGCATTGGAGCATCAGTTAGGGTCGCTGACAACCATCGATTGCGACCCATGCAACATGATTCATACGACCAGGGCATCATCCTCCGGTGGGGGGCGACGCAGGATCGCGCCTAGATACGCGGCGGAAGCGCGCATGCGGGCATGCCCGGCCAGTTCCGATACCGCCAACCGCGTCGCCCGGTCCAGGTCCGGCGGCAACGGTCCGCCGCCCCGTACCGGCGGCGCTTCGCCCGCCTGATCACCGAAGTGCCGGATCAGCGCCTCATGGCGCAACCCATGCCCGGTCACGCCCAGATCGCGCGCTGTGATGCCGAACTTTTCCAGCACGTAGTCGAAGCGCCGCAGGTTCCGCTTCAGATCCTGGGCCGGGTCGCCCATGTGCGCATCCCGGCTGCTGACCACGTCCTGCGCGAAAGCGACGGCGGCCAGCCGCGCAGGATCGTCGAGCGGGATATGGCGCACCCGCCCACCCTTGCCCTTGATGCGCACATACCGATCCGCCGTCTTCTTGTCCGGCGGCAGGCCCGTTTCCTCGAATGATATGACGCTCTGGAACGGCCGGAACTGCACCGATTCCTTGCGCCGTAGGCCCATGGTCTGGATCAGGCGCAAGGACGCGCCGACATAGGCGTCGTATTCAGCGACCTGGGCCACCAACGCGTCGATGTCGATGCCCTGGGCGGACCAGCCCTTGTCGCGGCGGGCGTATTCGTGGCGCTGGTATTCCTCGAGGCTCAGGCCATAGCGTTCCGGCCCGCGCACGAAACCATGCTTGCCCATCCACATCGCCAGTCCCCGCAGGAAACTCAGGTAGGTCTGGATCGTCGCCGGCGCCAGGCGCTCGCGCTGCCAGACCTGCACCATGGCGTGGATGTGCTTCTGGCCGAGATTGCGCGGGTCCGGGACTGTCTTGAATCCGGCCTTCTCCTTCAGGTCGCGGAAGAAGCGCCGCAGGAATTGCGCACGCTCCTGGCGCGTCTTGTGCGAGACGGTTTTCTCCAGCGACGTGTGCTGGCTGTTGAAGAGTTCGATCAGGACCTCCAGGACCTTGAGCGGCGGCGCCTTGCCCGGCGTGAAACGGGCCAGGATGTCCTGGGGTGACTGGCCCGCCCACTGCTGGCGGCGGGCGGGTTGTTGCTGGCTCGAACGGCCGGGGGAGGAAGGTTGCTGCATCCGGCGGCGAGCGGTATGGCGAAGAATGGCGTCAGACATGATGAAAGCTCCGTGGTCGAATGCCCGCCGCCCGAACGGCAGGCCGATGTGGGCGTGGAATCTGCACAGGCCACCGGCAGGGCGGATTCCGTCGCCCGCACCGGTCAGTGGTCAAAGATGTCGGCGCCGCGCGCGACCACGGCGTCGCGGCACCTACCCAGGGGGTTTGTCGGCGGGCGCGTCTGCGCGGGCCAACTCGGTCGGTCTTAAAAACGAAACGTGTTGATCCGGCCCATCCGTGCATTTCTGCAGCCATGGGCGTTGTGATGCCGGTCGGCCTCGGGGGCACGCCAGGACATCGGCGACGAGGTCCAGCCTCGCGCCATCTGTTGGATCAGTTCTGGAGTCGTAGCGCCATCCACTCGCATGGGTCCGCCCCTGACCGAAAGTCCAGGGCGGTGCCGAGTGTTTGAGCGGGGGCGCGCGGGGAGCCTAAGAAGGCAAACACGACCGCGCGCTGCGGCGAACCGCGTGCTCAAGGGGATGGCGGGAACAGGGGCGCGGCATCGAGTGCCGGCCGGGTGCTCAGTGGTCCATGGCGCGCTTCAAGGAACGCCCAGCGATGAACGCTGGCGAAGCCACGGGGACATGCTCTACGGATAAGACCTCTGGCCGCCGCCTCGAGGGCGATGGCACTTCCGGTTCAAGACCGGAACTTCAAGGGCAGGTAACGACTGCGACGCCTTTTGCTCCGCGATGGAGCGGGCCAGGAGGGCCCTCGGGAAACCGTAGTTGACGCCAAACGGGGTAGGGCGGTCAAGAGGGTGGCGCGAAAGCGCGGCGATTCTTGGGAGATTGCGAGTGGCACTTGCATGGGCGAGAGAATGTGGTGAGGCGCATTTATTGTCCCGAAGGGATGGGGCGCGAGGCGAAATGCGGGCTTGACGGGAGAAATCTCTGCCTCTGGTCCGACCTGGGACAACTCAAGGCGATTCCGGTTTGCCATGTGCGCCGGCTACCCGTTCGACGCAGGGGGTTGATGTCCGGCATTCGAGTGCGAGCGTGGTGACACACACGCGATTTCCGCCAGCGGATGACGGCTTCGGTCATCAGTGCGATGACGACGCAGTTCATGTCGAGTGACAGCGATTTGGACCTGATGCCGAAATCGGGCTCATTGAGTGGGGATTCCGTGTGGCGGGATCAGATCGCGGTGTCGATGCTGATCGACCTGAAACCCATATAGGAGTTCTGCCATGGATTTGATCGTCAGAGCGGTGGATGTCGGATCGGGAAACACCAAGTTCGTGACGGCCGCAGCCGGTACCGACATTCGCTGCGCCAGCTTTCCTTCGATCGCCTACCCGTCGAGCGACGCCTCGCCTTCGTGGCCGGCCAGCGAACGCAAGAAGACGGTGTGCATTCCCATCGGTCCGTTGTTCTACGAGGTCGGGCCGGACGTGAATCTCGCCGCCGATACGTTTCGGGCCAAGCAACTGCACGACGAATACACCGAGACGCCCGAGTACATGGCGCTGTTGCGCGGGGCTTTGAGCATGATGAAGCTCAGCCACATCGACCTGCTGGTGGTCGGCCTGCCGGTGGCGCTCTTCGCCGTCAAGAAGGGCGCGCTGGAGAAGAGCATGACCGGCCGGCACGACATCGGCGGCGGCAAGGCCGTAACCGTCGGCAAGGCCCTGGCCGTCGCGCAGCCCCAGGGTGCGCTGGTGCACTACGCCTCCGAGCACCAGAAGATGGCGACCATCGGCAACGAGCAAAGCCTGATCATCGACCCGGGTGCCCGGACCTTCGACTGGCTGGTGGCCCGGGGCATGCGGCTGGTGCAGAAGCAGAGCTACTCCTTCAATCGCGGCATGTCCGACGTGCTGCGGCTGCTGGCGGCCGAGATCACCAAGGACATCGGTTCGCCTTACCGGGACTACGACGCCATCGACCTGGCGTTGCGCACCGGCCGGCAGCCAGTGATTTTCCAGAAGCCGTACGACATCAAGCGTCTGCTGCCGCTTGCCGAGACCGTCGCCGAGCAGGCGGTGTCGACCATGAAGGAATGGATCGAGGCGCCGCATAGCCTGCAAAACATCATCCTGGTGGGCGGCGGCGCGTTCCTGTTCCGCAAGGCAGTGAAGGCGGCGTTTCCGAGGCACCGCATCCATGAGGTCAAGGAGCCGATGTTCGCCAACGTGCGCGGATTCCAACTGGCGGGGCAGAACTACGCGCGCACGGTGATGGCCGCCGGGAACCGGGAACGGGCGCTGGGAGACGCAGAATGACACCGCGTCCCTTGAAGCAACTCGAGCCCATCCGCCTCGTGTTCGAACTGGCGCGTCCCGACAATCCGCGCCTGTACGACGACCTCATCCAGTTCCACAAGGGTGCCAAGCGGGTCAACCGCCTACGCCTGCTCGCTCACGACGGCTTGCTGGCGCAGAACGGCGTGTTCGGCGGGATCGGGCGCGGGTCGCTGGATCAGACGTTGGCAGGCGGCGCGCAGGAAGGCAACGGCGACGTCACCAACGACTTGTTCGCGCCGTCCCACCAGGAATGAGGCGCCCTTGAAGAAGCCCGGGAACCCGTCGGCGGGCCAGCAGGTGAGCGCGTCGGAGTTGGCTCAGATGGGTGTCTGCGAGCGCTTGGTGGTTTTCGAGCAGTGCTATGGCAAGCGCCGGACGCTCGCGCAGCGGCGGGCGATTCGGCGTGGGCAGCGCGCCCATCTGCGGTTCTATCGAGAACGCCACCTCGATGCATTGGTCAATGTCATTTCTTCCGTCACCGGCCCCGTCATATGGGTGTTGTACGCATGGCTGAGGCGAGCGCTGCGCATCGTCTTGTGGCCGCTTCTCCGGTGTATCGCATGGTGGGCCAGAGCGGTGGAGGGCAGCGATGACCCTTGACGTGGCGCTCATTGCATTCGTCGGCGTCATCGCCGGCCTATGGGGGCTATGGCTTCTGCGTCGCCGTCGTGCGGCGGGTGTGCTGCCGCCGGAGTTGCGTACTGCCGAGTTGATCTACGCGGAGCGGTTGTTCCGGTGCGTCGGCACGGTGTCGATCACGGCGAAGGTTGATCGGGCCTATCGGAACGCGGCGGGTGACCTCATCCTGCTTGAGTTGAAAAAACGACGGGCACATCGCGCATACCTGTCTGACGTCATCGAACTGTCGGCGCAGCGCGCCGCGGTCATGGCGCAGACCGGAAAGCCGGTGGCCACGTATGGCTTCGTGTTGACCGAGGCGTCGGATGGTCGCGGAACCGCCTGGCATCGCGTAGACCTCATGCGGCAGGGGGACGTGACGGCATTGTCCTTGCGACGCAAAGCGTTGCTCACCGGCGAGGCCCATGCACGCGATGCCCGGTCGCTGGGGATTTGCCGGACGTGTCCGTTCGTGCGGGAGTGCTGTTCGTGCTGATACATCTCATACCAAGGAAGCGGGAGGTACTGCTGCTATCAACCAAATCCTGAAAAGGGCAAACCAAGGCCTAATAGGCGTGGCTGCGCTATTATTCGTGGTTCATACGCCAATACTCACGACCCCGCCATGCCCAACATCGCTGCCGTTCTGCGCGACGAAATCGTCCGACTTGCACGCAGAGAGATACGTGCTGAGATCGATAAACTCAAGCAGGCTTCCACCAAGTACCGCACTGAAATCGCTGCATTGAAACGCGAAGTGGGTGACCTACAGCGGCAGCTCGCCAGGCAAGCGAAACTGAATGGCCATGCGGCTCACACCGAAAAGCAGGGAGATGCCGCGCCGAAGGTGCGATTCAGCGCTGCGAGGTTGCGTCGACATCGTGAGCGCTTGGAGCTTTCGCAAATTCAGTTTGGCCGACTACTCGGCGTCTCAGCACAAACGATCTACAACTGGGAATCGGGCACCCGGCCGGGCAAGGAACACCTACCGGCGATTGCTGCGCTGAGACAGCTCACCAAGCGGGCGGCGCACGATCACTTGGCAGCGAAGAAGTAGCATGACTCGCTCCGAGCTTGTGACCAGGCTAGCGTCACGCCTGCCTGGTTTGTCCACGCAAGACGCGGCCACATGTGTCGGCCATATCCTGGATTGCATCGCTGTACAGCTTGCCCGCGGAGGTCGCGCGGAGATTCGCGGGTTTGGCGCACTATCCGTAGGCTTCAGGGCGCCGCGCACAGGGCGGAATCCGGCGACGGGTGTGCTGGTTTCGGTGCCCGGGAAGAACCCGATACGGTTCAAACCTGGCTTTGAGTTGCGGCGGCGTGTCGATCAACACGCTGGTAGTTGAGACTACCAAACCGAACTTAGAGCTTTCTTCGCGCTTGTGTCCGACCCGATATTAGAACAGGCCCTGCATCACAAGCCGCGAGAGGCCGCTCATTTCAGACGTCACGCCTGAAGCATGAACTTGCTGTATCGCCATTTCCTGTTGCCCACATGCCTGGTTGTCTTGGATGCCGTCACCAAGATCGTGGCATATTGGGCGTTACCTCAAGGAGCCGACATTTCCCATGAAGCAACGCTCCAGTTCGTGCTTCGGGTTAATCCGGTCGGTCTCGGAAGCTATGCGCACGATGTGCTGGCCAATCCCCACGGCTATGAGGTGCTGATATTCGATTTGGTATTCAGTTGTCTTGTTGGCGTCTCGTTGTTTGTGGCTGCGTGGAGAAGGGCATTGCGTGCACGCACTATCGTAGCCCTCATCGTCCTCGCGGTGGTCGGCGGCTATTTGGGCGCCTTGGCATCTCAGCGAGTACCTGTTATCTCAATCGAGACTGTGGGGCTAACTTGCAGGGCAATGCAGACGCTCATGTGGGCCGCCATCTGGTTTACCGTGTCCTCCACATTCTGGAGGCTGGGGAGCGCACTCCTTCTTGCGGCCGGCCTGGGCAATCTGCTTTCCTACCTGTATCCGCCGTTCGGCATCGTGGATTTCCTGTGGTCCGCGCCGATCCACGGAGTAGTCGATTTTGGAGTCTTCAACATCGCAGATGCCATGCTCCTTCTTTCATATCCAGTGTTTGCATGGGCGCTTGTCCGGAGTATTGCATTGCGGTTGTGGGCCCGACCAACTGTTCAAGACAGGGACACCGCCTCAGGCGAGTCCGTCGCTTAGGGGCTACCGTACCGAATGAAGAAGCCCTGTTTACCGAGTCTTTCGTTGGAAACCAGCCGATTGCGTCTATGTAGCCTTGCCATTGGAAATCAAACGGTTTCTATGAACCCCTTATCAACGCAAGACATCTTTTGACCAGGAGTCTATATGGCAACCAAGAAGACCTCGGCCACCAAGGCCAAGACCGCCCCCAAGAAACCTGCCGCTGCAAAGGCGCCGGCGAAGAAGACCGCCGCCAAGCCTGTCGAGATGAAGCCCATCAAGGCCGCCTTTACCAAGGCAAGCCTGTTTGCTCATCTGGCCGAGCAGGCCTGTGTTGAACCCAAAGCGGTCAAGGCAGTCATGGCCGCGCTGGAAGCAGCAACACTGGCTTCCATGAGCAAGAAGGGGATCGGTGAATTCATCCTGCCCGGCTTGCTGAAAGTCGTCGCCCTGAAGGTTCCGGCCAAACCGAAGCGCTTCGGGAAGAACCCCTTTACCGGCCAGGATCAGTGGTTCGCAGCCAAACCCGCGACCGTCAAGGTCAAGGTACGGCCACTGAAGAAACTCAAGGACGCCGTTCTCTGAGCCATCTGAGGTTTTGCCAACGGGCATCGTTCAGAAGGACATGCCCGTTATTCGCAAGCATCTGGATCAAGAAGTGCCGTGAAGCGCTCCGGAGTTTTCGCCCGTCATCAGGCAGGACCCGGCCACGACCGGCCGGTCGCTGTTACATTTCATTCGGGCCCAGATTCCTCGTGTTGATCGGGCGCGCGGTTTCACATACGGCGCTCGGCGCGATTTTCGAGGAACTTCGCTGCGTCCTGGAGCGTGAGGGCGTCCTGAAG
>JBGOZF010000092.1:0-17338 GCA_041480065.1 Rhodocyclaceae bacterium
GCGTCTCCGGCGGAAGCAAAGCCGGAAGACTGCCTCATCTGCACTTCGACGTTCAAATCGGAGACACCCCAAAAACGTCCGAATGCCGCTTCAGCCCTTGTTTTCAAGCTCATGGGTATCGTTTTAACCGGACACTACTGAAGGAATGTATGTGCTTAGATGGCGCTCCTTACCCATACTAGAAGTCATTTAGCGAAAGGAGCCAACGTGGTTCGTGCGAAGCTCATATTGGGCCTACTAATACTCTCGGGCTTTGTTGTCGTGGCAGTTGCTGCGTTCAAGGTTGGACAGTGGGCGGATAAGTCGACTGATGGCCAAGGACAGGACGTCGTGTTCCACACGCAAGCAGTGCTCGCATTCGCGCATTACACTTCGTATGAGCGGATAAGGGACCTCCTCGAACGGAAGTGCTATGACGCAGCACTAACTGTTGCTACACAGATGCGAAATCTACAAATCAACCTGTTGTCTGACAATCTCAAGAAGACTGGGAGCAACCCGGAATTGCAGGAGTACGTTCGGTTCAGAAATCCTCAGCTACTAAAGGAAGTCATGGAAGGGCATGTTCCGGAGTTGGAGTCATATACGACTACTTGCCCCGGACAAAAGGCGGACTTAGACAAAGGACCAAAGGGGTCAGGCTCGAGAGAGCCAAAGGGGTCAGGCTCGAATTGATTTGGAATAACCTGTAAAGCCGCACCGCATCCGCCTTTAGCGGATAGCTGCTGAAGAGAAGGGCCGCGATTGCGGCCCTTCGTGTCTCTACCGGCTGGGTTGCGCGAGCACAGCCTCCAGCATTTCCATGACCAGGCGCTGTTTGGGCCTGGGCAACTGACTAACGCGCTCGAAGTGCTGCATCAAGCGCGGTGCGGGGCCACGCTTGCCGGCATGCTTGATGACGGGTTGCCCCAACAACTCATCGAGCGTCAGTCCGAGTGCCGGCGCCAGCGCCGGCAGCGCCAGCGATAAGGGGCCAGCAGCGATAAGGGGCCAGGGTCGGATTGATTTGGAATAACTCGTAAAGCCGCACCCCATCCGCCTTTGCAGGCGGATAGCTGCTAAGAGAAGGGCCGCGATTGCGGCCCTTCGTCTTGCTGGCTTTGAGTGGTTGTCTACCTGGCCATCTCGATCAACTCGATATCCTTCTTGAGTAGATCGTTGACCAGGACCGAGAAGTCCACGCCCTTGGCGTTGGCCAAGGCGGCGAGGCGGGATTGCACCTGGTCATCGAGATACACAGGCAGATTGAGCTTGGCGCCGGGGTGGAAGAACTTGCCTCGCGTGCCCTTCGAGAAATCGATCTCGGCCGGCATGTCGTCGTCGTGTGTGCTTGTTGTCTGGCTCATGATGTCACCTATCGCGGTTCGTTCTCGTACTGCTCACGTTCGCGGCGCGTAGCTTCGCGCGCCGAAATGATGCGCACTTGGGCGCTGGCTGGACCTGTTGGTCGGTAGGTATGTGAAACCCCCAGCAATCTGCCTTCGTTCGCCATGCCCAGCGTAAACCATCGCTCCTCGGTTGCACTATGCGCGCTATCGACAACCGTGAGCGCCAGCGGGTCCAACAATACCGTGGCTGCCTGGGCGAAGGTTACGCCATGCTTGGCGATGTTCGACTGTGCCTTGGCGTCATCCCAGGTGACGTCGAGGTCCGGGGTGCTCATACCGCCGCATCCACTGGCGTCAGAGCGGAAGTCATGCGCCCTTTGGCGATCATCGCATCAATCACCTTGAAGTTCCGGAGCAGGCGCGAACTGGCCAGGGGCGAGTCCTCAACCGGATTACCGGTCAGCAGAAGATCCACTGTCACGCCCAGGGTGTCGGCGAGCTTCACCAGCATCTCGGCGGGAGGAATGTTAAGTCCGCTCTCGTACTTGTTCAGTTGCTGGAAGCGGATGCCCACCAGGGCGGCGAGTTCCTTCTGCGCGCAGTTCTTCTGCTTGCGCAGTCCCTTGAGCCGTGCCCCGAAAGCCTTGCGTAGCGTCTCGTCCTGCACGATGAAGAACCTTGCTTGCATGTTGACCTCGCAAAAGTCCAAGGGGTAGTTCCGGAAAGGCATTGACGGTTGCTCTTTGCAAGGATATGAAATACTGCCAATAGGAGTCAACATTAACCTCAGTTCGCTTGTCCCGAACTGACGTTAGACTATGTTCCCGTTTAGTGGCGTGCAACAACAGCGCGTCCACGTGGACAACGCCGACGCATCGTTTCCGGAACCGGCAGGCGAGGCGCGTCATTGAGGCGTCGGGACGGCTCAAGCAGTCAGTCAAGCCTCGCGCGCATGGATCACGCTGAGGGCTATTCCCGGAGAGCCCGATCGAACCTGGGCAATTGAGAGTGGCCCCCTTTTCCGCTATCATTCGGCTTTCCCGCAGCAGCTTCATTCATGACCAAATACGTCTTCGTCACGGGTGGTGTCGTGTCCAGTCTGGGCAAGGGCATCGCCGCCGCGTCGCTGGGGGCCATCCTCGAATCGCGCGGCATCAAAGTCACCCATCTCAAGCTCGACCCCTACATCAACGTTGACCCGGGCACCATGTCGCCGTTCCAGCACGGCGAGGTGTTCGTCACCGAGGATGGCGCCGAGACCGACCTCGATCTCGGCCACTATGAGCGCTTCACCAGCGCCAAGATGGGCAAGCGCAACAACTTCACCACGGGCCAGATCTACGAGTCGGTGATCAAGAAGGAACGGCGCGGCGAGTACCTCGGCAAGACCGTGCAGGTGATCCCGCACATCACCGACGAGATCCGGCAGTTCATCAAGCGCGGCGCGGAAGGTGCCGATGTGGCCATCGTCGAGGTCGGCGGCACGGTCGGCGACATCGAGTCGCTGCCCTTCCTGGAAGCCATCCGGCAAATGGGCATCGTCGAGGGGCGCAACAACACCTGCTACATGCACCTGACGCTGGTGCCATGGATTCCCACCGCCGGCGAACTGAAAACCAAGCCGACCCAGCATTCGGTGAAGGAACTGCGCGAAATCGGTATCCAGCCGGACATCCTGCTTTGCCGCGCCGACCGGCCGATTCCCGACGACGAGCGCAGGAAGATCGCGTTGTTCACCAACGTCCAGCCCGAAGCGGTCATCTCGGCCATGGATTCGGACAGCATCTACAAGATCCCGGCGATGTTGCACGACCAGATGCTCGACGAGATCGTCTGCCACAAGCTCGGCATCCTGGCGCACGCCGCCAACCTGTCGGTGTGGACCAAGCTGGTCGATGCCCTTGACCATCCGGAGAAGACGATCGACATCGCCTTCGTCGGCAAGTACGTCGATCTTACCGAGTCCTACAAGTCTCTGACCGAGGCGATGATTCACGCCGGCATTCATACCCATAGCCGCGTCAATATCCATTACCTCGACTCGGAAGAGATCGAACGCAACGGCGCCGACGCGCTGGCAGCGATGGATGCCGTCCTGGTGCCCGGCGGTTTCGGCAAGCGCGGCACCGAGGGCAAGATCGCGGCCATCCGCTATGCCCGAGAACACAAGGTGCCCTACCTTGGCATCTGCCTGGGCATGCAGCTTGCGACCATCGAGTTCGCGCGCCACGTCGCCGGCCTCGAAGGCGCCAACAGCACCGAGTTCGACGCCGAAACGCCGTACCCGGTGGTGGCGCTGATCACCGAATGGATGGACCGCGAAGGTCGCGTCGAGCGGCGCAGCGCCGACTCCAACCTGGGCGGCACCATGCGCCTCGGCGCGCAGCGTTGCCCGGTCAAGCCGGGCACGCTGGCCGCGAAGGTCTATGGCAAGGAAGTCAATGAACGCCATCGCCACCGCTACGAGGTGAACAACTTCTACGTGCCCAAACTCGAAGCCGGCGGCATGGTGATCTCGGCCCGCACGCCGACCGAAGATCTGCCCGAGATGATGGAACTCGCCCAGGAGATTCATCCCTGGTTCGTCGGCGTCCAGTTCCACCCGGAATTCACCAGCAACCCGCGCACCGGCCATCCGTTGTTCATCGCCTTCGTTTCGGCGGCACTGGCGTCCAAGGCGAAGCAATGAAGCTGTGCGGGTTCGATGTTGGCCTCGAACATCCGCTGTTCCTGATCGCCGGTCCCTGCGTCATCGAATCGCGCCAGATGGCGCTCGATACCGCCGGGGCGCTGAAGGAAATCTGCCACGCGCTTGCCATACCGTTCATCTACAAGTCGTCGTACGACAAGGCGAATCGCAGTTCCTCGCAATCCTTCCGTGGCCTCGGCATGGAGCAGGGGCTCGACATACTGGCCGAGGTGAAGAAACAGATCGGCGTCCCGGTGCTGACCGATGTGCATGGCGAAGACCAGATTACGGCCGTCGCGGCGGTGGCGGACGTCTTGCAGACGCCAGCCTTTCTATGCCGGCAGACGGATTTCATCCAGGCCTGCGCTCGGAGCGGCAAGCCGGTGAATATCAAGAAAGGCCAGTTCCTGGCGCCGGGCGACATGAAGCAGGTGGTGGCCAAGGCGCGCGAAGCCAGGGCCGACGCCGACATCATGGTCTGCGAGCGTGGCGCCTCGTTCGGTTACAACAACCTGGTATCCGACATGCGCAGCCTGGCCATCCTGCGCGAAACCGGTTGCCCGGTGGTCTATGATGCTACTCATTCGGTGCAACTTCCGGGGGGGCAGGGAAGCTCCAGCGGCGGCCAGCGCGAGTTCGTGCCTGTGCTGGCGCGCGCCGCGGTGGCGGCCGGCATCGCCGGGTTGTTCATGGAAACGCATCCCGATCCCGACAAGGCGCTGTCCGATGGCCCGAACGCCTGGCCGCTGGCGAAAATGAAAGATCTGCTGGCGATGCTCAGGGACTTGGACGCGCTGGTGAAGCGCGGTGGCTTCCGGGAGTCGATGTGATCGTCCACGTGGTGATGTTCAGGTTCAAGCCCGGTATCACGCGGCAGGATGAGCGAGTGGCGGCGGTTGCCAAGGCGATGGACGCCCTGCCCGGGCAGATTCCGCTGATCAAGAGCTGGCATCACGGTTTCAATTTCACGCAGGATCCGCTGGCCTGGGACTACGGGCTGGAAGCGGTGTTCAACAGCGAAGCCGATCTCCAGACCTATTTCGAACATCCGGCGCATCTGCCCGTGGCCGAGCTCTGGGACGAAATTGCCGAGCTATGCTTCGCGGATTTCGAGGTATAAGGTATCCGCGTTCGGTGTGCGAACATTTTGCGATTTGACGAAATACGGGGCGGCACGCCGGGTGCGCAGCGAGTGCGCGCGCTTCGCGGTGCCGCCAGGCGAAGGTCTTTGACTCACTAGAACCAGGAAAATGCCATGAGTGCCATCGTTGATGTTGTCGCCCGCGAGATTCTCGATTCCCGCGGCAATCCCACCGTTGAAGCCGATGTCCTGCTCGAGTCCGGTGTCATGGGCCGTGCGGCCGTGCCGTCCGGCGCCTCGACCGGTTCGCGCGAGGCCATCGAACTCAGGGACGGCGATGCCGGCCGCTATCTGGGCAAGGGCGTCACGCAGGCGGTCGAGAACGTCAATACCGAGATCTCGGAAGCGATCATCGGGCTCGATGCCGAAGAGCAAACTTTCATCGACCGCAGCCTGATCGAGCTCGACGGCACCGACAACAAATCGCGCCTGGGCGCCAACGCCATCCTCGCCGTGTCGATGGCGGTGGCCAAGGCCGCCGCCGAGGAAGCCGGTCTGCCGCTCTACCGCTACTTCGGCGGCTCCGGTCCGATGACGATGCCGGTGCCGATGATGAACGTGATCAACGGCGGCGCGCATGCCAACAACAACCTGGACATCCAGGAGTTCATGATCCTGCCGGTCGGCGCGAAGAGTTTCCGCGAGGCGCTGCGTTGCGGCGCCGAGGTCTTCCAGCATCTGAAAAAGCTGGTAGACAAGAAGGGCTACCCGACCACGGTGGGCGACGAAGGTGGCTTCGCGCCCAACGTCGCCGGCAACGACGAGGCCATCGAATTGATCCTCAAGGCGGTCGAGGCGGCCGGCTACACGCCGGGGCAGGACGTCATGCTCGGCCTCGACTGTGCGGCGTCGGAGTTCTACAAGGACGGCAAATACATTCTTGCCTCGGAGAAACTGGAACTGACTTCCGCCGCCTTCACCGATTACCTGGCGACGCTGGTGGCCAAGTATCCGATCATCAGCATTGAGGACGGCATGGCCGAAGGTGACTGGGACGGCTGGAAGATCCTGACCGGCAAGCTGGGCAAGAAGGTGCAGATCGTCGGCGACGACATCTTCGTCACCAACCCGAAGATTTTCAAGGAAGGCCTCGCCCAGGGCATTGCCAACTCGATCCTGATCAAGGTGAATCAGATTGGCACGCTGACCGAGACCTTTGCGACCGTCGAGATGGCGAAGCGCGCCGCCTACACCGCGGTGATCTCCCACCGCTCCGGCGAGACCGAGGACTCGACCATCGCCGACATCGCCGTCGGCCTGAACGCCGGCCAGATAAAGACCGGCTCGGTGTCGCGTTCGGATCGCATCGCCAAGTACAACCAGTTGCTGCGCATCGAGGAAGACCTCGGCGATTCGGTCAGCTACCCCGGCCGCGACACCTTCTACAACCTCCGCAAGTAGGCTGTTTCGGCGATGCGCTGGCCGACGTGGATACTGGTGGCGCTGATCGCGCTGCTCCAGTATCCACTATGGCTGGGCAAGGGCGGCTGGCTGCGGGTCTGGGACATGGAGCGGCAACTGGCCGCCCAGCGCGACGTCAATCAGAAGCTGGAAACCCGCAATGCCGGGCTTGATGCGGAAGTGCGCGACCTCAAGTCCGGCCTCGATGCCATTGAGGAACGTGCCCGCTACGAGTTGGGCATGATCAAGGACGGCGAGGTCTTCGTCCAGGTGCCGCAGCGCCAGCCTTAGACCAACAGCTTGAGCTGATCCCGATACTCCCGCGCGTGGGCGAGGTAGTTCTCGGCGCTTTGCCGTATGCCGGCGATGTCCTCGTCGGTGAGCTGCCGGATCACCCGCCCGGGCGTGCCGATGACCAGCGAGCGATCGGGAATCTCCTTGCCTTCGGGGATGACGCTGCCGGCGCCGATCAGGCATTCGCGACCGATGACGGCCCGGTTGAGAACGATGGAGCCGATGCCGATCAGGCAACCATCGCCGACCGTGCAGCCGTGCAGCATCACCATGTGACCGACGGTGACGCCGGCGCCGATCGAGAGTGGCACACCCTCGTCGGTATGCAGCGTGGAGCCGTCCTGGATGTTGGTGTTCGCGCCGATGGTGATCGGGTCGTTGTCGGCGCGCAAGGTGGCGTTCCACCAGATGCTGACGTTCCTGGCCAGGCGGACGTCGCCGATGATCGTGGCGTTGGGGGCGATCCAGACGGGATCGGCCAGTTGCGGGTGTTTGGCGCCGATGGCGTAGATGGGCATGGTTCGGACTCCGTCGAAGAGCCTATTGTACGGTCGGCTGGGTTTGGCGGTGCGGTCAGACCGGCTGCGTTGCGGCAGTACCCTCGAAGCCGGCGGCCGCGTGGCGTTCGATGACGCCATCGATGAAACGGCGCAAGAAGCCCTCGGTCTGGGCGCTGTTGAAGCGGTCGATTTCCTGGCCGCGGCTATAGGCGATCACGGTCGGGAAGCCACGCACCTGGTGCCGGCCGGCGATACGCATGTTCTCATCGGCATCCACCTTGGCGAGCAGAAAACGGCCGCCGTAGCTCGCGACCAGTCTTTCCAGCAGCGGCGTCAGCACCAGGCAGGGGCTGCACCAGTCGGCCCCGATATCCACCAGCACCGGGGCGCCCTGGGAGCGGGCGACGACCATTCGTTCGAAATCGGCTTCTTCAACATCGTAGGATATCTTCATGAGCATATGGGCTTGGCTGATCGGGAGCGGCGACAGTCTACCGGCGCCTGCGCGCCATTGCCATTGCCCGAAAGGGGGGAGGGATTGCCTACGCCGTTCAGGCGAGCAGGAAGAGCTCGGTCCGGTGATTGCCTTCGACCCGACGGCCGAGCTGGTGCCGGAAGCTGAGGTTATTCCTGCTCCAGATGACCTCGCCGCCCGAGAACAGGATACCGGCAGGCGCTGCCAGGCCCGAGACGTTGCCGAACCCAGGCAGACGGGGCAGCAGGATCGCGTCGCGCGCATTGCTGTCCGGGTCGGCGGCGAGCGGAATCGGCAGCGCAAGAGGCGACAGTTCCTGCACGCCGAGCTCGAAGCGGCCATGGCCGGCATTGCTGACCCGCCGGATCAGGCAGATGTGCACGCGGCTGCGTTCGCGCGGGCGGACACCGATCAAGTCGCCGACGTCGAAGCTGCCGGGATCGCCCCGCGAGTAACGCAGGCCGAAGCCGTCGGGACTTTCGTTGACGATGTACCACTCGCTGACGGCCATGCTCGGGTGGTTGCATTGGTCCGTCTGGCGGCGCGTGAACGCCGATTGCAGGTACCTGGCGACGCAGGAGATGCCCGACACGAGATCCGCCTTCGGCTTGACCCGCGAGCGGGTGAAGCGGCGGGTCGGCGGGCTGCTCCACATATGGATCATCGATTCGGCAAGATTGGGCGGACATTCGACGGCAGGGTTCGGCTGCGTCAGGTTGCGGGTCAGTTCGGCGACGACATCGCGGGTATCGAGCGCCAGTGCGTCCACTTGCGGCAGGTTGGTCACTTTCGACAGCGGCCGGCTGCCGCAGCCATCGCCCGCCTGCAACAAGAACAGGGACTTGGACTTGCGGTCCAGTTCGCCCAGGCTCGAAAGATGCGCGAGGTGAGCCAGGGGCAGCAGACTGTCGATGCAGCAGCCGATGGTCTCAAGATCGTTTCGCGAGCGCTTGGTCGGATCGGCCAGCGCGAGCAGCAGCGAGCGCACGTAGATGTTCTCGATGCTGCGTCCGTCTCTTGTCGTCAAAGCCAGGTTCCGGGCCCGGGCGATGGCATGAAACTGGTGCAGTTGCAACCAGGAAGCCGGCGACGGGTAGGCATAGGCCCGGTAGGCAAGCAACTGTCGCCGCGCGATCAGACACATCGTGTGCTGTATGGTGGCCTGGAGGAGATGGCTGAGACCGGTGCCCAGGCGCCGCGACTCGATGGCGCTGACCACGGCGCCGTAGCTGGAGGCCAGCGCCTTGAGCAGGTTGTCGGCGGCGAGGGCGTTCGCCTGGACTTCGGATGGGAGCGGCAGCGGTGCGCGATCGACTTCGTCTTCGATCGAGGCGAGGATTCCTTCGGCGGCATCCCTGAACATGTCAAGCAGCCGCACCCGCATGTGCAGGTTCTTCTGTTTGGCGGCCAGGACGGGTACCCGGTTGGCAAGTCCGATGGCGATCTTGCCGGCCGAGGCGTGGGCGTGGCGGTCCATCCATTGTCGCAAAGCCGTCGCTTCGGCGTCCTCGGCTTCGGGGGCGCTGAAAGGGATCCAGTTACGCAGCGATTGCAGCGGGAAACCCATTTGAGCCGTGGGGCGCAGTCTGATTATGGAATATTACCATTCGTCCAACATTCATCCTGAACCGCGCGACGACCGGACATCGAAGCGCGATGGCCGGGGTATTGCGGACGATATTCCGCCGCCAATAATGAATCCGGGGAGCGGTGCCGGGTCTGTAGCCCGCTACGACGTCGCCGATCCATTCACCGCCTGCTGGGGCGTGGACAGCTTCCGCTTTTCACGCAGTGAACTAGCCGATCGCCCGCAGGAACTCGTAGCGTAGCTGATCCGACGTCTCGAAGTCACCGGCGAAGGCCTGGGTCATCACCCGTTCGTCGCCGCGCCGGTCTTCGCCCAGCAACAGGCACAGTTGCTCCGCCTCGATGACGCAGGCGGCGCCACGCGCCCTGCCGTGGATCATCATGGCCTCGGCGATGTCGCGCGTCATCCATTCCTGGTAGGTGAAGCGATGGCCGATGGCGTCGACCAGCCGGGCGATGCGGCCGAAGCCGTGCAGGCGCCCGCCGGGCAGGTAGGCGACGTGGGCGACACCGCGGAACGGGACCAGATGATGGGGGCAGACGCCGTGGATGGCGATGCCGCGCACGACCACCATGTCCGAACGGGGATCGTCGAAACCCTCGCCCAACACTTCGGCGGGGTCGAGATCGTAGCCGCCGAGCAGGCGCTTCTGCCACAAGTCGCGCACCCGCTGGGTGGTCTTGCCCATGTGGGCCGCATCCGGGGCAATGCCACAGGCGGCCAGCAGGTCGGCCACCGCGCGCTCGAATGCGACAGGGTCAAAAGTGCCGCAGCGGGGAATGCCGATGCTGGCGCTGGAGGAGGGGGGATCGGCGCAGGTCATGGTTGCCTCATTTTCCGAACAGGTTCTTGACGGCCTTGCCCAGACCGCCGGCGGCGCCGCCGGCCGCTTCCATACTCTTCTGGCCAAGGCTGCCGACGCCCTTGGCGACACCTTCGACGCTGACGCCAAGAACCTCCGCCAGGCCGGAACCGAAACGGGTGGCCAAGTTCTCGTTGACGCTGAATCCGGGATCGTCCAGGTTGCCCTCGAGCACAAATCTGATGGTCATTCTGTCCTTCGAATCCTTCATCACGTCCATGGCCGCCTGGCGGGCGTGACCCATGAAGCTGCCGCCGGCGTCGAGTTCCAGATTCCGGAGCGTGACGGTGCCGGGCGCGTGCAGGCGTTTGTTCTCGACGGTGGAGTCCAGGTCGAGATCGAGGGTGCCGGCGCGAACGCCCGTATCGGCGGCCTTGATCAGATAGGGTTGCAGCGCCGCCAGGTCCACGTCGCGAAAACGACTGGCGATCGCGGAGTCCAGGTTTGCCAGAACCATCCAGCCCTTGACCGCAATGCGGCCGTCACGATGCCTGCCCTTCAACACGCCATCGATACTGATCGCTGTGCGCGCCGCCATCTCCGGCAACTCGATGTTGTCGACCGTGGCGTTCAGTTGCTCCAACGCGATCCTGAAAGGCGGCCGCGCTACCGTAGCGTCGAAGAACTCCATCGCCGCGTTGCGGAGTTCGATGCGGCCGATGCTCACTTTCGGCGCCGAAGCGGTAGCGTTGTCCGCCTTGGTGTGCAGCAGACTGGGCACGACTTGCATGCGGCCATTGGTCGCGCGCAATGCAGAGATGTACGCATCCTCGACGACGATGGCGGAAACGTGGATGCGGTCGGAGAACAGGCTGCGCAGGTCTGGTTCGACCAGAATGCGCTTTGCCCGCAGGGCGTCGGCGGCGGGCCAGCCCTTGCCGCCCTTGAGGCGCAGGCCGAGCACCTCCACGGCACCCCAGCCAATACGGATTTCTGCCACCTCGCTGTCCGGACCGAGGGCCTTTTCGACCTGGCTTCGCAGAGCCCGGAGCCCGAACTGGAATAGCGCGGCGAGAACGAGCGCTGTTGCCACCAACAGCGCGGCGATCAGGCCCCAGCGTCTCTTCTTGCTTGTGGTCATGAGGGTAATCAGGGCGGCGATACCGGCGATTATCCCGGAAACGTCATTGCAGCGCCAAGGTGAACTTCAGACGAAGAGAAACGCCGGACTCGTCGGCAGGTATAGTCACGGCTTTTCGATTGCCGGTCATGGCCCTCAAGTCCACCATCTTCAAGACGAGGCTCGGTGTCTCCGATCTCGATCGCCACTACTACGCCGAACATCAATTGACCCTGGCGCGTCATCCGTCAGAGACCGACGAGCGCATGATGGTTCGACTGCTGGCTTTCGCACTGTTCGCCGACGAGCGGCTGGAATTCGGCCGCGGATTATCCACGGAAGACGAACCGGCCCTGTGGCTCAGGGACTATGCCGGAAACATCAAGCTCTGGGTCGAAGTGGGATTGCCCGACGAGCGTACGGTACGCCGGGCGGCAGGGCGTGCCGAACAGGTCGTCGTGCTTGCCTACGGCGGCCGGGCCGCCGACGTCTGGTGGGCGAAGGAAGGAGCGGCGCTGTCACGGCTGGACAAGCTACAAGTCTTGGCGCTCGATGCGAACGAGTCTGCTGCCCTTGCAGACTTGGCCGAACGCGGAATGGATTTGCAAGGCACGATTCAGGACGGCCATGTTCTGCTCAGCGATGGCGTGCGAACGGTGGCGATAGAGCCGCGTCGGATGACATCCGGGTAGTGTGGTTCAGCGCCGGAGCCAGTCCAGGCAGCCGCGGCCGGCGACGAAGCCGCTGGCGAAGCAGGCGGTGAGCAGGTAGCCGCCGGTCGGTGCCTCCCAGTCCAGCATCTCGCCGGCGCAGAACACGCCGGGGTGGTCGCGCAACATCAGGCTCGCATCCAGCGCTGCGAATTCGATGCCTCCGGCACTGCTGATCGCCTCGTCGAGCGGGCGCGGCGCAACGAGGCGGATCGGTAGTGCCTTGATCGCCGCCGCCAGGTTTGCCGGTTCGGCGATCCGATCGGCAGGCAGGCATTCGCGCAGCAGTCCCGTCTTCACTCCTTTGAGGCCGAGCCGGCTCTGCAAATGGCTGGACAGGGAACGTGAACCGCGCGGCCGGGCGACTTCGCCGAGCACGCGCTCCGGCGGCCAGTCCGGCATCAGGTCGAGTTCGACGGTCGCGCTGCCGTCGGTCTCGATGCCGTCGCGCAGCGCTGCCGAGAAAGCGTAGATCAGGCCGCCCTCGACGCCGCTGGCGCTGATCACGAATTCGCCTCGCCGCGCCTGTCCGGCGAAACTCAGGCTCACCGATTTCAGCGGCTGGCCGGCGAAGCGTTCGCGGAAGTACGCGCTCCACGCGACATCGAAACCACAGTTGGCCGGACGCAACGGCGCCACGGGCACGCCATGCGCGCTGAGTACCGGCACCCAGGCGCCGTCCGAGCCCAGCTTCGCCCAACTGCCACCGCCCATCGCCAGCACGACTGCGTCGGCCGCGAGCGCTTGTTCGCCGTTCGGCGTCGCGAAGCGCAACGCGCCGTCGGCAGTCCAGCCCAGCCAGCGATGGCGCACGTGAATGTGCACGCCGGCGCCGCGCAGCCGGTGCAGCCAGGCGCGCAGCAGCGGCGCCGCCTTCTTGTCGGTCGGGAAGACACGGCCCGACGAGCCGACGAAGGTGTCGATGCCGAGGCCTTGAGCCCAGGATCGCAGCGTCTCCGGACCGAAGCTTGCGAGCAGCGGTTCGATCTCCGGTTGGCGCGCGCCGTAGCGCGACAGGAACGTCTCGATCGGTTCAGAGTGCGTGAGGTTGAGGCCGCCCTTGCCGGCCATCAGGAACTTGCGTCCGAGCGATGGCATCGTGTCGTACAGTTCGACCGATACGCCGGCCTGGCTCAACACCTCCGCCGCCATCAGCCCGGCCGGGCCACCGCCGATGACTGCAACGGTTCTGTTGGTATTCACGATGCTTCACCGACTATGTCGATGGCCAGAGCTTCGGCGGCCCGGATGCCGTCGACGGCCGCGGAGAGGATGCCGCCCGCGTAGCCGGCGCCTTCGCCGGCCGGGTACAGCCCGCGCGTGTTCAGGCTCTGGAACTGCTCGTCGCGGGTGACGCGGACGGGAGACGATGTGCGCGTCTCGACGCCGGTGAGCAGCGCGTCATCCATGGCGAAGCCGGGGATCTGCCTGTCGAAGGCGCGCAGCGCCTCGCGGATGGCATCGACGACGTAGCCGGGCAGGCAGGCGGCGAGATCGGTGAGATGGATGCCGGGTGTGTAGGAAGGCTGCACAGCGCCGAGTTCGGTCGAGGGTCGGCCGGCGAGGAAGTCGCCGACCTTCTGTGCCGGCGCCGCGTAGCTGCCGCCGCCGGCCTTGAATGCCAGCTCTTCCCATTGACGCTGGAAGTCGATACCGGCGAGCGGATTGGTGCGGGCATCGCCGGGGAAATCCTTCGGCTCGATGCCGACGACGATGGCGGCGTTGGCGTTGCGCTCGGCGCGCGAGTACTGGCTCATGCCGTTGGTGACGACGCCCCCGAGTTCGGACGCCGCCGCGACCACCTGGCCGCCGGGACACATGCAGAAGCTGTAGGCCGAACGGCCGTTTTCGCAGTGATGTACGAGCTTGTAGTCGGCCGCGCCGATCAGCGGATGTCCTGCGTTCCTGCCGAGCCGGGCGCGGTCGATCAATGCTTGCGGATGCTCGATGCGCACGCCGATGGAAAATGGCTTGGCTTCGAGATGGACGCCGCGCTTGAACAACAACTGAAAGGTGTCGCGCGCGCTGTGGCCGATGGCCAGCACGACGTGGTCGGCGGCGATGCGCGCGCCATCGGCCAGGACCACGCCGCGCATTCGCCCTTGGCCGTTCACATCGCGCTCGATCTCGAAGTCGGCAACGCGGCTCTGGAAGCGGGTCTCGCCGCCCAGCGACTGGATCGTCGCGCGCATGTTCTCGACCACGCGTACCAGCCGGAAGGTGCCGATGTGCGGCTTGCTGACGTACATGATTTCCGGCGGCGCATCGGCGGCGACGAATTCGGTCAGCACCTTGCGACCGCGGTAGCCCGGGTCCTTGATCTGGCTGTGCAGCTTACCGTCCGAGAAAGTGCCGGCGCCGCCTTCGCCGAATTGCACATTCGATTCCGGGTCGAGCTTGCCCTGGCGCCACAGGCCCCAGGTGTCCTTGGTGCGCTCGCGCACTTCCTTGCCGCGCTCCAGCAGGATCGGCCGGAAGCCCATCTGCGCCAGGATCAGCGTCGCGAACAGGCCGCAGGGCCCGGCGCCGATGACCACCGGCCGGTTGGTGAGGCCGGGCGGCGCTTGGGTGACGAACCGGTAGTTCATGTCCGGCGTCGGCCCGACATGGTGGTCGCCGCGCAGGCGCCTGATGACGGCTGCCGTGTCGCGGAGTTCGATATCGAGGGTGTAGACGAAGCTGACCGCCGAAGCTTTGCGGGCGTCATAGCCGCGCCGGAAGATCGTGTAACCGAGCAGCGCCGCCTCGCCGATGCCGAGCCGCTTCAGGATCGTCGCCCTGAGGTCGGCTTCGGTGTGGTCGAGCGGCAGCCTGAGTTCGGTGAGACGAAGCATGCAGAATCCTAGACCGCCAGCGCCACCATCTTCAGCGGCGGCTTGCCGTCCGGGCTCGGGAAATCCGCTTCCGGGGCGATCCAGTCGAATTCGCGGATCGGCCGCCCGGCCTTGCGGGCGCTGCGGTGGAGCTGGTCGAGCCATGCGTCGCGGTCCACCTCGGCCACATTGTTGCAGCAGATCAGCGTGCCGCCCTCGGCGGTGCACAGCAGGGCCGGCTTGAACAGCGCGGCGTAGTCGTTGACCAGGTCGACGACGCCGAACGGGCTTTTCGCATAGCGCGGTGGATCGAGGAAGACGATGTCGAACTGCTGCGGCTCGAGCTTCGGGAAGGGCGGCATGCGCTTGCCGCGCACACGCTCCGGCTGGCCGATGCCTGCCAACTGGCGCAGTGCCGCGAAGGCGTCGCTCTTGACGAAGCGCAGGCGGATCGGCAAATCGTTCAGGCGAGCGTTGGCGCGGCCGACGTTGAGACTGCTCTCGGCGAAATCGACGTTCACCACGAAGCGGGCGCCGGCCTTGGCGGCGGCGATGCCGACGCCGCACGTGTAGGCGAACAGGTTGAGCAGCGACTTGCCGGCAGCGTCGCGCATGACGCGCCGCCGCGCTGCGCGCAGATCGAGGAACAGCCACGGGTCCTGGCCTTCGTGGCGGGCCTGGATGCGGTAGGTGACGCCGAGTTCGTGCGCTTCCCGCGGCAGCAGCGCGGCCGCCATCTGTTCCGGCGACAAATCGTTGAGGATGCGCGAATTGGCACGGCTGCGGTCGTTGTAGATGGCCGTCAGGCCGGGCAGCGCCTTGGCGTAACAGGCTTCCAGCGCGGCCAGATCCTCCGGCGCCAGCGACTGGTGGAAGCTCTGCACCAGCAGCAGATCGCCGTAGCGGTCGACTGTAAGGCCCGGCCGACCTTCGACCGTGCCGTGGAAGAGGCGATAGGCGTCGGTCTGCTCGGCATGCAGCCGGCTCAGCAGGTCGATGCGGGCCTCGAAGGCGGCGGCCAGGAGTGCGGTCAGCGGCTCCGTCATCATAGGATCTCGACAGCGGGCACTCGGCCGCGGCAACTGCCGGGACTGGATCGTGCAAAGGGGTGTCTGGACATCGAGCCGGACCCCGTCAGCGCTTCTTTGACGTCTGCCGGTCTGTCGCCTTGAAAGGCCTCGGGGAAGACTTCCTGTCGTCCCTGAAAGGCGCTTTCCTCTCCGCGGTGCCGGAGCTGCGTTTGGATGGGGGCTTGCGCTCCCACTTCGCGTCTGCCTCGCCTTCGCTCAGGGGGCGGATGTTGAGTGGTTTCTGCTTTACCCGAGTGCGCTTCAATGTCGTCAGAATGTCGCTCGGGAGCTCGGCCGGGAGCTCGACAGTGCTGTAGTCATCGAAGAGGTGGATCTGGCCGATGAAACGACCCTCGATGCCGCCTTCGTTGGCGATGGCGCCGACGATTTCCTTGGGTGTGGCGCCCTGGTTGCGGCCGACCTCGATGCGGTAGCGCTGCAACGCCCCCTCGGAGAACGTGTGCCCGCGTGCCGGGGCTTCACGGCGGGGTTCGAGCGGCGGGTTTTCCGGCCGCGGCGGCGCGATCGGCTCGGCGATGTCCGCGCCTTCCGGTTGCAAGGGACGTTCGCGCTGGGCCATGAACGCGAGGGCGGCCGCAATTTGACGCGCACTCAGGTTGTCTTCGCTTTCCATGCGCCGTGTGACGTCGTAGAAGAAGTCCAGGTTTTCCTCGGCCAGAACGTCCATTATCTGTTGCTTGAATTGGGCCACGCGGCGGTCGGCCACTTCGCCGCGCGTCGGCAGGGCGATGGGCTCGATAGGCTGTCTGGTGGCGCGTTCGATTGCCTTCAGCATCCGCATCTCGCGCGGCGCCACGAACAGGATCGCGTTGCCCGAGCGGCCGGCGCGGCCGGTGCGGCCGATCCGATGCACGTAGGACTCGGTGTCGTAGGGCACATCGTAGTTGATGACGTGGCTGATGCGCGGCACATCCAAGCCGCGTGCGGCGACGTCGGTGGCGACGACGATGTCGAGACTGCCGCTCTTCAGGCGATCGATCACTTGTTCGCGCAGGCCCTGGGTCATGTCGCCGTTGAGCGCCGCCGCCTCGTAGCCGCGCGCCTCCAGCTTCTCGGCGAGGTCGACGGTGGCCGTCTTGGTGCGGACGAAGATGAGGGCGGCGTCGAATTCCTGTTCGACTTCGAGAATGCGGGTAAGCGCTTCGAGCTTGTCGGCGCCGCGCGCCTGCCAGTAGCGCTGGCGGATGGCCGCCACGGTGGTAGTGGCGGAGCGGATCTTCACCTGCTGCGGATCTCGCTGGTAGCGCTGGGCGATGCGGCGGATCGGGTCCGGCATGGTCGCCGAAAACAGGGCGGTCTGCCGTGTCGACGGCGTGTGTTCGAGTATCCACTCGACATCGTCGATGAAGCCCATGCGCAGCATTTCGTCGGCCTCGTCGAGCACCA
>JBGOZF010000093.1:0-17091 GCA_041480065.1 Rhodocyclaceae bacterium
TCCGGCTTCCTCCAGACAGGCCCTCGCGAGCTTGCCCTTGCCTTCGGCTAGTGGT
The DNA here is from genome assembly GCA_041480065.1 of Rhodocyclaceae bacterium. Lineage (GTDB taxonomy): Bacteria > Pseudomonadota > Gammaproteobacteria > Burkholderiales > Rhodocyclaceae > Fen-999. The sequence goes on from JBGOZF010000093.1 coordinate 56, forward strand.
TATCATCTATCCATCATGGATCCATGTCGGTACTCCCACAGGGGACTTCCACCCCATTACATCGCGCCCATGCTGGGCGCACACCCTTCGTTGCAGGGGACGCTCCGCCTATCGGCGGCGCGCCCCTGAACTCGAACGTTAGCGCCCATAAGGAGGCTGGATTGACTGCTGACAGCGTCATCACAATCTTCGGAGCGATCATCACAATCGCTGGGGCAATATTTGCTCTTGGCCAAGCAAGGAAGGCCAAGTCCTACTCTGATCAAATTCGGGTAGACGTGGAAAAGATATCCCTGATGAAGATCGCTGAATCTCTGTACCGCTGCCAAGAGGAGGTCCGAAAGCTTCCACGCGACAGAAGCAATCTGCCGCGCGGGTACAAGATGAAGGCCACGCTTGAGCGGATTTGGCCACACTTTGACCATGTACTAAGTTCGCACGTGCTTACAGGACAGAATAGTAATCTTCGAAAGCAGGTTTCTACCGCCCAGGATCTCTTGCGCAAATATGAGACAAGCAGTCAAAGCACGCCAAGCGATCCGTTCGAAATTCAGTGCCTCCTTCAAGAGGCACTGTCGTCCATTAGCTCAAGAATATTCCAGCTTGACGGGAAGGCATGATGAGTACTTCGAAACTAATTGAAGACCGGCTCGCCAAGCTAGAGTTCCAAGTTCGACTACTTGCCGAATCCCTCAATCCAGCTGAATCTCCAATCGCCTCTCTAGTAATCGGTTTCAACTGGTCGGAGCAGGAGTTAGACGCCGCGCACGACATCTTTGAAAAGTTCGACGGGTTCCTCGCAAGCGAGGAAAGGATCAATTGGCACGAATTCGAAAGTGACTTCAAGAGCCGACTCCGAATGTCGTACCAAGCAGTTAAGTCCGTTGTCCTGGCGTTCTACGCAAATGGGCAGTGGGAAGACGTGTGTCGTTCATACGCCCTCAGTTTTGGCGATTCAGTGCCAATTGAACTGAAGAAAATCACGCGCCCTCCTGATGATCGATATGACGTACCTGCATTCCTTCGAAGGCAGGCTGACTAACATGGCCTAACCGCGCTTCGAGGGGACCGCCGGCAAGCGTTGCTTGCCGGTTCCCCGTGGGCTTCGCCCCCGGGCGGCCCCTCAAGCTGAACGTTAGGCATTTACAATGCGATTGACATCCACCCATCGGAGGCAGCATGCGCCATAAGTCAATACTTCTTGCATTTCTTCTCTTACCAGGTATCGCCGTAGCCGCGGTTTGCACTGTTCCGCAATTCGACAACTTCAATACGAGGGCAAGTGGTGACTCTGTGGCTGAGTCGGTCCTCGTGGAAATGCACCCGGTAGCTACGCTCCGTATTCCTTCAGGATTCTCGAAGATTGGGGTCTTGCCAAATGGCAGTCTTGGCCTAGGCCAACACCCTAAGAACATCAGCGCGCTATTGGGTTTTGAAACGAAGGAGTCGGTGTCCATTCACAAGAAAGGGGCCAAACCCGCCGCCTTTATGCTATCGATTTTCAAGGGACTGAACGCCGTTGGTTGTCGATATTTGCAGGACTATCAACTCGAAACGCAAGACTATCGGTTGCATGCCAATTTTGGAGGCGGCGCCGAACTCTTTGCTTATGGCAAAGGAGATCGCCATCAGTTCTATCTAATCCGCACAGACAAGCCCGACTTTGTTTTGAGCGGCTTGTTCAAGAATATCGACCGCGCCGAGTTTGAAGCAATCCTCTCAACCCTCCTTATCAAGTGAAAGAGCCACCATGGATCCAATCAGCGAAGATGAAGCCAACGAAGTACGCGAGATTCTGGAAAGATTTTACGGTCCAATAGTTAGAACATGGAACATCAACTACGCAGTCTATGAGGTTCTTGGACAACTCATCACGAGCAGCGGACAATGCACCAAAGCTATGCACCTTGTACCGCGCCCATGGGACTTGTCCAATCCCATCAGGTGGGCGCAGAGACAGGTACGACAGGCCATTGTTCGGTATCTCAGGACACCCGAAGGTCAACACTACGTAACTTGCATGAAGGGTGCTGCATTACGTATGCGGAGTGACTTTGAAATGGCATCAATGGGGCTGTGAGTTTCCCGGCCAAGCCTAACGAATAGGGTTAGATCGTGCGAAGCCACGATCTGAACCGTTTGTTGGACGAGCCCGGTCCTGAGGGCTGAGCCAGCCCACTGGAAATATCTCTTTGGGGAATATACCGAATGCAACTTTCGGCAAAAGAAAGCGCTCTTCGCCAGGGAGTTAGCCGATGCGGTTGCGGCAGTCGGTACCCGTTCGTCGCGTTGACACACCCCTTATGCCCTGATTCGAGACAACCCGTTCCGTCGGCTTGCAGGCATCGTAAGCCCGTCAATCGTCAAGCGAGAATGCGCTTGGATGGTCAGTGGTCTGTGCAGTTGACGATGGGCGCCGCGCCGGCCAGTGATGTGGAATCCCTCCGTTGCGAGTTCACCTCGTGCTGGCCCAAAGAACGGTCCCGCTCCAAGAGTAGTGAAGTGATAGTCGTGGCACAGCCGCAGGTTCTCCTCCGCGTAGCGGCTTCGTCCAAACCATCGCTTCGAGGGGACGGCCGAGAAGCTGCGCTTCTCGGTTCCCCGTCGCCTACGGCGCCGGGCCGCCCCTCAAGCTGAACGTAGGCCCTCAACGATCAATCTCGACTGAAAGGAGAAAGTGGGAAGTGAAATCAATACTAGTCGGCTATTTGACGGTACTTATCTGTTCCCCACTACTCGCGCACGCGCAGGTGTACAAATGCAAGCAAGCAGATGGCTCGTTGCACTTCCAGAGCGCTCCCTGCCAAGCAGGTGCATCTGGCTCAACGATTGCCATGCCACCAGCGGCTCGTGAGCCCATCGGAGTTGCACGCCAATCTGGCAATTCAGATTCAGCAGATTCTCGGAGGGCTTCCCAATTTAGGAAGTCGCCACAGGAGACGGCACAAGAAATTGATAGACGACGCGCCGAGCAAGACATACAGAGGAATAACGAGGAGGCAAGAGCCTACAACCGACTGCAGCGCTGCAACCATGCTCGCCAGCAATTGGGAGTACTCAAAAGGGCAAGACCGGTGTATAGCTATGACAATGCTGGCGATCGCCACTACGTAGAAGACGGGAATCGCGCCGCAGAGGTTGCTGCAGCCGAGCAAAGGGTAGCTGCCGAGTGTCAGTAGTTTCGGCGGTGTTGTTTCTCACGGTCAAGCGAGTTTGCAGATACTCGTCCCCCACTGTCGGTTTCCGAGTGCCTAACATCTAAAGTCATCTAAAGGGGACAGGCTCCGTGAGGTTTCCTGGCTCTCCACTTCGACCGGACCTGCAATGAATTACGATAATCCTTACACGCCGCCAGCATCGAACGTTTCAACGGCTGACATCCCGGAGAAGAGCAAGGTCGAGGGACTGGGAGGCTGGCTTGTCCTGGTTGGGCTGGGAGTAGTCGTTTCACCGCTGCGCATCATCGCTCAAGTTTTCCCAACCTACGCAAAACTGATTTCGGATGGATCCTGGACAGCTCTGACCACACCGGGCTCCGCGGCATACAGCCCACTCTGGATGCCGATACTGGTCACGGAGATCGTCGTAAATCTCGCGTTGGTACTCGCATGGGTCTTCGTGGCCTTCCAGTTCTTCGGCAAGAGAGCCAGGTTTCCGAAGCTCTACATTTCCATGTTGGCAGCCACGATCACTTTTCAGTTGTTCGACGCATGGGCGATAACATTGGTCTCGTCAAACGCGGAAGTCTTCGATGCGGAGACCACGAAGGAACTTGGTCGTTCGATTTTCGTCGCCCTGATATGGATACCGTATATGCTGATTTCAAAGCGAGTGAAGGCCACCTTTGTCAGGTAGCGCGCGGTATCCGGGCTCACCCCGCAAATGTCTGTCGCTCATCTCATGAACACCATCGCCTACCCACGCCTGATCAAGCGCGTCCGCGCGGTGCTTATCGACTCGGTGCTGGTCCCCGTTGCGGTCTTCGGCACGCTGATCCTCGGCGACGCATTGGGTGTATCGCAGCCATACGGAAAGGCGCTGCTTCTGCTCGGCCCGATATTCATTCTTGAACCCGGGTTGGTCGCTTTCACCGGCGGCACGGTCGGTCATCATTTGCAGGGAATTCGGGTGACGAGGACTGATGGCAGCTCGAACATCAATATCCTGGCTGCCACGGTTCGCTTCGTCGTCAAGCTGCTGCTTGGCTGGCTGTCGTTCATCTTTGTTCTCACCACGGCCAGGCATCAGGCAGTACATGACCTCGTCGCGAGGTCCATGGTCGTACACAAAGACCTTAGCGGATTGCCGGCACATGAGGTTCTGTCGGAGCGGGCACTCGATCGCGCGACCTACGTGTATCCCCCTGCGTGGCGCCGCGTCATCGTCATCGTCGGATATGCGGTTTTGGCCACCGTCGCTCTTTCGATCGCCAGCGCGCTTGTCTCGTCGGCGGAATGCGCGCACGGCCGCCAATGCACGACGATCGAGGTATTGTTGGCGATTGCGCTGGATGTCCTGTGGATCGTGGGTCTTGGGTGGATCACGGTCCGCGGCTGGAACGGAACGCTGTACGGGTGCAGAAGGCACCCGCGTGAATCCGCTGAATCTCTCCGCAGTTCGCAGTAGCCAACAACGCAGAAACCGAAAGGAACGAAGCATGCAACTCCCACAAGTGACCCTACCGAGATTCCCGATGGGCCGTATCGGCATGGCTATGGCCACCGTGATCGCCCTGGCCCTTTTGTGGCCGTTCTACTCCGTGCCCACGGGCAGCCGCGGCGTGGTGACCCAGTTCGGCAAGATCGTCGGCATCGAGGGCGAGGGCCTGGCGGTGCTGCCGCCCTGGCAGAAGCTCTCCAATTTCAGCATCCGCGCCGAGAAGGCCGATATCGAGAATGCCGAGGGCAGCACCAGCGACACGCAGCCGGTGAAGGTGAGCCTGACCGTTCGCTACAGCATCGCCACCGACCGCGTCGCCGAAGTGTTCGAGAAGTACTCGCACGACGGTGACCTGTCGTCCTACGTGCAGACGGCAACGCAAGAAATCTTCAAGGCAGTGACGGCGAAATACACGGCGCCCGACCTGATCGCCCAGCGCGCCAAAGTATCCGCCGACATCAACGCCGCCTTGCGCGAGAAGCTGTCGCTTTACGGTGCGCAGGTGATCAACATCGACATGCGCAACTTCGCCTTCTCGGAGTCGTACATGCACGCGATCAACGACAAGGTGACGCAGGAGCAGCTTCGTCTGGCCGCCGAGAACAAGCTCAAGACGGTCGAGGCCGAGCAGAAGCAGAAGGTCGCGATCGCCGAGGCCGAAGCCAATGCACGCAAGGCAGAGTCCGACGGCGAAGCCTATGCCAACCTGACCATCGCCAAGGCCCAGGCCGAGGCCCTGCGCGTGCAGAACGCCGCCCTCGCACAGAATAAGGATGTGCTCGAACTGCGGCGCATCGAAGTCGACAAGATCAAGGCCGAGAAATGGAACGGCGCCCTGCCGAGCGCCATCTACGCCGGCGCGCCGATCCCGTTCCTCAATGTCGGCAAGTGATCGTCGTCGGGCGGCTGAGATCCGACCCAGGAATCCCTCGATCACCACCGGGGTCGCCGGGCTCGGCACAACCCTTGACATAACGCGAGATTTGCCTCGAGGCGCTTCCGGTGTCAATCTTTCGTCATAGATGAAGATTGACACGCCGCGATCCGCAAGCCCTAGAATGTTTGTTTGTGGTCGCCGGCCGCCGAGGGGAAATGTCATTCAGCGATGGACATCAGCGCACAACGGCCTGAGCGCTCGGGAACATAGGTAACGGTTCAATCCGGGAAATGGCTTACACCTTCCTGCTGCTTGACGTCGGTTTCCGCCCCGCGCGCTTCGGCGGCGGCTTGCCGCGCCCCGTGAGATTCGCTTAGGCAATGCCCGAACAAACGCTTTCGAGGAATCTCGTTCTGGTCGTCGTGACGCGGTACTACCTGAAGTCCGCCGACTTCAACGGCATATCGGTGCCGGAACTCTGCGAAGCGATCAAGACGCCTTGGGCTTCGATCGTCGGGCCGCTGCGCACACTCGTTGAGAACGAACAGGTCGGCATCCTCGCCGAGGGCTCCGACATCGACACGCACGTTCTGCGCATGGGCTTCCCGTCGCGCGAGATGCAGCTCGCCCAACTGGATCGGCCGCCGTCGCCTCACACCTGCATCTACCCGCTCCTCAAGCATCTCGCAAAAGTTGTCGACCCGGCCAAGTACGCCGACAAGCCGTACCGGTTCGCCCTGGCGCTCGGCGAGCCGCAACTGGCGTATCGGGTGTTTGATCTGTCGGTACTGGAGGTATATCGCAAGAATCCGCGCTACCGCTACTGGACAAACGATGTCGGGGGCCAGATCTGCATCAACGGCCAGCGTCCGGAAGACGCGTCCCGCCACGATGGCGACCAGGTGCTGCTGCCCACCTTCGGCTTTGCCTACGACGCCGCGCAGAATCGCGCCGTCGCGGTCCTGCTCCACTATCTGGCCAACCTCACGCCCAAGCACCAGCAAATCTGGAAGGCAAAGGAACTGAAGGGCAAGTACGAGCTTTATCCCGACTATTTCGGAACCACCATACTCGGCAATCCGCCCGAGGGCGCCTCCATCTACGCGGCGGTGGTTGCCGAGATCAAGCTGATCAACGAAGTCGCCCGCGCGATGCGTCGGCCGGATCTCTTTCAGGAACATTTCGAGCCAGACGGAGAGGACAGGGTGCGTCAGTTCGGCTGCCTGGTGCGACCGACCCTCTCGGAATTCAATGGTTTCGTGCACGTCCTCGACAAGCTGATGTCCGAAAGCATCAACAGGGAATTCTTCCGCGACGACGTGCCGTCGGAAACCGGTAGCGGCCGCGACAACGGCAACGTAGCGGCGCACCAAAAGGGTACGCTCGAGATGCTGGTCGACTGGGGCTCGCGCGTGTTTCCGGCTTCGCAACTGGACCGCTGGCTGCAGGCATGCCGGGCACTGCGCAAGGTGCGCTCGCTCCGACAGCGTCCCGAGCAGGCGGCCGACGAGAATGCCTTCGATCAGTCGTTGATCAAGCGCCAACGGGAACTCATGATCAGCACCTACAAGAGCCTGCACGTCCTTCGCGAAATGATGTCCCGCCACCCCGCCGCGCTCGGCGCGCGCTTGAACGTGCCCAAATGGATACGCAATGGCCGGGTCTGGGCGGTATAGGTCTGCTTAGCACCTGGCAATTTCCAAGCTTGCAGTGACACGACATGTCGAATGCCAATCCGTTTGCCGCGCCGCAGTCGAGAGTCGACGACCGGCCCACCGACATCGACAAGCTGCCTGTTTCCGAGCGATGGAAGGAGAAGTTCCGCTTGTTCCGAAAGGCGGGCGCGCCAAGCTTCAGCAACCTGAAGAACCTGCCGCCCGACGAACGAAAGCGGGCGTCCTTCGGCTTCAACATCCTCGCCTTCCTGTTCGGGCCTTTCTACTACGTCGCCAAGGGCATGTGGCGCAAGGGCCTGGTGTTGTTCCTGGTTTGCCTGCTGGTGGTGATCGTCCTCGATGCAGTCTTCGAGTTGCTTGGCTACGGACGTTTCGGCAAGGCCTTGGGATACGGTGTCGCCGCAGTGTTCGCCGTGCGCGCCAACATCGATTACTACAAGAAGATGGTTCTCGGTGACAATGGCTGGTGGTGATCTGGCTTCCCCGCCCCATCAAGCAGGCGATGGTCGAAAACCGGGGAAACAGAGCCTCAGGGTGCCGGTTCTCCCAATGTCCAAGACTGACTGTGGCCCTTCGCGAGATCCCAACGGTCCCGACGCGGGCGATTCCCGGGAAGCAGCCATAACATGACAATAGTGGTTGCCGGCCACCCCCACGCCTGATACGCTTGCGTCATTGCATGGCGAGGGAGACGCCATCATCCGAAAGTTCAAGCATTGCCGCGCCCGGCGATCAACGGCCAGCGGCACCCGCCATCCAGCAATGGAGTTCGGCGCATATCCATCGATCGATGCGAGGCTCAACCATTGGAAAGGGATTTCCAAGGGTGGCCGCTATGTGACGTTTGTCTTTTGTAGGGCGTAAGCGGTAACGCCATCAATTGCCGCTGCAATTTAAGGGAGCATCAATGAATAAGCTGCACATAAGCGGTATGCTGAGCTTGGTAGCCATGACCACCGGGTGCGCTTCCATTATTCACGGCCAGAATCAAAGCCTTTCCGTGGAAACGCGCAACAAGGCCGCTCAGGTGGCAGGCGCCACCTGCAAGCTATCGAATGATAAGGGCACTTGGTACGTAACGTCGCCAGGGTCTACCACCGTCCATCGAAGCTTTGAGGCCTTGTCCGTACGTTGTGAGAAGGACGATCTGCCGCCGGGACTTACCACTGCCAAGTCGTCAACGAAGGCGATGGCTTTCGGAAACATTCTCTTCGGTGGAATCATCGGCGCTGGGGTCGACATCGCCAACGGATCCGCTTACGACTATCCGTCGCTCATCACGGTGGAAATGGGGGAGACCACCGAGACCGTTATCGCGCCGGCTCCACAGGCAGGCACGTCGCCGAGCGAACCCGCGAGGAATTGATAGTGCTCGATACGATGTTCGAGAGCCAGGCGACGCCTGGGCGGCCCCGAGCCGCGCCTGGCGCCGCGGGGCCGCGGGTCGCGCGCTCCGTGCAGGAATTGGCGATGCTGCCGGTTCCCTCTCCGAGTGAGCCATTGGCAGCGTCATGAGAAGGAAAGCGGCTGACGCCCGGCGGGTTTTCCGCGACTTGCATGTGGGACGGATCGTGAGATGACCAACGAGCAATTCGAGGCCTTCGTCGGCAGGCTCGAGCGTCATGCCCGGAAGAACCCGGGCGGCTACAAGTTCAAGGTACTGCTACTGGCCCTGCTCGGCAACGCCTATGTCAGCGCGATGCTGCTCCTTGTCGTCGCGCTGCTCGCCGTACTGTTCGCTTCGGTTACGGTGCTCAAGGCATTCGCCGTCAAACTGATACTGGTCGTCGGCTTCTTCCTGTGGATGGTCGTCAAGGCCCTGTGGGTGAAGATAGCGCCGCCGGAAGGTGCCGAGGTCACGACCGGCCAGGCACCCGAGCTGTTCGCGATGGTCGGCGGCTTGCGCCGGGAGTTGGGAGCGCCGCGCTTTCACCACGTACTGATCACCGATGATTTCAACGCCGGCGTGGTGCAATCGCCGCGCCTGGGCATCTTCGGTTGGCCTCGCAACTATCTGCTCATCGGCTTGCCGCTGCTGAAATCGCTGACAGTCGAGCAATTCAAAGCTGTGCTGGCGCATGAATTCGGCCACCTGGCGAAGGGCCACGGACGGATGTCGAACTGGATCTACCGGCAGCGCCTGCGCTGGAGCCGGCTGCTTGCCGTGCTGGAAACCGCTGAGAGCCGGGGCAGCTTCCTCTTCAAGCCTTTCCTGCATTGGTTCGTCCCCTACTTCAATGCCTACTCTTTCCCGATGGCCAGAGCAAACGAGTACGAGGCCGATGCCACGTCCGCCAGACTCACTTCGGCGGTGGCTGCGGCCGAGGCCCTGACCAGCGTGAACGTCGTCAGCGGCTATCTGGCCGAGCAGTTTTGGCCCCAGATCCACAAGCGGGCGGATGAACAACCACAACCCGGTTTCGCGCCCTATTCGAACATGGGCCGGGGGATTGCCACGGAACTTGGCCAAGCCTCTGCCGACAAATGGCTGGCTCGGGCCATGGACCGGCAAACGGATTGCGCCGACACCCACCCCGCGCTGCCGGATCGCCTCAAGGTCATCGGCGAGGGGCCGCGCTTTGTTCCTCCAGCCGAAGGGGAGGCCGCAGACCGGCTGCTCGGCCGAGCACTGGAAGCCATAACGGCGAACTTCGACCGACGATGGCAGGACAACATCTCGTCCGCCTGGGAACAGCACTACCGGGAGACGCAGCAAGGTCGTGCGCAACTGGCCGAATTGAACGCGCTGGCCGAGAGCCACTCGGAACTGACACTGCAGCAGGCCTACGATCGCGCGAGGCTCACCGAAGCCATCGGCAGTAACCCCGATGACGCTCTGACTCAGTTCCAAGCCCTGCATGAACGCGCCGCGGACGATGCGGTGGTCTGCCTGGCTCTCGGCGCGCGCCTTCTGCGCCGCGACGACGTGAGCGGCTGCGCCCTGATCGAGCGCGCCATGGATCTGGACAAGGCTATCATCGTGCAAGCTTGCGAGTTGCTGCGCGATTATCACTGGCGCAACGGCCGCAAGGACGAGGCTCATGCCTGGCATCAACGTCTGATTGAGCGCGCCCAGATGCTCGACGACGCCGCCAAGGAGCGCAACCAGGTACTGCTGGTCGACAAGTTCGAGCCTCACGGACTGTCCGATGATGCGCTGGGTGCGTTGCGCGAGCAGTTACGTGACGTCCCCCATCTGCGTAAGGCCTATCTCGTGAAGAAGCGCGTCAAGCACGTGACGGATCTGCCGTGTTATGTGTTCGGCCTTCGCGTCACCGGCCTGTTTCAATTGCGCAACGAGCGGCGCGCCACCGAGACGCTACGGCGGATCCAGGAATCAGTGCAGTTGCCAAGGGAGACACTGATCATCAATGTCGAAGGCGACAACTATCGGTTCGGTCGGAAGTTCAGATGGATGCGGGGAGCCAGGATTCTTTAGCTTCCGCAGACTGCAGGGCCGGCCAGGCAAGCCGCCTCACGGGATCTGCATCCGACCGCGACGTTCTGGGCCCAGGTTTTCTAATGCTGTTCATCTTCAAAGGGGAGGTTCAAATGCACCGTCGTATTACTTTGCCGTCGCTCGTCCTTGTGTTGGGGACGATGGTAAGCGGCTGCTCCATAGTAGCGCCGCAGTATTCCGCTTCGATGGAGAACGTTCAAACCCTCAAGGACGTCGGCGACGTGACCGCCAAGGTTGGGAAATTCGTTTCCAGCCCGGACCGGGCCAACGCCAACCCGATCTCGCTTCGGGGGTCATCTCTTGCATCGCCGTATGAGAACTCCTATGCCGTCTATCTGGCCGAAGCGATCAAGCAGGAGTTGTCCCTTGCCGGCAGGCTGAAGCCCGACACCAACATCGAGATATCCGGCGCGCTCCTCAAGAACGATATCGACGCATCCGGCTTCAGCACTGCAACGGGCGATATCGAAGCCCGGTTCGTGGTCAAGAAAGGCGAGGCGGTGCGCTACAGCCGAGTCAAGACGATACACCACCAATGGGAATCGTCCCTCGCCGGCGCCATAGCCATTCCGCGTGCGCAGCAGGAGTATCCGCGGCTTGTTCAGAAACTGCTCGCAGCCCTGTATGCCGATCGCGACTTCCTTGACGCGCTGAAGTGAGCGCTTTGGCAACTCGGACAAGAAAGGTTCCTCACATGCGTCTATTTCAACTCGTCTTCTCTCTGGCCATAGCTGCCGCCATTGCCGGGTGCGCACATCCGCTGGCTATCAGCCCGGATATAGCCAAGATCGAGCGAGGTAGTGACACCCAGTCGATCAACAAGAGTGTCGGCTACTACATCGCTCCCGGCGTCCGCGAAAGTGCCGTCACAACCCCGGGCGGTGGTGGCGATTCGGTGACGTACCACCCGTACCAGGACATCGAAGCCGCCTTCTACAAGATGCTTAGCAACGTCTTCAGAAAAGTCACACTTCTGAAGTCGCCGAAGGATGCGGACACCATCGCCAGGCAATCGATCACTTACGTCATAACGCCGGACATCAGGACCGATTCGTCATCGCCGAGTCCCTTCACGTGGCCACCGACGACGTTCACGGTGAACCTGACTTGTAACATCGCCGACAGCACCGGCAAGCTTATCGGCAAGCCTTCGGTCACAGGGGAAGGAAAGGCTGAATTCAGCGAGTTCACCTCTGATGTTTCGCTTTCCGGCAAGCGCGCCGCCCTGGATTCGTTGCTGAGGATGCAGGATACGTTGCTGAAGATGCCGGAGCTGAAAAACCCTTGATGGCCGGCGCCTACAGGCAGTTGCGCAGGCAATCGTGGCAAGGAGTTCCCGTGGACCGGCTTACGGGTGGTGTGATGCTCCACCTGTAGCCGTCCGCAGGGCGCAGTGCGTCGCCCCAGTGTTCGCCGTGCGCGCCAACATCGACTACTACAAGAACATGGTTCTCGGTGACAATGGCTGGTGGTGACCGAGTCGGCCACCTCGATCATACGTCGTCGGAATGGCGCTCGGCGCCGGCAGCTTAGCCCCGGATCGGATCATGTACGCGAAATTTCAAGCTCCCGCATCAACCCTGCTCGCAATCGCCGCCGCCGTCTCGCTTGGGCTTCCCCATGTCACTCTCGCGGCGGACGAGCAGCGCCTGCCGCTGACCGTTGAGCAGATACGCCAGTTCATGGACGTCTTCACGGCAATGAAGACCGGCTACGTGGATCCGGTGGACGACAAGAAACTCTTCGGGGCTTGCCTGAGCGGTATGGCCAGCGGAATCGACCCTGAATCCGCGTATCTCGATGCCGATGCCCTGAAGGAATTGACCTCGTCTATGGACCTGGCCGGCGTCGGCCTGGAACTCGGCATCGAAGACGGTCTTATCAAGGTAGTCGCACCCATCGAGGACACGCCTTCCCACTACGCGGGAATACTGAGCGGCGATCTGATCATCAAGATCGATGACAGCCCCACCAAGGGGATGACCTTGAACGACGCCGTTCACCGTCTGCGCGGCAAGGCTGGCACACCGATCACTCTCACGATCTCGCGCAAAGGAGAGACACAACCGAAGACTCTTACCCTGACGCGCAGAACGATCAAGGTTCAGTCCGTGAAGTCCCAACTTCTCGAGCCCGGCTACGCCTACGTGCGTTTGACGCAGTTCCAGGAGAGCACCGGCTCGAGCCTCGTCAAGCGCCTGCAGGATCTCTACAGCAAAGGCCGCGTCGACGGATTGATTCTGGACTTGCGCAACAATCCCGGGGGACTGCTTCAGAGCGGGGTCGGTGTTGCCGCTACCTTTCTGCCGGCCAAATCTCCGGTCCTATCCATGGACGGCCGCATTTCCGAATCCAAACGTCGCTATCTCGCCGCGCCCGAGGACTACCTGCGCGGCTCTCTGGAATCGGACTACCTGAAGAATCTTCCGTCCGGCGTCAAGGACGTGCCGATGGTCGTTCTGGTCAATCATGGATCGGCGGCCGCCTCGGAGATCGTTGCCGGCGCGCTGCAGGATCACAAGCGCGCCGTCGTACTTGGCAGCCGCACGTTCGGGCGGGCGTCGATCCAGACGATTCTGCCGCTTCAAGGCAATGCCGCGATCAAGGTGACGACGGGCCATTGGTACACCCCGAATGGACGATCCGTCCAGTCCGTGGGCATCGTGCCGGATGTGCTCGTTTCGGATAAGCAAGGCGATAACACGCAGATCGACGCCGGCGACGATCAGCCGCTGAACCAGGCCCTGGCACTGCTCAAGAGCCAGTCTCTCGTCAACCAGTCCCGGCATGAACGATGACGCCATTCGCACTGTGGGTTGGCCGACGTTGGCCGGGCGCGTGCGGGCATGAAGCGCTGGCTCGTCGGATCGACGCTTGCAGTGATCGCCGGGGGCCTCGGCATGTACGTAATCAATGCCGACGGAACAGCATCTCTGGATTCCCGGGCGCGCTGACCGCTTCTGCGCATACTATGGAATGACCAGATACGGGCTGAACGGTGGTTGTTATTGCGGCAACATCGTCGTCGTGATGGAACTGGCGCGCCCGCCCGGCGCGTACGAACCCAGGGCCTGCGACTGCGACTTCTGCCGCAAGCATGGTGCTGCGTATGTGTCCGACGCACGCGGCTCGTTGTCCATTAACGTCCTGGATAAACACCGCTTGCAACGATACCGCCAAGGCGGCGGAATTGCGGACTGTCTTCTGTGCATGACTTGCGGCGTCCTGGTGGGGATCGTCTATCAGGACGGCGATAGGCTGTACGCCACCGTAAACAGCAGGATCATCGGCGGCGAGGAGGATTTTGGACCGGAGCAATCTGTCTCGCCGCGATTGCTTTCCGATGCAGACAAGGTAGAGCGTTGGAAGAGAGTCTGGTTCGGCGATGTCATCCTCGACATCCATGCCGGATAACCGTTCCTGCTCGCCTCCAGCGGTCCGACGACGCCCATGCCCACCGTCCTAACCCATCCGGCCGTACCGCTCGCCATGGCCATCGGCCTTGGCGGCACCAGGATTTCGAAGCGGCTGATGCTCGCCGGCGTCGTCGCCTCGATGTTGCCGGACCTCGACGTCATCGCGTTCCGTTTCGGCATCCCCTACGCCGCCGAGTTCGGCCACCGCGGCTTCAGCCACTCGCTCTTGTTCGCCTTGATCGTGGCCCTTGCCGGCGCCTGCCTGTTCGGCTTCCTGCGGTCCACATTCCTGCGCTCGTTCCTCTTTTTGTCAGTCGCCACGGCATCGCACGGCGTGCTCGACGCCCTCACCAACGGCGGCCTCGGCATTGCGTTCCTGTGGCCATGGTCAGCCGAACGATACTTCGCGCCGGTCCGGGTCATCGAGGTCGCGCCCATCGGTCTTTCCCGCTTTCTCTCGCCTCGGGGCGCTGCCGTCCTCTGGTCGGAATTCCTGTGGGTCTGGGCACCGCTGATGGCCATCGCAGTCGGCGCCGCGGTATTCCGCCACCTGGCCCCTGCCGCACGCGACCGGCGAAACGGCATTCAGACGTGATGGCGCCAGATCATCGGCAGCGCCGCGAACGGGCTTCGATGACGCGCGCGAGCGTCTCCTGCTCGAACTGCTTGTATTGCTTGCAGACTTCGACCAGTTTGGGCAGTTCGTCGTGACGCTGCTTGAGCAGCACGTCGATGTTGGCCCAGGCTTTGGCAACGTTGTGCTTGACCGTGACCAGGCCGTTGTAAAGCATCACCAGATAGATCACGGTGACGACGGCGATGCCGACGGACAGCCGCACGAGGCCCCGTCGTCGCGGCGGCTGGCGATGTTATGAAAAACGGCAAGATGGTATAGTATCGAGGCATTGCAATAGGCCGCCTCGATCACCGCGCATTGCCACAGCGCGATACGAGGTTCCGTATTTCTTGCGTCACTGGATGACCATGGGGGCAACCATGACCGCCGATTTCCCAACTTCTTCGCCGCCGTCGACCGAGCAGCACTACGTGCACGACAACGCTCCGGTAACCCTGAGCGAAACCGCCATTGCGGTGCTGTCCACCCTGCCGACGAGCGCCAAGCCCATACTCCTGTCGATCGACTGCCCGCACGTCATGAACAGGATCGCCGAGCTGTGGACGCGCCCGATACAACTCGACCGGTATTTCGAGGAACTGACGATCGACGCCCGCGGCGGACGACGCGGTTTCGCCCTGGGTGTCGCGACCGAAATCTCCAACATCCGAGAGTATTACCAGACGCGCGTCAAGCCGCTGAAGAAGACCACCTGGGACTTCTCGGTCTGACCGTCGCGGCGACCACCGGACGCGAGGCGCTGCAGTGAGGTGCCTCGTCGTCATCGCCCATCCGCTGCGCGACAGCCTCTGCCATGCCCTGGCTGCCCGTGCCCTCGAAGCACTCGAAGCCGCCGGTCACGAGGTGGAGATCGACGATCTGTGCGCCGACGGCTTCGGCCCGGCCCTGACGATTGCCGAGCGGCAGAGCTACTATGGCGAGCGCTACGATGCGGCCGCCGTACACCCAGAGATCGAGCGTCTGCTGCGCGCCGAGGGTCTTGTCCTCTGCTTCCCGACATGGTGGTTCGGTTTTCCCGCAGTGCTCAAGGGCTGGTTCGATCGCGTCTGGGCGCCGGGCGTCGCCTACGATCACGCGAGCGATCTGGGCGCGATCGAGCCGAGATTGGAGAGCCTGAAAAGAGTGCTTGCAGTAACGTCGCTCGGTGCGCCGTGGTGGGTCGACCGGCTGGTGATGCGACAGCCGGTGAAGCGGGTGCTTCAGACTGGGATCCTCGGCACCTGCGCCCCGGCCTGCGACTTTGAAATGCTGTCCCTGCACAAGGCCGAACGCCTGGAACCCGCGCAGATCGAGCGGTTCTCGGCAAGAGTAGCAAACGCGCTTGCGCGATGGCGCTAAGCGGTGCCGAATGACGGTATCCTTTGCAGGTCGACCAACAACTCTTGCGGCATACCACCATGGATCAGGAACAGCCTCCGAAGATCAAGCAGCCTCCCGTTCTCTACAGCAGGACTCAGTCGGCCATCGCCAAGGTGAGTACCCTGCTCGGCGGTCCCGTGATCGCCTACTGGAACAACCCGCGCGGTTCGGTCTGCCACAACGACGTGGTGGCGCTGTACGAGATCCTGGGCAAGCTCGGCCGGCAGGAAACGCTCTACGTCTTCATCAAGTCCGACGGCGGCACCGGGCAGGCGTCGCTGCGGCTGGTGAGCCTGTTGCGGCAGTACTGCCAGCGGCTGGTGGCGCTGGTGCCGCTCGAGTGCGCCTCGGCGGCGACCATGATCACGCTCGGCTGCAACGAGATCCTGATGGGGCCGATGGCCTACCTGACTGCCGTGGACACTTCGCTCAGCCACGCCCTGTCACCGCTCGACCGCGACAACGACCGCGTCAGCGTCAGCCTCGATGAGCTGACCCGCGTGATCCGGTTATGGCGGACCGAGCAGTCCGAGTCGAAGGACAACCCTTACCAGGCGCTGTTCCAGCATGTGCATCCGCTGGTGATCGGCGCCGTGGATCGGGCCGAGTCGCTCTCCATAATGTTGTGCAAGGAACTGCTGGCCTATCACATCACCGACGAAGCGGTCGCCGACCGCATCGCCAACGCGCTGAACTCGAAGTATCCCTCGCACAACTATCCGATCCTGCTCAACGAAGCAAAGAAGATCGGCCTCGGCGTCGAACAACTGCCGCCGCCGATCAACGCGCTGTTGCTGGAACTAAACGAGCACTACAGCGAGATGGGCCAGAAGGCGACCACCGATTTCGACGAGATCCGCTCGCACAGCAACGAGATCCTCAACATCTGGGAGGCGTCCGGCATCCAGGTCTATTTCCAGCAGGACAAGGACTGGTTCTACCGCGCCGAGGA
>JBGOZF010000094.1:0-17050 GCA_041480065.1 Rhodocyclaceae bacterium
CATGAGCGCCAACGCCCATATCGATTGGGCGGCGGCGAAGCGCATCGTGATCAGGACGACCGGCGGGGCGTGCATCGACATCTCCGGCGGCAACATCAAGGTCATGGGAACGATCATCGATGTTTATGCGAGTCAGAAGAGTTTTAGCGGGCCGGATCGTATGAGTTATCAACTGCCGACGATGCCCAAGAGCGAACCGGCACCGGAAAAGCTGAACTACAAGCTGACCTTGCAAGACGCCCCAGGCAATCACGGCACCGCGATGCCGAACCGCGAATGGCAGGCCGTGGTGCTGAAATCCGCCGCCACTGGCTCGGGCGGACACGCTGTCAATCCGGACAACTGGCGCAAGACGCTGGCCTCCGGCACCTCCGGCGGCGATGGGGCGTGCGCGCTGAACGACGAGCAGAAGAAGGCCGTCTGGGAAGCCGTAAACCGCTATCCGGAGCGCGTCTGGCTGGTCTCGGGAACCAAGGCTATACCACTCTCGATGTCCTCGCTCGCCACCGACGACGGCGACCGCGAGCAACGCAAGACGCTCGACGCCCTGAATGCCGCGCGCTCTGGCGACGATCTGGATGCCGTGGAGAAACGCATGCGGATTGCTTCGGTGGAACACGACTACGACGCGCGCCTGACCGCGAAGCCGAAGGGCGACGCAAACGCATAATTCCGCAATCGCGGAATCCACGCCCTTTCATCAAGAACGCCTGACCACGACCATCATGAACGGACCGCTGCCGAAACCAAGCAAACTCAATCTGTATCCCGACACCAACAGCTACATGACGGGACAGTTCTTCTGCGACGAGAAGCAATTCGCGTGGGCGATGCCGGGCAACTCGGTCGAGGCGATGCCGTCCGGCAAAGTGGCCTTCCAGGAGGTTCTCAAGGCCCTCGATCCGGAGAAGGTGCAGAAATTCGTCTGGGTCGCTGACTGGCAGATGGGCTTCGATGTCGAACTCGACGACCGTGGCGCTTCCGCCGACAACTCGAAGGCGCGGCACTGGGCACAGCTCATCAAGGTCTTCGAGAGGCTCGTCAAGAAGGGTATCCAGGTCCGGGTGCTGTTGTGGTGCTCGCCGCTTGACTCCGCACCCGGCACCTTCGATGGGCTGGTGACCAAGGCCATCAACGCCATCAACAAGCCGGAATATCCGGGCAAGATCATTGTCCTGCAACAGTCGAGCACCAGCGCGCAGATCGATGCTTTCAACTACTCGCACCACCAGAAGTTCGTCGTCGTCGACGGCAAGGTCGGGTTCATCGGCGGCATCGACTTGAGCTACGGCCGCTACGAAACGCCGGAATACGATGTCGTGCTTGATCCATCGGTGCGCGTCATCAACGATATGTACAACCCCTGCGCGGCCAAGCTGCGCAAGATGAGTCCCGACGAGAACACGCTGGTCGCCGACTACGGCTTCACGCCCGCCTACGGCGGCACACTGCTCGACGAAGGCTGCCAGCCGCGCATGCCCTGGCAGGATGTGCACCTGAAGTTCTCCGGACCGGCGGTGGTCGACCTCCATCGCAATTTCGTGCGCCGTTGGAATGCAACGCTCAGAGAGCGCGAACAGGCGATGCGGCAGGCCAGTCCGCTGTCTGTGCTCTACAACCCTCTCGGCATATCCAAGCCAGGCAAGGAAACCACAGCCAATCCAGCCGAACTCGACACCGCCTGGCTCAACCATCACGGCGCGGCGACGCTGGTGCAGGATGCGCAGACCGAAAAGCAGGGCTCGGCCGTTGTCCAGATTGTGCGTTCGGTCTCGAAGCGTGAACTCGCGCTCGAATGCACCAAGGACGGCCGCTTCCAAGTGCCGGACGACGTGCGTTTCTTCTCCGATCCGGATCATCGCCGCGCGATGGGAGACAGCATCAAGAAGTACCAGGACGAGCACCAGGCCAACATTCTCAACGCCATGGTCAACTGCATCCACAGCGCCGAAAGCTACATCTACATCGAGAACCAGTTCTTCATCTCCGACTTCGGCACCGTCGGCAAAGTGCAATACCTCCAGACGCGTGCCGGCCGAATCCCGTACTACCCCGTCGACAGCCGCAGGATCGGCAACGAGGGCGACGGCATCAAGAACACCCTCCTTGCCGCGATTGGCGAGCGCATCGACTGGCACATCAACGCCCGCACTAATTTCCATGTCTACCTGGTCGTGCCCGTGCATCCCGAAGGCGGTATCGCCGACCAGTCGGTCTGGAAGCAGCAATGGCAGGCGCTGGCCTCGATCAAGTGGGGCAGCAACAGTCTGGTCAGCCGCATCAAGAAGTCGCTCAAGGCGCTCGGCCGCCCCGAGGACGAGTGGAACAAGTACCTCACCGTGCTCAACATGCGCAACTACGGCGTGGCCGTGCAGTACGCCCGCGACCCGAAGACCTTCCAGGAGAACTACGCGCGCGAGATCGGCCGCTACGTGGTCACGGAACAAATCTACGTCCATACCAAGATGCTGATCATCGACGACGCGGTGGCCATCATCGGCAGCGCCAACATCAACGACCGCAGCCTGACCGGCAACGGCGACACCGAAATCGCCGCCGTGGTGATGGACGGCAAGGACACCGTCGAGTTCCGTGACCTGGGCGAGCCGAGGTTTGAGGCACCGACACGCAAGTTTGCCCGCGAACTGCGGCGCAGCCTGTGGGAGAAGCATTTCGGGTTTACGTTGAACGACCAAGCCTATTTCCTGACGACTGATCGGGCGAGGAGGGCCGGCATCACACCTCACCAACTGCCGCCTGGCGCGCATCCGCCGAGGGTGAAGACGACTGAGAAGGCTCTCACAACCGCCGTCAAGATTGAAGGCATCACTTGGCAATCCATCCTCGACAAACCCTGCGATCCAAAGACCGTGCAAGCTATCCAGGCCCTCGCCACCAACAATGCGAAAGCCTACGAAACCGTCTTCCCTCACACACCACGCAACGGCATGAAGGGATTCCAGGACCTCGTTGAGCACTACACGCTCCCCTATCCCGCGACTTCGGAAGGCACTGCCCGCTATTTGATGAGCCGGGCCGAGAACGATCGGCAGGACGCCGAGATGAATTCGCACTACATGAACCCGACTCCTGAACAAGCGGCGCAATTCCGCGCCGCCAGGGAGAAGCGCTACGCCGACAGCATCGCCGCCGTGCCCGGTGAAGCCGGCCACCATGGCGTGGTACCGCCCGCCCTGCAACCGCGCTTCATGACCACGGCGCTGGAACCTCATCAGCGGGACGGGCTGAAGGTGCCGATGAAGGACTTCCACAATCGCTACCTCGTCTACCCAGGCGACCAGGTGCATAACATTGGTCCCGCTATCGACTACCTGAAGCAGAACGTCGTCGGCTACTTCGTGGCCATGCCGCTCGACTGGGGCGATGCCGTCAAGCCGGGCGACGGCGTAGGCAAGGTTGGAGGCGTCGTCGACATCAGCCGGGCCGACCCGCCAGAACCGCCGACGAGACAACAGGGATGAAGCGAACCACACTCATCGCGCTCGTCGCGCTCTCGTGGGCGGGCACCGTCACCGCCGCGTGCAACAACCCGAAGAACTGGCTGGAATCGCCGAGCGAAGGGGTCAAGACCTTCGTCGGCTACAAGCAGGAGTTGCCTTACGGCTTTGCAACAGAGTTGAGCGGCAGACTGCCAGAATGGCAAGGCCCATCCCACGACCTGCCGTACCCGCCGCCACTGCCTGCCGGGATGATCGACAAGCCTTGGGTGGGGAAGCTGCCGGAGAAAGAGGCGGGCGATGTCTCGTACTACGAGCAGGACGGCAAGGGCAACTGGCGGGTGTGCCGAGTAGAGAATTGGTGGTTGCGCAATTCGCCGGCCCCAACCAAGATCGAGATGGAGAACAATGGCAAGAATCCAGTCCTCCGTTCATGGTTAGGCACCCATGTCGTGGGAAGCGTCACGGTATTCAAGTACGACGGCAAGGGACGTATCAGCGAGAAATTCATTGCGTTGGCAAGAGAACAGAAAGCGGATACGGGAGAGTACGAATGCTTCCGCTTCGACGCCAAGGACCGTCCCGAGCGTTACGTCCGCGCCACGAGCAGCAATACCTGCCCCAAGGGCGACACCGATCCGAGGGATTACTGGACGCGATTCCGCTATACCGACCTGAACGATGGCCGGGTCTCGGATCGTTGGACGGAGCAACATTTCGGCAAGCCCGATGGAAGCTGGACGAAGCGCATTTCCTTCCACATCCTCGTCGACCAAAGCAATAAGGACGAGGACAAGTGGTTCCAGGGTGGCAACGCCCGCGCCGACTCGGTCAAGGGCGTGACGCAGATTCTCGGTGGCGCCAACATCGGAGAAAAGGACGAGAGTGTCGGTCCGACCTACAAGGTCGATGGTGACGAGCAACCGATCGAGTACTACTTCACCAAGCCGCCAGTGTCAATCTCGATGCTGGAGACGCCGGAGAAGATCTACGACTACGACCGCCGGCGGGAGATGGACGTTACCGGCGTCATCAAGCTGATCGAGTTCTTCGCGGCCGGCAAGCATCGCGTGCGCGACCGCTTCTACACCGCCGCCGGCAACACCGTGCGCCAGGAGCAGTACGACGAATCCGGCAAACTCAAGCGCGTCATCAACCTCGGCGCGTTCAGCCGCAAGGACCTCGATACCGGCTTCTACGACGAGGACATGAAGGGCATCAACCTGCCGCTGAAGCTCAAAGGCCACGAACTCTTCTACCGCGTCTGGGAATACGACGACGCTGGCAAGGGCAAACTGGTCGCCATCGGCTGGAACGACAAGGCGACCTTCGGCAAGCATGAACGATTGGATACGGCAACGATCATCTTCGGCACCCCCGACGCCGTGCCGAAATGGAAGAACAAGGAGGAGTTCTTCAGGGCCTTCGACTTCGATCCAGAGGCACGCCGGGCATACTCGGGCGCGAAGGGGAAGGAGTGAAGCCGACAATGCGCCCCCGCAGAGCCAGGGCCACGTGCATGATGCTGCCCGGCGACCCGAACGGTAGTCTGAGCTTCGACAACGAGGGCAACGTCAGCGTCGAAGCGGTTCGCGCACCCTGCATCGGGATCGCCAACCTTGCCCAAGTGGTCGACTACCGCATCGCCGCCATCGCCGCCATCGCCGGTTCGATCTCCTACCATGTTCGTTTCCACAACGGCGGCGAACTGAACTACGCTTTCAACGAGAAGGGGGAGCTGCTCGAACTGTCGGGCAAGGGTATGGACTTCGCCGTCTCGCCCGAGGGCAGTTTCATGTTCCAGGCGTCCGAGGTGCAGGGGAACGGTAAACCGGGTTAGGGTTTTGTCATTATCTTCGGGGCGCTGAGCGGCCCCTGATCGCATCGCCACTTCTTCAAGCAGAAAGCACATGGCCCAGAAGATCCCCACGCCGGCCCAACTGCGCGTACTCCGCCAGAAGCAAGGCCTCAACCAGCACGAGTTCTGGTCGCTCTTCGGCGTCACGCAAAGCGGCGGCAGCCGTTACGAAGGCGGCCGGCGGCTGCCGTCGGCGCTGGTGTTGCTGCTGCACTTGCGGCACTCGGGCAAGCTGACGGACAAGGACTTGATTCGCGCCGGCAAGACACGCAAGACCGGCGAGAACGCCCTGCGCACACAGCGGCTGGCGCAGGGTCTTATTAGTCAGAAGGACTTCTGGCGCCGCTTCGGCGTTCTCCAAACTGCCGGCTCGCGTTATGAAACCGGCCGGGCATTGCCGCCAAGGCCGGTGGCGCTGCTGATGGCGCTGTGGCGGTCGGGCAAGCTCACGGACGCAGACCTGGACGAGGCCGGCAAGACGCTCGTGCGGCGTCGGCGCAAGGCCGGTTCCGCGAACAAGTAGGCCGCCGACACGAAATGCGCTCCACGGCCTTCGGCCACCGTCACACCACAACGCCCGCTTCGCCCATCGAGGGCTCGCGTGCGCGGGGCCGCGTTCGGGCTAGCCCTCATGGCACTTCACACGACAGGTCAAACCTCAACCACCCCCCTTCTCCGGTATTCACGTGCGCCCGTCTGCTGATATCGCTACGCTCTCGTCCGACAACAGCCGGCTGATCGCCCGCTTGGCTGCGGCGACCGGCACGTCGGTCGCGTCGGTCGCCTTCTTTGTCACCTTGAAGGATTGCATGATCGGCAGCACACTTCCGCATCCGGTCTGCGCGCGCAACGCCAATATCACCGCCATCTGGCGCGGGGTCGAATCGAAGGTCGCCGCTCCCGCTGTGTCCGTGATGAGCGACCCGCGCCAGTCTTTCCAGCAGAACATTGGACTCGTGCGCAATTTCGTCGAACATGAGCCAATCTATCAGCGGGGCTTCCAAGCCGGCGATGAGACAGGCTTGGACGACACTGCGCTCGGGCTGGTCGTGGCGCCCTTGATGTTCTGGGGGCGGCGGAACGCGATTATTGAATTGACCGACGCGCTGGAGCGAATTCTCGTTGATTCCGATCTGGGCGAAGACCTGCCGGTAGGCCTCTTCCGACCGCCTCTCCCGGCCTGCTACATCCATTTTGGCAAGACGTTCCGGGACACCGCGGTTCCAGCGCCAAATCAGCCGACGCCCGGCGCGTATGTCATTCAGGGCGTCTATGTCCTCGAAGCGCAGCGCGAGGGGCAGCGGGCAGTGACAATCATGCCAGTCTTCACATTGCGCGACCAAGCCTCGTTCGGCGCCAATCTGATGGAGATGATCGTCAGCGAACATTCGTCACCAGACGGCTCCGACGCGAGCCTCATTGACGAGACACGGCCGCTCAACCAAGCCATCCGTACCACCTGCGAGTCTTATGACTTCGGCCAAGGCGCCCATTTCGAGTCCATAGCCCAGATCGTTGCCAAGGTCTTCTTGTACATGGGTCTGCCCCAGACTGTGCGGATCGAGGAACGGGACTACTCGGTGATGCACGACAGGTTGAAGCGGATCGGTCCGAAGAAGGCCGCGAAGCTGCAACGCCAGTTGCCCGATCTTTACGACCGCATCGTCCTCGGGCCGCAGGAAATCCACGTGCACGGCCATGGCGAAGTCTCGCCGCACCTGCGCCGCGGCCACTTCAGAATGCAACCCCATGGACCACAGAATTCATTGCGCAGGCTGATATTCATCTCGCCGACTTGGGTACACGCAGACAGGCTGGCGGGGCCGTGATGACGAAAGCAAAGGGTCGGCTGGTTGGCTCAGTTGTCGGCAAGCCCGTGATGACGCGATACCTGCTGCCGACTGCCGGAAGCCTTGCCGCTCTGCTTCATCGCGCATTGGCGCGCATCAATTGCGACTGCCAAGCCGACTTCAGACGCCGCCCGGCGTTACACCTTTACAAGTACTAACAATTCTTACAACCCTCGGCGGGATTGCGGCGACCCGTCTCCCTAATCTGCGCATGGGGATTGGCCCCACTCATGGACAAAGGAGATCGGAATGAAACTTCGCAATAGCCTCATCGCCGCCGCCGTCGGTTCGCTTTTCGCCACCCTGGCCTTCGCCCAGACCACCGGCACGGAAGTCCAGCGCGACATCAACCAGCAGACCCGCATCGAGCAGGGCCTGCAATCCGGCCAACTCAACACCCGCGAAGCCGGGCGCCTGGAGCACGAGGAAGCCGGCGTCGAGCGCATGGAAAGCCGCGCGCTCAAGGACGGCAAGCTGACCGACGCCGAAAAGGCGCGCATCAACAACGCCCAGAACAAGGTGAGCCAGGACATCTACCGCGAGAAGCACGACGCGCAGACCGGCAATCCGAACTCGGCCTCATCGCAGCGCATGCAGGCCGACGTCCAGCGCAACGTCAATCAGCAGACCCGCATCGAGCAAGGCGTGCAGTCGGGACAATTGACCAATCGTGAAACAGGCAAGCTCGAACGAGGCCAGGGGCGGGACAACAGGCTGCAAGCCAAGGCAGCGCGCGACGGCCATGTCGGCGCCGGCGAACAGCGCCGCATCCAGGTGGCGGAAGATCACCAGAGCGGTCGCGTCTGGCGCAAGAAGCATAACGACCGGACGGCCAACTGAGTTGGACGGCGCAAGAAAGCCGGCGTAGCTGCCTTATTGCAGATACGTCGGCGCCACGGTCTCCAGCGCCACCGGCTCCAGCCCGAAAGGCAGTTCGCTGCCGGCGTCGCAGACGCTGGGCACTTTCATCGACAGCAGGTTGTCGCGCGTCATCGGACCGCCGACCATCTCCAGGGCAAGTGCCTGCAGCCAGGACAAGGCGGGCGAGAGCCCGATCACCAGCCGGTGCCGGCGCGTGACGACGCCGACGTACTCGACCAGTTGCCGCAGCGTATAGGTCCGGGGGCCGCACAGGCACCAGGTCTTGCCCGCGGCTTCCGGCCGCAACACGGCCTCGACGATGGCGTCGGCCACATTGCCCACCCAGACCGGCTGAAAGCGGGCGTCGGGCGCGGCCAGCGGGACGATGGGCGTGAGTTTCAGCAGGTGCGCGAACATGTTGAGGAAGGAATCGCCCTGGCCGAAGATGACCGACGGACGAAATATCGTAGCTTCCGGAAACGTGACCAGCAGCGCTGCTTCACCCACGGCCTTGGAGCGCAGGTAACCCGAAGGCGCATCGGCGGACGCCTTCAGCGCCGAGACATGGACCAGGTGCGGTACCCGTGCAGCCCGCACGGCCTGGCCGATCCGCGCCGGCAGTTCGACGTGGGCGCGGGCAAAACCCGGGCCGTAGGGTTGGCCGTTGCCGCCCTTGAGGATGCCGACCAGACTTACCACTGCGTCCTTGCCGGCGCACAGGCTGGCCAGGGTGGCATCGTCATGGACATTGGCCTCGACGACTTCGACGGTGGGCAGAAGGATGAGATGCTTGGCGCGCTCGCGGCGCCGGGTCGGCACCAATACCTGCACGCCGCGGGCCGCCAGGCGCCGGGCGACATGCATGCCCAGGAAGCCCGAACCGCCGACCAGCAGGACGCGCTCGATCATCCGAGCATCACGGCAGCTCGGTCGGCACCCTGTCGGCGGCGCCGCGCCCCTTGATGACCCGCAGCCGGCTCTTCAGCGACTGGGGCTTGTCCTCGAACAGCGCCGAGTAGTAGACGGCATTGCTCATCACCTTCTTGACGTAGTCGCGCGTTTCGTTGAGCGGAATCGTTTCGGCGTAGATCGCGGCTTCGAGCGGCCGGTCGGCACGCCAGCGCTTGGCGCGGCCGGGTCCGGCGTTGTAGGCGGCCGATGCCAGCACCGGATCGTCATCGAGGTCGTCGAGCACCATCTTGAGATAACGCGTGCCGAGCGTCACATTGGTTTCGGTCTCGGTCACCCGGCCCGGATGATAGTCGGCCAGGCCGATCTTCCGGGCGACCCAGCGCGCCGTGTTCGGCATCAGTTGCATCAAGCCCTTGGCGCCGACCGACGAGCGTGCATCCATGACGAAGCGGCTCTCCTGGCGCATAAGACCGTAGACCCAACCGGTATCGAGGGCCACTTCCTTGGTCTTCGCTTCGACCTGATCGCGGAAGGGCGCCAGATAACGTAGCGAGTAATCGTGCTGCACCAGCGTCCTGTCGGCGGTGCTGATCGCCCGGTCGTAAATGTCGTTCCGGCGCGCAAGCTCGGCAGCCGCCAGCAGTTGCCGGTCGTCCATGCCGCGCAGGTTCCAGGCCCATTCGCGCACGCCTTCGGCACGCAAGTCGGTGTGCATCACGACCATGGCCCGGTGCAATCCCGGGTGCGTCTCCGCTTGCAGCATTTCCTCGGCTGTCGGCGGCGCGGCCTTCGGCGGCACGACTATCGGCCGCCCGAGTTCATCGTCGGCCAGGTTGCCGTAAAAATTCGGCTGGCCGCCGATCTTCCGGTAAAGCTGGGCGGCCTCCTCGGGACGTCCCTGCGCCGCCAGCGCACGACCGAGCCAGTACGTCCAGGTCGGCTGGGCGGCCATGTCCCGCGGCAGTGTACCGATCGCCTGCGCCACCCGTGGCCAGTCCTGGGCGCGCAGGGCGGCGCGCACCTTCCAGGCCAGTTGCTCGTCCGACAGCGGAGCATCTCCCGCCAACGCATACCAGTCGGCTGCTTCGTCCATGTGCCGCAATGCCGCCTGCCAGGCGAGCTGGCCCCAGGCAAAGCCTCGTTCGGCATCGCTGAAGCGCTGCTCGATCTGCCGCCACTGGACCGCGGTCGGCCGGGGATCGTTCCTCGCCATCTGCTGAACCGCGAGCAGTGCCATTTCGCGTCCCAGGCGAGTGGCGGCGAACTTGGCCGGCAGCCGGGTCAGGTAACGGGCCGGATTGTCGGCCACGGCATCGAGCGACTTCGCGTCGGGTGCCTGGCCTTTGGGCAGGTATTGAGCTACCTGGCGCGCGGCGGACAGTTTCTTGTTCTGCACCAGGCGGCGCACGCGCGTCCAGATGTCATCGACGCTCAGGCGGCTATCGGCGGCCAACCGGTCCATCAATGGGTTGCAGGCCTCGGGGAGATCCGGCACAGCGAACCACAGCGGCCGCGCCTCATCGAGGGCCGTGACATCCTGTTGGCGCGCCAGGCGCGCCTGCAAG
This sequence comes from Rhodocyclaceae bacterium, assembly GCA_041480065.1. Lineage (GTDB taxonomy): Bacteria > Pseudomonadota > Gammaproteobacteria > Burkholderiales > Rhodocyclaceae > Fen-999. Next base: position 10,505 of record JBGOZF010000094.1, read on the forward strand.
CCGTAGCAGACGATCTCGGTATCCGGCTGCACCAGCGGCGGATACTCCTGCTGAAAGGTCTGCCAGTCCTGCTGCTTGCCCAACTGCTTGAGCCATTCGCCGCGCAGCCGCTCGGCCAGGTAGGAGCCGCTCTCGCGGTCGAGAAAGTCCTTGACGCCAACGGCGCTGTTGGTCTCCAGCTTCAAGCGCAATTGCCAGTGCTCGACCCAGGGCGCAAGCTCATGGCCGCGCAGCGAGTCGGCAATCTTGCCCAGTCGGACCTGCTCGCCGGCGCGATAGGCATCGCGCGCCGCAACGAACCGTGCCTCCGCATCGCCGGCGGAGCCGTTCGCGGCCGCCGCGATTGCCGCCAGAGGCAGCAACAGCGCCAGCCCGAGCGCCCTTTTCATCGTATAGTGTCCCGGTATCATCATTTCAGCTTAGCACAGGGCAATGGCCGATACATCCGGTGATCAGGGTATCGATTCGACCGCCTTTCGCGGCGCCATGCGCCGCGAAAAGATCGCCGCCAGGCAGGCCATGTCCGACAGCGAGCATGCGCGCGCCTCTGCCGCCATCGACACCCATCTGACCATGCTGCTGGCATCGCAGCCACCCGGGACCATCGCCTTCTGCTGGCCCGTGCGCAAGGAGTTCGACTGCCGGCCGCTGGTCGGCCGGCTGCTCGCGGCCGGCTGGCGTGCCTGCCAGCCGGTGGTCATCGCCAGGGACGCGCCGATGGCCTTTCGCGCATGGAGCCCGGGGGCGCCGATGGCCACGGATCCTTACGGCATCCCGGTCCCGGCGACGGCGATTGCCGCCGTGCCCGACGTCGTCCTGCTGCCGCTGGTCGCCTTCGACGAACAGGGTTTCCGGCTTGGCTACGGCGGCGGCTACTTCGACCGCACCCTGGCCGAAATCGCCGTCAAGCCCACCGCCATAGGTGTCGGCTTCGAGCTGGCGAGAATCGATTCGGTGCAACCCGAGGATCACGACGTACGGCTCGATGCGATCGTCACCGAAGACGGAATCCGCCGGCACGCCGCCATCGCTTGATTCGAAAGCAATTCCGAACGATGATGTTCAGGTAAGGCCACCCGTCCCCCGAAGATTCTCCCGCTCATGACCGACTTTCCGCTGATCCGCCTGCATCCGATCGCCGACGCCCACCATGGCTGGGCCGCGCTTCTGCTCGATACACCCGCACCGCTCGATTGCGACGTGCTGGCACGACTGTTCGGCGAGTTCGGCCTGTTCGAGGCGCTCGGGAGGCTGCCCTGCGTGGTGGATCTTGCCAGCCCGCATTGCAGCGACGAGATCGACGCGCTGGTTCCCGCCGAACAGATCGTGCTTCGCATTCCGAACGCCGCCTGCGTCAGCGAGGCCGATTGCGCCGCCGCCGGCCGGCTGCGCGCGCTTGGCTTCCACCTGATGGCCGACGGATTGCCGACGGCCGGCAAGACGCTTTGTCCGGCCGTCGGCGCGGTGGCACTGGCCTGCGGCGAGTTGGATCGGTCCGCCGGCCGGTTGGCCGGACGGCAGGACCGCCACCTGGCGCTGCAAGTCGACGCGCCCCAGCAATTCGAGCGCAGCCGGCAGGCCGGCTTTCGCTGGCTCGCCGGCAATTACGCCTTGCATCCGATAGGCGGCCATCAGCCCGGCGGAGCCACGCGCCACGCCCTGTTGCTTCAACTCCTGACGCTGATCAGCCATGACGCCGAAGCCCGCGACATCGAGGAAGTGATCAAGCAGGATGCCCACCTTTCCTACCAGTTGCTGAGGCTGGTCAACTCGGTCGCCTTTTCGCTCAGCAACAAGATCACCAGCTTCGGCCAGGCCATCACGCTGCTGGGGCGCCGTCAACTTCAGCGCTGGCTGCAACTCCTGTTGTATGCCCGCCCCGAGGGAGGCGGCAAGAGCCCGTTGCTGCCGAGGGCAGCGGCACGCGCCGCGCTGATGGAGGCGCTGTGCGCCAGCCGCGGTCGTGACGTCCAGGACCGCGCATTCATGGCCGGCATGTTCTCGCTGCTGGACATTCTCATCGGCAACAGGCTTTCGGCCATCATCAAGCCCCTCAATCTGGCCGATGACGTGGTCCAGGCGCTGCTCGAACGATCCGGCCCTTTGGGCCCGGCGCTTCGTGCCGTGGAGGCAGGTGAGCAACGCGACGCCCCCCTCGGCGATGCGCTGGCGGGCGCCGAAATCGACCACGCAGCCTGGGCGATCGCGCTAGTGCGCAGCTATCGCTGGGCGATCCAGGTCAGTCTGGAAGCGTAATCCGGTCGCCGACGACGCGGTAGCGCTGCAGCAAGCCCCCCGCGCTCACGGTTTGCCTGCCAGCATGATCTCGAGCACCGCGCGCCCGGCCAGAGGCTTGCCCAAGGCCCGCATGCGTTGCGCCATGGCGGCGATCACGCCCCGGTCCCTCAGCAGGCGGCGAACCCGCCACTCGAGCCCGATCGCGTCGTAGGCCTTGAGCGCGACACCCTGTTCCATCAGGTAGTCGGCGTTGTGTTCCTCCTGCCCCGGGATCGGCGACACGACGATCATGGGCAGCCCCATGGCCATGCACTCCGAGGTCGTCAGGCCGCCCGGTTTGCTGATCGCCAGATCGGAACAGGCCATGATGCGCTCGATGCTCGTGGTGTAGCCCTGGACAAACAACTTCTCAGGGAAGGCTTCGGCCAGTTCCCGCAACTGCTTCAGCAGCCGGGCATTCCTGCCGGCCACTGCAACGACCTGGAACTCGCCTTCGACGTGCATCAGCTTCTCCACCGCCTCGTACATGCCGGCGAGACCGGCGCCGCCCGACATCATCAGCAAGGTCGGCCGACCCGGCGCCAGTCCGAGTTCCGCCGCACAACTGGCGCGGTCGAGCGGCGCGGCGAAGGCGGGCATGATCGGGATGCCGGTGACGTGGATGCGCTCGGGCGCGATGCCACGGCTGGCGAGGCGGAAGGCGACCTCCTCGTTGGCGGCGAAGTAGCCGGCCAGGTGCTGCTGCACCCACATCTGGTGCAGATCGAAATCAGTGACCTGGACCCAGACCGGCACCCGGCAGCGGCCGCGGACGATTTCGTGGGCCAGCAGTTCGGCCGGCAGGAAGTGGGTGCACAGGATGCAGTCCGGCGCTTCGCGCTCGATCAGATCGCGCAGCTTGCGCGTGTTGAGTCGCTCGATGCCGCGGCGCAGGCGCGACACCGGCGCGTCGCGCGGCACACCGTCCGACTTCTGGTACAAGTAGCCCCAGAGCCCCGGATGGTCCTCGACCAGCCTGATGTACGAGTCGGTATAGATGCGCCGGAACGTGTCCGGCACCAGCGTCATGACGTCGAAATGAACGGCCCGCACCGGTATCGGGAAATCGGCCGCGTGGGCCCGCACGGCCTCGGCCGCGCGCATATGACCGGCGCCCGCCGAAACGCTCAGGATCAGCAGTTTCCTGCTTGGTTCCATGATTTTCTCTCTCGGGGTGACTGACGCTGCTGCGGCCGTCCAGGCGGCCTGGCGATGACAATACCATACCTCGGCCGCTAATGGTATGCCTGCCGGCGGCCGACTCAGGCCGCCATTCGTTCACACGCTCAAATGCTCGTACAGCACGGTCGATAGATAGCGCTCGCCGAAAGAGGGAATGATCACGACCGCGAGCTTGCCCGCGTTCTCGGGCCGCCGCATGACCTGCAGCGTCGCCCACACCGCGGCGCCTGATGAAATGCCGGTCAGCAATCCCTCCTGCGTCGCCAGCTTGCGGGCGGTATCGAGGGCGTCGGCGTTGGTCACGCGCACCACCTCGTCGTAGATCGCGGTATTGAGTATGCCCGGTACGAAGCCGGCGCCGATGCCCTGGATGACGTGCGGCCCCTTGGCGCCGCCCGACAGCACGGCCGACGCATCCGGCTCCACCGCAACGACCCTGACCGACGGTTTCCTCGCCTTCAACACCTCGCCGACACCGGTGATGGTGCCGCCGGTGCCGACACCGGCGACGAAGATGTCCACCTGGCCGTCGGTGTCGCGCCAGATCTCCTCGGCTGTGGTCTTGCGGTGGATTTCCGCGTTCGCCGGATTCTCGAACTGCTGCGGGATGAACACGCGCGGATCGGCGGCGGCCATTTCCTCGGCGCGCGCCACCGCCCCGGCCATGCCTGCGGGACCCGGCGTCAGCACCAGCTCGGCGCCGTAGGCCTTGAGCAGAAGCCGGCGCTCGCGGCTCATGGTCTCGGGCATCACGAACACCGCCTTGTAGCCGCGCGCGGCGCAGACCATGGCGAGACCGATGCCGGTGTTTCCCGAGGTCGGTTCGACAATGATGGTATCGGGCTTGATCTTCCCCGCGGCTTCGGCGGCGTCGAGCATGGCGACGGCGATGCGGTCCTTGACCGAGTGCGCCGGGTTCATGAACTCCAGCTTGCAGGCGATGGTGCCGGAAATGCCGGCGGAAAGGCGGTTCAGCCGCACCAGCGGCGTCCCGCCGACGAGTTCGGTCACGTTGTTGGCAATGTGCATGGTCGAATCACCCAAGGAAAAGTTTGTAGGCCGGATTGCGGGTTTCGTCCCAGTGCCGGTAACCCAGGTTCTTCAGGAAGCTGCGGAACTCCTTCATGCCCTTCGCCGGCACCTGCATGCCGACCAGTGCGCGGCCGTAGTCGGCGCCGTGGTTGCGGTAATGAAAGAGCGAGATGTTCCAGTCCTTGCTCAGGTGGTCGAGGAAGTTCATCAGCGCGCCGGGCCGCTCGGGGAACTCGAATCGGTAGAGCAGTTCGCGCATGCCGTTGTTCGTCACCTCGGGCGCCCGGCCGCCGACCATGTGGCGCACGTGCAGTTTGGCCATCTCGTCGTCGGTGAGGTCGAGCGTCGGCAGCTTGTGGCGACGCAGGGATTCGACCAGCTTCAGCGACTGCGCACGGTCCGCCACCTGTATGCCGACGAAGACATGCGCCTCTATCGCGTCCGAGTAGCGGTAGTTGAACTCGGTGATGGCGCGCTTGCCTATCAGATCGCAGAACTTGCGGAAGCTGCCGGGCTTCTCGGGGATGGTCACCGCCAGCACGGCCTCGCGCTGCTCGCCGACCTCGGCACGCTCGGCGACGAAGCGCAGGCGGTCGAAGTTCATGTTGGCACCGCTGGCCACCGCCACCAGCGTCTTGTCGCGGGCGCCCGTGGCATGCGCCCAGGCCTTGGCGCCGGCGATGGCCAGCGCGCCGGCGGGCTCGAGGATGGAGCGCGTGTCCTCGAACACGTCCTTGATCGCAGCGCAGATGGCATCGGTATCGACCAGCACCACCTCGTCGACGTACTGCTGGCAAAGGCGGAAGGTCTCGGCGCCGACATACTTCACCGCCGCGCCGTCGGCGAACAAACCGACCGAATCGAGCCGCACGCGCCGGCCGGCGGCCAGCGAACGCGCCATGGCATCGGCGTCGGCCGCCTCGACGCCGATCACCTTCGTCTGCGGCCGCAAGCGCTTGATGTAGGCGGCGACGCCCGAAATCAGGCCGCCGCCGCCGATGCTGCAGAACACGGCGTCGATCGGCTCGGCATGCTGGCGCAGGATCTCCATGGCGATGGTGCCCTGGCCGGCAATGACGTCGGGGTCGTCGTAGGGATGGACGAAGGTCAGTTTCTGCTTCTTCTCGAACTCGAGCGCTGCCGCGTAGGCCTCGTCGTAGGATTCGCCGGCCAGCACGACCTGGCCGCCGCGCTTCTTCACCGCGTCGATCTTGATCTGCGGCGTCGTCGTCGGCATCACGATCACCGCCCGACAGCCGAGCGTCTGCGCCGCCAGGGCGACGCCCTGGGCGTGGTTGCCGGCCGAGGCGGCGATGACGCCACGTTTGCGCTGCGCCGGTGTCAGCTGCGCCATCTTGTTGTAGGCGCCGCGCAGCTTGAACGAGAACACCGACTGCATGTCCTCGCGCTTCAACAGCACGCGGTTGCCGATGCGCGCCGACAAGTTGGGCGCCGGCTCCAGCGGCGTTTCGACCGCGACGTCGTAGACGCGGGCGTTGAGAATCTTTTCCAGGTAGTCGGGGTGCATGGCCAGGATGGGAACGGGAATGGCTCAAGCGTAACAGGCTGGAGCCTCAACGGGCAAGGCCGCGCACGCGCCGGGGGCGGCAAGCGGCGAGACGGTGTAACCCATGTGCCCGGGCTAATTGGTTACCGATGTTCCCAACCGCTCAGCATTGTTACTTTGCCTTGGCCGTAACACGATGAAGGCTCATGGCTACGCATGAGGGAAATCGCGTGCGCCCTGTTCATGAAGCACCCGGTGCGGACCCGCATGCCGGGTGGTGTGGGCAGGGCCGGTTAGAAGCCGGCCCTTACCCGATTGGGCGTCACGCCGCATTCTGAGGCACCAAACGTACTTGAAGCTCGCAACCGACAGCGCTTGCATAGCGCTTCAGCGTCGCAAGCGAGGGGTGTTGACGGTGTCCGATTTCCGTAGAAATTTGGCGGCGGCATTTATTCCGGCACATGTTTTGCTGGTGACGTGTCCGCCGGCTTGGTCCCGTAGCCGGGTCAATGGCAGGCTGCGGCCTTATGCAGCCTGGCGAAGCGGAC
>JBGOZF010000095.1:0-16842 GCA_041480065.1 Rhodocyclaceae bacterium
AAGCCGGTGGCGAAGACCAGCTTGCCGATCAGCTTCTGCGCCTTCTCAGTGGCCGTCTGGCCGTAGTTGCGGGTGACGGTGAACTCGACGCCATCCGGAATCACGGTTCCCTTGAGGCTCTCGGCCCGGTGGATGACGCCTTCGGCGACATCCGCGGCGTTGACGCCGGGCTTCTTGGAAATGGATAGCGTGACCGCCGGATACTCACCGTCCTTCGCCCCGTGCCAGACGTAGCGGCTCGGCTGGTCGGCGCCGTCGATGATCTCGGCGACGTCGGCCATGAACACCGGCTTCTGGTCGTAGACGCCCACCACCAGGCGTTTCACGTCGGCCGCGGTCTCTATGTAGGTGCCGGTCTGCACCAGCAGTTCCTGGTTGCCGGAAACCAGGCTGCCGGCCGGCTGCGAGGCGTTCGATACTTGCAGCGCGGCGCGCAGATCCTGTGGCGTGATGCCGTAGGCGTTCATGCGGTCGGCATTCATGGCGACGCGCACGACATGGTTCGGGCCGCCCACGGTGGTGACGTCGCGCGTGCCGGCCAAGCGCTTGAGATCGATTTCCGCCGCCCGCGACACCTGCTGCAACTGGAAGGCCGAAACGGCCGGGTCCTTGCTCCAGAACGTCAATGTCACGATCGGCACGTCGTCGATGCCGGTCGGCTTGACGACCGGATCACCGACGCCGAGGTTGGGCGAAATCCAGTCCTTGTGCGAGTTGATGGTGTCGTAGAGGCGCACCAGCGCCTGGATCGGATCTTCGCCGACGACATACTGCACCGTGATGACGGCCATGCCCGGCCGCGACACCGAATACACGTGCTCGATGCCGGCGATGCGCGACAGCACCTGCTCCGCGGGCCGCGCCACCAGCGATTCCACGTCCTTCGCCGATGCGCCGGGGAAAGGCACGAAGACGTTGGCCATGGTCACGTTGATCTGCGGCTCTTCCTCGCGCGGCGTGATCAGCGTCGCGAAAACGCCCAGCAGCAGCGCGAGCAGCGCAATCAGCGGCGTCAGGGAATTGCGCAGGAAGTATTCGGCGATGCGCCCGGAGATACCCATTGTTTGGGTTCCCTACTTTGCCGGCGCGGCGGGCTGCTTGAGCTGCATCCCGGCCTGGATCGGTTCGAGGCTCACGCGCTCGCCGCCGGAGAGGCCGGCCAGGACTTCGATCTCGCCGTTGCCCATGGCCTCGCCAAGGCGCACCTGGCGCAGGCGCGGCTGGTTCTGGGCATCGACGACATAGACGGCGGTCACCTCGCCGCGGCGCAGGATCGCCTTCGGCGGCACCGTCAGCTTCTTTGCGCGGCCGACGATGAAGTGGGCGCGCGCGGCCATGCCGGGCATCACGCCCTCGACATTGTCCGGCAGATACAACCGCGCCGTCACCGTATGGCTGCGCGCATCGGCCGTCGGCAGCACTTCGACCCGGGCGGCGTCGACCCACTGCCCGGTCTCGGGGAACTCCAGCTTCGCCTTCATGCCCTTCTTGACCTCAGCCAGCTTGTACTGCGGAATGCTCGCCAGCACGCGCAGGCCCTGGGGGTCGTAGATGGTGATCAGCGGCTTGCCGAGTGCCGCCATCTCGCCGAGCTCCGTCAGCCGCTGGGCGACGATGCCGGAGATCGGCGCCGTCACCGTCGCGTGCGAGAGCGTGGCGCCGCTGGCGCCGGCAGTGCCCTTGGCCGCCAGGTAGTCGGCCTGGGCCTTGTCGAGCGCGGCCTGGCTGACGAACTTCTTGGCCACCAGTTCCTTGGTGCGTTCGAGATTCGCCTTCGCCTGCACCAGCTGGGCCTGGGCGGAGGCGGAGTTGTCGGCGAGCTCGCGGGCGTCGATGCGCATCAAGAGCTCGCCCTGCTTCACGCGCTGGCCGGCGTCGACGCGCACGTCGATCACGCGGCCGGCGACCTGCGCGGCTACGGTCGCTTGATGTACGGCCTCGACCACGGCCTCGGCCGGGTAGCTGACATCGACCTCGCGGGCCTCGACGACCACGCTGGCCGGGGCCGTCTGGGCGAACGCGGGAAGCGCCAGAATCAGGGCGGCAAAAACGGCGACGGCCCGATGGGCCGTCTGTGTTGGGGTATGAGTTATTGTCTTCATCGTATATTAGTATATGCTGATATACGGCCTGATTTCAAGAGGCGGGATGGGAGAATCAAGCATTCAAGGCGAAATCCGCCATCGCGTCAATGACTTCCTGCGCCTCGCCGATCGGCGAAGCCAGCGAGATATCGAGCCCGGGGTGCCTGTCGATCGCGTCCGCGGCCAGTTTCGGCAGGTCTTTGAGCACGTGCCGGCCCGGCCCGATGAATATGGGCACGACGACGATATGCGCCACACCCCGGCCCACCAGGCATTCGATCGACTCTGCCAGGCTCGGTTGGGATAGTTCCAGGAAGCCCAATTCGACGATCGCCGCCGGCTGCCGCGCCCGCATGGTCGCCTGGATGCGCTCGAAAGGCCGCACGTATTCCGCGGTGCGCGAGCCATGGCCGAACAGAATGATGCCCTTCTTCATTGCCGTGCTTCCTTCCAGATGTTGCGGCAGCGCGTCTCGCGCAGCCGCCAGGCCGCCAGCGTCCCGAACCAGGCGACACCGACCAGCAGCATGAAACCGAGGCGGTAGTCCGCCGGCGCGTAGAGCCGCACGCCGTCGGCCATCGCGCCCTGCCACGAAAGATCCATCGTCCATCCTACCAGCGGCTGCAGCAGCGCGCCGCCGAGAAAGCCGCCGATGTTGGTCACCGAGGTCGACATGCCCGAAAGCATCGGCGGGTTCACTTCCTTGGCGCAGGCCCAGGTCAGCGTGAAGCTCGCCGTCACCAGCCCCATGAGCGCGAACAGCGCGTAAGTCACCGTCACCGGCAGCGGCACCGCCGACAGCCACACCAGCCAGATCAGGGCATAGACGTGCGCGGAGACCAGCACCACCGGCTTGCGCCGGCCGATACGATCCGACAGGCCGCCGACGACCAGGCAGCCGACCGCGAACGTAGCGAAGTAGAGCGACAGATGCGACGTGGCAACCGCACGGCTCATGCCATGCACCTGCACCAGATACGGCGTCGCCCACAACCCGGCGAAGGCGAAGAAGCTGCCGGCGAGGCCGAAGTTCACCGCCACCGCCGGCCAGGTGGCGGGATTCCTCAGCACCGAGAGCAGCCCGCTCAGGATCACGGTGCGATCGACGCGCGGCCGCGCCGCATGCGCGCCCTCTTCCACCCGGTCGCGCACCAGCAGCCAGCACAGGCCGCCCAGCACCAGGGAAATGCAGCCCACCGCGACGAACACGCTGCGCCAGCCCGTCGCCTGGGCCACCAGGGATAGCGGCGCGCCCGCCAGCACCGAACCCAGGTTGCCGACCAGCATCGACAGGCCGACCATGGTGGCGAAGCGCCGCTCCTCGAACCAGACGGCGATGATCTTGAGCATCGAGATGAACACCACCGACACGCCCAGCCCGATCAGCGTGCGCCCGATCATTGCAGCGTCGAGCGTCTGCGCCAACCCGAACAGCAGGCTGCCGCCGCCGGCCACGAGACCACCAAGCAACAGCACTCGCCGCGGCCCCAGCGTATCGACGAGTATGCCAGTGGGCACCTGCATGACCGTATAGACGTAGAAGTAGGTCGCCGCCAGCACACCCAGCGAAGCGGCCGACGTCTGGAATGCCGCAGCCAGATCCTGCGCGATGCCGGCCGGCGCGAAGCGCTGGAAGAAGGAGAGCACGTAGGAAGCGACAACAATGGTCAGCGCCAGCGTGCGGCGGCGTTTCTGTTCGGGAGTGAATTCCATGCCCGGAGTGTAGCGCCGAAGGCTTACGGCACACTGAGAGCCGCATCACCATGGCGGCTCATCCGCGCTGATGCTACTTGCGTTCGCGCCAGTAGTCGGGATGGCGCCGCAGATGCATCACTGCAAGCACGAAGATCGATCCGCTGCGCGGCGCATAGAGCACGCCATACGGGAATCGGTGAGCGAGCACCCGCCGAATCTCTCCCTCCACGCACGGCCAAGCCGACGGCATCGTGGCCGCACGCTGGATTGCCGCATGGATTTCGCCGGCAAAATCGGCACCAAGACCGGCAGTGCGTTCCTCGTACCAGTCGATCGCGGCGAGAAACTCGGTTTCCGCCTCGGGGTGAAACAGAAACTTCATTGTTCGAGACGGCGTCGTACCTTCTCGAATACCGCCTCGCCGGGAACCGCTTCGATGCGGCCGGAATCGAGATCTTCAAGCCTGCGCTTGGCCACGGCCAGCCACGCCGAAGTTGCGGCCTCGTCAACCGGGTTGAGCGTCTGGAGCAGCGAATCAACCAGGCGCGCACGCTCTTCCAGCGGCAACGAGGAAGCTTCGGTCATCAGGTCGGCAGTCTTCATGGCGAACTCCACGGGGCGTAAGTTGTTACCTTACCCCATCCAGATCGACTCTTCCACTCGCCCCGCGCGAGCCGTTACCCGGAGTAGGCCCACGCGACATTGCACGTCGACTCCGACGCCGTCGATGTAAGCGCTTGCTACGGAGCTACTTCAACTCGGCCAGTCGCTCCCGCCAGTAACCGGGGCGGCGATGCTGATGGCCAACGGCCAGCACCAGCAATTCGCCAGGCAGCGGGGCGTAGATCACGAGGTAGGGAAAGCGCGCCAGCAAGCAGCGGCGAACACCCTCCCCCACGGCGGGCCACGCCAACGGCATTTCCGCCACCCTACGCATGAGTTGTCGCAGTTCCTGCTTGAATGCGACACCGAGTTGAGGTGATATGAAGCCGTAGTAATCCGCCGCCTCGCGAATCTCCGCCTGAGCGATCGCCAGATAGCGAATTCTCATCGCCTATCGGTATCGCCAAAGACATCGTCCTCGTCGACAGCGACAAGCTCGCCGCGGCGATAGGCGGCAAGCCGGTCTTCCGCTTCGCTTGCCCACGCCGCAGCCATTTCCGGATCGGGCTTGTCGAGTGTGGCGAGAATCGATTCCACCAGTTGCAGACGTTCGTCCGGCGGCAATTTGGCGGCCTGGCTGGCCAGTTCTTGCGAAATTGTGGTCATGACGGCTCTCCTCTGCGGGCTCAGCAGCTACCTTACCCCATCCAGCGCGAGTCTTCCACCGAGCGGGCGCGGCCGAGGGCGGTGAGGGTTTCGAGGATTTCGGGCAGGCGTTTCTTCCAGGCGCCGCGGCCGGTGAAGCGGATGGCAATGTCGGCCAGCGACAGCGGCGCCGGACCGCGAATACCCAGGTCCTCAGCGCCGCCGTCCTGCGAAGCGTTCTTGGCCGTTCATCGCGCCGATGATCGCTTCCTGGACCACAGTAGGCGCGGGGTTGGGTTGCGCCGTAGCCAGACTGAGGACATGCCGGCGCACAGGTGCGGGGAGTTGGACCCTACTTGCCCTGGTTGAACTCACGCATGATGTCCTCTTGCGCCTCGTCTGGACAAAGCGCCTTTTCGAAGAAACCCTTGAACCGGTCTCGTTGTGGCAGGTGGACGTTCGTATAGTTCATCAGCCATTTCCCTTCAACCGGCTTGTATTCGATGAACAACGACACCGGGTCACCGTCTCCTTGATACCCGTTGACTGTCAAGCAGCCCCGGTCCTCGTGGATTTCTTCGTAGTGCGAGCGTTCCTTGCCAATGTAGGAGCCAATCGATAGTTCCACTACGTCGCTCTTCGAACTGATGTCGATTCCCTTCAGCGCTGCCGGCGTGAAGAACTCGGCCCGCCTCGCCACGACGCTACCTGAACCGACCGCCGCGTGATAGCGGTCGAATGATTTGTAGAGCGCTTGCGGGCGTTCTTCAAGCGTGCCGCAGCCCGCTATGGCGATCATTATCAAAGTTAGAAATGCGATCCGCATTGTCAGTATCCCATGATCCTCTGCATTTCTGCATCTACGGCCGGGTTGCGCCCTTTCAGGAATCGTGCCGCCTGGCACAACAACCCGGAACAGGACGTGATCAAATCGACGACATTGAAGTCGCCGGAAACGCTGAACGACGTTATCTTCGCGTTAACGGTCGCCGTGTAGCGAACCTCCCCATCCTCGCCACCAGAGAAATTCACGGTGAGCCGTCTCATCGCTACGCCGACCTTTTCCAGGGCGGGGCTGCCTGAGAATCGAACGTTGCCCGCCTTTCCGGTCAGCACAGCATTGCCGTCCTCGTCCACCGTGAGCTTGAACGCGCCTTTTTCCATGATGATCTTCGTCGTCATTCCCTTGTCCTGCGAGTAGGCGACTTCAAGCAGTTTTCCAATAGTCAGTTTCACTTCCGGATTTGTCGGATTTTCCATCCTGTCCTCGTTGTTCAGTTGATTGGCTCACCGCTAGCGACGCCGCAGTATAGCCGAAATCCATTGAGTTATGACATCTACAACTTTGGTGCGAATTATCGTAGGATCGTTCCGGTGCCTACGGGCCAAGCCGGCCATGGAACGACCCTGCCGGAGAACTCCGGTACGAACCGTATGCACGAGGTTACCGATCGCCCCAACTCGGCCGGTGTCCCGTAGAAGAAATCCCGTTTCATAGACCATGTGATGTGGCCGACAAGCTCAGCAAGCGGTTGCGTCATTGGGCGTTCAGGAAGTTGTATGGACATGGGCTGGCACGGCGGGCATCAAGCGACACTTCGATGGTCTCCTGCCGATCCGATGGCGAAATCATGGCAGGCCACTGGCTCAACACGTGACCCCTGAAACCTGCTTTGTCATGGCGCGAAGACGGGCCGAAGACCGGGCCGGTCTTACCCCATCCAGCGCGAGTCTTCCACCGAGCGGGCGCGGCCGAGGGCGGTGAGGGTTTCGAGGATTTCGGGCAGACGCTTCTTCCAGGCGCCGCGGCCGCTGAAGCGGAGGGCGATGTCGGCCAGCGACAGCGGCGCCGGGCTCTCGGCGAGCGCGCGGGCGACGGCGGCGACTTGTTCGGGCAGGCTAGTCGGCCAGGCGAGTCTGCCGGCGGGCGATGGCGCGGGCGTTAGGGCGACAGGCGCTTCTTCGACGAACAGCGCCGTGGTTTTGGGCAGCGGCTGCGCGGCGGTGGCGCCCGGATTCTGGAACTCCGGCCGCAGACAGCGAATGAGGCCGGCGGCTTCTTCGACGGCGCGTTCGGCGTTGAGCGCGACCAGGCGTTCGAGCAGCGTGTCGTTGTCCGGGTTGTCGTGCCAGCCGTAGGCGTCGAGCACCGCGGCGTCGAGATCGTCGTGCAGGCTCTTCAGCACGCCGACCAGACCGTTGTCGTGGATGGTCTTGTCTTTCGCGTTGAGCGGCTCGCCGGCGCGCAGCTTCTCCAGCACGTTGTAGAGGCCGGTCAGCGTCAGCGCCGGATGCCGCGCCAGCACGTCCTTGCGATGCGCATCCAGTGCCTCGGCGAGTGCGCGGATGCGGGCTTGCTGGTCGGAGGTGGCGGCGGGGAAGGGGAAGGTCAGAAAGCAGGTGGTGTTGGTCCACGTTGGGTCATTGCCGACGCCAAGCCTTCCACCCGCAGCAAGCGCCCAGCGCGCATGCGTCGTACTGGATAGCACGCCGAGTACCCAGGCGTCCTCGCAGCAAACCGCGTACAACTTGTGGTCGGGGCAGAACGGCAGAGGCTGAAACGCGAACACGCGGTGCTTCGACGTTTCGGGAGTGAGAATCATTCGTTCCATGCCTGCCCACGATTTGCGAAGGTCGCGATTCGACCGTCCGAACAGCCACCAATCACGACGGCGCTGAGCGTCCTTGTTGTGGTCACGCTCCGGTTTGACGCGATCGAACAGCCACTGGTAAAGCGCGGGGTGGCGCGCCCTCGCTTCGTCGACGCTGTAGCCAAACAGGTCAATGACGAAACAGTCCTCGCCACCTTGCATCATGTCCCGGGCGTTACGATGCGGCTTGATCTCCGGCGGCAGCCTCTTCGGGTCGTAGCCCAGCCGCCGAACGTCTTCGAATGCAAGCCGGAAACCCTTGCCAACCAGATTCATGCCCTGAAAGCAAAGTCCGATATTCGCCCGCAAAGACTGCGCCGCCGCAACATTGGCACCGACCGTGAGGTCTGCGTGAATGGCGCCAAAACGCCCAGCCAGCTCCACGTCCAGCCCTTCACCCTTACCTTCCCGCTCGGCCACCACGTCCTGGTGCCGGCCCTCGCCCTGCCCCACCGCAACAACGGTCATGGCGATGCGCACGTCGGCACCGTCGGCACTATCCACCCACGGGTGGTCGGGAATGGCGAAATCGAGATGGAGGCCAGCATCCAGCGCGCCTTGCACGATGCGGCGGTTGAAGGTCTGAGTGATGCTGTTGGTGGTGATGAAGCCGAAACGCGAGAGCTTGCCCTGCGCGACGAGTTGCGCGGCGTGGTGCCACCAGTACATGACGAAATCTGCGATGTCGGGTACTTCTTGCCACGCACCACGCAACGCTTCCACATAACCATCGCCGAGGGCAAAGCGCATGCGCTTGTTGCCGATGAACGGCGGATTGCCCACCACGACATCCGCTTCCGGCCATTCGGCACGGCGCGGGTTGAGGTAGCGTTCCAGCGGCACCTGGGCGCGCTCGTCGGGCACGTCCTCGCCGGTGACGGGATGCTGCTTCATCGTGCGGCCGTCCCAGCGGCTGACGGCCCGGCCAGCGGCATCCATGACGAACTGCACGTCGTCCCAGGCCAGCACCGCGTCGCGGCATTCGATGTTGTGGAAGTCCCTGAGAATGGGGCTGGGCGGCAGGCCGGCGCCGCGCGTGCGGAAGTGCCATTGCAGGTAGCCGATCCACAGCACCAGTTCGGCGATAGCGGCGGCGCGCGGGTTGATTTCGAGGCCGAGAAACTGGTGCGGATCGACGGCGAAGCCTTCGGTCTCCAGCATCGCCTGGCCGTGGCCGAATTCGTGCAACTGGTTGAGCACTTCGCCTTCGAGGCGCTTCATGTGCTCCAGCGTCACATACAGAAAGTTGCCGCTGCCGCAGGCCGGGTCGAGTACCTTGAGTTCGGTGAGCCGGCGGTGGAAGGCGCGAATCTCGGCGACGGCCTCCTTGTCCTTGCCTTCGTTGGCCAGCAGCAGCGCAGCGGCCTGGACAAAACTCCAACTCTGGCGCAGCGGCTCGATCACCGTCGGCAGCACCAGGCGTTCGACGTAGGCGCGCGGCGTGTAGTGGGCGCCGAGCGCGTGGCGCTCACGCGGGTCGAGCGCGCGTTCGAGCAGGGTGCCGAAGATGGCCGGCTCGACCTGCGTCCAGTCGGCTCGGGCGGCCTCGATCAGCAGGTCGATCTGCGCGCGCGTCAGCGGCAGCACCTCGGGATTCTTGAACAGCTTGCCGTTGAAGCGCGGCAGCGCGGCGCGGATGGCGGCCGAGAACGGCGAGCCCGAATCCATGTCGCGCCAAAGCCCGCCGAGCAAGGCCGGCAGCGCCGCCGCGTTGCCGGCGCATTCCTTCAACAGTGCGGAGAAACTGTCCTTGGGGATCAGCGCCACATCCTCGGCGAACATCGAGAACAGGCAGCGGGTAAGAAAGCCGGCGACGAGTTCGGGCGCGTGGCCGGCGCCTTCGAGCGACTTGGCGACCTCGGCCAGGTGCGCGGCGATCTCGCGCGTGACGCGCGCCGAGGCGCGCGAGGGGTCGAGGCTTTCCGGCGCCAGCCAGAGGGCAGTCAGGCGGGCGCGAATGTCCTCGCGGCGCAGATCGGCCAGCGCAATGCGATGGCTGCGCGGATCGGGAAACGGCGTGTAGGTGGCGCCGGAGCGGCTGAACTCGGAATACAGCTCGATGACGTTGCCGACATCGACCACCACCACGAAAGGCGGCCGGCCTTCATCGGCAGGCAGGGCGCGGGCATAGTTCTCGGCCTGGGCGCGGGCGCGCAGCATGGCGTCGTCGAAGCCGCGGGCACCGCCGACACGCAGCTTCTTCGCCTCCAGCACGAAGGCAGCGCGCCGGTAGCAGTCGATGAAGCCGTGCGACTGAGTGCCGTCGCCGTGACGGAAAACGACATTGCGCTCGAAGCAGTAGGCGTTCTCGCCGGCATCCGCCTGCGCCGGCTCCGGCTTGGGCAGGCCGAGCAAATCGGATAGCTCGGTGATGAACAACTGGTAGTTGGCCCGCTCCGAACCCGTAGCCGCCGACCAGCGGGCGATGAAGGACTCTATGACGTCAGTGGCAGCGGGCACGATGACGGGATTGTAAGCGAGGACGGAGCATTGACCATACCGCCGCAATGCCGATGTCGGGCCGCCGTTTCGGGGGCAGAATACGGACACGAATGGACAGCGTTGCGGAGTCCGCGCGCCCATCAGGTCAGATATCAGCCGTCAGGAGAGTCCGTGCCCTTCACTCCCTTTCACATGGGGCCTGGCTTGGCGATCAAGGCCGTGGCCGGGCGCCACTTCAGCGTCCTTACCTTCGGCATCGCCCAGGTCGCCATCGACATCGAGCCGCTTATCGGCATAGTCCGCGGCTCCGCCGTGCTGCACGGCCCCACCCACACCTATCTCGCGGCGCTGGCCATCGGCGCCATCGTGGCCGTCATCGCGCCGCCGATCTGCCGGCCCATTCTCCACCGCTGGAACCATGAGCTGTCGATTCGCAGCCTGGACTGGCTGGTCGAGCCCGAAACGTTCGGGCGTGTTCCGGTGATCGCCGGCGCCTTCGGCGGAACCATTTCCCATGTCGCGATTGACAGCATCATGCACCGCGACATGTCGCCCCTCGCGCCCTGGGCCACCGGCAACGGATGGCTGGGTCTGATCTCCGTCGGGGCGCTGCACGAGGTTTGCGTTGTTGCTGGCGTGTTCGGTGTTATCGCGTGGTTGGCTGTCGGCTGGCGGAAGCGGCGTGAGGCCGGCAAGGGGTGAGGTGGTGGCCGCAGGCCCTCGATTGCATTTCGGGTCGGCGGCCTACTCGTTCGCGGAACCAGCCTTGCGCCGACGCCGCACGAGCGTCTGGCCGGCCTCGTCCATGTCCGCGTCCGTGAGCTTGCCCGACTGCCACAGCGCGATCAGCAGCACCACCGGCATCGGCAGCATCATCACCCGGCCGGTTTCATAGCGCGAGCCGGCACTCTGGTCGACGCCGAAGCGGCGCCAGAAGTCTTTCTGACTAAGTCCCTGCGCCAGCCGCAGTCCGCGCAAAACGCTGAGGTCGGTCTTGCGTGTCTTGCCAGCGCGAATCAAGTCCTTGTCCGTGAGCCGGCCCGAGTCCCAAAGGTGCAGCAGCAGGATCAGCGCCGGCGGCGGCCGCCGGCCGCGCTCGTAACCGCTGCCGGCGCTCTGGGTGACGCCGACGAGCGGCCCGAATTCGTACTGGTTGAGGCCCTGTTTCTGGCGTAGTTCGCGCAGTTGGGCCGGCGTGGGAATCTTCTGGGCCATGTGCTTTCTGCTTGAAGACGCGGCGACACCATCAGGGGCCGATCCGCGCGCCGAAGACGGGCAAGAGGCACTCCCTACCAAGACAGCGCCTTACAGCCTATGCCGCTTCGAGTAACTGGGTGCAATCCATGACTCTCGTAGCACTTAGACAAGGGGGTGCCTGAAAAGCATCGGTAACAATACTGAATCAGCACGTCGTCGGAGACGCTTTGGCTCTCCAACCACTCCGGACACAGTGCACTCGCCCATGTCTGGCGTGTTCTAGACTGTTCTTCGTCAGACATTCTTTCTCCCGTATCCGGATTCACGAACTTCCTGTCGGCGAACGGGATTGGCTTCGTGCACTCCTGTTTCAGCATTTGGTAGAAGCGCTTCTTCGGCGCATCTTCTTCCATCCTTTCTTGCAGTTCACAGTCGGCCTTGATCGCTACCACGTCGATACTCGTAAGGCCCGGCCCCTCCCACTCGGTATATGCGGTATCTCGATAACCGAAAGGGCAACAAGCCGGGAGCAGAAGGGCGCTCGCCGCAACCAATATCAGATGTCTCATGTTCCCGCCTCGCGAAGGTATGACCTTTCTCCAACGTTGCCGATGCCGAAGACTGTCGATTGCATTCGTTGCCGGCTCAGGCGCCAGTACGCGCCCGGAACCCGAACTGATGCAGCCAGGCGATGGCTTCGCCAACGGTCATCGAAGTACGAGCGGCCAGGCGGGGAGCAACCACCGCCAGCGGCGCGGCGGCGAAGGCCAGCAGCAGCCGGCGACGGGTGATCTCGCTCACACGGCACCCGGACGCAGGCGGATGGAATCGACGATGGCGTCCCAGAGTTCAAGGGCTTCTTCGTCGGTGGCGAAGGATTCCTTGTTGGTTTCGTAGGCGCTTTCGATGACGCCCAACTCGACGCCGATCTGTGGTTCGGCGATCGACCACGCCTTGCCGGGCGCCTCCCACTTGAAGGCGTAGGCCCGCTTCCCCTTCTCGGTGCCGGCGGTCAGGATTTCCTCGCCCCAGATGGGGCCGACCGGGCGCTCACGATTGCGAAGGTGCGACAGTCCGACGATACGCGCCAGCAGGCCGGCATGCACGTCCGCCGTGCGCTTGCGCAAAGGCTCTTCAACTTTCTCTAGCGCGTAAGCGGAAATACCGAAGAACACGTCCGGCTTGCCGGCGAACTCGACTGAGATCGACCAGCTTTCGGGATTGAAGCGCTTAGCTACCAGAATTGCGCCATCGGCAACGAATCCGAGATCGGTAGGAATCCCGCCTGACGATACTTCTTTCCACTCATGGCTGTTCCGATTGCGACGTTCAAGCGCTGCTTGTTTCCGATCCGGGGAAACATCGCCGGAGTACTTCAGCGACTTCGATCCCGCCCGGAAATAGGTATCGAAGCGAAACATGCCTTCCAAACCGGCATCTTCCCATGACACCAGCGTCACCGATCCGTTGGCATGCGGGACGCGATCGACGAACATACTCCCGCGCGTCTTGTGCTTGGCGGCCCGCAGTTCCTTCTCCCGCTCCGACACCAGTAGATCGAAACTCGCCTGCGTCTTGATGTTCGGCAGCGGTTCGATCTTGTCTTCGTTATACACGTAGCTCTCGATCACCTTCGCATCGCCCGGCAGATCGACGAGATGCCGTCCTATCGCATGGGTCTTCCAGCCTGTCTTCATCGTCTGTCCTTGGTCTATTTCTTGTGCCATTGCGCCTGCTGGGCGATTTTGATGATGCCGTACATCGAGGCATAGAGCGCCCGCGGGTCAGCATAGCTTTCCTGGTGGTCGTAACAGAAGGCTTCGTTGTGCTTGCCCGGGTTGCCGTGGACGTGGGCGAAACTCATTGCCACGCCCGCCTTGGCCGGCGCGATCAGCCTTGCTCGCGAGGTGTGCGCAAGCCGACGCGATGCAACCACGCGATGGCTTCGCCCACTGTCATGGACGAAGCGGCGGGCAGTCTGGAAAGGCCGATGGCAAGCGGCGCGGCGGCGAAGGCCAGCAGCAGCCGGCGACGGGTGATCTCGCTCACACGGCACCCGGACGCAGGCGGATGGAGTCGACGATGGGGTCCCAGAGTTCGAGGGCTTCTTCGTCGGTGGCGAAGGACTCCTTGTTGGTTTCGTAGGCGCTTTCGATGACGCCCAACTCGATGCCGATCTGGGGTTCGGCGACCGACCACGCCTTGCCGGGCGCTTCCCACTTGAAGGCGTAGGCCCGCTTCCCCTTCTCGGTGCCGGCGGTCAGGATTTCCTCGCCCCAGATGGGGCCGACCGGGCGCTCGCGATTGCGAAGGTGCGACAGCCCGACAAAGCGCGCCAGCAGGCTGCCATGTACTTCCGCCGTGCGCTTGCGCAAAGGCTCTTCCACTTTCTTCAGCGCGTACGCGGAGATGCCGAAATTCACGTCCGGCTTGCCGGCGAACTCGACTGAGATCGACCAGCTTTCGGGGTTGAAATCCTTGTCCACCAGGATGGCGCCATCGACGACAAAGCCGATGCCTTCGGGAGTCTCGCCGGGCTTCAGTTCGTGCCATTCCTGAGCATATTGATTGCGTCGGTCTGCGGCAGCCTGTTTCCTGTCAGGAGTTACATTGCCTGAATACCTGAGCGATTTCGAGTCAGCGCGGAAGTAGGTATCGAATCGATACATGCTTTCCAGGGAGGAGTCTTCCCACGATATCAACGTCACCGACCTGTTGGCGTGCGGGACGCGCTCCACAAACATGCTCCCTCGCGTCTTGTGTTTCGCCGCCCGCAGTTCCTTTTCCCGCTCGGACACCAGCAGATCGAAACTCGCCTGCGTCTTGATGTTCGGCAGTGGCTCCACCTTCACGTTGTTGATCCTGTAGCTCTCGATCGCCTTCGCATCATCCGGCAGATCGACGAGATGTCGTCCTATCGCATGGGTCTTCCAGCCTGTTTTCATCGTTTGTCCTTGGTCTATTTCTTGTGCCATTGCGCCTGCTGGGCGATCTTGATGATGCCGTACATCGAG
The DNA here is from genome assembly GCA_041480065.1 of Rhodocyclaceae bacterium. GTDB lineage: Bacteria > Pseudomonadota > Gammaproteobacteria > Burkholderiales > Rhodocyclaceae > Fen-999. The sequence continues at coordinate 14,332 of JBGOZF010000095.1, forward strand.
GCGTAGAGCGCCCGCGGGTCGGCATAGCTTTCCTGGTGATCGTAGCCGAGGGCGTCGTTATGCCTACCGGGGTTGCCGTGGCCGTGGGCAAAGCTCATCGCCACGCCCGCCTTGGCCGGCGCTTCGCCGGAGTAGCAAGGGACGGTGCCGTCGCCGGGGCAATCGGGGTCGGCGATCTTGAGCTTGACGCCGTTGGAGAGTTCGATCCTGCCGGTGCCGTCGTCCTTGACCAGGGTTACGCCATCCTTGTCCATCGCGCTGGCACCCTTGCCTTCCCAGACGACCTCGCCCCAGGTGTTGCGGTTCTTCGTCGCCATGAGGCCGGTGCCCAGCAGGCCGCCGCGTTCCTTGGAGGAATCGCGCTTGCCCTGCGCGCCGTAATGGGCGTAGGTGGGAACCTTGTATTTCGTCTCGATGGCTTTGTGGAAATTCTTTACCTGCGAGATCACATGGGTAAGAGTGCCACGGGGGCTTTCGTCATCGGAGTTCGACTGATCCGGTTTCGCCCCAGGATTCATCAGTGCCGTATTGGTCTCCGGCACCAGTCCATACCAAGCGGGCGAGAGATAGATGTCGTCGTAAGGGTTGCCGTCTTTTGATGGCAGATCGACGCTGCATTCACTCTCCGCGTTATCGCGTACCTTGAGCCAGGACTTGCCGTCGTTGTAGTCCGCCGTCGGCAGGAGTTCGAGTCCGCCGGGCGCTTGCGTGAGGATGGCGGTCACGTCCGCCGCGTTGCGGCCGAGGATGGTCTTGGCCACACCCTCGAAGCCCGAGCGCAGGCGCTTATAGGTGGCGGGCGCGCCGGTGGCCGGCTGCACGCCGTGGATGACGCCCATCACGTCTGCGCAGTTGTGAATCTCGGTCAGCGCCCGACTGACCAGCCCGCCCATCGAGTGGGTGACGACGATGACCTTCTCGGCCAGCGGGCGCATCGGTTTCGGCCGTTTGATGGTGCACTTGTCCTTGCCTTCGCCATCCGGCGCCTTGACCTCGACTTCCTTGCCTTCGTTGTAGTAGGGCAGAACGACGCGCTCGATGTAGTTCTTCACCGCCGCGCCGGAATCCCGGTTGCTTTGCAGCCAGACGTAGCCGGCCGCCCAGACGTCGAACTGGTAATTGACCGCGTGCAGGATTTCGTCTTTTGTCACCGGATCGCCGGATTCCGCGCCCCACTGGGCGGGCGCTTCCTGGCCCTCTTTCTCGGCCCAGTCTTGCAGGTTGGCTTCGCACTTGTCGAAGTCGTAGGTGCACAGGGCATTGAGCGCGACTTGCAGCCGACCCATGAAGGGATGGTAGCTCGAACGCAATAGCGTGCCCCAGCCGCGTGCTGTCAGCGTCATTTTATTGAACGGGGTACCCGCGGTATCGATGGGACCGGACGGATCGACTTCGGCATCTTCCGTCTTGAGTTCGGATTGCCTGTCCTGGGCGCTCTTGTTGGCGTAGGTGAACAACTGCCCGATGGCGTCGAGAATGCCCCGCGCATCCATGTTGGGCGGCCGCCACGCGGGCTTGTTGCTGCCCTTCTTGCGCAGGTTCGTCCCCATGATGCCGGGGATGAAGACGATGGGGATGATGTAGGGCTTGGCGAGAGCGATCTTCTCACTCGTGTTGTCGGTGGGCGTCAGGGTCACCGGCGTGTATTCGTTGCCCTGAGCGTCGGTGAGACTGCCGTAGAGGACGGAATTGGTTTCTGACATGTCGGTTGCTTGTTGCGGCTACGGGGTCAGTCGAGCAGACGAATCTTGGGCGCTTCGATGAACTGGCTTTTCTGGAGCGGCGTCTTGCCCGAAGCGTCGGTCATTACCTTGAGTTTGCTGCCGTCCCCGCGCGTGATCTCGACAAGACGGTTGGCCAGCGGTTCGCCGTTCGAGGGGTTGCGTATCACGAAGGCGTCGTCGAAGCTCGTCTTCGGCCAAGTGTTCATATCGCGGCTCAAACTCGTCGGCCCGCTGAAACTCTTCTGACTCGCATGGACATCGATGATCGTTCCCATGACCTTGATGTTCCCGCCGGAGATGTCGATGCAAGCGCCGCCCGCCGTCTTGAGCACGATGCGCTTGGCCGCCACCCAGTCGATATGCGCGTTGGCGCTCATGACATTGACCTCATCCTTGGCCTGGACACTGATGGTGTCCGACTGCGCCTGAAGATCGATCTTGCCCTGCGCCGCAATGATCGTCAGGCCGGTGCCCGCCGCGCCTTCGCCCGGCTGGATCGCCCCCGCCAGCATGCCGATGGCCTGCCCGGTGTGGATGCGGAGCTGATTGCCGACGGCGAGGTTGGTGTCCGCGCCACTCGCCAGGTGGATGTTCTCGCCGTTGGCCATCTGAATGCTCTGGCCCGCGACCAGCCCCAGGCCCGCCTTGGCCGCCACCGTGATCATCGGGTCGGCCATGTGCGGCAGCTTGCCATCCCCGGTACTGGTGTTCTTGTTGCCGGCGTCGGCCTGGGCCTGGTCGAGGTTCTTGCCGTCGACCATGCCGGAGATGCTTTTGACCAGTGCCG
>JBGOZF010000096.1:0-16701 GCA_041480065.1 Rhodocyclaceae bacterium
CAGCAGCAGCATGACTTCCAGTTACCCGTCAGTCGAAACCTCTCGGCCCCAGCAATACCCTTCGATCTCAGGCATCGCCCTACCACTACCTCCAGCCCACCAAGCACCTACACCTATCGGCTGTTTGATTGTTAAAGAACTTCCCCGGCGTTGTTGATTCATGTGCCGGACTGCATGTGCAGAGAGATGAGACTATACCGAACTCAAAATCCTCTGTAAAGCCCCTTGGTGCTATCAGCGCAGGAATTCCTTGCTGACTTCCTTGAACAGCGGCGTGCCGGCCTGTCGCAGCCACTCGAAGGCGACCATTTCCCGGCTCACGACTTCCATGCCATGACCGCGCATCCGCTCCAGGGCCAGCGCCTTGTCCTCCGGGTCTCGCGATCCGACGGCATCGGCAACGATGAAGACATCCTTGCCTTGCCACCGCAATTCAAGGGCGGTCTGGAGCACGCACACGTGCGACTCGATGCCGCAGACGACCACCTGCGGCCGGTCCGATCCCGGCAGCCCGGGCAGGCATTGGGCTCCAACGCAGGAGAAATGGGACTTCTCGGCGACAGCACCTTCCGCGAAGAGTTTGGCTAGGTCACCGTTGGTGTGCCCAAGCCCCTTCGGATATTGCTCGGTGGCCATGACCGGCACGCCGATTCTCTGCGCCACGCGAACGAGCCATATCACGTTGTCCAGCAAGACCTGCCAGCCATGGATATGCGGCAGCAAGCGATCCTGGACGTCCACCACCAATAGGGCGCTGTTCTCGGCAGTCATCAACATTTGCAGTCCCTTCAACTCGCCAATTCCTTGCGATCACGGAAGTAGTTCAGTGCCTCGGGATTGGCCAGCGCTTCAAGATTGGCCACGGGCAATCCATGGACAACATTGCGGACAGCCAGTTCGACGATCTTGCCGCTCTTGGTACGCGGGATGTCGACCACTTGGAGAATCTTCGCCGGCACATGGCGCGGCGTCGTATTGTCGCGAATCGTCTGCTTGATCCTGGCCACCAATGCCTCGTCGAGACTGAGTCCCTCGCGCAGTCTGACGAACAGCACGACGCGGACGTCGCTCATGTCGCCGGGCGGCCAGTTCTGGCCGATCACCAGAGATTCGACGATCTCGTCGAGCTTCTCGACCTGGCGGTAGATCTCCGCAGTACCGATGCGCACACCGCCGGGATTCAGCGTCGCATCCGAGCGCCCGTAGATGATGAATCCATCATGGTCGGTACGCTCAGCGAAGTCGCCATGACACCAGATGCCGGGGAAACGTTCGAAGTACGCCGCGCGGTATTTCCGACCATCGGGATCGTTCCAGAAGCCGAGCGGCATCACCGGGAACGGCCGCGTGCACACCAACTCTCCCTTCGCTCCGCGCACCGGCCGGCCATCGGCATCGACGACGTCGGTGGCCATGCCAAGCCCGGCGCACTGAATCTCGCCGCGGTAGACGGGGCCGATCGGATTGCCGCCGACGAAGCAGGAAATGATGTCGGTACCGCCGGAAATCGAGGCCAGTTGGACGTCGCGTTTGACGCTGGCGTAGACGTAGTCGAAGCTTTCGGCAACCAAGGGGCTGCCGGTTGAGAAGATCACCCGCAGACGGTCCAGCCGGTGGCTCTTCGCCGGGACCTGACCGGCCTTGGCGATGGCATCGATGAATTTCGCCGAGGTACCGAAGTGCGTCATGCCCTCTGCATCTGCATAGTCGAACAGGACGCTGCCCTGGCCGAGGAACGGCGAACCATCGTAGAGCAGCAGCGTCGCTCCCGATGCCAGCCCGGAGACGAGCCAGTTCCACATCATCCAGCCGCAGGTGGTGAAGTAGAACAAGCGATCGCCCGGCTTCACATCGCCGTGCAGGCGATGCTCCTTCAAGTGCTGAAGCAAAGCGCCGCCCGCACCATGAACGATGCACTTGGGAACGCCCGTGGTGCCAGACGAATACATGATCACCAGCGGATGATCGAAAGGCAACTTCGCAAAATCGATCTCCGTTTGCTGGCGATAGGGTTCGACAAATGCGTCGACCGTGATGCCATTGCGGATCGCCGACAGGTCATGACCATCCTTGCGCACATAGGGTGCAACCACCACTTTCTGCACCGATGGCAACTGGTCCGCGATCTGCGCCACCCGTTCGAGACTGTCGATTGTCTTGCCGTTGTAGAAATAGCCGTCGGCGACGAACAGCAGCTTGGGCGCCACTTGGCCGAAGCGGTCGAGCACGCCCTGCACGCCGAAATCCGGTGACGCCGAGGTAAATGTGGCACCGATGGAAGCAGCGGCAAGATAGGCGATGATCGTTTCCGGCACGTTCGGCATATAGGCTGCAACGCGGTCGCCGGCAGACACCCCTTCGGCGCGCATGGCGGCCGCCAGGCGGGCAACCGAACGATAGAGCTCGGCATGGCTCAAGCGCCGCTTGACTTGATCCTCGCCCCAGAAGACCAATGCATCGCCGTCGCCACGCGAGCGCAATAGGTTCTCGGCGTAGTTCAGACGTGCCTGTGGAAACCACCGGCTTCCAGGCATGCCGCTGCCTTCCACCACTTTGGTTCCGGGCGCGCCGATCATCTCGCCGAACTCCCACACGGATCGCCAGAATTCCTCGGCATGGTCGACAGACCAACGATGCGTTTCGCCGAAGTCTTGCAGCGGACGATTCCATCGACGCCTCGCAGCGGCCATGAAGGCCGTCAGATTGGCCGCCGCCACTCGTTCCGGCGAGGGCATCCATGAACAGCTATTCACGCTCCCCCTCTTTCTTCTCGTTGACTACTTGGACGCCAGCAGCTCGCGAATGTGATCCGGCAGCGGCGCGGATTTTCCCGTCACGCCGTCGATCCACACCATTTTGGCAGCGCCTTCGGCATAAAGAGTTTCGTCGCCGGTGCAATACATCTCGTAATAGGTGGGAACGCTCGACCGACCGGGATCGCCGGCAAAGAGGCGGACCTCCACCGTCGCCGGATAGGTGATCGGCACCAGGAAGGTACAACTGGCATTGACGATGACCACTCCGTCGGATCGTCCGGCTTCAACACGCAGCCCGAGGGACTCCAGCCATTCGATCCGTGCCTGCTCCATGTAGCGAAAGTACACCGTGTTGTTGACATGACCCAAGGCATCCATGTCGCCCCAGCGGATGGGAATTCTTATGGCATATAGATATGTACGCGGGTGTTCCATGATCGGACAGTAGGGGTCGGGAACGGCGATTATAATGTCCCGATCCAATTCACAAATGACCACGCGGCAAAGCTGCTGGCGCCGGGAGCAACAATGGAACGCGAAACGATGGAGTTCGATGTGGTCGTCGTTGGCGGCGGCCCGGCGGGATTGGCGGCAGCGATCCGCCTGAAGCAGATTGCGCCCGAGTTGAGCGTCTGCCTGATCGAGAAAGGCGCCGAAATCGGCGCCCACATCCTTTCCGGCGCGGTCATCGATCCGCGCGGCATCAACGAACTGTTTCCCGACTGGCAGGCGCTCGACGCGCCGCTCGACACGCCGGTCGGCGAGGACAAGTTCCTCTTCCTGACCTCATCCGGCAGCACGTCGGTGCCGCAGTTCATGCTGCCCGGTTGCTTCAAGAACCACGGCAACTACGTCATCAGCATCGGCGCCTTGTGTCGCTGGCTGGGCCAGCAAGCGGAAAGCCTCGGCGTCGAGATCTATCCCGGCTTCGCAGGCGCAGACGTTCTCTATGACGACAACGGCCGCGTCAAGGGCGTGATCACAGGCGACATGGGCGTCGGCCGCGATGGCCAACCCACCGATACCTATCAGCCGGGCATGGAACTGATTGCCAAGTACACGCTGTTCGCCGAAGGCTGCCGCGGCCATCTGGCCAAGCGCCTCGAAGAGAAGTTCGCTCTGCGCAAGGGCTCCGATCCGCAGGTCTATGGCCTCGGTCTCAAGGAACTCTGGGAGGTCCCGAGCGAGAAACATCAGCAGGGCCTGGTGATGCACACCGCCGGCTGGCCGCTAGCCGCAGATACCTACGGTGGCTCTTTCATGTATCACTACGGCGACAACCTCGTCGCCATCGGCTTCGTCGTCGGCCTCAATTACGGCAACCCTTATCTCTCGCCGTTCGAGGAGTTCCAGCGCTACAAGACACACGCCGCAATCCGCGGCTACCTGGAAGGTGGACGCCGCATCGCCTACGGCGCCCGCGCGATCGCCGCCGGTGGCCTCCAGGCGCTGCCCAAGCTAATCTTCCCGGGCGGCGCGTTGATCGGCGACGATGCGGGCTTCCTCAATGCCTCGCGCATCAAGGGCTCGCACACCGCGATCAAGAGCGGCATGCTCGCCGCCGAAGCGGTCGCCGAAGCCATCGCGGCGGGAAGGCAGCAGGACGAACTGACCGACTATCCGCGCCGGTTCCGCGAATCCTGGCTTTACCAGGAACTCCACAAGGCCCGCAACTTCAAGCCCTGGATGAGCAAGGGATTGTGGTGGGGCTCACTGATGTTCGGCATCGATCAGCAGGTCTTCGCCGGCAGGGCGCCGTGGACGCTGCGATTGATGGCCGATCACGACAAGCTCAAGAAGGCCGCCGACTGCCAGCCCATCGACTATCCGAAGCCCGACGGGCAACTGACCTTCGACCGCCTCTCTTCGGTATTCCTGTCGAACACCAACCACGAAGAGAACCAACCCTGTCACTTGCAGTTGAAGGACCCGGCGGTACCGATTCGGATCAATCTCGCGCTCTACGACGCCCCCGAGCAGCGTTACTGCCCCGCCGGCGTCTATGAGATCGTGCGCGACGAAGGCGGGGCGCCTCGGCTCCAGATCAACGCCCAGAACTGCGTCCACTGCAAGACCTGCGACATCAAGGATCCGACTCAAAACATCGTCTGGGTCACGCCGCAGGGCGGCGAAGGACCGATCTACGCCTCGATGTAGCCGGCAACAGCGCAAAGCTGTTGCAAGATTTCGCGAGCTCTCGTATAATTATTGACTTGCCGCGGGGTGGAGCAGTCTGGCAGCTCGTCGGGCTCATAACCCGAAGGTCGAAGGTTCAAATCCTTCCCCCGCAACCAAACAAAACAAGGGCTTACAGGTCAAACCGCTTGTAAGCCCTTGTTCCTTTCCATGTTGCACGGAAGCGCCAGCGAGGCGCCATTGATCAATCCGGCGGATCGAATCTGCCGCCATCGTCACCGAGGGTATTTGAGATGCATAACGCCCCAATCCTCCAATACTTGAAGAAGCACGGCCAGCAGCTCGACTCGGAGATTGCGGCGGCAACGGGTATTCCACTGCCCAAGGTTCGCATATCCCTGTCGGACCTGTCGGCACGAGGGGAAATCTCCCGTTGCAGCGTGACACGCTTCTCCGACGGAAAACCTGTCGAGGGAATGCTCTGCCGGGTCGCGGGATTCATTCCCCCATCCGCTCCGGGCAGGAAGCCCGGCGCCAAGAACCAAAGCTAGTCGCGTAACTCCGGGTCGCGAGCGCCAGACGACGCCGTGTCCTACCGCAGCCCTACGCGAAGACATCCACCTGGTTTCCCAGGTTGGGCGGGTTGCTGCGCATCACCTGTGACGCAGCCTGAACCAACTGCAGCGCAGCCTGCGCCTGAATGTCCATTGCCTCTTTCAGGACCGCCAGTTGAACCGCGTTCGCGGTCCTGGCCTGACTGATCTCGGTCGCGGCAAGCGCGATTCCGGAAATATCCATGACTTGCTGTCTCTCTCTAAATGGCCAGCTATCGGGCTCGTACCACCGCTTCATGTATAGTCCATCCCCGACGAGTCGCGCGGTCTTCATATAACCATAGTCATAGCAATGGTGGGGCACGCACGACAGCATCAATCGAGGCCGCGCATATTCGGTTCACCCTGGAGAGCTATCAATGAACACAAGCTTGACGCTCAAGGCGCGTCTGTATGCAATGCTCGGCAGCATGTTGCTGGGTCTGGTTCTGCTGGGCGGGTATTCGGTAATCGATTTGCGCTCGCATATCCTTGACGAGAAGAAACTGGCCCTGCAAGCACTCGTGGACTCCGGCCTGGGCGTCATTCAGGAGCAGTACGACCTCTACAAGGCGGGGAAGCTCACCGAACAGGAAGCCCAGCGCCTGGCCAAGGATAATCTGCGCAAGAGCCGCTACAACAGCGGCGCCGACTATTTCTTCATCTACGACCTCGAGGGCGTCAATCTCATGCACGCCTCGAAACCCGAGCGCGAGGGCAAGAGCTTCCTGGACAGCAAGGATCCGAACGGCAAGTACTACATCAAGGAATGGATCGACCTGCTGAAGCGCGATGGCGGCGCCTACATCGACTACATGTTCCCCAAGGCGGGGGCCAAGGATCCGATCCCAAAACTCTCCTACGCCAAGACCTTTCAGCCCTGGGGCTGGTGGTTGGGAACCGGCGTATATATCGAGGATGTCGAAGCCGATTTTCAGCGTGCCGCCCTGAAGTCCCTGATCTTTCTTGTCGTGATCGGTAGCCTGCTCGGTGCACTGGGTTGGACGATCAACCGCAGTGTGCAAAAGCAGATCGGCGGTGAACCAGCCACAGCAGCCGAGCAGGCGGAAGGTTTTGCCAGCGGCGACCTGACGCGGCGCATCGTATCCTCGAGCGACCAACCGGGCAACCTGCTGGGAACCCTGGGCGCAATGCAGGACCGGCTCGCCGGTATCGTTCGCAATATACGCAGCAGCACCGAGGTTCTGGCCAAGGAATCCGGGGACTTGTCGGTTGCCGCCAACGAAATCAGCCTGGCGGCGCGCAGTCAGGCCGAATCCAGCGCCGCAACTGCGGCAGCCATCGAGGAACTGACCGTCAGCATCAACGAAGTATCCGAGATTGCTGTCACCACGGAAGACAACTCGCGCAAGACCGCCGAACTGGCCGGCAAGGGCGGCGACGTCGTGCGTCAGGCAGCCCGGGAGATCGAGAACATCGCCGCATCGGTTCACGACTCCACCGGGCGCATCGAGTCCCTGGTCGGCCGCTCCCAGGAAATCGGCAACATCACGCAGGTGATCAAGGAAATCGCCGATCAGACCAATCTTCTCGCGCTCAATGCCGCCATCGAAGCCGCACGCGCCGGCGAACAGGGCCGTGGCTTCGCCGTCGTCGCCGACGAGGTGAGAAAACTCGCCGAGCGAACTTCCCAGGCGACGGCCCAAATCTCGCAAATGGTCCAGGCGATTCAGTCGGATACCCAGGACGCCGTGCGCGCCATGGAAAGCGCGACGCCCCAGGTGAAACTGGGCCAGGAACTGGCGCACCAGGCGACTGGCGTACTCGACGATATCCAGCGTCAGGCGACCGACTCGCTGGCCAAGGCACGAGAGGTGGCGAATGCCACCAAGGCACAGGCGGCCACCGCCAACGAGATCGCCGGCCATGTCGAAAATATCGCCTCCATGACCGAGGAAACCAATGCCGCGACCCAGAGCAACGCCGATGCCGCCGACCAGTTGAAGGCGCTGGCCGGCAAACTTCAGCAGGACGTGGACTACTTCAAGGTCTGACGCAACCGGGCATCAGTATCACCGCCGCACCTTCCGGAAAGCCGTCAAATGACGGTATATCGCGCAGCGGCTTTGCGATCCTGACTGTTTTCGAGTTCAGGCTCCGTCACCGCAACGTAGTGGTGTGCATGCCCCTGCTCATGCTCGTGGCGATGAACTGTCCCGTCGGCATGCACATGCCAACCTCCGGCCTTCCGGCGCGCATAACGGACCGCGTCTTCGGGGCCACTGCTGTTAGCCTTGTCGCAACCACAACCGTCACACATATGCCCGCCTCTCTTCCTCGGCTCGCCCGGCGCTGACTGTACGTTCGATGGCATCCGCGATCGTCGCCACCTCCGCGGCCAGCCGCCGATCGACCTGGAACAAGACCTGCCCGCTGCGGTCGGCCGCGACCGCTTCCAGGGAGGCATCGAGGCAGCCGATCAACGGTATGCCTGGTGCATTCTCGGCGAAGAAACGCCGGTCGGCCTCGCCAGTCGCCTTGTTGCCGACCAGCAGCAGCTTCTCGATGCCGAGATCGGCAGCCAGCACCCTGATCTGCGCCACCGTACGCATGCTTCGATTAGTGGGTTCCGCCACCGCCAGCATCACGTCGACGGCTTCCGCGGTGCCCCGCCCGAGATGCTCGACGCCGGCGTAGAGATCGAGCAGCACGACCTCGTCACGTTGCAACATGACATGCCGAACGAGTTGTTTGAGCAGTGTGCTCGCCGGGCAGATGCAGCCCGTGCCGCCCTGCTGCACGGCCCCCAGCAGCAGCAAGCGGATTCCATTGTGTTCCTGCGAGAACCGATCCGGCAGATCGCTCACGCGCGGATTGAGCTTGAAGAAATTGCCCGCGGCTTCGCCCAGGCTGGCTCCGGTGCGCTCGGCGATCAGTTCCCGCATTTCGGCGATGGGCTCGAGCTCAAGCAGCTTGCTCTCCGGGAAGCCCAAGGCAGGCCCGAGGCAGGGAGATGGATCGGCATCGATGGCCAGAACCGGCCTGCCGCGGCCGGCGTAGTGGCAGGCGAGCAGGCTGGTCAGGGTGGTCTTGCCGACGCCGCCCTTGCCGGTGATGGCGATCTTCATGCCGCCCGCCGAGCCGCCAGCGGGGGCCGCGGCACCAGGTGACCGTAGCCGAAGCCGGGAGACAGCAGCTCGCGCTCGAAAGCGCCGACCTCTACCCCCTTGTTCATCAGTTCATGGTACAGCCCGGTGGCATTCACATCGCCGAAGAACTGTGCGCCGACCACCTTGCCGGCATTCAGGCTCAGTTTCTTCACGACGTCCTTGTCGGCGTGGCGCAGGTTGCATTCTCCGCTGTGACTGCCGAACGAAGCGACCGGCAGATCGAAGATGCGCACGATGTTAACGCTGTCGAGTCCGCGATATCTACTGATCGATCCCGCCACCAGGTTGGCACCGGCGACCCGACCGCCGTTGACGGCGTTGGGCCAGATCGGCAGCACGCGGCGCTGGCCCTGATGATCCAGGCCTTCGACAATGTCGCCGGCGGCGAAGACATCCGGTTCGCTGGTTTCCATGAATTCGTTGACCAGTATCCCGGTCGCGGAAGCGATACCGCTGCCAGCCAGCAGCGAAAGATCGGGCCGCACACCGGCGGCACAGACAACGAGATCGCAGGGAATTTGCCGCCCGCCGGCGCGCACTGCGGTCACGCCGGACTTGCCGCCGAGTACCGCCTCTGCCGAACTGTTGAGTCGCACGTCGACGCCGTGATCGCGCAGCCGCGACTCCACCAGGGCCGCCATCTCAGCGTCCAGCATCTGCGGCAGTACCTGGCCGAGCGTCTCGACCACGGTCACCGTCAGGCCGCGCCGCACCAGGGCCTGGGCGGCCTCCAGGCCGATGAAGCCGGAGCCGATGACCACGGCACGGCGCGCTACGGGCAGTCGGGCAACGATGCCATCCGCATCGGCGATGGTCTTCAGGGCGAACACGCCGGGCGTATCGGCGAGGCCGGGAATGGACGGCATGACGGCACGCGCACCGGTCGCGATGAGCAGCCGGCCGTAGGACACCTGGGCGACACCCGTTCCGCTGCCGATGGACACCCGCCGCGCCTTGGTATCGATGCTCGTCGCCGCACGCCCGAACAGCGTCGTGATACCCAGGTTCCGATAGAACTGCTCGTCGCGCAGGAACAAGTGCTCGCGCGGCACGCTGGCTTCCACGTATTCGGCCAGGGGACAGGGCGAGTAGAAAGGCACCGCTTCCTTCGAGATCATCGCGATCTCGCATTGCCGATCGAGCTCGCGCGCAGCCTCGGCGGCGGCAACCGCCGCCGGGCCGTTGCCGATGATGACGATGTTCATGCCGCCGCCTTCACAGACCCAGCGCGGCGCGCTTTTCGCGGATGTGGGCGATCATGCCGGCGGCCGCCTTCTTCGGGTCGTATTCGACATAGACCTTGCCGCCGGTGATGCTCGGCAGATCCTGCGTCAGCACCTTGGTCACCAGTTCGCTGCCCAGCACGCGCGGCGCCGGGGCGACATGGACCATGGTACCGAGGGCGAGGACAGAGCAGCCGATGGAAATGGCCTTTTCCTGCACCAGTTCCGGTGCCGATCCCACCGCCGGCAACTGGCTGACTTTCACGCCCAACCGGGCAGCGACTGCACCGAGCAGATCGACGATGCGCGAATTGTCGACGCAGGAACCCATGTGCCACACCGGCGGCAATGGCCCGCCGAGGCCGATGGCATTGCCGATCGCCGTCAACACCGCCTTGAGTCCGTCGCCGCAATACTTCTCGGTCGCCGCCGAAGTGAGCAGTCCGTCCTGGGCGCAGATGTGGGCGGTGCAACCGGTGGTCACCACCAGCACGTTGTTGCGCAACAGTTCCTTGACCAGCTCCTCGGTCATGGCGCCATCGCGGAACTTGACGCTCGAGCAGCCGATGACGCCGGCGAAACCGAGGATGTTGCCGTTGGCGACATTGTCGATCACCGGCTTCAGCGGGTCGGCGGCATCCACTTTCGAGAGAATACCGACGATGGCTTCCAGCGACAGGCCGGCCACGGCCTGCGTCTTGTGCTGCGGAATGTCGACCTGCTTGCCGCGGCGCTTGACGAAGGCCTCGATGCCGGCGCGGACGATCTTCTGGGCGCTGTCATCGGCATGCACCGGATGGAACTCGATGTGCGTGGCGCCGGGCATATGCACCATTTCGTCCGTCGTGATGAAGGTGGTGTCGAAGCACTTGGCCATTTGCGGCAACTGCGGCCAGATGCACTGGATGTCCACCACCATGCAGTCGACGGCGCCGGTCGTGAGCAGCAATTCAGACTGCGCGTTGTGGGCCGCCATCTTGACGCCGTGGCGCATCGCCAGTTCGTTGCCGGTGCAGCAGACGCCGACGACGTTGATGCGCTCCGCACCCGCGGCCTGGGCTTCCTTGTCGAGCTTGGCGCCCCATTCGAGGATCTTCTCCGAGAGTATCGGGTTGTGGCCGTGCACCGCGATGTTGACGCTGCCCGCCTCGAGCACGCCGACGTTGGCTTCCAGCACCGTCACCTCGGGCGTGCCGAACAGGATGTCCTGGATGTCGGTGCACAACGCCAGCCCGCTCCAGCCGTCCACCAGGCCGATCTTCAGCGTGCGCAGCAGCAGCGTGACCGGATCGGCATCGTTGCCCATGGATGAGGCGTGCATCGCCGTCTCGATCTCGTTGTGGGGATTGGAGTACATCAGCCCGGTCTGTTTCCACATGGCCTGTTCCGGCGCCGGGGCGCGCTTGGAGAGCCAGTTGTTGGGCTTGTCGTCCTGGCGCCCGAAGTCCTCGAGGGCGATGTCCACCAGGTCGTAGCAGACCTCTTTCGCCGTTCGCCCCACGGTAGGAATGCCGAACTGCTTGGCGAGCGCGAAAGCCTTCGCCTCGCCGCGGATTTCATAGGGTGCCTTGCCGTCGAGCGCGTCGCGCAGTGCGAGCACCAGGTGGCGGGCATGGCCGACGTGCGAGGCGGCGCCACCGACGGCCTCGCGCAGGAAATTGCGCGCCACCATGGTGTCGGGCGAGAGGCCGCAGACACCCTGCTTGGGGCCGTCGCCGAAGGGATCGATGCGGCACGGGCCCATGTAGCAGATGCGGCAACAGGTGCCCAGTTCGCCGAAGCCGCATTGGGGCTTCATGGCGGCCAGGCGATCGCGGCCGGTTTTCAGGCCCTTGCGCTTGGCGACTTCGAGCAGCGCTTTCTCGACAACGGGAATCTCCGGTGCGTTCATCTCAGGCTCCTCCCCTCAGGGTTCTCCATGTTTCGACTGTGCCGGTGCTGCGCGCCGTACCGGCGCCGGTGGCGGCAAGCGCCGTGGCCTGACCGCGCAGTTCGGCGATTTCCTCGGGCGCGGCGAAGATCATGGCCTTGGTCGGACAGGCCGATACGCAGGCGGGATCGAGCCCTTGGGCGGTGCGGTCCGGACAGCGGTCGCACTTGAGGGCTTTCTTGGCCACCGGGTCGGCGCTGACACCGCCGAACGGGCAGACCATGACGCACATCCAGCAGCCGATGCACTTGCTGGTCTCGACGTAGACCGAGTTGGTGTCGGGATGCCGCGTCATCGCCCCCATCGGACAAGCCGCGATGCAAGCCGCGTCCTGGCAATGCATGCAGCGTGACGGGTAGCTGAAGGCTCCGGCCTGTTCGACCCGCACCCGCTGCCGCGGCCGCGGGGTCTCGGCCAGGGCGCCGAACAGGCTCTTGTCTTTGGAATGCTCGACGGCGCAGGCGATCTCGCAGCCCTTGCAGGCGACGCATTTCTCGATGAACGTGAAAATGGCTTTTTCCACTCGTCTCCTCCCGTAACGCGGGCCACTCGCGCTCCGTGCTTGCAGAAGTTCGCGGCGCCCATCGGTTGATCAACCGTCCGGGCGTGTCGATCGGCACCCGGGCGGTGGTACTGTTTTCGCAGTAATCTATTGGCTGCGGGCGTGGCGGGAAACCACATTTTCACGAGTGGCGGAACCGACGCACGAGCGGAGGGATGCCTTCTCGAACTGCGGAAGGAAGCTCCCCGCCGGAAATGCCGTCATCGGGGGACAGGCTTGAACAAGTCGCAGCAACAGTACATTCTGAACCGACTGCCGATCGGACTGGTGATGCTCGACCGCGATTGCCGCGTCCTCAGCTTCAGCGGTACCGCCGCAACCGTGTTTGGCGCCGACCACCTGCGTGACAGCCTGGGCAAGACCATACACTCGATACACCCCGAGCATTCCCACAGCAAGATCGAATGGCTGTTGCAACAGTCGAAGCACGAGGACGCTGCCGGCTATGCCTCGATGCTGATCAATGTGCCGGACACGATTCTTCAACTGCGCGTGGTCCAGCTCCACGATGGCAATGGCGTTTGCGGCTACAGCCTGATTCTGTACGACATAACCGACCTGACTTCGCATCCGGCCGAAGAGGAACCGGCCCACGGCGAAGAACCGACGGCACGCAGCCTTTTCAAACTGCCGGTGTCCATGAATGGGCGCATCGCGCTGCTGGATATCGCCGAGGTAGCCTTTCTGCGCGCCGAGGGGCACCACACCCAGGTCTGCGCCGACGGCAAGCACCACTTCTGCAACCTGTCCCTTAGCCAGCTCGAATCCCGCCTGCCGAAGGATCGTTTCGTGCGGGTCCATCGCAGCTACATCATCAACCTCGCCCATGCCAGCGCCGTGCTCCGCCACGACGAGCAGTTCGCGATCTCCATGGCGGGGAACACCGAAGAGAAGATCCCGGTCAGCCGGGTCAACGCACCGCGCCTGCGCCAATTGCTCGGCGTATGAGCGGCCCCGACCGGCAGGCCCTGGACCGGGACATTTTCCTGCTGTCGTGCGCCGCCTTCGCCAGCGCGATGGCCTTGCGGCTTTGCGACCCGATGTTGCCCGCCCTGGCGCGCGACTTCGGCACCTCGGTGGGGCAGGCGGCGATGGTGGTGACTTCTGCCAGCGTCGCCTACGGCATCTTCCAGTTGCTGTTCGGCCCGCTCGGCGACCGCTTCGGCAAATTCCGGGTCATCACCTGGACCTGCCTCGCATCCACCCTCGGCGCTGCCGTCAGCGCGCTGAGCCCGAACCTGGACCTCCTGAGTGCAGCGCGGGCCTTCAACGGCGCCACCACCGCCGCGGTGATCCCGCTGGCCATGGCCTGGATCGGCGATGTCGTCGCCTTCGAACATCGCCAGGCGACGCTGGCCAAGTTCATGTCCGGTCAGGTCATCGGTCTGGTCGGCGGCCAGGCGGTCGGCGGATTCTTCGCCGACCAATTCGGCTGGCGCTGGGCGTTCGTGCTGCTCGGCATCATCTATTTCTGGGTCGGCCTGCTGCTGCTCGCGTCGCTGCGCAAGCCCGGCCATGCCAGGCACGCGGCGAGCGACGCAGGTACGACCAGCGCCGGCGCCCGCATCCGCCTGGTACTCGGCGACGCACATGCACGCTTCATCCTCGCCATCGTCTTCAGCGAGGCACTGGCGGTGTTCGGCGCCATCGCCTTCATTCCGGCCTATCTCCATGAACGCTTCGGAATCTCGCTCTTCCACGCCGGCGCCATCTCCGCGGCCATCGGCCTGGGCGGGCTCGGCTACACGCTGTTCGCCCGCCGCTGGGTCAGGCTGATGGGCCAGGTGCGCCTCGCCTGGACGGGCGGCACACTGATCGGCGCGGCGCTCGCACTGCTGGCCCTGGCGCCCGCCTGGGGCTGGGGCCTAGTCGCCTGCATCGTCGCCGGGCTCGGCTTCTACCAGATGCACAACACGCTGCAGACGCTGGCGACGCAGATGACACCCTCGGCGCGCGGCACCGCTGTCTCGCTGTTTGCTTCGTGCTTCTTCCTCGGCCAGGCGGCCGGCGTCGCCCTGGGTGCGATGGTGCATGACCGAGTCGGCGCGCGATGGCTGTTCGGTGCCTCGGCCATGCTGCTGCCGCTGATCGGCACCGTCCTGGCCCGCTACCTGGCTGCGCGCGCCGCGCGCTAAACTCCGTCCATCCCTTCTTGACAAGGAACCGAACCATGGCCCACCTGTTCGAACCCCTCAAGCTGCGCGACGTCGTCCTCGCCAATCGCATCGGCATCCCGCCCATGTGCCAGTACGCGGCGCGCGAGGGCATGGCGTCGGACTGGCATTTCGTGCATTACGGCAGCCGCGCGGTCGGCGGCGCGGCACTGATGATCGTCGAAGCGACGGCGGTGACGCCCGAGGGACGCATCAGCCCCAACGATATCGGCATCTGGGACGACAGGCAGATCGAGCCGCTGGCGCGCATCGCGCATTTCGCGCAGGCGCAGGGCTGCGTGCCCGCCATCCAACTGGCGCATGCCGGCCGCAAAGCCAGCCTCGGGCTGGGCTGGGAACCGCAGAGAACGCTCGACCCGAGCGAAGGCGGTTGGACGATCGTCGCGCCGTCGGCCTTGTCGTTCGGCGAAGGCTATGCGGTGCCGCGCGAACTCGACGAGGCCGGCATCCGCCAGGTGGTCGCGAAATTCGCCGCCGGCGCCCGCCGCGCGCGCGAAGCTGGTTTCCAGACTGTCGAGATACACGCGGCGCACGGTTACCTGCTGCACCAGTTCCTGTCGCCGTTGTCGAATCGCCGCAGCGACTCCTATGGCGGCAGCTTCGAGAACCGTACCCGCCTGGTGCGCGAAGTGGTCGCCGCCGTGCGTGCCGAATGGCCGGATAGACTACCGCTGCTGATCCGCCTCTCGGCGACCGACTGGGTAGACGGCGGCTGGAACGCGGACGAGACCGTCGAACTGTGCCGCACGCTCAAAGGACTCGGCGTCGACCTCGTGGACGTCTCGTCCGCCGGCCTGCTGCCGACGGCGCAAATCCCGGCCGGACCGGGCTTCCAGACCGAATTCGCGGCACGCATTCGCCGCGAGGCCGGCATCCCGACCGCCGCCGTCGGCCTGATCACCTCGCCGGCACAGGCCGACCATATCGTCCGCACCGGGCAGGCCGACATGGTGCTGCTCGGCCGCGAAATCCTGCGCAATCCCTATTGGCCGCTCACTGCCGCGCAGGAACTGGGGCAGGCCGCGTCCTGGCCACTTCAATATCTGCGCGCCGCGCCGGCGGGGACGACGGGACGCCGACCTACGTAAGCTTGCTCGTCCACTCGTCCAGCGCTACACAGGCGTCGTTCGTCGGCGTGTGCCGATCCTTGAGCAGGCGCGCATGACAGATGTATTCGCTGCCCTGCGCGTCTCGAATGTTGATGTAGGGACATTCCTCGTAGTGATCGAACTCGCTCGAATCCGCATAGACGAACTCGTAATCGCCGGCGACATCGATTTCCAGGCGGCCGCCATGGCTCACGCCATAGTCGCGCCAGCGGGTACGCAGGTCCGCCCCTTCGATCACAGGCGACATGCGCGCGGCACGCCGGTCGTACCAGGCAACCAGCACGGGTTCGCCGAGGCCGACATCTTTCCTGGCCAGGTTGGCGGCAAACTTCGCCGCCTTGCTGTAGTCGAGATCCGATGCCGAATACTCTATGTGAGCTTGTCTCATCTTGTCTCTCTCCTATCGGGTTCGCTCCTGGATCCGGAGCTTAGATACCACCAGTCGTTAGGCCGACGAATTTCGGTTTCGTTCCGGTTTGCGTTCTAACGGGCAATCCGGCAATTCCGGTAGTCTCGTAGTAGGCGGCCAGACCGTTGGCCTTGACGAAGATCGCCTTGGCCGCAGCCTCGTACGGCATCAGCTTCTCTGCCACGCCTGCCGGGCGCCAGTGAGTGGCCGCTGGAGTCAAGACATCCGCAATGGCCTGAGCGATGGCGTTCGGCGAGATCGGGGTGGGGGTCTTCATGGTCGGGGGAGGTATCCTCATGGTCGTTGTCCTTTTCTGTCAGGTCTTGCTGACGTCGGTTCCGGCCTGATGCGACCGGCAACGAGACCATGATGCGCCCGTGATCGGGGAACACCATCCAATTAAGTAAATAAGCGCCTTGACATTCGGAAATGCCGCGTCGACGCGTATGGATGGGCCATGCACCCTGCCCGACGGGTTGAATGGACCGTGGCCCCGCTCAATAGGCGTTGCAGTCCCTCAGCACGACGGCGACGCTGCGGAAGATGATGTAGAGATCGAAGCGCAGCGACCAGTTGCGCAGGTAGTCGAGATCGTGGTCGATGCGCGCCTTCATCTTGTCGAGCGTTTCGGTCTCGCCGCGCAGGCCATTCACCTGCGCCCAGCCGGTGATTCCCGGC